>PNLP01000015.1 GCA_013823135.1 Planctomycetaceae bacterium
ATCCGCGGCTTCAAAACGAAGAAAACTTGCCGCCCGAGCCTCGGATCAGATGACACTCACTTTCGCGGACCCGACAACTCGGCGAGGCGGCGTTCCGCCTGCTTGATTCGCTCCGAGTCGGTGTCGTGGGCGATTTCTTCGCGGTACAGTTCGATCGCCTTGGCCCGCTCGTTCAACTGCCGGTCGTAAAGCGTCGCGGCCCGTAGACGAGCGTCGGTGCGGTTGCCGCGTACCCACTGGAACGAGCGCTCGTAGTACTTCGCCGCCCGGTCGTACTGCTTGTACGCACGGCCTTCGTACAGGTCGCCAAGCTGGTACGCCACGTCCCCGATCTTGTCCGAGTTTGGGTACTTTTCGAGGATCTCGCGGAACAGAATCTCGGCACGCCGCTGATTCAGGATGTAATCGCTGCCGAGTCCCTTCCCCTTGTACTCCATCGCCATGCGGAACAGTTCGTTCGCCTCGCGGACGTTCACCTTCGCTTCCAGGCTCGGCGGCGGCACGTCCTTCACGTCCAGGTTGTACGACGGCTTGAAGAGCATGTGGTGGCCCATCAACTCGGCCTCGGTCCACTGGCTCCGCAGCTTCTCGCCGTGCTTCACGTAGTGCTCGTGAAGCACCTTCAAGCTGGCCTCGTACTCCTTGCGTGCGGCAATGACTCGCTCGACGAGTTCCACGTCGGAGGCTCCGGGGGGGAGTGCCCCGGAGTCCGCTGAGTTGCTTTTCTTTTGCTCCGACAGGGGAGTACTTGGAGACTGGGCGACCGCCCATCCGAACGCGCCGATCCCGGCGAACGAAGTGCCAAGCAAGATGAACCGCAACATCGGAAATCCCCCTGTTGAATCGCGACCGAGCAGGAGCGTGGCACCCAACGCCCGCTCCCGTTCGGTTGCGGTTCAACGTCAGGATTTCCCGCCCGTCTCGGCACCCTTCGGCGGGTCGATGGTCGCGTTCCGGGAGTCGCCCGGAGCGCCGCTCACGATCCCACCACCAACCGCACCAACCCCGCCGGGTAACGGTGTGTGCGAACCGCTCGTTCGCTGATCCGGGCGGCCGAAGACCATCCGACCGGCCGGCGTTTGAAGTACGCTCGTCACCACGATCATGACCTCCTGTCCGATCAGCGTCCGTCCCATCTCGATCACCACCATGGTGCCGTCTTCGAGGTAGCCGACGCCCTGGCCAACCTGATCGCCGGCCTTCACGACCCGCACATTCATCGCCTCGCCCGGCAGCGCGACCGTCTTCATCGCGTTCGCCAGCTCGTTCAGGTTGATGACATCAACACCCTGGAGTTGGGCGATTTTGTTCAGGTTGAAGTCGTTGGTCACTACCCGTGCGTTGATCGCTTTCGCGAGCAAAACGAGCCGTTCATCGACTCGAATCCGCTCCCCGGTCCGCAACTCCGCGACGTTCCCGTCGTGCATCTGGAGTTCGATCTTCGGGTTGGTCTGGAGCCGCTTCAGAATGTCCAGGCCACGCCGCCCGCGGTTCCGCTTCAGCTTGTCGGCACTGTCCGCGATGGCCTGCAATTCCTGCAACACGAACCGCGGCACGATGAGTCGCGTGTCGATCAATTTAGTATCGCACACGTCCGCGATTCGGCCGTCGATGATTACGCTCGTGTCGAGAACGAGTGAGCGCCCGCCCTTCACCTCTTTGGCAAATTCGACATAAGGGATAATGAAGCGGAATTCGTCCTTAGTCTGGAGAAGCGTTGAAATCGTCACATAGCAGCAAATCACGGTAATCAGCACCCGGCTGAGTTTGAGCATCTGCGGCTGCTCTTTGAACGCCGATTCGAGAATGGGTTCGAGCCCCGTCGAGAAGAGGTAGCCCAGCAGCAACCCGAGGAGCAGGCCGAAGTAGATTGCGGAGATTGTCGTGATTTGTTTCTGCTTCTCGCGGATGTCGGTGAACAGGACGAAGCCACTGAACACGAGGATCCCAAGTGGAACGACAATCACGTTCGTGGTTGCGCGACCATCCTCATTCACGAAGACGGTCGCCGCGAAGACCGCCAAACCCACAACCAGAGCGATGTACGCTCCGCGGATAAGCCAAAGGAGCATGGAGAACCTCAAGTGTCAGTTGTCAAAATAATGCTGGCGATCGTAATTCAGGTGCTTTCAACCAGTGGTCAGGCATTGCGACTCAAGCATGATTTATTCGCCTTCGCCTGATTTTGGTACCCGAATCTTGATTCTATAATTCTATCGACGGCAAAAACAGACGGCGGTATTCAAGTTGGGCATATCGGTCCGTCATCCCAGCAAGATAATCGCCCACAACACTTTCCAGCCTGGGCAACGGCTTGCGAGCGGCGGTGACCCAGTCTGGGGGTGGTGGCCCGATGACGTTGTTTGCGCCCACCCACCTTCGAAGGTGTTTCTCGGGCATAAGTTCCGGACTTCGTACATATTCCGCAAAGAGAGATTGCAACACTCGTTTGCCATTTGCAGTCATCTGCAAGACGCGATGGTGGCGGTAAACGCGTTCGCGGAGGAATCGTTCGAGTCCGGCCTTGAGCTTCCGGACCTCCGGAGTGAATCCCACCAGTGGTTCGGACGCGGCACGGACATCTTCAGGCGAACGAATATTTCCTTCTTGTATCCGCCGAACCGTTTCATGAAGTAGGTCAGTTACTTGCCAGGCGAGCAATTCTCGGACGACCGCAACTCGCAACGGGTGGCCACTGAGCCCCGGCGTGTGGCCGTGAACCCGTTCGGTGGCCCGTGCCCAGAACTCCACGCGGGCGAGTTCCTGCATGGTGATGAAGCCCAGACCGAGCGCGTCGTCGCAGTCGTGCGTGTCGTACGCCAGTGAATCGACGACATCGACGACCTGCGCTTCCAGTAAAGGACGCCCGCAACCACGGAACTCGGCACACTCGGGAGCATCGAACCTGCCGCTATGTTGGACGAACGCTTCCCGAACTTCAAACGATAGATTTAATCCGGGGAATTGCGGGTAACGCTCTTCCAGCTCATCGACACGCCGCAGGCCAAACAAGTTATGGTCGAATCCGCCGTGTTCCTTGAGGCACGCATCCAGAGCATCTTCCCCGGCGTGCCCGAACGGCGGGTGCCCGATGTCGTGGGCGAGGGCGATGGCTTCCGTCAGGTCTTCGTTGAGGCGCAATCGCCGGGCAACGGTACGGGCAATCTGCGTGACTTCGAGCGTGTGCGTGAGGCGGGTGCGGTGGTGGTCGTTGACGCTGGCGACGAGCACTTGCGTCTTCCCTGTCATGCGGCGAAAGGCGGTGCAGTGAACCACTCGCTCGCGGTCTCGCTGGTAGAGAGAGCGGTAATCGTGGGCGGGTTCGGGGTGCCGTCGGCCGCGACTGGCCCGCGACGGCATTGCGTAGGGCGCGAGCCAGCTATCTTCAAATGCTTGCAGATCCGCGGCAGAGAGGGGGAGATGGGACATGTCGGAGAAAACCCAAACGAGCCACGGATCAGAAAATTAAAGGCTACGAAACACAAACCAACTGGGTGGGTTCTGTGAGCGTCCACATGTGTTCATGTCTCGCATGATTCGGACTTGGTCTCGGAGAGGAATCGCCATTCCGGCACACAACCCGGTTGCGTAACTGTCTGCGGGCGAATCACTTGATGCGGTTCATGCATGGCAACAAATTGTTCTGATGCACTTTCTTCCGGACGAATGGATTGGTTCCGGACGTGGGGTGGGTAAGTGGCCCGGAATCAAGCAACGACTTTGTTATACCCCGGAGTTTCGCACGCAACGAGAACTAACTGCTTGCCCTGTGTCGATTTCGGTTCTGGCTTATCCGTGGCTCGTCGTTAACTCTTCCAACAGCAAGTCGTACAGTGCGTCGAGGGATTGCGAGATCACCTTCGTGTTGCCGACGACGGGCATGAAGTTGGCGTCGCCATTCCAGCGTGGCACGATGTGCCAGTGTAAGTGCCCGGGAACGCCCGCCCCCGCCGACTGTCCCAGGTTTAACCCCACGTTGAAGCCGTCGGGCCTCATCCGTTTCTCGATTATCGCAATCATTTTGCCCACAACGATTTGCAAATCGAGCATTTCCTCGGGCGTGAGTTCGTTGAACCGGCCCTTGTGCGCACGAGGGCAGACGAGCAGGTGACCGTTGTTGTACGGGAATCGGTTGAGCACCACAGCCGACAGTTCGGAGCGGTAGACGAGGAGATTGGCGCGGTCGTCGGTTGCTGCCACGGCGTGACACATGAAGCAATCGCTTCTGGGTGTCGCGGGCTTTTCCTTCGGAGCGGCGACGTAAGCCAACCGCCACGGTGCCCAAAGATGATCCATCCGTTGTGCCCCTTTGCGAGAACGCTGCGTTCCCCTGTCCGTTCAGGTCGAGAGGTGTACCTTACCCTTCACGATACGCCTCAGGTAGTCGCACGGCACGCAATCGCGGTCTCGTGGGTTGCTTGACAGTAAGTGGCAGCGGTCCTAGCATGACCGTCTTACTCCGAATTTTGGTCTGACTGCGAGAACCGTGATGGCAGTTCCGAAAAGACGAACCTCCAACGCCAAGCAAGGCACCCGCCGGAGCCACCACCATATCGTTCCCGTGCAGATTCAGTTCTGTCCGCGGTGCAACGAGCCAGTGTTGCCTCACCGGGTGTGCTCAGAGTGTGGGTTTTACCAGGGCCGCGAAGCGGTCGTGAAGGAAGCCGAAGACAAGAAGAAGTGAGAAGCCAATGCGGCTCGCCCTCGACGTGATGGGCGGTGACCACGGAGCCGGTCCAAACGTGGCCGGGGCCGTCCTCGCCGTCAAAGCGATTCCCGACCTCACCGTAGCCCTCGTCGGCGATCAAGCCCAGATCGAAGCTCTCCTCGCGGCTGCATCCGCCCCCACGGACCGGATTGAGATTGTCCACGCGCCTCAGTTCGTGGACATGAAGGAAAAGCCGACCGACGCTCTTCGCAAGAAGCCCGACGCCTCCATCTTCCGCTGCTGGCAAATGCTGGCCGAGGGGAACGTGGAAGGTCTCGTGAGTGCCGGCAACACCGGGGCTGTCGTCGTCGGCGCGATGAAAACGCGCAAGTTCATCAAGTGCATTCAGAAGCCTGGAATCGCCACGATCATGCCCACCGCACGCGGCCGGTGCATCATCGTCGATGTCGGCGCGAACGTATTTCCGAAGCCCCGCCATCTGCTCGAATACGGTGTCATGGGCTCAGTGTTCGCCCGCAAAATCCTGGGGATTGCGGAGCCAACTCTCGGTCTGATGAATGTCGGCGAGGAAGAGGGCAAGGGGCACGATCTCGTCCAGAAGACCTACGACATGTTCCGCGCCAGTGCGCTGCGGGATCGGTTCGTGGGGAACATCGAGGGCCGCGACATTCACCGTGGGACCGTCGATGTTGTGGTTACGGACGGATTCACTGGAAACGTTGTGCTGAAGCTTTGCGAGGGCGTCTTCGAGTTCGTCATGAACCTGGTGAACCAGGACGTGCTCGGTGCACTCGACACTGAAAAAGACAAGGGCACCGCGGCGGTGAAGGGCTTGCTCGGGAAGTACCACTACAGCGCATTCGGGGGTGCCCCGCTGCTGGGCGTCGATGGCGTGTGCATCATCTGCCACGGCAGTTCCAAGGAGCGTGCCATCGCCAACGCGATTGGCGTGGCCGCCACCGGCGTTCGCGAGAAGGTGAACGACGCGATCGTGGCTGAGGTCGAAGCACTGCCCAAAGAAGAGTGACGTGCGAGCGTGTTTAGCCGCGACCCGCAGGGGAGCGTTCACGCTCCCCTGCGGGTCGCGGCTAAACTGTTGTGAGGATCAGATCATGGCGAGAACCGCGTTTCTCTTTCCAGGTCAGGGTGCACAGACGGTCGGGATGGCCGGGCCAATGTGTGCCACGGTTCCCGCTGCGAAAGCTCTGTTCGATCGGGCTGCTGACATTCTCGGCTACGACCTCCTCGGCGTCTGCGTGAACGGCCCGGCGGAACGCCTGAACGCGACTGACGTGAGCCAGCCCGCGATCTTCGTCGCCAGCCTGGCGGCCCTCGAACAACTCAAGATTGCCGAACCCGACGCAGCAGCCAGCATGGTCGCCACGGCGGGTCTGAGCCTGGGCGAATACACCGCCCTCGTGTTCGCCGGGGTTATGACCTTCGAAGACGGCCTGAAGGTCGTCCAGGCTCGCGGCAGAGCCATGCAGGACGCCGCCGAAGTAATTTCGTCCGGCATGGTGAGTGTGCTTGGCCTGGATCTCGCGGACATTGAGGCGCTCGTGATTGAGGCCCGCTCCGCCGGAATGCTCGAGATGGCCAATTATCTCTGCCCAGGGAACACGGCACTCTCTGGGGTGTTGCCTGCCATAGAGCGGATCGAAAAACTGTGCGTCGAGAAGGGTGGTATTCGCACCGTTCGACTGCCCGTTGCTGGTGCGTTTCACACGGTTCTGATGAAACCAGCCGACGAAAAACTCGCGGCTGCGCTGGCAGGGGTTACACTCTCGACTCCGACGGTTCCCGTGTGGTCGAACGTGGACGCCAAACCGCACTCAGATCCGAGCGAGATCCGCCAGTTGCTCGTAAAACAGGTACTTTCCCCGGTGCGGTGGGAAGACACCATGCGGGCACTGCTCGCTGATGGCGTGGACCGGTTCTACGAAATCGGGCCAGGGCGAGTATTGGCCAGCCTCGTCAAGCGAGTGAACCGCAAAGCCGATATCCGGAACATCACGGCGTGACGGCCTGTGGGTATCGCAAGAATTGTTGTTGGAAGTGAAAGTGGATTGATGCCGACGGTTCGGCCGAATATTGGGCGAAACCTTCGGATTTTGGAGCTGGAAATTGCCACTGTGGGCCGGTGGCCTTTCCTTTTCCGCCTCGTGTCAGTAAAGTCTGCCCAAGGGTCGGAACCACGTAAAGTGTCCTCCCACCCCACGCACCGGATTCCCACCCGGAGCGTGTGAACGAAATACCATTGGTGCCGCGGGGTCGGTCGGAGCCGACCCGGGCCGCGGGACTCACGGTGGCTCGCCAATGTCACCGTAGCGCCACCGTCCGGAGGGCTGTGAAGTGTCCGTCGAGCAACGCGTGATCGCCATCGTCAGCGACCACTTCGCCTACGACAAAGAAAAGATCAAGCGAGCCACCACGTTCATCGAGGACATTGGTGCCGACTCGCTCGATATCGTCGAGTTCGTCATGGAACTGGAAGAAGAGTTCGACATCCAGATCCCAGACGATCAAGCCGAGAAGATCAAGAACGTAGGCGAAGCGATCGAATACATCGAAACCGCCATCAAGAACAAGCCCGCACAGTGAAGCCGTGACCACTCCCATGACGCGCCGACGGGCGGTGATCACCGGGTTGGGGACTGTAAACCCCCTCGGACTGAATGTGCCAACGTACTGGCGAGCCCTGCTCGCCGGCAACAGCGGCATCGCGCCCATCACTCTCTTCGACACGACCGACTTCAAGGTCAAGTTCGCTGGGGAGGTGAAGAAATTTGACCCAACCGGAGCGATGGATCATCGCGACGTGCGCAGGTCAGACCGCTTCACGCAATTCGCAATCGTCGCCGCCACCGAGGCGGTCAAGGACAGCGGTCTCGACTTCGCGAAAGAAGAAGCATTCCGCTGTGGGTGTATCTTCGGCAGTGGCATTGGTGGGTTGAATGAACTCGAGGATGGTGCAAAAACTCTCGCCGAGCGAGGGCCAAGCCGCCTCGGGCCGTTCCTGATCCCCAAGATGATCGCCAACGCCGCCAGCGGCAATATCTCGATCAAATTCGGGCTCCGTGGCCCAAACACGACTGTTTCCACGGCCTGTTCTTCCGCTGCACACGCCATCGGCGATTCGCTTGCTGCCATCCGGAGCGGTCAGGCCGACATCATGGTCACCGGCGGTAGCGAAGCGGCCATTACCCCCCTGGGGCTCGGCGGCTTCATCGCCTGCAAGGCCCTATCGGAACGTAACGACGCACCCCAACTCGCAAGCCGTCCGTTCGACAAGGATCGCGACGGATTCGTGCTGAGCGAAGGGGCCGGTGTGTTGGTGATTGAAGAGTACGAACACGCCAAAGCACGCGGCGCCTCGATCTACGGCGAGGTTTGCGGATCGGGCAACACCGCCGACGCTTACCACATCACCGCACCTCACGAAGATGGCATCGGCGCAGCCGAAGCCATGCGAGCGGCCATCCGCGACGCGGGCTGGAACACCCCCGAAGTGCAGTACATCAACGCTCACGGCACCAGCACGGGCCTCGGCGACGTGGCCGAAACGAAGGCCGTGAAGTCCGTCTTCGGCGACCATGCCAAACGAGTGATGATCTCCAGCACCAAGAGCATGATCGGGCATCTGCTCGGAGCCAGCGGCGGCGTCGAAGCCATTGCGTGTGCCCTGAGTCTGCGATACGGGATTCTGCACCCCACGATCAACCTGCACAACCAGGATGTCGAAGCGGGCTGCGACCTCGATTACATCCCGAACACCGCCCGCGAAGTTCGCGTGAAGAAAGTTCTCTCAAACAGCTTCGGCTTTGGTGGCCACAACTGCTCACTGGCTCTTGGCGCGGTGTGAACCGCGGCTCTTCGTTTAAGCCCCCTTTGATCTCGCATAAGTGAGTTTGGTTGAGCCTTTGGCGCTCAACCAAACCCAACGCTAGCCAGTCATTTCAAGCACGTCACTCGCGTCGGGGCGGAATTCTCGCCCACATCTTGGGTATTTCCCCAGCTCTTCACATCCGCTTCACGTGGTACTCGCCAGCGGCTTCTAACTTTGAAGCATCGCGAACGACCGCCCTCATTCACTAATACCCCGCCACGCCCATGCTGACTGAGACCACAGCTACCGAGTTCCTCCGAGTGACGGAAGCGAGTCAGCTCCTTTCGAACGAACGCCTGACGCCGTACCGAAGGCTCGTGAGTGACAACGTGACTGCCGTGACCGTTGCCACGCGTCTCGTGCAGGATCGGCTGCTGACACCCTTTCAGGCCAAGGTACTCCTGAAAGGGCGGCCGCAGGGTTTCTTTTTGACGGCGAAATACAAGATCCTCGATCACCTCGGCACCGGCGGCATGGGGCGGGTCTACCTCTGTGAACACCTCATTCTCCAACGCCTCGTTGCGGTTAAGGTGTTGCGAGTGGCGACACCAGAATCGGCGAATGGCCCGGCTACACAGGGTGGAATCGAGCGGTTCTATCGCGAGGCGCGAGCGGTTGCCACACTCAACCACAAGAACATCGCGCAGGTCTTCGACGTCGATCAGACCCGCGGTGCGCCGTTCATGGTGATGGAGTACGTGGATGGGGTTGATCTTCACAAGTACGTGACCGCACAGGGCGCTCTGGAACCCATCAACGCTGCGGATTACATTCGCCAGGCGGCCGAGGGGTTGCAGCACGCCCACGAAGCTGGCTTGATCCACCGCGACATCAAGCCCTCGAACCTTCTCCTCGACCGGGCCGGCACAATTCGGGTGCTCGATCTCGGGCTCGCACGCTTCCGGGCCGATAGCCACCGGAATCAGGGTCTCACCGAGCGCTTCGACGCGAACGTGATTCTTGGGACAGCCGACTTCATGGCTCCGGAACAGGCTGTAGATAGTAGTCGAGTCGATATCCGAGCCGACATCTACAGCCTGGGCTGCACGCTCTACTACATGCTCACCGGGAAAATGGTCTTCGAGTCTGACGCGTTCACCCAGAAGATGATGGCCCACCAGTTCCAGAAACCCACCCCGATTCGGAAGCACGCTCTCAATGTGCCGGAAGCACTGGAAACCATCGTGTTCCGGATGTTGGAGAAGAAGCCCGAGGACCGATTCCAGACCCCCGCCGAGGTCGCGCAGGCGTTGACGCAGTTTGCCGTCGTTCCGCCGGGGCCACCCTCATCGAAGTCGATGCCGAAAATCACGGCGAACTCCTACCGACTGGGGCTTTGTCCGGCTCCCACGGCACCGCCCTCGACCGGGATGACGTCCACCATCTCGGTGGTGCAAACGGGTTCGGCATCGGGTCCGGTGACTGTCCCACTCGGACCGCAAGGGGCGTCTGGCAGGAGCTCGATTCCACGGGTCGAGTCCGGCGTCATTCGCGTCGGACCGGTGTCGGAGGCAAGCCAGAACACACCCGCAGGCCAGGTCGAAACCGCCAGGGTGGTTGTCAGTGAAGCGAAAGCGAATCGCCAGCCCATGCACCCCGAACGCCGGCGCATTCCCAAGGCGTACTGGATCGGCGGCGGTCTTGCGGTATTCGCCATCGTTGGTCTCGCTGTGGCGTTCTGGCCGGAGTCGCCCGCGTCACGCCCTGTGCCCGTGGTCCAGGTGCCCAAGCCAAACCCAGAACTCAACCCGAATCCGAACCCCACCCCGAACCCTGTTCCGGGAGTGGTGGCAACGATCAGTGGGGGCGGCTCCTCGTTTGCTCGGCCGATCATGGATCACTGGGCGGGGTTGTACAAGAAGCCCGGCGCGACCGTGAAGTATGCCAGTATCGGCTCGTCGAAGGGTATCGAGGGGGTGATCGACGGAACTCTTGCCTTTGGGTGCACCGATGCCCCGCTGACTGCGTCACAGCTCAAACAACTTGCCGACAAGGGTCGCGAGGTTCGCCAGATTCCCGTTGTTCTCGGGGCTGTCGTTCCGATCTACAATCTCCCCGAGATTGGCACGGAGAAACTGATCTTCACCGGTCCCGTCCTCGCCGACATCTACCTGGGGAAGATCACCCACTGGGACGACGAAGCGATACTCGCCAACAACCCGCTCGTGAAGGACAAACTCACGCACCGACCCATCGCGGTTACGCAGCGCTCGGATGGCAGTGGTACCACCTACATCTGGACCGATTACCTGAGTGCGTTCAGCACGGACTGGGCGAAATTGGGCAAGGGAACGACGGTGAAATGGCCGGTGGGGAAAGGGTATCCCAAGAGCGATGGCGTGACGGACGGCGTGAACAACACGGTCGGCGCAATCGGCTACGTCGAGCTTTCGCACGCCTTGCAACTCAACCTGCGTTACGGGTTGGTCAAGAACCGACAGGGCACAGTCATTCCGCCGACGTTCGACAACGTGACCGCGGCTGCCGCATCGCTGGGGAACACCATCCCAGACGATCTCGTGTTTTCGCTGGTGGATCGGAAGGCAGGCGAGAGGTCTGAAACCGCTTATCCCATCACGGGTGCAACATGGGCGCTGTTACCGCTACCCAAGAATGGAAAGCCCGATCAGGCGGTCGTTGACTTCCTGGAATGGGCCACTCACGATGGCCAGAAGTACGCGACTGATCTCCGGTATGCTCCGCTTCCGAAGAACTTCGCCGACAAGCTCGACGCTGTGTTCTACCGCCTCAAGCGGTGAGAACGAAACTCAATCGGCTCGGGCGGCGGCGACGACTCGTTTGCCAGCCAGGAGCCGGACGCCCACGTTCAGAAGCAGTACGACCACCACCAGGATGAATGCCCCGGCCCACGCGAGGTTCTTCAGCGCCTCGTCGGGCCGTTTGGCGAAATCGTACACATAGTACGGCAGCGAAGGCGTTGCATCAGACAGCGAGCGTGCCACGAACTGCGACCCGCGGGCAGTCAGGATCAGCGGTGCGGTCTCGCCCGCAATGCGGCCCACGGCCAGCAACACCCCCGTGATGATCGCGGGTAACGCGGCCGGAATCACCACGCGCATCACCGTTTGCCAGCGGCTCGCGCCCAGAGCGTAGCTCGCTTCACGCAAACTGTTGGGCACCAACCGCATCGCCTCCTCGGACGACCGGATCAGCACCGGTAGCATCATCACCGCGAGTGCGAATCCGCCGGCCCACGCGGAATAGCCCCAGCCGCGTTCCCCCGGTGCGAGCCAGAACGGGTACACGAGGATGGCGTACCCGAACACGCCGATCACGATTGACGGCACACCGCCGAGCAGTTCCGCGACGAACCGCACCGGCGTCACCCATCGGTTGTTGCGGTATTCGCTCAGCAGAATCGCGGATGTGAGCCCGATCGGGATGGCGAACGCCGCAGCCAGGCCGACGAGCGTGACGCTGCCGACGAGTGCGTGATACAACCCCGGCGGCTTGTCGTTGGGCAGGTTCGTGAAGAACGCGGCCGTGACCTGTCCCGCACCCTTGTAGGTGATGTACCCCAGGATCAGGAACAGCGGCACCACCGTGAGGAACTGGCACCCGGCGAGAACCCGCGTCATCAGGCGGTCACGCCTCCCGGCACGGCGGCGCGCCGCTTCCGCGTCTCTCGGATCGCGTGGCGGCAGGTCGGTCGTCTCGGTCACGTGAATCGGCTTGCCCTTGTGGGCACGCGGCTTCGATGCCCACCACATCAGCATTCCACGGGCCAGCACGTTGATGAACAGCGTGATCGTCAGCAGCACAAGCCCGAGCGCGATCAACACCGAGCGTTTCGGATCGCCGGGGGTCGTTTCGTGGAGTTGCTTGGCGATAATGCTGGGGATCGAGTCGCCTGTTGCCGTCAGCGATAAGTCGAGGTGTTGGGCATTCCCAATGACCATGGTGACCGCCATGGTTTCGCCGATGGCGCGGCCCAGTGCCAGCACACACGCCGCGATGATCCCCGGCCGTGCGTAGGGGAGCACGACGTTCCAGATCGTCTGCCAACGAGTCGCGCCGAGCGAGAGCGAACCTTCCCGCTGCGATCGTGGCACTGCCTGGCACACGTCGAAACTCAGTGCCGTGATGTACGGCAGGATCATCACCGCAAGGACCAACCCGGCCGCGACGATCCCTTCCCCCGATTGGTGCGTCAGGCCGAGCAGGTCGTAAGTCGGCGCGAGGCCACGCTTCGCCAGGAACTCGACGGCCCAGAAGCCGAAGATCACGCTGGGAATCGCGGCCAGCAGTTCGAGGAGGAACGAACTGATCGTGCGGATTCGTGGGGACGCGATTTCGGACAGATACGCGGCCGCACCGACCCCCAACGGAACCGCGACCAACATGGCGATGGCGGATGTGGCGAGCGTGCCGTAGACGAACAGCAGGGCACCGTACGCGCCGCGGTCCGGATCCCAGTTATCGCTCGTGAGAATGCGGAGTTCGCCGAACTGCTTGAGCGCTGGCCACGCCTGCAAGGTCATGACGGCGACCAGCGCGGCGGCAACGGCCAGCACGAACATGCCCGACGACTGGCAGAGGCCGGAAAACACGCGATCGCCAATTGATGTGGAGGCCGGACGTGCCTGGCTCATGGCTCACGTTGGAGGGTTGTTGTTCGTTGGTTGTGGTTGGTTGAAGCGTCGGTGATCGCTTGATTGACTTGTGGAAACCAAGACCCCCTCACCCGCTCGCAAAGCCTCGCGACCTCTCCCCCTCAAAGCCGGGGGCGAGGTGGGCGTGATTGCGTTTTCTCTCCAGTTCATCCCCATGTTCGCCTTACGAAGAAGACCAAGTAGCCACACCTCGCCCCCAGGCTTTGCTGGGGGAGAGGTCGCGACGAGTCTTCGAGTCGCGGGTGAGGGGGATTGGCTTCCTTGAATATCTCACGCGAGCCTGACTAGTTGCGCCCATTTGAATTGGGTCAACCAAATCACTCGAACGTGACGGTGCCGAGCAGCTCCTGAGCCTTCTTGGTCAGGTCGCCGGGGAGCGGGGCGTAATCGAGGTCTTTCGCGAACTGCTGGCCATCCGCGACGACCCACTTGAGGAAGTCCACGATCACGGTTCCCTTGTCCTTGGGTTGCTTCTTGAACACCATCGCGTAACTCGCCCCCACAATCGGGTAGACCGAGTCACCGTCGGCGTCGGTGAACGAGAACGTCAGCGGGTGCAGCGAATACGGTTCCTTGTCCTGCTTCACTTTCATGGCCGCCTCAACCGCCGCGGTCACGCCCGCTGCGTCCGGCGTCACCGGCTTGCCGGCCTTGTTGATGAGCGTGGCGAAAGCGATCCCGTTCTTCTTGGCGTAGGCGAGTTCCACGTAGCCGATGGTGCCGGCCGCGTCCTTCACGTGCCCCGCAACGCCATCATTTCCGTCCTTGCCCAGTACGCCGGCCGCGGGCCACTTCGGGCTCTTGCTCGCCCCGACTTTCGAGGCAAACCCTCCGTTACGCTTGCTCAGATACTCGGTGAAGATGCTGCTGGTCCCGCTCGATTCAGCACGGGCCACTGGCGTGATGTCGCGGTCCGGCAGCGCCGCTCCGGGGTTCAACTTCGCGATGGCCCCATCGTTCCACTTCGTGATCTTCCGCAGATAGATGTCCGCGAGGACTTCGCCCGAGAGCTTGAGATCCTTGACTTCGGGCAGGTTGTAGACGATGGCCACGGCCCCAATCGTTACCGGGATGTGGACGACATCGCCACCGGCGGCCTTCGCGGCATCGTTCTCCTTCCCATTCATCGGGGCATCGGAACAGCCGAAGTCGAGGTTCCTCGACGTGACGTTCGAGATACCGTAGCCCGACCCCTTCGAGACATAATCGATCTCGACGTTCTTGGCCTTCTTGTACTCGGCGGACCACTTCTGCATGATCGGATCCACGAATGTCGCCCCGCCGGCGCTGATGCGTGGAGACGCACTCTCGGATTTGGAACACCCAATGCCAGCCGCAAACGGCAGGGCAGCGAGGAGCAAGCCAACGAGCGAGAAACGCGGGTTACGCATGGAGAGACCCGATAGTGGATTGGACATGCAGTCAGGGTATCGACCAACCTGTTAAGGTTTGGAGAAGATGCCGAGTGGGAATGGTTACTATCCCGCTCTCGCGGCCAGTCTTCATGCCGTCTACACAGTTACTTCACATTTGGTGGATAGAAGTGAATTGACGGGAGCGGCGTTCGGCTTGGTCCCCTGGTTCTGACCCACGGCGTAACGTGCCTTCACTCGTATCCAACTTCCACGCAGTTCGAGATGTGGTCGGCCGAAGCGAGGCTCGGCCTCAATTCACCTCGTCCGACATGATCGACATCCGGGACGTGAATTTCTGGTACGGCTCCAAGCAGGCGTTGTTCGATGTGTCACTGGCGATGCCTGCCCGATCCGTGACGGCCTTCATCGGGCCGAGCGGTTGCGGCAAGTCCACACTGCTGCGACTGCTCAACCGGATGAACGACTTGATCGACGGCACCCGTATGACCGGGAAGATTGCGATCGCAGGTGAAGACATTTACGGGTCGGGGATCGACCTGACGTCACTCCGCCGGCGGGTTGGCATGGTCTTCCAGAAGTCGAACCCGTTCCCCAAGACGATCTACGAGAACATCGCCTTCGGTCCGCGGATGGGCGGCGAGCGAGACCGCCGTCGACTCGATCACACGGTCGAGCGATGTCTGAAGCAGGCATCGCTGTGGAATGAAACGAAGGACCGGCTGCACACCTCGGCGCTGGAGTTGTCGGGCGGCCAGCAGCAGCGGTTGTGCATTGCCCGGGCGCTCGCGACGGAGCCGGAAGTGCTGCTGATGGACGAGCCGTGCAGTGCGCTCGACCCGAAATCGACGCAGGCGATCGAAGACCTGATCTCGCAGTTGAAGCGCGATTACACCATCGTGATCGTCACGCACAACATGCAGCAGGCCGCCCGCGTATCGGACCAAACCGCGTTCTTCTTCGAGGGGAAGTTGATCGAGTCGGGTGCGACCGATCGACTCTTCTCGAACCCCGTCGAGCAGCAGACCAAGGATTACATCACCGGTCGCTTCGGTTGAGATACCGAGTTGGATCAATTCATCGTTGATTTCGCCGTTTGCGCCTTCGCATGCGGCGAAATGCGTTTACAGACCGCAATGGACAGTTCATGAACTGGAGTCGATGATATTCCCGTTGGGTCGCGGCTTCTCTCCCCGTGCCACGGAGTACGACCATGTTCGCGAGATCACTTCTGGTCCTGCTGATCGCCACATTCTGCGGTCCAGTCGGCAACACATTCGCCGAGGAACCGGCGGCGCGAGTCGTCAAGTTCCACAGTTACACGGAGGCGATTGAACTCAAGCTCGGCAAGACCAATGTCGTGCTGTGCTCGCAGGCCGGCGGTCGCGTGCTCGAATACTCCGTCGATGGCAACAATGCGCTGTGGTTCGACGAAGCCGAGAAGAACTGGCAACCTGGTAAGCCGGGGTCGATCTCGGCAGGGCGATTCGATTACGGCCCGGAACTGACCGTGATCCCGCACCCGAAAGCGTGGTCGGGCGAATGGACCGCGGAGATCACCAAGGCCAACGCCGTGAAGCTGACGAGCCCACGCGACGACACGGCCGGCATCCAGGTGACGCGGGAGTTTCGCCTGGTGCCGCACGATAAGTTCGTTGGGCTGTCGTGCAAGCAGACGCTCACGAACATCTCGAAGGAGACGCGGGAAGTGTGCCACTGGGGCCGTTCGTTCTCGCCGGGCGGTGGCATCTGCGTCATCCCGCTCGGCGACCGACCGAGCCGCTTCCCGAGCAAGTACGCGATGTACGAGGACAGCGCGATCATCAACGTAAAGGCGACCGACGACCGCATCCGCGAGCGCGATGGCTTCCTCGAAATCCTGGCACCACCCCGCAAGCCGAAGCTGGGGTTCGACACCTACGCTGGCTGGCTCGGGTACGTGATGCCGAACGATACGCTGTTCGTGAAACGCTTCGCAGCGTTCCCCGATCGGGTGTACAACGAGGGGGCCGGCCTCACGCTTTCGGTGTGGTATCCGACGGGACCGCGGATCGAACTGGAACCGATCGGGCCACGCGAGAGACTGAAGCCCGGCGAATCGGCATCGTTCACGGAAGACTGGTGGTTGCTGTCGCACCCGTTCCCGAAGAAGGGCGAGAACCTCGACCTGAAGGCACTCAGTAAGCAGGTCGCGGAACAGACGATCGAGACGAAATGACGATCTCGCGGCGGAACCACTGGTTCCGCCGCGTTTGGCACTACTCAGATGCCGGCGAGGTGTTCCTTCGCGTCGCCGAACTCGGATTGCTTCAGGCCCATCCGGTCCATGATGCTCAGGTACAGGCTGCACAGTTTGCGCTTGCCGTTGCCGGCCTTCAGGTAGTCGAGCGAGCGACCGGTTTGCAGCGTGCCACCCAGCCCGCCCGCGAGCACCAGCGGAACCTGGTTGCCGTTGTGTGCATTCCAGTGCTCCGACACGAACATGATGCACGAGTTGTCCAGCACCGAACGCTCGCCTTCCTTCATCTTCGACAGCTTCTCGATCAGGTACGCGTACTGCTCGACGTGGCACTTCACGATCGACTGGAATTCCTTCCCCTCGTTGCTGTGCGAGTAGCTGTGGTGGTCGTCGCGGATGCCGAGGAACGGGTAGACCTGCCCGGAAAGGTCGCGCGACATGAGCAGCGTTGCGACACGCGAGCGGTCGGTCTGGAACGCCAGCGCGATAATGTCGCACATGAGCCGGCAATATTCGCGGAAGTCCTTCGGCTGGCCGACCGGCGGGCGCTGGTTCGCAGGGACAGCGGTCGTGTCGTCCTTCGCCATCTTGTTGAGCCGTTGAACGCGCTGCTCGGTTTCGCGCACTGAAGACAAGTACTCTTCGAGCTTCGCCTTGTCGGTGCCGCTCACGTTGCCGCTCAGGGACTTGGCCTGATCGAGCACGTCGTCGAGGATGCTCCCCTGGAGCTTGCCGGCCTTGCCGCCGAACAGGCTGTCGAACGCCAGCGACGGGTACAGTTCGATGGGGACGGGCGAGTCGGGGTTCCGCCACGAGATGTGCGAGGCGTAGACCATCGAGTACTGGCTTTCGTGGAAGCCGCTGACGGGCTGTTCGCAACCCAGCACGAGGCTCGGCTGTGCGGTCTCTTCCTCGTAGTGCTTCGCCAGCATTTGATCCATGCTGACGCCGCCCTTGATGGTGCGGCCACGTGTCAGCGCTGCGCCCGAGAGAATGTTGCCGGTACACTTCGCGTGGCCGCCGTCGCCTTCCTTGTTGTGCAGACCGTTGATGACGTTGATCTTTTCCTTGAACGGGGCGAGCGGCGTCAGGCTCGACCCCAGTTCCATGTCGGCACCCTTCCCCTTGGCCCACCAGTGTGGCGGCGAGATGCCGTCGCCGATGAACAGGCACGCGAACCGCTGCGGTGCCTTCTTGGCCGCTTCCCCCGCAAACACGGGCACGGACTCCAGCCACGGGAGCGCGACCGAAGCGCCGAGCCCCTTGAGCATCAATCGACGCGAGACTTTGCTTTCAGCAATCATTTTCCGCCTCCAGGGGTAGGTTCGGCCTTGTACTTCGAGATCGCGAAATCCTTGCAGCGCTGGTTGCGGAACTGCGGGCTGGTGGCCACGAGTTCGAACAGCGTGGAGAGCTTGTAATCGTTCGCGGCCAGTTGCGATTGCATCGCGTCCAGCAGCGGTTGATCGGACAGCGTGAGCGAGCGGCCGAGGGCGTAGCCCAGGAACTTGTGCGTGAGCGTCTTCGAGAACTCCGCCTTGCGGTTCGTGGCGAGGTAGTCGCCGAACTCGGGGACGCCACGCACTTCCTTTCCGCTGGGGAGTGACACCACGTTGTCAACCGGTCGGCCCGCGAGATCCTTCGCCCGACTGCGGCCAATCGGGTCGAAGCCTTCCATCGAAAGGCCGACCGGATCGAACCGCACGTGGCACCGGGCGCACTTCGCGTCTTCGACGTGCAGTTTCAGCAACTGCCGAATCGTCTTGCCGTTGGTGTCGGTCTCCTTCGCGGGGAGCACGGCGACATCGGCGGGCGGAGCGGGGATGTGCTCGCCCAGCACCTTGTGAACCACCCAGAAGCCGCGCTTCACGGGACTGGTTCGCTGTGGCTGCGAGTTCTTCGTGAGGAACACGGCCATGCCGAGCGCCCCGCCCCGACCCGCAGCGTGCAAGCCGGTAACCATCTCCCATTCGTCGCCCGTGCCGCGGAACGGCAGGTTGTAGTGTTGGGCGAGTTTCTTGTTCACGAATGTTGCGTCGCCATTGAGCAACTCGGTGATGGGCCGATCCTGCTGAATCAGGAACGTGAACAACCGCGTCGGCTCCTCGAACATGGCTTGCTTCAGTGCGTCGTCGAACGTGGGGAACGCCTGCCGGTTGACCGCTTCCTCGGTCATGAATGCACGGTAGCCGAGCCACTGCCCGAAGAACTCCTGTGCGAAGCGGCTCACCTTCGGATCTTTGAGCATGCGGCGAACCTGCTCACGCAGTACCTTCTCCTCGTGAAGTTTGCCGGCCTTGGCGACGGCGAGCAGTTCCGCGTCGGGTGTGCTGGACCAGATGAAGTAGCTGAGCCGCGAGGCGAGTGCGAGATCGGACAACGGTGCGACGGTATCGCCCGCTGGCGCGACATCGAGCCGGAAGCAGAAGTGCGGCGATACCAGAACGCGAACCAGCGATGCCCGCACCGCTGCATCGACTCCGTGTTCCTTGTTGTTGCACACTTCCGTGTAGAACCGTTCGAGCTTCTGGCGTTCCGCGTCGGTCAGTGGTCGGCGGTACGCACGTTCCGCGAAGGACAGCAAGTCCTTGAGGTAGAGTGGTTCCGCACGCTTGAACGCTTCTCCCCGGTTGCGAATCCCATTGCGAATGTCGTCGAAGAAAATGCTGATCGGGTGCCTGGCGAGTTGGTCGCCGGTGAGTTTGACGTTCGATCGCTTCAGGTAGGCTTCCTTGAACCGCACCAGCGACTCGTCCGTAGCCAGGTCCGGGCTTTCTTCGCGGAATGCGTCGAAGTCCGGGTGCTTCAGGAAGTTTCGCTCGGATCGCTCGAAGAACACGAACCCGCGGAGCATCTTCTCGTCGATGCCGGTGCCGAAGTACAGTTCCGCCCACAACCCGTCGAGTTCTTGCTTCTCGGCGTCGGTGAGCACGGAGCGGCACAGCGGTTGGTCATCGCGGAAAAAACCCTCGATGAGGTGGAAACCGGCCGACAGCCCGCGAGTGGAATCGACGTACACGAAGCGGTTCGGGAACAGCTTGCAGAACGCTTCACCCGACGCCTCGTATTGCTTTGCGATCGCGTGCTTGGGGTCGATCAGGGTGCGGGCCGGTTCAGAAACCTCCGCTGGTTGGCGATCCGTGATGCGAACCGCCGCGATACCCTGTGTCGAGCCATCGAGACGGCAATCAACTGTGAGCGTGATGTTCCCCTTGCCCTTGAGTGGGAACGCCTTCGTAGGGATGTCGAACGTGAGCGTGACGGGGGCGTTCAGAATCAGGTTGTCGCCGTCGATCTTGAGCTTTGCCAGTTGCTCCGGGGCGTGATCGGCCAGCACGGCTCGCAGCGACCACTTCTTCTTGCCGTCGGTCGTCTGCTCGTTGGTCGCGAATGTGCCGTTCAGGATGAGGTTGCCATCAGCTTTGGTATCACCCGCGTCCGCAACATGCACCACCAACTTGATCGTCGGGCTTTCGGTAACCTTCTTGAACTCGACGATGAACTTCTGGCTCCCGATCCGGCTTTTGTCGAGCGTGTCGCGTGAGGCCGCGGTACGGCGACGGCGTTCGAGGTGATCAATGGGGCCGTTGCCGGCGTTGGCCACGATGGCGGGCGTCTCGACCGGGGTCAGTTGTGCGCTCAATCGCGTGATCTCGGCTGCCAGCGATTTCACCGCGGGCACTACTTCACCTGCGGTCGGTTCGGCTGCGTTCTTCGGGGTGGGGAGTGCGTTCCAGCGTTGCCGCAACCAGCCGATGTGGAACTTGTCGGGGGTGTCGCCTTGCACCGTATCCCAGAGCGAACGCAGGTACTTCGGGCTGAGCGAGTTCTCCTTGGCCCACTGATCGAGTGTGGCGTCTTTCTTGGCTGCGGGCCGGTGTTTGAACAGCCACAACGCGGCGAGATACTTCTCGTAGTCAACCGCGTGCTGCTCGTAGAAGCGGATGATGGCCTGTTCGTAGAACTTCTGTCGGTCGGCGAAGGTGACCACGGGGTGTGGTGCGAACCGCAACCCCGACGACGTGAGGAGCGCGTGATCGCCAACCAACTCCGCGGCACCGAGATACTTCTTGAACAGGTTCGGCGACATCGTCAGGGCTTCGCCGGTATTGTTGAACCCCTCGCCCGACGCGGGATCAATCGGGAACGACTTCGCCGGCCGGATATCGGCCCCGGTCAGGTCGCGGATCGTGTAGTCGTACTCGGCGTTGCTCAATCGCCGCGGCGGCACCACTCCGGGGTCGCCGGACAGCTTGCGGGCTTCGGCGAGCAGCACCTTCTCCAGCGTTGCGAGTATCTCGGCTCGCAGTTCGGCCGGCGGTTGCTTCGCCTTGGCCGGGGGCATCTCTTCCTTCTTCATGAAGGTGACGACGTGCTCCCACTGTCTGAAGTCTTCGAGGATCTTGTCGGCCGATGTGAACTTCGTCAGGTTCAGTTCGCCGCCGGCTTTCTTCGCGTTGTGGCACTCGACGCAGTACGTGTTCAGGAAGGGTAGCACCTTCTCCTGAAATGGGTCGGCGGCATGAACATCCGAGGCACCGGCAAGAATCGCCAGCACGCAGAAGATGCGGGAAAACGAAGGCACGGGGCGCACTCGTGGAGCCTCGGACATCGGGGGGTGCCTCACAGGAGTTCGATCGCCAGCATTCAGATCGGGCAGGTCGGCGGGGAGGGCTGTCGGCAGGGTGGCTAGCAGTCTGCACAAGCATAACCGAAGTCGCGGGCCAATGCTCGCGTGTTTTCTGGAGACCACGAAACGGCCTGACACTTCATTCTGGCCGAAGGGGGGACACCGTGTCCGGAATCGTTTTTCGACTCCGGAATCGTTTCATCTGTCCGGAAGAAAAACCATCAGATCGTCAGTAAAATCAGTCAATACTGCAGTTGCGACGATTTCATCTATCACGATAACCATAACCAAGTCCGGAATCGTTCGGGCCAGTCCGGAACCAAATGCGAGCAGGCTGGGTGCTTGCTGACCCACATGGCCCTGAAGCAACGAAACCGCTTCTGGTGAATTGCATCCCCGGCACCATCTGCGATAATCCCCGGAACCCACCGCCCGGTTCCGGTGTTAAGCCGGGAGGCCTGCCTCCACTTTTCCGAGACGCTGCCAATGACACGCCGAGTGCTACTTTCGTTATTCACGCTCACGCTCACCATCACGCTTTCCTCGGCTGCCGACTGGTCGCGGTTCCGCGGGCCGAACGGCTCGGGAGCCGTCGAAGGCGAGATGCCGAAACTTGACCCGAAAGCCCCGCTGTGGAAGGTCGAAATTCCGGGCAGGGGTGCCGGTTCGCCGATCATTGTCGGTGGCAAGGTTTACTTGCAAACCGCCTCAAAAGACGGCAAAACTCGCTCGCTCCTGTGCCTGAATGCCACCGATGGCAAGAAGGCCTGGTCGAAGGACTTGGTTGGCACGGAAGGTCACACTCATGCCAAGAACACGCTCGCATCCAGCACCCCGGCCTGCGATGGCAAGCAAGTGTATGCCGTGTGGTGGGACGGTTCCGGCGTTTCGCTTTACAGCTACGACCTGAGTGGTAAGGAACTGTGGCGAACATCGCTGGGCGGCTACGATAGCCAGCACGGCCCGGGTTTCTCACCCGTCGTTCATGAAGGGCTCGTGTTCGTAAACGTGGACGACGACAAGCGGGCCGAACTGGTTGCCATCGACATCAAGACCGGCGACAAGAAGTGGGTGAAGGAACGGAAGCACGTTCGCGCCTGCTACTCGTCGCCGTTCATTCTGAAACGAGACGACAAGGCTGCTCCCGAATTGATCCTCGGCACGACCACGGCCATCACGTCTTACGAGCCAGCAACGGGGAAAGTGAACTGGAACTATGATCTCGTTTGGCCAAAGGGGAAGATGCCGTTGCGGGTGATCGCGCATCCGGTGTACGTCGGCGGGTTGCTCGTGATGACGAGCGGCGACGGCGGCGGTTCGCGGTACATGGTGGCCGTCGATCCCGAAGCGAAGTCCCCGGCGAAGATCTGGGAACTGGACAAGGAAGTGCCGTATGTCCCGTGCCTGCTGGCGAAGGGGGACCTGATCTTCTGGATCGGGGACAAGAAAGGCAGTTTCGCATGCTGTGCCGATTCGAAGACGGGTAAGGTGCTTTACAATGAGCGGTTGACGGCTATCGAGCCGTCCGCGTCCCCGGTGATGGTTGGGGATCAGATTTTGACGATCGCGGAGAACGGCGAGTTCGTCGTGTTCAAGGCCACGCCGAAGTTCGATGAGGTGGCCCGCGGGAAACTCGCGGGCGAAAAGGTGTTCGCTTCGCCTGCGGTGGCCGACGGCAAACTCTTCATTCGAGGAGAATCGCACCTGTACTGCTTCGGGAAGAAGTGACAGCAGGACTCGCCGCTTGCGATGCCGTAAGCGGCGAATTACACGAGGAACTGATCCAGAAACGCCTTGGCCTTGCGGGCTGTGTTCACCGCGTCGTAGCTGTGCCGGCTCAACTCGACATAAATCCCGCCGGCGTACTCTGCTTCCCGCAAGCCTTCGAACACGTCCGCAAAATCCACCTCGCCCTCGCCGAACATCTGATGATCGTGAATGCCCGCGGTCATGTCCTCGATGTGGACGTTCCACAAAACCTGCTTCCAGTCCCTGAGGAACTTGCTGACGGGCAACTCGCGATTGCAGACGAGATGCCCCACGTCCATCGTGAGCCCGACCGAGGGGTGATTCACCTTTTCGTAGAGTTCCGCGAACTTGTCCATGGTGTCGATGAACATGCCGGGTTCCGGCTCGAACGCGAGGGGCACGTTCCGCTCGACCGCGTATTCGGCGAGGCGTTCGATGCGATCGACCAACCGCACCATTTGCACGCCACCGGGGGCGTTATCCGCGGCGATTCCCGACCAGAAACTGACGCAATCGGCGTTCAGGTCGGCGGCGATGTCCACGCAGCGTTTCAGGAATTCGAGTCGCTTGGCTCGTTCCTCGGGCGTCGGGCTGATGAGCGTGGGCTGGTGTTTGCGGCGTGCGTCGAGCAGGAAGCGGGCGCCGGTTTCGATGACACACCGCATGTTATGCCGGGCGAGTTGCCGGGCGAGGGAGGCCGTCTGAACCGGCAGGTCCGGGGCGAATGGGTCGAGGTGGTGAACGTCGAGGGTGAGGGCGATGCCTCTGTAGCCGAGTTCAGCGAGGATCTCGACGGCGTCTTCGAGGCGGTGGTGAGCGAACCCGTTCGTGTTGTAACCGAGGAACATGGTTGGCCCCGTTGAGTTTGCGTTCCCTTTCGGGTCGCTACTCAACTCTGTCACGGGACCATCTCAAGAATTTCCACTTCGGGCACCTTCTTCCGAAGTTCATCTTCCAAAGACGTGATAACCGTCATGATCGTTGCAGGACAACCCGCGCACACGCCCGTGAGCCGCACGGAGGCGATTCCATCGGTCACTTCCAGCACCTCGATGCCGTTGCCATCGAGCATCAGCGCCGGGGCAATGTCGTGCTTCAGGGCGTGTTCGACGCGGTCGCGTAAGTCAGTCATTTCCCGCTCCGTTACGTTTATCGCCCGCGCTCCCCTCCGAAGACTCCGGGTCGCGGCTAAGCGAAAACACGCTTCGCCGCTTCGATGTCGCGCTTCAGTTGTTCGACCAATTCGGAGACGCCACCGAACGGCCGGGTTTCCCGCAACCGCGTCACGAACTCCACGGTCATCGGCTTGCCGTACACGTCGCCGGTGAAGCCGATCAGATGAACCTCGATCTTGCGGGCGTCTTCGCCGAAGGTCGGATTCGGGCCGACATTCGCGGCCGCTGACCACATTGTACCCTCAACCGTCGCCCGCACCGCATACACGCCGTTGCCGGGAAGCACCGTCGGCACCTGGTCCAGGTTCGCCGTGGGGAAGCCGATCGTGCGGCCACGCTTGGCACCGGTGACCACGGTTCCCGAAATGCGATACGGCCGGGCGAGCAGTTCCGCAGCGTGAGCCACGTTGCCGGACACAATCGCGGATCGCACGCGACTGCTCGAAACCGGCTCATCGCGGTACTTCACCTGTGGCAACTCTTCGCAGGCCAATCCTGCCGCATCGCACAGCGTGCGGAGCGTGGCGTTGGTTCCGGCGCGGTTGCGGCCGAAGCGGAAATCGTAGCCCTCGACGATTCCCTTTGCGGCGAGTTGCCGCGCGATAACGTCCTCGAAGAACGCTTCCGGGCTGAGTGCGAGCAGGGCCGGGCTGGTTTGCAGGATCACGACGTGATCGACCCCGACACCGTGGAGGAGTTCGGCACGCTGCGTCAGCGTGGTGAGCGGCGGGCGGCCCGATCCGGGGTGCAGAACCTGATGCGGGGGTGGGTCAAAGGTGATGACGACCGCGGGCCCGCCGAGCTTATCGGCGAGCTTTCGAGTCGCTGTGACGAGCGCCCGGTGCCCGAGGTGGACGCCGTCAAAGTTCCCAACGCTGACGACACCGCCAGCGAATTCCGGGGGTGGGTACGCGAACCATTCGAGCGAGACCGTTGACATGCCATTATCTTGCGGCGCGTGGGTGAACCGGGAAAGGCTAACGCGTGTCTATTCTCGAAGCGTCGTCGTCCCTGTACGATGTCGTCTCGGATCTGTCGGTCGGACGGATGGTCGCCGCTTTTGGAAAGGATGAATGATGAACGATGAACGATGAATGGAAAACAAGCAGTGTCTTTGATTCATCGTTCATTGTTCATCATTCATCCTTTCCAAAGGGGGAGGAAAGTCCGGGCTCCAAAGGGCGCGGTGGTGGATAACGTCCACCCCCGGTAACGGTTCGGGCTCCCCGGCCTGAATCGCCAGCGGGCGGGAAAGTGCAACAGAAAGTAAACCGCCCTTGGGGAAGGATGAATTTTGAAGGATGAAGGATGAATCAAAGACATTGTTTGTTTTCCATTCAACCTTCATCCTTCAAAATTCATCCTTCCCCAAGGGTAAGGGTGAAACGGTGCGGGGCGAAAGCCCTTAATGTAAGAGCGCACCAGCGGCGAGGTGACTCGTCGGCTCGGTAAACCCCACCGGGAGCAAGGTCAAACAGGAGACAGGGTCGGCCCGACCCGTTACGATCTCCGGGTAGACTGCTTGATCCCACGGGCAACCGTGGGGCTAGATAAATGACCGTCGCCCGTTCGCAAGGACGGGGACAAAACCCGGCTTACAGGCCGGCCGACAGATCCGTCCGGGGATTTTCGCTTCGAATAACGACGTCAGAGGCGCATCCCGACCACGGAATGCGCCTCTGACGTCGTTTTACTGTCGCTCCAATCATTATCATCGTTTCCACGCGATCTGCCTACCCATGTCTGGAACCGTTCTGGAACCGTTGACATGTCTGGAAGAAAGATTATCAGAATGTATTTAAGATCTGCTTGGTGTATCGATTGCGATGAATTACTCTCTCACGATAATCCTGGCGAGTCTACCCTGCCCACACATCCGATCGGGATTGCAGTGTAACGGAGTGCTTTGCAATACTTGTCCGGTAATCTTTGACACTGGATAAGGATGCCCCATGACACGCTGGTTCGCCATTGCCTCCGTCGCGTTGATCGCCACGGGAGTCACGCTCTTCACCACGGGCCGTTCCGCCTCCAACCAACTGCCTCCGACCGGTGCCCTTCAGCCCCCAGTAGCTGCCGCACAGCCTGCCGAGTCGCTCGACGGCACGTGGGAACTGGTTTCCGTCATCGAAGATGGAAAGGCCCTTCCGCTCGACATCGTGAAGCAAACGATGATCAAGGATGCCCGGATCGTCATCAAGGGACCAACAGTCGCACTCATTCGCCCGGATGGGAAAATTCGAACGCTGGCATTCGTGACGGACTCCAAAGCCAGCCCCAAAACGGTCGATGTGGCTGGCGAGATGCGAGTCGGCGGGAAGGGGATCTACATGCGGGACGGCGACGTGCTCATGATCTGCACCCGCGGATCGGATACCGAAACGCGACCGACCGTCATGGCTTCGCTCAGCGGCAGCGACACCTTCCTGATGACCTTCCGGCGTGTTGATGCCGCCCCGGTTCAACCGCCCGTCGCGCAATACAAGCCACCGGCGCCCGTCGCGTTCCCGGCCGAAGACGGCATTCGCAAGACGCTCATCGGCACCTGGGGCCACCAGACCGACGAGCAGATCGTGAAAGTGACCTTCAACTCGGACGGTACGTTCGGGTTGCTCCGGACGTACAAGAAGGGGTTCAAGAAGGTGTTCGACCAGGAAGACCGAACAAGTGGCACGTGGCGGCTCAAGGATGGCGAAGTCACGTTGAGCGTGATCGCCTCGACCAACCGGGAGAACATCGGACAGGTGTATTCGTACCGGATCTCGTCGATCAACGATACCGAGGTGATTTACATCGAAACCATCTCGGGTCAGCGTCGCGTGGAGTGGAAGTTGCGGTGAACCTGTGCCGGCGGTGAGGTGTCGAGAAGTGGGCGGCCGGGTGGGTTGAGACTGAACGATCGTTCCACCCGGTCGTAAACTATTCGATATCGAGAATTCTCACCGCCGTCTTAGGAACTTCAATGCCTCGTGTTCTGATCGCTGACAAGCTCGAAACCTCCGGAATCGAGCTTCTCCAAGCTGCTGGCCTTGAGGTCGAAACCCGCCTCGGTCTGAAAGGTGCCGAACTCGCCGCAGCACTTCGCGAGTTCGACGCCTGCATCGTTCGTTCGCAACCCAAAATCACCGCTGAGTGCCTCGAAAACCCCGGAAAGCTCCGGGCCATCGCCCGCGCCGGCGTCGGCGTCGATAACGTCGATGTGGCCGCCGCGACCCGCAAGGGGATCGTGGTGATGAACACGCCGGGCGGGAACTCCGTCTCGGCCGCAGAACACACCATCGCGCTGATGCTGGCGCTCGCCCGCCGCGTTTCTGTTGCTGATGCCACCATGAAGGCCGGCGGCTGGGATCGCAACAAGTTTGTCGGCACTGAAGTCGCCGGCAAAACACTCGGCGTCATCGGCCTGGGTCGCATTGGCCGCGAGGTCGCCCGGCGTGCCGCCGGCATGGACATGAAGATCATCGTCCTCGACCCGTTCGTCACCGCCGCCCGCGCCGCGGAACTCGGCTACTCGACCGCCACTTCGCTCGATGAACTGCTCCCGAAGGTCGATTTCCTGACTGTTCACGTTCCCCTCTCGGCCGAAACCAAGAGCCTGATCGGTGCTCGCGAACTCGGCATGATGAAGAAGACCGCCCGCGTTCTGAACGTCGCCCGTGGCGGCATCATCGACGAGAAAGCACTCGCCGATGCACTCGCGGCCGGGACCATCGCCGGGGCCGGCATCGACGTGTTCTCGGTCGAGCCGATCGTTGCCGACAACCCGCTGGTCAAAGCCCCGAACATCGTCCTGACGCCGCACCTCGGGGCCAGCACCGTGGAGGCTCAGGAGAACGTCGCGGTTGAAGCGGCGCAACTGATCGCCGACTTCCTGCTGAAGGGGCAAGTCGCGAACGCCGTGAACATGGCCGCGGTAAACCCCGCCGAACTCGCGGAAGTGCGGCCATACGTGGACCTCGCCCGCCGGCTGGGTTTGCTTCAGGCCCAGCTCGCGCACGGCCCGATCCGCAAGGCCACACTGAACTACAAGGGCGAACTCGCCGGCAAGAAGACGCGGTTGCTCACGGCAGCGTTCACTGCGGGGTTGCTCGAATACCGACTGAGCCAGGGCGTGAACCTCGTGAACGCGGAAGTGCTGGCCCGCGAACGGGGGATCGAGATTGCGGAATCGTCGAACCCGAAGAAGGGCGACTTCGCGACACTGTTGCAGGTCGAGGTCGAAACGGAACAAGGCACAACGATCGCAGCCGGCACGCTGTTCGGCGACCAGTACGTGCGGCTCGTGCAACTCGACTCGTTCCGGATGGAAGGCTACCTCGACGGCGTGCTGCTCGTGTTCACGCACCGCGACGTGCCGGGCCTGATCGGCTTCGTCGGCACGATCTTCGGCAACCACAAGGTGAACATCGCCCAGATGACGGTGGGCCGGCAGACCGCCGGCGGCGAGGCGATTGGGATTCTGAACCTCGACAGCCTGCCGCCGGAAGCAGCGGTGAATGAAGTGAAGGCTCACCCTCAGATCAGCAACGTGACGGTGGTGACTCTGCCGAAAGCCGGCGAACTCCCTGCGTGGTTGGGGTGATGTCAGAACGGTTAGCGGCCGCCCCGCTGGGGCGGCCCGTTCTCCGATGGACGGGCGAGAGAGCCTTTGCTAACCCAGCATTTCGTTTTGCATTCCGCCGTGGTTACCGAATCTCGAAAGCATTCGACACCTGCACGGCACCATTTCGCCCGGTGAGGAAATCTAACTCATCGACCTTCACTGTGAACGGTGGCTTGAACTCAAACGAGACCACATTGGAACCGGTCACGTGTCCGCCCTTTCCAGCCTGGGGCGGGATATCGACTGAGCCGATTTCGCCCGACGCGGCGACGATGTGACACCGGAAGATTTTGTTGCCCACCGGCGGTTGCGAAACGAAGTAGTCGAGGTCGTACTGAGCGAGGCCGCCATCTTTGTCGGGCAGGGTGATTTTCACGTTCCCAATCACGACTTTCTTGCCTTCCGCGTCCGCACCGGCCGCCTTGACCACGTCGGCAACCTTCGGCGAACTGAACACGAGTGTGGGCGGTTTTCCGGGTATGACCACCACGGGCGGATCGGTTCCCGGTCTGGCAGTTGGCCCTGTGGTTGGTGTGGCCTTTTTGCCGCATCCGATCGAAATGCCAAGCAGACAGATGAAGAGGGAGAATCGAATCATGAGGCACCTGAGGAGAGTTGATGGGGCGAATGATGTACGATTGCTGCAAACCCGGAGTTGCTTTCCTCCGTATCGTGGCGTGAGCCATTTCTGAATGAGGCTGTCCTGAAAGTAGCACATGCAGCCTGCGCCTTCTACTTTCAAAACAGATCCGAAGCAGGCTTGTTGCTGGTGTTCCCACACAAGAGCTTCCACCGCAGCGCACCGATTGAGGATGGCCGGACATACGTCATGCGAACGGATGTGACGGGCTGCTGGGCAGACTTGAAGGAGCACTCAGCCGTTACAAACGTGGACAGAGCGGGTGCGCAACGCTCAATTGTTGCCGCCGAGGCTACAACTGCGGTTCCGATCCTGGTTCCCTCGACACGCCGCGTGCCGACACTATCTCAGCAGTGTTGAGAAACAGGACCAGGATTCGCCATGCTGAATGCCGCCCGCAAGTTGCTCGAACTGATTCGCTTCAGTCACACCATCTTCGCGCTGCCGTTCGCACTCCTGGCTGCGGCGCTCGCGTGGGCCGACGAACCGTTCCGCTGGCAAGACCTGCTCGGCATCCTCCTCTGCATGGTGTTCGCACGCAGTGCCGCGATGGCGTTCAATCGCCTGGTCGATCGGCACATCGACGCCCGCAACCCCCGCACGGCCGCCCGCCATCTTCCCGCCGGCACTCTCAGCGTTGCCGCCGTGTGGGGTTTTACGCTCGTGTGTTGCGTCGGGTTTGTCGCGTGCACGCTGATCTTTTACTTCCGGGAGCCGTCGAACCCGTGGCCGTTGTACCTGTGCGGTCCGGTGCTGCTGTTCCTGCTCGGGTATTCGCTCGCCAAGCGGTTCACGAGCCTCGCTCACTTCTGGCTCGGTGTCGCGCTGATGCTCGCGCCGGTTGCCGCGTGGATCGCCGTGAAGGGACTCGCAGACATGACGGTGCCCGTGATTCTGGGTGCGGCGGTCGCGTTCTGGGTCGCCGGGTTCGACATCCTCTATGCGTGTCAGGATGCGGAGTTCGACCGCGAAACGGGATTGCACAGCGTTCCGGCCCGGTTCGGCGTGCTGACGAGCCTGCGGATCGCGGCGGCGTGCCATGCCGTGATGTTCGGGTTACTCGTGGGGTTGTTGTTCGCCTCGCCGCATCTGGGGGCGGTTTACGCGGGTGGACTGGTGGCTGCTGCGGTGCTGCTGGTCTACGAGCATCGACTTGTGCGGCCCGACGACCTGACGCGAGTGAACCGCGCGTTCTTCCACGTGAACGGCGTCATCAGCGTGGGGTTACTTGTGCTCGTGCTGATTCAACTGGCGGTGAAATGACGGTGCAAACGCGATGGGACTTTCACCCCGTCGTGGGCTTCACTTCTTCATCAACAGAATCACGATCCCGGCGACGGCGAGCCCCAAGGCCGCGACAAGCACGAGGATGATCGCGGTAGCGTTCGACCGGGGTGCGGGCTCGTAGTCCGCCTCGTCGTCTTCTTCCCGAACGGGACGGCGGCGTGGCTTGCGTGGGGTTGCGTCGTCCGAATTGTTCCCGTCTGGCGTCGTGTCGATTTCCGATTGTTCTGGCTTCCGCCGGCCCTTCATTCGATCCGATGGGGTGCTGGTGATCTTCCCGGTTTCGGCTGCACCCTTCGCTTGCTCGTCGCCCGGTGAGGGGCGTGAATCGGAGTTGGGTGCCTTCTTCCGTGGTGGCGGCGGTGGGGAATTCGACGGCGGCGGGAACGTGGGTGCGAACACGTGTGAGGCTGGGCCGCCCGCGCTTCCAGAGCCACCCGCGCTTGGCACGGGTGCCGGCTGCGGACCGGCAGGGCGAGCGGCCATGGCTGCGGAAGTTGGGTTAGGCACTGCGGCACGGCCAATCGCCACGCGGCCCGATCGCTCCGGAATCCACGCAGGATCTGCTGGCGGCGGAACGTCGTCCAGCACGAACGGCGTGAGCGCCTCGAAGACCTCCAAAGGTGTTGCGTATCGTTCCTCGGGCTTCTTCCGCAGCATCTTGTGGATGACGCCCGCGAGCTTTAAAGGCACCTCGGGCCGGAGCTTGTTGATTGGCGTCGGGTTCTTGACCTGCTGCCAGACCATCTTTTCGCCTGCCGGGCCATCGGGGAACAGGGTCTGGCCCGAGAGGAGGAAGTACAGCGTGGCCCCGAGCGAATAGAGGTCAGCGCGGATGTCCACCGTGGAGCTATCAACGGCCTGCTCGGGAGCGATGTAGTCCTCGGTGCCGAGAATGCTGCGGTCCACAGCCTGGCGAGTCAGTTCGCCGGTTTCGTCGGCCTCGGAGCGAACCAGACCAAAGTCGAGAATCTTCACCACGCCGCCGCGGTCGAGGAGCATGTTCGCCGGACGGATGTCGCGGTGGACGAACTTCTGCTCGTGGGCGTGCTGGAGACCGAACGCGACCTGTCGGGCGTAGTGGCACGCGGTGGAGACTTCGAGTGGGCCGTGCTTCGAGACGATTGTCTGGAGGCTGGCCCCGTCGACATATTCCATGACGAGGTAAAGGAGTTTCCCGTCCTGGCAAAGGTCGAAGACGTGGACGATGTTCGGGTGGTCGAGCGTGCCGGCGGCCCGTGCTTCACGGTAGAAGCGTTCCTTCGCGATCGGGTCGTTTTCGTAGGCTTGCGGCGACAACGCTTTGAGCGCGACCAGTCGATTCATGTTGACGTGATGGGCGAGGTAAACCTGCCCAACGCCGTCGCTTCCGAGTTGATCGAGGATGAGATAGCTGCCGAGTTGGAACCCCTTGTACTTCCCGATGGCGAATTTTTCACCGTGGAAACGAGTGATGAGCCCGGCTTCGATGAGCCGTTCGATCATCTCATTCGGCGTGCGTGGCGGCTGGCCGAGCTCGGCCAGCTCGTCGAAAAGCCCCTGCAATTTCTCCGCTGGCACGACACCGCTACGGCTCACGCGGTCGAGCAGTTCGGGAATGGTGGTGGGTGGCGGCATTGTCCCGCGGGGCAAGGAGGAGGGCAAAAACACGACACGAGTCTCGCCACAGTATAGAACACGTCGTGTCGGAGGTCATCCGAATAATCGAGTGGGCTGGCCTTGGTGGGGTGCTCCTGGTTTCGGGAGTCTGCGAAGCCGCCAACGGCTTTCGCGAATCCTCCCCGAAGCCGCTTGCGGCTTCGCACGAGGTTTCACCCGCGACGGTTCTTTCCGAAATGCCGGGTTGACGCTCAGGCGGCCGGTCGTACTATGATAAACTTCCGGTCATCCCGGACGAAATTGCGTATTTCCCGGCTACTTTGCGGCGGATCGAAACGATGTCCACGACGATTGCAAACGCAGCCACGGTCAACCCCAAGTGGATCGTGATCGACGCGACGGATCTGGTGGTCGGCCGGCTCGCGGTCTCCATCGCCTCAATCCTTCGCGGCAAGCACAAGCCTGAATACACCCCGCACACCGACACGGGCGACTTCGTCGTCGTCGTGAACGTGGAAAAGGTGCAGTTTACAGGCAAAAAGTGGGAACAAAAAGAGTACCAGGACTACTCCCACTATGCCGGCGGTCAGAAGATCACCACGGCCAAGGAAATGCTCGCCCGGAAGCCCGCGGAGATCATTCGCCGGGCGGTGAAGCGGATGATGCCGCGTGGCCCCCTGGGTTTCAAGCAGATGACCAAGTTGCGGCTGTACGCCGGCAACCAGCACCCGCACCAGGCTCAACAGCCCAAAGAGCTCAAGCTGACCTGCACCAAGAGCTGAACTGAAGCGGCCGCCCTGATGCGATGGGGCGGCTAACCATTTCGCACACCCGCAACGGACTTGAACGATCATGGCCGAGAAGAAGACCAGCAAAGCCCCACGAACGTTCTACATCGCCACCGGCCGGCGTAAGACTGCGGTCGCCCGCGTCCGCGTCACCGAAGGCAAGGGCGTGATCCTCATCAACGACCGCCCGGTCGATCAGTACTTCTCCGAAGACAAGGACCGCGCAGCCGTGCTCGGGCCGTTGAAGATCACCGATCAGGCGAACCGCGTCGACGTGTTCGTGAAGACCAACGGCGGCGGCATCACCGGGCAGGCCGGGGCCGTGAGCCAGGGTCTCGCACGGGCGATGAAGACGATGTTCAGCCCGGCTTCCGAGCAGAAGTCGCGCGTGTTCAACAACACGACGATCATCAAGGGCTACCAGGACGAGAAGAAGGCACGCGAGAAGGCGAAGGCCATTCTGGCGAAGCCACCCGCCCCGGTCGTTCCCCGCGTGATCGGCGGCCCCGCTCTGCTGCCACCCGGAACAGCACCGACAGCCGCCCCGGTGTCGACCGATCCGGTCGATATCGCGACGGGCATGATCAAGAAACTCCGCGACTCGGGCTACCTGACCCGCGACGCCCGCATGAAGGAGCGTAAGAAGTACGGCCTCCGCGGTGCTCGCCGTGGAACCCAGTTCTCGAAGCGCTAATCGAATCGGATTTCGTCTTCGCCGCTTGCGGCTTCGCAGACATGCGAAGCCGCAAGCGGCGATTCTCATTTCACCCCAAACACCGCCCGTTCCACTTCTTTGCGGTCGATGCGGGGTGTCCCGCCGGGTTGCTCGCACACCCTCGCCGCGTAGTGAACCGCGAACTGGGCGCACTCCCGCAGCGGTCGCCCTTCGAGGTGCAGACACACCATCGCTGCCGTGAACGAATCCCCGGCACCCACGGTATCGACGACCTTTGCTGGCACGCCGGATTCGTGGTGCCGGATTGTTTCGCTGGTTAACTCTGCGCCATCTGCCCCACGAGTGACGATCCAGAGTCGATCTTCGAGTTTGGTGAAATGGCGGAGATACTTGAACATGCCTTCGGTCGTGCGCGGCCAGGGATCGTCATCCATCATGTGATCGATGCACATCGCGATTAGCCCATCCTCGTTCTCGTTCATCTTTGCCCAATGGGAGTTCACAACCGACTGCTCAAAGGCGTCCCAGTCCCGCCTCCCTGGTCCGTGTTTCTCTCCTCGAATGTTCACGTCGAACACGACCAATCCCGGATTTGAGCCGCGACGGCTCTTCAAGCCTGCCGCTTTGAGAATCGTCTGACGGCTTACTTTGTTCCGGAAGCCGAGTGTGCCGTGACACAATGCAGCAGCACGGCGGATCACGTCAGCAAGAACATTGTTCCACTCGATGCTGTCCCAGGCGACTTTCTCGACGATGCGATAACTCGGTTGCCCTGCATTATCGACTGTGACCTGCACTGTGCCCGTTGGAAGTTTGCGATCCGTCTGGATGTACTCGTCGCTCAGGCCGAGTTCGCGGACACGTTCGCGGAGCTCGCGGCCGAGGTCGTCGTTGCCGACGCGCGACACGATCACCGCCGGATGGCCGAGTTGATGGCAGTGGAACGCGAAGTTGAACGGAGCGCCGCCTGCAACCTTGCGGCCATCGGGGTACACGTCCCAGAGCAGTTCGCCGATGCCAACGATGGGGTTCATGAGAGACGGTGGAGGAATGAGATTGTGTCAGGGTGTGGTGAAGGCAACTCCCCCTCACCCGGCTCGCAAAGCCTCGCCGACCTCTCCCCCATCAAAGCATGGGGGCGAGGTGGGGGCGCAGCGTCTTCTCTTCAAGCAGAACAATCCTTGTGCTTTGAAACAAAGCCAATCACCCCCACCTCGCCCCCGGTTTCGGGGGAGAGGTCGCGACGAGTCTTCGAGTCGCGGGTGAGGGGACAACCTTCACTACTACCCGGAGCGATTTCGCTCATTCCGCCATTGTGTAGTCCGCTCACGGAGTGAGCGGACCACTATCGTGGGCTCCACGGGGCGGGCCGCTTCTCGAAGAATGCCGTGAGGCCGTGCTTGCACTCGTCGGTGAGTCGCGGTTCGGCGCTGCCGCGTGCCAGTTCCTCCACCGACACGTTTTGATGCCCGAATCGCCGCAGCAATTCCTTCGTGGTGGTGAGAGCCTTCGGGCCGCCTTCGGCCAGCGACTTCGCCCACGCATCGGCCGCGTCCAGCAACCGATCCGGGTTGGTGACCGCGTTGATGAACCGCAAGTGCAACGCTTCCACTGCGTCGATCAGTTCGCCCGTGAGGAGCATGTATCGGGCCGCGCGCTCGCCGACGTGTCGGAGCAAGTGCGGCATCACCATCGCCGCGACCAACCCGCGCCGCACTTCCGGATAACCGAACTTCGCATCGGGCACCGAAACCGCCAGATCGCACACCGTGACCAACCCGGCACCGCCCGCGACCGCGGCTCCGTTCACTGCGGCAATCGTCGGCTTCGGCAGGGTGTAAATCAGCTCGTAGAGCGACGACAGTTTCGCAGCGTCATCCCAGACCATGTCGGAATCGTCGCCGAGTGTGCCGCGGAGTTCATCGAGATCCATCCCCGCACAGAACGCGCTGCCGGTGCCGGTGAGGATCACGCAGCGGGCGGCGGGGTCGGTGGTGGCACGGAGGAACGCTTCCGTCAGTTCCGCAATGAGTGCCCGCGAGAGAGCGTTGCGGCGGTCGGGTCGGTTGATGGTGACGAGTGCTGCGGGACCGCGGTAGGTATATTGCACGATATCGGACATGGGAGAATTCCTTGACGAGCGGGGGGACATACGTCCCCTGATATTCCAGAACCAAGAGGGGACTTACGTCCCCCGCTCGCCAGGACGAACCAACGCCTCGGGATCGGCAGGCACTTCGATCGGCATTCGCAACAGCGTGACCGCCAGCGTCTTCCCCTGTGTGTCGGTCCGGAGCGACCCGCTGGCACCACCCGCGAGGGCATCGTAGAGCATGAAGTTGAACCCGCGAACGTTCGCCGCTTCGAACCGCTCGACCCGCGAAGCCCCCAGCGGGGCAAAGTAGGTTGCGACCACTTCCGCTGTGAGTTTGTCCTTCAACCATTCGTATCCGAGTTCGGTATACGCGATCACGGCCACATTCGCGTGGTTTCCTTTATCGCCGCTGCGACCGTGGGCAATGCTCGAAAGGGGGAGTTTCATCGAAGTATTCCGCAAGTGCGATGTCCGAGCCCGAGCGCCAAGCGAGGATGAGACGTTGGTCCTCGCTTGGCGCTCGGGCTCGGACCAAAATCAAACCAAGCTCACGACCGGCGTGACGGCCGATTTCGCGATCAGTGCCGGCCAGTACGCGAACACCTCACGGATCGGCGGGCGACCCGTGGTGTAGCCCGTGGTGCCCGCGAAACCTGCCGTCACGAGTGGGGCGAACTCCTTCGTGAAGCGCTCGATCGATGCGCGGCTGGGGTCACGCATCGCGATTCGCAACACCACTTCAGGTGGGTCGTGGTCGGCCTTCAGAATCCCCTGTGCGGTTGCTCCTGCTCCGAGAATCTCGACGTGCGACGCGGCGAACGTGAACCCCGCACGGCGAAGGCGTTCGAGGAACACGGCTGCGGACTGGCGAGCTTTCTCAACGGCATGTGGCCCGGCGATGACGAGCGTTCCCGCGGCCATGAACCCGTCGCGATAAGCAATCGAGACCTTGTAGGTATCCGTGATGCCGTTCGCCGTGCCGCCGGTCACCGCGACCATGTCCGGCTCGGTTTCCTTGAGCTTCACGGTGGTGAAATCGGCCACGACATCGGGGGTGTAGTACTTCGCGGGGTCCGCGACCTCGTAGAGCAGTTGCTCGGAAACAGTCTCGATGTTCACCGCACCGCCGGTCCCCGCGGGCTTGGTGATGGAGAACGTGCCGTCCTCCACGATATCCGCGAGGGGATAGCCAACATTCCCCAAACGAAGGCTATCGTCCGCGTTGATCCACAGCCCGCCAGTGACCTGCGCACCGCATTCGATCAGGTGCCCGGCGACGGTGGCTGCCGCGATTCGGTCGAGGTCGGTTTCGCCGAAGCCCCAGCCGAACTCGAACGCGGCCGGGCCGACGGTCAGCGAGGCGTCCGCGACCCGCCCGGTGATAACGATGTCGGCACCGAGTTTGAGTGCGTCGACGATCGGCTTCGCGCCGAGGTAAGCGTTTGCGCTGACGACCTTGCCCCGAATCGACGACAGCGGAGCGCCGGAATCGAGGTGGTTGAATTCGTGCCCTGCGGCGATCAGTTCATCGAGCCGCGGCATGAGGTCGTCGCCGCTGACCACGGCGATCGGTTTCTCGGGTTGGCCGGCCTTCTTGAGCACGTCACGGGCGGCGGCGGCACAGGCATATGGGTTCATGCCGCCGGCGTTGGTGACGATCTTGAGTTTCGGAAGGTGGCTAAATATCGGTGCGAGGCGACCGAGAACGTCGATGAAATCGGTGGCGAAGCCCACGCGGGGATCCTTGGCCTTCTGCACGGCCAGGATCGACATGGTGAGTTCGGCGAGGTATTCGAGCGTGAGATAGTCGGGTCGGCCGACGATCGCCAGACGCAGTGGGGCGTCGAGGTTGTCGCCCCAGAATCCGCACCCGTTACCGATTCGCACGCGCTTCATGCGTGGCCCCGCCGGGAAGAGGTGGTCCCCTGGCTATCATACTGCCGTAACCAATGTCGCGGAAAGGAATTTACAATCTGTCGCAGCTTGGTTGGAGTTTAGCCCGGCTCGCCGAACGCGACGGCTTCGAGATGGTGATCGGCCTTGTACACCACTTCCCAGTTCATCACGTCGGTTCGCCAGAAACGAAAGCCCGGCCACGTGGGTGGACATTCGCCATCCAACGGGTAATCTCAGGTGTCGGTTGGTGACGTTGAGGTTAGCCGCGACTCGAAGAGGAACGCGTTCTTGTCGGAGCAAGTCACGGGCGTGGTCGAGCGGATCACGTTCCACAATCTGGATAACGGCTACTGCGTGCTGCGGGTGCAAGCTCGTGGCCACCGCGACCTCGTCACCGTTGTCGGGCACACGCAGCAGGTCATCGCGGGGGAGTACGTCACCGCGAACGGCGAATGGATCACCGACCGCACGCACGGTCAGCAGTTCAAAGCCGCCGAGATCAAGACGAACCCGCCGCACACCGCGGAGGGGATCGCCCGGTACCTCGGCAGTGGACTCATCAAGGGGATCGGCCCGAAGTACGCGCAGCGTATTGTGGACATGTTCAAAGAGAACACGCTGGAGGTGCTCGACAAGTCGCCGACGTTCCTCGCACAGGTGAAGGGGATCGGCCCCAAGATGATCGAGAAGATTCGCAGGAGTTGGGAGGAACAACGCGAGTCGCGAAAGATCATGGTCTTCCTGCAATCGCACGGCATCGGTACCGCCCGCGCCGTTCGCATCTACAAGACGTATGGCGAAAACGCGATCGAACTCATCAAAGCGAACCCCTACCGCCTCAGCGCCGACATCTGGGGCGTTGGGTTCGCCACCGCCGACGAACTCGCCATCAAGCTCGGGTTGCCACGCGATTCACCGTATCGTGCTCAGGCCGCGGTGCGGCACGTTCTCTCGGAAGCGAGCAGCGATGGGCACGTCGGCTTCCCTGAGGAGTTGCTGTGTGCCGGAGCCGAGGAACTGACGCAGATTCCGGAAGCGGGCATCCGCGACGCCATCGAGCAGTTGCGGATCGTGGACGAAGTCGTCCGGGATTCTGTGCAATCGGCGAGCGGGGGACGTGAGTCCCCTGTTGCACCAGCAAAAGAAGAAACAGGGGACTCACGTCCCCCGCTCGCCCTGGACAACCTGATCTTTCTCAAGCCGCTGTTCCTTGCCGAACTGGGCGTGTCGCGTGCCATCAAGGCACTCGCGAGGGGGCCGCATCCGTTGCCGGCCGTGGACATGAGTGCGGCCATCGACTGGATCGAGAAGAAGATGGGGATTCTTCTCGCGGGGAGTCAGCGGGTCGCGATTCAGGAAGCGGTCGCGAACAAGCTCATGGTCGTGACCGGCGGCCCCGGCACGGGCAAGACCACCATCGTTCGCGCCATCATCGAGATTTTCCTGGCGAAGTCTCTCCGCGTGCTGCTCTGCGCCCCCACCGGCCGGGCCGCGAAACGGCTCACGGAATCGACCGGCCGCGAAGCGAAGACGATTCACCGGTTGCTCGAATTCGACCCCGGCATCGGCGGCTTCCGGCGCGGTCGTGAGAACCCACTGGATGCGGACATGCTCGTGGTCGACGAAACGTCGATGGTCGATGTCGTGCTCATGAACCGCTTGTTGCAGGCTGTGCCGCCGTGGTCGTGCGTCGTGTTCGTCGGCGACGTGGATCAACTCCCCTCGGTGGGTGCCGGGTCGGTGCTCACCGACCTCATCGACTCGAAGACGGTGCCGGTCGCGCGGCTCACGGAAGTACATCGGCAAGCGGGCAGCAGTTGGATCGTGCGTGCGGCACACTCCGTGAACCGTGGCGAGGTGCCCGAATCGGCCCCGGCTGGCGGCAGCGGGGATTTCTACTTCATCGAAGCGAGCGAACCCGAGCAGGTGATCGGCATCATTCGCCAGATGGTGACCGAACGCATCCCGAAGAAGTTCGGCCTCGATTCGTTCCGCGACGTGCAGGTGCTCAGCCCGCAGGTGAAGACGACGCTCGGCGTGGCGAACCTGAACCGGGAGTTGCAGACCGCACTGAACCCCGGCGGTCACGGCGTGGCCGAGGTGAAGCGGTTCGACAACACCTTTCGCAGTGGCGACAAGGTGATGCAGATGAAGAACAACTACGACCGCGAGGTGTTCAACGGCGACATCGGCCGCGTGACAGACATCGACGCCGACGAGCAGATGCTGGTGGTCGAGTTCGACGGCCGCCCGGTCGAATACGACTTCAACGACCTCGACGAACTGCAACTGGCGTATGCCTGCTCAATCCACAAGTCGCAAGGCAGTGAGTACCCAGCGGTGGTGATCCCGGTGCACTACCAGCACTTCACGATGTTGCAGCGGAACCTGATCTACACCGGCATCACTCGCGGGCGGAAACTCGTCGCGCTCGTGGGAAGCCGCAAGGCGCTGTGGAAGGCCGTGAACAGCGCCGAAACGAAACAACGTTACTCACTTCTGAAATGGCGGTTGATGGCCGAGTGAGCACAGCTAGGCTTCCGTCACAGACACCGGTTGCCGCTCGGCGAGCCGCAATCGTGTCATCCACTCCTTCAAGAACGCGGCTTTTGATCTCGCCGCGGTCGCCGCTTCTTCTGGCGTGACTCGCACGAATCGCACACCCTCGCCGGGTCGCAGTTGGGCCAGCACATCGAGATCGGCGCGGATGATGTGCGCGATCTTCGGATAACCACCAATCGTTTGGCCGTCCACGCCCAGAACCACGGGCAAGCCATCGTTCGTGATCTGCACGGCACCCGGGGCCACCGGCTCGGAAACGAGTTCACCCGCACGCCGTGCCAGAAGCGTTCCCTTCAACCGCACGCCCATTCGATTGCTCGCCGGGCTGACGGTGTACGTCTGCGTGAAGAATGCATCAGCCGTGAACCAGTCGCGCTGCGGGCCGTCGAGAACGCGGAGCACGGCTTCGACTGCAGGTGCATCCTCAACTGGCAACGATCGCGGTTCGATTCGCGAACCGCGGCACGTCAACACGTCGTCCACCCGGATCGGTTCCAGTGCCGAACGGCTTCCAAGAATCGCGGTCGCGTCGAAGCCACCCGCCACGCAGAGGTAGCCACGGCAACCGGTGAGCGTGCCGCCGACTCGCAGGATGTCGCCGGGTTCCAGGGTGAACGTGGCGTTGGGCCGTATGGGGTGGCCATTCACGGTCGGCTGAAATGCGGCACCGTACACGACGCACGCCGTGGGGTGAATCGCTGCGAGCGTCGGACCGAACAGCGTGACTTCCAGGGCAACCGCTTCGGGTGGGTTGCCCACGAGCCCGCTGCCAAGGGCGAACGCCGCACGGTCGGCGGCTCCGCCCAGTGGCATCCCGAGGTGCCGCGTGTGCGGGCGGCCGAGATCAACCAGGAGCGAGTACAGCCCGGCATCGCGAACGTGGAGGCTCATGCGAACGGCTTCAGTTCAAAGCCACGGGCCAGCAGCGAGTCGCGGAGGGCCTTCGTGAACGCAACCGCGTCGGGGTTGTCGCCGTGAACGCAGATGGTTCGCACGCCCCGGTCCGCGACGAGCCATTCGACTTGCTTGACGGCTTCTTCGGGGTTGTGAACGAACGCATCCGGATCAGTTCGCGGGACCAGTGAACCATCCGGGCGATACCGGCGATCCGCGAACCCCTCGGGCACGAACGGGATCCTTTCGCGGCACACTTCCGCGAGTTCCGATCCTGGCAATCCAACAACCGGCAGTTCGAGTTGCGCCGCGGCGATGATGAACAACTCCGCCACATGCCGGTCGCGGCACGCCTGGTTGTAGAGTGCCCCGTGCGGCTTGACGTAGCTCACGCGAAGCCCGAGCGCTGCGGCCATCGCGTACAGCGCTCCGAGTTGGTACACGCAAAGCGCGACGAGTTCCTGATTGCCGAGTTTGAGTTCCTGCCGGCCGAAATGCTCGCGATCCGCGTACCCAGGGTGTGCCCCGATCACGACGCCGTGCTTGTGAGCGAGGCCGAGCGTTCGTGCGATATCCGCAGGGCCGCCGGCGTGCAGCCCGCAGCAGACATTCGCGGACGTGATCAGCGGCATCAATTCCGCGTCGAAACCCGCACCCTCGCCCAGATCCGCGTTCAGGTCGATCACCATGACGAAACCCAGGCAAGGGAATGAACCGGCACATCATCCGTGGAGGTGCGCTTCGAGGAAGTACAAGGCTTTGTCGAGATCGCGGGAGACGGCGGTGAACAGGTCGGCGGTGTCCTTGTCGCCCAGCGCGTCCGTGGAGTCGATCGCGGCCCGCGTTGACTTGCCCAGTGCCGCGTATCGATCCGCGAGTGCCGCGACCACTTCCAAACCCTTGTGGACGTTCGCAGGGAACTCGGGAACCCGACTCGCCGCAGCGGACTGCCGCAGCGTTCCCTGCGCCACGCCGCCCAGAGCCGTGATTCGCTCGGCGATCTCGTCCACGTGTTCGGTGACGGTATCGGTCAGGTCATCGAACAGCTTGTGCAACGCGATGAAGTTTGGCCCCTTCACGTTCCAGTGGGCGAACTTGGTCTGCGATGCGAGGTCGAAGGTGTCGGCGAGGTGCTGGTTCAACACGCCGAGCAACTTCTCGCGCTTGTCGGCGGGGATGTCGTTTCGAGTCGAAAAAGGGATGCCCATTGTGCTGTTCCTGTGGTGTTGGAGATCACTGGCTAGATCAATGTACCGCGCCGCGGGCCGATTCTAACCCGCGAGCACGATCAAGCCGCGGATCGCCGTCTGAACAGCGTACGGAGCAGAGCCAATACCGCGACCACACCCACGACTCCGAAGTAGAGGCCGATGGTTTCCAGGCTGATCGCGGGCTTCTCGATCGGCACAGCAGGTGTTGTTTCTCCGGGCTGCCCGAGCGGCGTATCTTCGGGTGCGGTGACTGGTGGCAGCGCGTCGGCAGCGGTGCGGAGTGCCTGACGGTGCGCGACGAGCACCTTGCGGTTGCCGTACTGGCGACCCCACGTGCATTCATCCAGGATGGCAACGGCGGATTTCACATCGCCATCAGCCGCGTACAGTTCGGCAAGCAGCCAGTAAAGTCGTGTTTCGCCGGGAAACCAGAGCAGGAGTTGCTGAACCACCGCGATGGCGTCGAGAGGCAGTTTCGCCTTCTCGCTCGCGGCAATCGTGCCGGGCTGGTAGACACCCGCGTCGTTGACGAACCGCACCGGAGCGGTAAGGCCGGTGGCTCCTGCAAGCGGGAAGAGTGGCAGCACGTCCTCGATTTCGTCGGCTTTCTCACGCTCGGCGGGGGTCAACCCTCGACGTGCGTCCGACTCTTGCCGTCGAATCTGGTAGAACCGGGGAACGTATTCCGCGTCGAGTTTCTCCCACCAGTCGCGTTGTGCCTTGGTTAGCCCTTTCACGCTCGCAGGCATCTTCGTGTCGAGTTGCCCTTCCTGGTGGTAACGCAGTGCGTCGGTCCACTCGCCGCGTGCAGCGTGGAGGTGGCCCAGGGTGCTGAAGACGAAGTAGTCGGGCTTTCGCTCGGCGGTGAGTGGGCCGAGCAAACCGAGTGCGCGATCCGCCTGACCGACGCGGAGCAGGTCGGCCGCGAGTGCAGCAACGTCAATAGCTGGGGGCTTTGGCAGCTTCTCGTGCGCCCGGATGCGGTCGAGGAACTTCACACGGTCCGGGTTCGGTTTGTCGCCGAGTTTCGGTTCAATGAGGACATTGGTGAGAACTGCCAGCCGCCGTTTGAACTCGTCGAACGGCAACGCAACCGGCTTGCCGTCGTTCCCGACGGGGATGGCGAACGGTTCGTCGGGTGAGTACAGCGAGGCCCGGCAGATTCCGGCGAGCAGAACCACCCCCGCCACGGCGGCAAACACAACTCCACGCATGTCCCCCTCCTGGTGATAGGTGGTATTGTAAGCGGCGGGGTTGAAGTTTCCCTATTGGTCATTTGTCCGGAACCCAGTCTGTATTATGTTGATGATACCTCGATCATGCTCTCGTGTGCCCCGCGTCCGCCGTCCTGGATGACGTGATGTCCTCGTCTGATCGGCCTCCCATCGCTCCATCGCTCCTGGCCTCCGCCCGGCCAGCGGTTCTGCGTGCCATTGAGTTGTGGCTGGCGGTTGCGGTTGTATACACGCTGGCTGGGTTGGTTGGGTTGTGGCTGGCGTCCACATCTGGCGGGATTTCGGTGTTTTGGCCGCCGGCGGGTATCGCGCTGGCCGCGGTGATTCGGTTCGGTTGGCGTGCGCTTCCTGGCGGTGCGATCGGAGCCCTGATTATCAATCTCGTGAACACGCCACCTGGGGCCGATCCCTGGGGAGCGTTCGGGATCACGGTGGGGAATGTTGTTGGTATGGCGCTGGGAGGGTGGCTCGCGACCCGCCACGGCAAGCTGACGCTGGACAAGGTTCATGGCGTCGGCTTTCTCGTCGTCGCTGCGGTCGTTGGCTCTGTTCCGGCCGCATTGATTGGGTCTGCCGTGGTTCTGTTCGTTGGCGCGCTGGCACCGGGCGACCTGATGATGACTTCGGTCGTGTGGTGGACCGGAGACATGGCCGGGGTGCTCCTGCTCGTGCCAATTCTTTTGTGGCCAACTCTGGCTACCGAGGCGACAAGCCGAACTTTCGTGGCGTGGGGTGGCTTGATCGCTGCGGGAGTATTCGCGGTGGGGTTCGCGGCGACACCGGGCGTCCCCCACCCGGCGAGCCTGATGGCGTGCCTGCCCATCATGGCCATCTCGGCGGCCCGGTATGGTCCACGCGGAGCCGCAATCGCCAATATCGTGACGGCGGTGGCTGTGGTAGTTCTTGCCATCGACGAGCGGTCGATGGGCGAACGACTCGCTCTGGTCGGCTTTCTCGCGGTGTCTGCGGTCACGTCGCTCTGCCTGGGAACGGTGACCGCAGAGCGAGACACGGCCGAGGCCGCGCTCAATGCTGACATCGCTGGTCGGGTTGCAGCGGAGTCACAAAAGGCTGCCGCGGAGGCGACCCTGGCAGCCGACCGCGCCCGGTTCGCGACTCTTCTCGCTCACTCACACGACGCCATTGCGGTGATGAACCGTGAAGGTCGCACGTCGTTCGTCTCCGATGCGATCACGGCTTTGACCGGCCGCACCCCGGCCCAGTTGATCGGGATTTCGACATTCTCGCATGTCCACCCTGAAGACATCACGCTGGTTCAACTCACGTTTGCCGACACTCTGGCCCACCCCGGACTTCCCACCAAGGCCGAGTTCCGCGTGCAGACGACCGACGGGCGGTGGATCTGGCTCGAAGCTCTTGCGACGAACCACCTCGAAGATCCTGCGGTCGCCGGGGTGGTGGTGAACATTCGCGATATCACCGAGCGGCGTCAGGTGGAGGCACAGTTTCAGGAAACGCGGGCATTGCTCGAAGCGACTGGCACGCTGGCGCGGATTGGCGGGTGGGAATATATCATCCCCGATAATCGGCTAACCTGGTCACAGCAGACGTACCGGATCCACGAAGTCAGCCCCCTCGAATACACACCGAGTGTCGCATCGGCCATTGAGTTCTACGCTCCCGAGGCTCGACCGCTCATTCGCGGTGCGTTCGATCATGCCCTCGCCACTGGCGAGGGATGGGATCTCGTTCTACCCTTCGTTACGGCACGCGGTAACCGGCTGTGGGTGAACGCCATCGGCCAGCTCGAACAGCGGGCCGACAAGCCGTACCGCGTGTATGGCACGTTTCAGGATATCACCGAGCGAGTCGAGGCCGAGCGAGCGGTTGAACGCAGCGAGGATCGCTATCGAAACCTGTTCGATGCCGCCCCGGTTGCCATCTGGGAAGAGGACATGACCGGCATCGCCGACTGGTTCGCCCAGCTCCGGGCCGCCGGCGTAACCGATCTTGCAGGCCACCTCGCCGTTCACCCGAACCTGGCTCGCGAAGCGATCAACCTGATTCGGGTCCGGGATGTGAATCAGGCCGCGATCACGATGAATCGGGCAACCGACAAGGCCGAATTGCTCGCAAGCCTCCCCAGGCTCCTTGGACCAGAGACCGTTGTTGCATTCACCACGGAGTTGGTGGGGCTTTGGAACGGGGAACGCACACTGCGGATCGAGACCCGTGCCTCGCGCCTCAACGGCGATCCCACCGATATCGTGTTGCACGTCGGCGTGCCGAATGCGGGTGGTTCGCCCGACTTCACGCGTGTGGTCGTGCTCGCCGTCGATGTCACGGACCAGAAACGGCTTGAAGAACAATTCCGGCAGGCACAGAAGCTCGAGGCCGTGGCGAGGCTCGCGGGGGGAATTGCCCACGACTTCAACAATCTGCTCACCGTCATCAACGGATTTAGCGAGTTGATTGCCGCCGAGGCTGCAGAAGGTTCGGCGGTCCGGGCACTCATCACCCACATTCAGTCTGCCGGGGCACGCGGAGCCGACCTGACACGCCAGTTGCTCGCGTTCAGCCGGAAACAGTCTCCGACGGCTGGGCCGGTCAATCTCGCGACGGTCGTCGAAGGGCTTCGCCCGCTCCTCGCCCCGCTGATCGGCGAGGAAGTCGCGCTCGTCACTCGAATTGCCCCGGTTCCCAGCATCCTGGCTGATCGCGGGCAGATGGAATCGGTCGTGATGAACCTTTGCGTGAACGCACGGGATGCAATGCCTACTGGCGGGACTTTGACAGTCGAAACCGGGGTCACGGAGATTTTCGACTCGCCTGGGCCTGAGGATCCGCCCCCGGGTCGATGGGTCGTGCTGTCTGTCAGCGATACGGGAACGGGAATTCCTGAGGATGTTCGCCCGCACCTGTTCGAGCCGTTCTTCACGACCAAGGAACTCGGCAAGGGGACGGGGCTGGGGCTGTCCACCGTGTACGGAATCGCGGCCACGGCAGGCGGGCACATTCGCTTCACGACAGCCACTGATTGCGGCACCACGTTCCACATCTATTTGCCGATCGCCGGCGTGGGTTCGGGCTACTTCCCCGATGCTCCCGTTGTCCCGGTGGCGAATTCGGCCGCACCACGGACCCCTGACCCGCTCAACAACGGGGCGGCATCGGTTGTCCCACACGCACCCTCTGACTCACCAGTATCCGTGCATACACTCACGGACAAGCCGCTTGTGCTGCTCGTTGAGGACCAAACCGCCATCCGGGAACTGTCCGCGCGAATTTTGGGAGAAACGGGGTTCGAGGTGGTGACTGCCGGCGACGGGCTCGAAGCGCTCGGGAAGTTAATCAACCTGCCCCGTCAGCTCGGGGTTCTCGTGACCGACGTATGCATGCCAGGCATGACGGGGCGTGAGCTTGCCGACCGGGTGCGGCTGAGTTATCCGGAGGTCAAAGTTCTGTTCGTTTCGGGATATCTTGAGGAAGTAACGAACCCGAACGAAGCGTACCTCGCCAAGCCCTTCAACCTCGATGAACTCACGGATGCGGTCATCGCGATGACCAGCACCCGCAAGGACACTGAAAGTGCGTTTGTTTCCTGACGGTTGCTACTCCCCCGTGAGCCAGGAGCGGGGGAAGCGTGCGAAGGTGATCGTCTCGTAGGCGTTCTTGTCGCCACGTTCGTAGAGGCAACCAACCTCGCCCGACGGCAACACGGTCAGGCACGAGTAAGCCGCCGGTCCCGCGTGCAGTTCCTTCGCCACCGCCCACGTCTTTCCTTCGTCGCGACTCAATCGAACCGTCAACTTCTCGCGTTTCAGGCTGGCGGGGTTCGAGAACATCACACCACCCTTTTCGCCGGGCAATCGCAGGATGCTACCCTGACACACGGGCTCAATCAGTTCCTTGTCATCGACCGGTTTCGTGAACGTCTCGCCGCCGTCCTTGCTGATCGCGACAAATCGTCGGTTGTTCGCGGCGTAAGTCCGCATGTTCAACATCACGGAGCCGTCGGCGAGTTCGACCGCCTGCGACTCGTTGCAGTTCGGCCCGACCACGCCGCCGAGTTTCCACGATTTGCCGCCGTCGTCGCTGAAGATGACGTGCGATTCACGAACCTTGCCGCCGTCCGACTTGCTGTCGCACGGGATCAACAGCCGACCGTTCTTGAGCTGAATGCCAACGCCGGGGCCGGTTGCGTACCACGTCCAACCCGCCTTGGTGACGTCCTTCGTGATCTCGGTCGGCTTGGTCCACGACTCGCCGTCGTCGCTGCTGCTGGTGATCCACACAGTGCGGCCGGCCTTGCTCTTGCCGCTGACGATGGCGGACTCGGAATCGGTCCCGACGTTGTGCGTCATGAGCAGGTGAATGGTGCCGGTTTTGGTGTCCACCACGGGGCACGGGTTGCCGCAGGTGTTCGTGCCGTCGTCCCAGACGACTTGCGTCTTGCCCCAGGTCTTCCCGCTGTCGGTGCTGCGCTTCAGGATCATGTCGATGTCGCCGGCGTCGCCGCGCCCGCCCTTGCGGCCTTCGCAGAACGCGAGCACGCTTCCCTTTGGCGTCACGATCACCGACGGAATGCGATAGGTGTGGTAGCCGCCTTCGCCCGAGACGAAGACCGGCGTTTGCACCGGATCGGCGGCGCGGCTTGTGGTGATGGAAATGAGCCAGAGGAATGCGAACAGGGAAAGGCGGTACACGGTGTGATCCTCAATCGGCAGGTTGTGACCGCTTGAGGATACCGACCCGTGCGCCGCGAGGCCAGCGTCAGAGTGAAGGTGCAAACTGCGCGTCGGCTACCGGGGCAGACGCCGCGGGGCGATTGGTCAACTTGCCGATTCGCTCAGCGACCCGCGACGGACTCAGCACTTCCAGCAACCGCACGTCGGCGGCCATTGCGAGGAATCGTCGGGTCGCTTCCCACGTGGCGCGGTATGCCGGAGGACCGAGCAGCACGACACGCTCGCCTTCAAAACTGGGGACGGCTGCGAACGCGGTGTGCGGCCAGAGCCAGCAACCGCTGCCACCGAAATCGCCAGGTAACGAACCATCCGCACGCAATGCGCCGGGGACGTAGATCTGGAAGCGGGCTTCCGCGATCATGGGAACGCCGCCCACGGAAGTGGGATTCACGCTGCGGCACGCCGTCACGAATCGCGTCATCACACGCGGCCCAGGAAGTTGCTCCTGCACCGCATCGAGAAACAGGATGACGAACTGCCCGACGTCGGCAACGCCACGCACGGCGACCTTGAACCCGGTTCGCAGCGCGGGGTGCAGCACGGTCACGACTTCGTCGTCTGGCACCGCGAGCAACTCCGCCAGGTCTTTCGCGGCAGGGCACAGGGGGGCGAGGGTTTCCGCCGCAACACGCAACCCGGGCGTGGCACGCGCGACACGTCGCACGTCGACGGAGCCGTACAGCACCGCAAGTTCCGCGGCGATGCGCGACGACAGAGTCGCGAACGGATCCGTGGGTGAAACTGCGGGGCGGGCAGCTTCGAGTTCCGCTTGCCGTCGCCGGTCGAAGAAGAACACGGGCGGCTCGTTCCACCGCGATCGGCTGCGGGCGGGAACGGCAGCGGCGATGTCCGTCACGAGTTGCGTGAAGCGTGTGAGCGCGTCGTACCCAGGATCGGGGTTCGGCTGGGCCGGGCAAGGAGTGCTGAGCGCGCAGGGAGTCACGATTGAGGTGGTACGATCCGGGAGTCGGGTGAGCATCTGAGATGTCCTCCATGACGGGCACCCAATTAGACGCCGCCCGAATCGCGATTTCAAGGGGAACCCAACAGTTCGTTACTGTTGGCGGTAGCCGCTTGTGGCTTCGGAGCGGCTGCAATGCGGGTTAGCCAGTCGTGAACTTCCTCTGACGTTAAGGTACGCTCCACCACGAACTCGCCCGGCATGTTGGGGAATCGTCGCCCAGCATTCCAGCTTCGCGAATACGGCGGTGGGCTCAGCAGCACGACCCGCACGCCCTCGAACGGCAAGATGTCGCCGGGGTTCCCCTCGTTCCAAATCCAGAAATCGCTGCCGGTCTGTCCCGTCGGAAGCGTGCCATCCGGTTGCAGCCCAGGCCAGTTCCACAGGTTGAACGCCCCGCTCGTGTGCAACCGCTCGGTGATCTCGGCGTCGTGGGCTTGAGCAACCACTTTCGGGTCGGGCTTCGTTCCCGGCAACCAGCCTTTCTTCACGTTGCCGATCAGGGTGCCCGCCAGCAATGTGTGGAGCTGGAAGTTGTCTGCGATACCGCTGATGCGAACCTCGAACCCCTTCCTCTCGCCGGGGTGGAGCACAACCAATCGTTCGTCGTCGAGGACTCGCAGCATGTCCGTCAGGAATGAACCGTGCCGGGCCGCCATGTCGACAGAAAACGATAGTTCGAGCAGTTGCGGGCGTGACCGTGCGAGTGCCCGCAATTTCTTCGACCGCGACAGATGTGCAATGACGCCGAGAGTGTAAAACTCTTCCGCCATGTGCGCGAGTACGGGGATCGGCGCGTGCTTGAAGATGAAGGGGCCGAACCGCTGCCCGAGCGCTTGCCACGATTCGTCCGCGATGTACTGTTCGAGGTCGTACTCTTCGTTTTCCTGAGCGCGAAGAGTAATTTCCGCAGCGATCTCGGGGTCGGCCGCCGCACGCGATTCGCAAAGCCGGTAGAAATCGGCCACGCCATGGAGCAACACAGGAAGCAAGTCGAGGAGTGCCGGCCCAACAATTTCGGGGTCGCCACCGCGTTCGACGAGCGAACCGCAACTGATACTGACCTGTCCCGAGGCGACGGGACGCAGGTTGGGGAAGAGGCTCGCGAACTGCCTCAGGGCGTCGTTCACTTCGGTTGGCGTTGCCCGGGGGAGCAACTTGGCGAACTTCTGTCCGTGCTCGTTGAGTTCTTCGACCCACGCCTTGTCACCGCGGGCTGCGTCGATGAATTCGGCCACAGCGGATGTGAACGCGGACATCGAATCGCTCCGGGGAGGAACGGGGATCATCAGCCACGCAGCTTGAAACGTCGAATGAAGACATGGCGACTCGGTTCATGCACTGCGGACTGCACGGAGATCGGGCCGGCAAAGCCGATCCGGAGGTGCAGTTGCATGTGTGGCAGGAAGTCTCGAGATTCTCCAAACAACATTGGAGAACGTGCGAGTTCTTCCATGATCCATCGGGCAGCCGGAACCACAGCAGAGAGAACCCCCCGATTTCGGGCCGTCACAATCAGTCTTTGAAACTCCTCTGTCACAGCCACCGAGGATGAAACCTCGTAGTTAGCCTCGGCCATCGGTAGCTCCCGGCTTGCCCGGAAGGCCTTCCTCCAACTCGGCAATAATCTCCAAAATCGGACGCCCGCGCGGGCCGTGCAACATGTCGTGGAGTTCTTCTTCGGTGGGCGGGACGTACGGCTCGAGTTGATTCAACATGGCGTATGCGGCACGACGGTAGTTCTCGGCCTCGCCACTCGCCTTCGCGAGTTGAACACGCAACCGCTCCACTTCCCGTTTCAGATCGGTAACGCTGTCGCTACCAATTGGGGTTTCTGTCGGCTCTGACGCCGCACCATTTCTCGGCACATCTGGGATTGGACTGTCCGACATCGCTTAACCTCCTCCCGTGGGGACGCTACCCATTCAATTCTACCGCCTCTTCCCAGTGCTGGTAAAGCCGTGCGAGCGTGTCCTTCGTTGTCTCCAGGTCCTTCATTGTGTCGCGCATCCGGGTCGCGTCCTTATACACGTCCGGGGTCTGCATCGCGGCCTCCAGGTCGCTGATCTTCTTCTCCGCGGCAGCAATGTCCGCTTCCAGGTCGGGCACCTTGCGGAACGGGAACTTGCGTTTCGGTTTGGCGGCTTTCCCGGCGCTCCCCGAGTCGCGCGGGTTGATCGCCTCGGGAGCCGCTTGCTGGCGTCGGTTGCCTGCCTTCTCGCTCGCCGCTTTCTCGCGGGCCTGGCGCAGTAACTCGTAGGTGTCGTAGTTGCCGTACACGACTTCGGTCGTGCCTTCGGCGAACACGATGAGCAGGTCCACGACGCGGTTCAGGAAGTAGCGGTCGTGGCTCACGACGATCACCGTCCCCTCGTAAGCCTTGAGGGCTTCTTCCAGCGAGTCGCACGCCCAGATGTCGAGGTGGTTCGTCGGCTCGTCGAGGATGAGCAGGTTCGCGCCGTTCACGGTGAGCTTTGCCAGCGCGGCCCGCGATCGCTCGCCACCCGAGAGGAACTTCACCTGCTGCTCGACGATCTCGCCGTGCAGCCCGAATGCGCCGAGGAGGTCACGCATCTTCTGCTCGGTGTGCTGCGGATCGTCGTCGGGCCACACAGCCCGCATCACCGATTTCTCGGGGTTGAGCAGGGCGAGGTGCTGGTCGAGATAACCGGGGAAGACGAGGTGCCCGCGTTGAACTTCGCCCGACGTCGGCTCCTCGTCGCCGAGCAAGATGCGGAGCAGCGTCGTCTTGCCGCAGCCGTTTGCGCCCATGATGCCGAGCCGCTTGCCACGGGGTACGTCGAAGCTCAGGTTCTCGAACAGCAACTTGTCGCCGTAGCGTTTCGTCAGATCCTCGACGTGGAAGACGTTGTCCCCTGAACGAGCCACTTCGCTGAACCGGATGTGCGGGCCTGATACCTTCGTCGGCTGCTCGATCCGCTCCACCTTGTCGAGCGCCTTCACCCGCGATTGCGCCTGCTTGGCAAGCTGGCCGTAGTGCGCCCGGCGAATGTACTCTTCCTGCTTCTCGATGTACTCGCGCTGGCTCTCGTATTCCTTCTTCTGCCGTTCGTAGCGTTCGTCTCGCAGGCGGACGTACTGGTGGAAGCTGCCGGGGTAACTCGTGATCTTTCGCTGGTGTAGCTCGAAGGTCTTGTTCGTCACCTTGTCGAGGAAGTAGCGGTCGTGGCTGACGATCAGCATCCCTTCGCCTTGCTGGGCGAGGTAGTTTTCCAGCCAGCGAGTCGTATCGATGTCGAGGTGGTTGCTCGGTTCGTCGAGCAGCATCACGTCGGGGGCCGACAGGAGCAACTTCGCGAGGAGCAACCGCCGCTGCTGGCCGCCGGAGAACGTGTTGGCATCGCGTGCGAAGTCTTCGGCCTTGAATCCCAGCCCGCTCAGCACGTTCTCGACCTTGTGGTCGAGCTCGAATGCATCGTGGTGGCGCAGCACTTCGGTGAGCCGGTCGAACTTCTCGCTGAGTTGCTTGCGGCGAATTTCGTCGTGGCAAGTCGCGAGTTCTTCGGCGACGCGCTCGAACTCCTTCTGGGTTGCCATGAGTTCATCGAAGGCGCTCTTGGCTTCGTCGAACAGGGTGCGGCCGGTGGGGAACTCTGCGACTTGTACCAGGGTGCCCAGGCGTGCGCCGGCGTGCAGCGTGATCTTCCCCGAGTCGGGTTCGTCGATCCCCGCGAGACATTTCAGTAGCGTCGTCTTGCCGGCCCCGTTGGGGCCGACGAACCCGATGCGTTCGCCGACGTGGATCTCGAACGACACCTCGTCGAACAGCGGGGTGGCGTCGTAGCCGCGCGACAGGTTGGTGCAAGAGAGCAGGAGCATGCGTGTGGACTGCGGGATCGGATATCGGATGGCGGAACCACGGAACGAACCCGGTTCCTGCAAGAGTTGTTGTAGCGGGACGGTGGCGGGCGTCTGGCATAAGGCAGTTGTTCACGCTGTGAAGCTGTCGGCCATTGTGGGAATCGCGAGAAAGCGTCATACTCTTCCTTCACCCCCGGAACACGTTGGTGGTCCGTTCGCGGAGACTTTCTCGTTGATTCCCGACACCCTTGCCACAACACCGCAAATCGTCACAGCGCCCCTCATCGTTGAGTGGCCCGTGATCCCGGGTTACCAGATCCTTGAGGAACTCGGCCGAGGCGGGATGGGGATTGTCTACAAAGCTCGCCAGACTGCGCTCAATCGGCTCGTTGCGATCAAGATGATCCTCACCGATAGCGAGGTGGACGACCGCATTCGCTTCCTGGCGGAAGCCGAAGCCGTTGCGGCCATCGAACACCCGAATGTTGTGCGGATTCACGCGTTCGGTCAGGTCGAAGACCGGCCGTATCTGGTCATGGAGTTTGTCAGTGGCGGTTCGCTCGCCCACTTGTTGCTTGAGTGCAAGCGACTTCCGTCCCAGACTGCTGCGAGTCTTGTGGCGAGGGTCGCGCGGGGTGTGCAGGCGATTCACGATGCCGGGATCATCCACCGCGACCTCAAGCCAGCGAACATCCTCCTCGGGACGGAAGACTGCGCAAGGATGAAGGACGACTCCGAAGGCGGAACTCCTCATACTCCGCCGCCCGTGAGCCTGCACCCAGCCGAACTCCGTCCGAAGGTCACGGACTTCGGGATCGCCCGGGGAATTCGTGCGGCGAACCTGACGCTGACCGGGATCGCACTCGGCACTCCTGCTTATATGGCTCCAGAACAGGCCAGTTGTCAGACCAAACTCCTCGGGCCGCGGTCCGATGTTCACGCACTGGGTGTGGTCCTGTTCGAGTGTCTCACGGGGCGAGCTCCGTTCGAAGGCGACACTCCCGAAATGATCATGTATCGCGTCGTTCAGAACGACGCCCCGGCTGTCCGGCAACTTGCCCCGGCGGTTCCTCGCGATCTGGAATTGATCGTCGCCAAGTGTCTCGCCAAGAACCCCGACGACCGATACCCGAGTGCCACGGCACTTGCGGACGACCTGGATCGCTTCGTTGCCGGCGATCCCGTGAGCGTTGTGCCACAGAGTCGACTCGAAAAGGCGAGTCGGTGGGTTCGCAAACGCCCGACTCTTGCCGCCGCGTATATCCTGGGCGGGCTGGCACTGCTGTTCGCGGCGTTCACCGCCACGGCGGTTGCCCTCTGGTTCGAGGCCGATGCGCAACGTGTGAAAGCCGAGGCTGCACTCAACGAGGCACGCGAGGCCCAGCGACAGGCCGACGAGCAACGCAAGCGTGCCGATGCCGCCCGCGCGGAAGCGGACCTCGTTTCGGCCGTTCGCGCCATCGATCTGGCCTTTCGCGAATTCGAGTTCGGGAACCTGGTTCGTGCCCGGCAACTGCTCGACTCCTGCCCGCCGCGGTATCGCTCGTGGGAATGGTACGTCCTGGACCGCCTCGTTGCCCGTCAGTTGCAGCACGATGGCCTGAGCCTTCCGCAACGGCTTTCGCACTTGTTCGCCGCCCCGCCCGAGGTGCTTCTCCCCAACGCCGAGGATACGCCAAGCCACGTCGCGATCTCGTGCGATGGCCTGTATGTCGTGACGGCCGGGAACGGCACGGTTCGCATCTGGGAAACCCGCACGGCAACCGCTCTCGCCGCGGTGCAGATACCGTTCGAGATAGCACACCTTTCCTGTAGCCATGACGCGATGCGAGTTACGATCCAGGGCCGCGACGGCTCGGTGCGTGAGTGGGTCTGGCGGCAGGGATTGTTGCAGGCGAGGGCCAATGAGCCGAAGCCTGCGGATGTTCAGGCCCGGTTCACGGGCAACTCAACCGCGACCGCTGCGAACCACGATGGCACCCGTGTGGCGACCGGTAGCAGCGACGGCAGCGTGCGCATCTGGGACGCGAACACCGGAGCCGAACTACGTCTCCTGGCGGGCCACGGCTCGGCGGTGAAATCGGTGTCGTTTAGCCCGGACGGCACGCGACTGGCATCGTTGGGCTCGGCGGGGTTTCTGAAGGTGTGGGACGTGGCCACGGGCTACGAGGTGATGACGCTGCGAACTCCGCCGGATCTGCTCGCGGTGGGTTGGAGCATCGACGGCTCGAAACTGGCGTTCGTGGGCCTGCGACTTGTCAAGATCCTCGACGCAAGCCCACCAGCGAAGTGAGCCGCCGGGATCACCCGGCGGCTCGCGTTGCGTAAGAACTGTGTCTCACAGAACTCTTCACGGAAGAAGATCCGCCACGGGAATTGTTCCAACCGCGACACCGCCGAGAATGACGGGCACGGAATCGCCGGGCTTCAGCACCGTGGTTTTCGCGTAACTCGGATTTGCAGATGGGCCGCTCGGTTGTTCATGCACCTCGATTTGTCGGTCGATGAGGTTCACGATCCAGTACACAGGTACGCCGTCGCGGGCATAAATGGGAATCTTGTCGTCTCGATCGGAATCGAGCGAGGTGTTGGAAACTTCGACCAGGATGCCGAAATCGGTCGGTTCCGGATGGCGGCCCATGTACCCGTCAACAGACTCACGCACCACCGCCAAGTCTGGCTCCGGTTCACTCGCGGAAAGTGTAATTGCCATCTGGACTCGCGCCTCCCATCCAGCCGGAAGGACACGGAGGAATCGACGGTTCACCTTTTGCAAGGTGCCGTCGTGGACGGGGTTGTGCGGCATCTTCTCTACCAGGTAGCCGTCGAGAAGTTCCAGGTCGTCGTTTTCGGTAAGGATGCCGAGGTTGATGAGCTTGTGATACTCGGCCACGGAGAACCGCCGGAAGCCAGCCATCGTCGCTCTCAGTGGCAGCTTACCTTGCGCCGTTGGCATTCGCGAGCACTCCCATTCACAACGGAACCGCCGGGATGAACCCGGCGGCTCACTCTATCAGATTACTGGTTGAACACGAACTCCTTCGTGTTCACGAGCGCCCAGAGGATGTTCTCGAACGCGGTCTTCTTGCCGCCGGCCGCGTTCATCGGGTTCTTCGCGACCTGCTGTTCGATGTGCGCCAGTGCCGCTTTCATGTCGTCACTGGTTGGCTTGCGGCACAGCACCCACAGGAACAACTCCTCCACCTTCTCGGCGTCGGGGCGATTGTCAGCAACCGCTGCCAGTTTGTCCGCACGGCCACCAGATCGCGTGATCTTCCCCTGAACCTCGTCGCTATTGAGCATGTGCAGCACGGCTGCGAGGTTCGCCTCATTCACCCGTTCGCACTCGCAGGCACTGATCCGCTGCGGGCGGCCGTTCACGTCGAGGAAGTAGGACGAGAACGACTCGTCCGGCAGCATGATCGCGCGGTTAGGAGCGTTCTTGTCGCCGGGCAAGCCGTTGAAGCGGTTCGGGCTGTCGGTCGCCTGACACAGCGCGTCGAGCAGCACTTCGGCTTGGAGGCGCTTGGGGTAGTAGCGGGCGTAGGCTTGCTTGTCCGCCTTGTTGAAGTCGTTCGGCGTGCTGCTCAGTTGATACGTGCGGCTCTTGCAGATTGTCTTGATGAGCGACTTCAGGCTGTACTTGTTATCGACCAGGTTCTTGGCGAGGGCGTCGAGCAGTTCGGGGTTCGACGGCGGGTTCGTGATCCGCATGTCGTCGAGCGGGTCCACGATGCCGCGGCCGAGGAAGTGTGCCCAGTAGCGGTTCGCCACGGCCCGCGCGAAGAATGGGTTCTTCGGGTCAACCATCCAGTCCACGAGCTTCTGACGTGGATCGTCTTCGGTCGAAACTTCCATCGGATTGCCGTCGAGTGGCTTGATCTCGGCGGACTTCCCGGTTCGCTTGTTGGTCACGTTCCCGGTCGATTTGCTGAACACCACCTGAATCTGGGCCTGGCGGTCGGTGTTGGAAGTCGCAACCACGAGGTTCTTGCGACCCACACGGCCGTAGAACGCGGCCAGACCCCAGTAATCGTCCTGGCTCCACTTTTCGTAGGGGTGGTGGTGGCAGTTCGCGCACGCCATGCGCTGGCCGAGGAACACCTGGCTCACGTCGTCCACAAACTGTTCGGGCTTGTCGATTTCCTTGTACCACACGGTCGGCGGGCTCTTCCGTTCGTCGCCGTTGGCGGTGAGCACGCCCCGCACGAATTCGCTGTAGGGCATATCGCTGGCGACCCGTTCGCGAATCCACTCGTGGAACGCGAAGGTGCCCTGTGCACGAGTCGCTTCCTGACGGCGTTTCACGCGGAGGATGTCGGCCCACTTGTTCGCGAAGTAGAAGGCGTACTCGGGGGTGTCGACCAGCCGATCGACGAGCTTGTCACGCTTCGCGGCGTCCTTGTCGGCCACGAACTCGTTGACTTGCTTTGGCGTGGGCAGGCTGCCGGTAATGTCGAGGAACACGCGGCGGACGAACACTTCGTCGCTGCACAGTTCCGAAGGAACGAGGCCGAGTTCCTTCCACTTCTTCGAGGTGTGTTGATCGACGACCGTCTTCGCCTCGAAGGTCCATTCCGGGGTCTTCACGCCGAGCGGCACGGTCGCGCGGAACACGGCAACCATCCCCTGGTAGCGGGCCATCACCGCGGCTTCGCCGCTCATGGTGAGTGTTCGCACGGAGCCGTTCGCGTCCACGGTGGCGATTTCGGTGTCGTTGCACTCGTACTGTGCCCGACGCGAGATGTCTTCGATGGTGCCGTCGGTGTAGTGAGCGTACACGGCGAACTGCTGCTTGCTGCCACGGCTCATGACGCGGTGTTCGGGGAACACGGTGATCTTCGTGACGGTCGGGTCTTTCTCGTCGCCCCACGGCATCCCGGCTCCGATCCAGCGACGCACGAGCTTGTACTCGTCCGAGTCGGCTTCCATCTTCTTGCCGCCGCCGTGTGGGGCGCGACCCGTGGCCTTCGTGAGGAACAGGCTGGCATCCGGGTTGGCCGGGAACATTCGGCGGCCGCGGCCTTCCTTCACCAGTGTCATGAAGTCGAGGTCGGGCTCGAAGCCGAGGAGCGACAGCCGGAAGCCGTTTTGACCGGCGAGCTTCCCATGGCAACCGCCGCTGTTGCAGCCGAGTTTGGTGAAGATCGGGACGATCTGGTTCGTGAAGTTCAACGGCAGATTGTCGCCCATGTGCGTCGTGGTGAGCGGGACGCGGGCGGTCTTGTCCCCGTAGGTCGCGACGATCTCGGTGGTGCCGTTCGCTCGCGGCAGCACACGCCCGGTCGTCAGGATGCTCGCGGCCTTCCCGTCACCGACCACGTACTTCACGTCGTGGGTGAGATCGACGAGTTTGCCGTCGTTGAGGGTCGCGGTGATGACCAGTTGCGTGGCGGAATCGGCTCCGATCAGCGAGACTTTCGCGGGGTGAATCGCGAGTGTTTTGATGTCGCCGGGGCTGGGCAGTGGGGCATCGGCTGCGGACGCGCGAGAGCCTGAGGTTCCGACGATAGCGGCGAGGATTGCCGCCAGGAGGCGGGATTTCGGCATGGAAGAGACCCTCTGGGGGGCAACGAGCAGGTGGGATGGTCAGCGCGATCTCGGCAGCGGGACCACTATGCAGCTTTGGTAATTGTCGCCGACATTCGAGCGATCCGCAAGGGGGTAATTCGCGACGAGTCGTTCGACTCGTAACTGATCGGCGAGCGGGGCGTGTTAACGCCCCGGTAACGCAACCAAAACCGGGGCGTTAACACGCCCCGCTCGCCAAGAAAACTGCAGATCAGTCGCAGGAGAATTGACTGTCGAACCTGGAACCCTGCTCACTTCCCGGTTGCTTTCTTAACTAACGCCACTTTCACGGGTTCGGCCAGGAACTTCGTCAGGTCGCCGCCGAGAACCGCGATCTGACGCAACAGCGAACTGCTGACGTGCGAGAACTCTTCCTTCGCCATCAAGAAGATCGTCTCGATTCCGGGGTCGAGGTGCAGGTTCATCAACGACATGGTGAACTCGTACTCCATGTCCGAGAGCGTTCGCAGGCCGCGGAGCAGGATGCGTGCCCCGGCCTTCCGCACGAACTGCACCGCCAATCCGTGAAACTGCTCGACCTCCACGTTTTCATATTCCGCCGTCACCTTGCGGATCAATTCCACTCGCTCCTCGATCGAGAACAGCGTGGCCTTGTCCGGGTTGATGCCGACGCCGACGATCAGGCGGTCGAAGAGATGACTACCCCGACGGATCACGTCGAGGTGCCCGAGGTGAATCGGGTCGAATGTCCCGGTGTAGACGGCCACACGGGGGTTCAGAGTCGGCATGGATTACCTCGCGGCGTCGAGGAAGCGGTCAATTTCGCCTTCGGTGTTGTACACATGCGGGCTGACGCGGACGCGGTTTGCCCGGTTGTTCACGATCACGCCCGCCGTCCGACAGCGATGGACAACTTCCGCCGGTGCCCGGTTCGGGTGCAATAACGACACGATGCCAGACTTTTCGCCGGGTTCGCGGCTGCTGAACACACTCCAGCCGAGCGACTGTGCCCTGTCACAAAGATAATCAGTGAGTGCGATCACGCGGCGTTCGACTTCCGGAATCCCCACGCCAAGCAGCAGTTCCAGGGAGGCCCCGAAGGCAGTGATTCCCGGCACATTCATCGCGCCGCCTTCCCATCGCCCGGCGTGTGGCTTCAGCGTGAAGTCGATCGTGCTGAACTCCAACGGCCGAACCACGCTGAACGCCCCGACACCAATGGGGTGCAATCGCTCCACCCACTCCCGCCGAATATACCCGAAACCAGCGCCTTCTGGCCCGAGCATCCATTTGTGCCCGTCGGCCGCGAGGGCGTCAATCGGGGTCTTCTGCACATCGAGTGGGAACGCACCGAGTGACTGAATCGCGTCCACGAAGAAGAACACGCCGCGTTCACGGCATAGCGCCCCGAGTGCGTCGAGGTCGTTACGGAAGCCGCTCGCGAACTCGACCGACGACACCGTGAGCACGCGGGTGCGGTCGGTCATCGCGGCGCGGATGTCGTCGATGGCGACGCGATTCCCCCGGCTCGGCACGGCCCGCACTTCCACGCCGCGCGAAGCCAGATTCATCCACGGGTACTGATTCGCCGGGTACTCTTCCGCCGCCAGCACGACATTGTCGCCGGGTTGCCAGGGGAACCCTTCCGCGATGACGCCGATGCCGTGCGTCGTGCTCGGAACGAAGTACACATCTTCCGCACTCGGTGAGTTGATGAGCCGGGCCGCGAGTTGTCGCACGGCAGCGACGCGATCGACCCAGACCTTCACGGCGGCAATCCCGTTCTGGGCGATGTTATCGGCGTAAGCCCGCAGTGCTTCAACAGCAGGCGTCGGCAACGGTGCGACCGCCGCGTGATCGAGGAACGCCCACTGGGCGGTAACGGGGAAATGGTCGCGTATGGTGTTCATGGGATTGCGATTGGTTTAGATGGGGCGACACGGAGAGTGGGAGACACGGAGAGAAATCTAGGGACACGGGTTTTGTCTTGTCTCCCTGTCTCCCCATCTCCCCCTCTCCGTGTCTCCCACTCTTTTCCCGGTGGTCGTACAATCTCAGCCTACCGATTCGCTCGCATTCTTCACGGAGGCAGCCCGTGCTGGCCGAACCCGACCGCACGCCTTACGACGTGAACTTCCGATTGCTCGGGTTCCGCGTCCGAATCCACCCGCTGTTCTGGCTCGGCACGGTGTTGCTGGGTGCGAACACGCTCAACGCCGGACTCGAATACCTGGCGATCTGGGTTGCGGTCGTCCTGATCTCGATCACGGTTCACGAGCTGGGCCACGCCATCGCGTTCCGGCGCTTCGGCTCGGATTCGCACATCGTGCTGTGGATGTTTGGCGGGTTGGCGGTACCGTACTCGCGTGTCGCCGGCCGCAACCAGCGAATCCTCGTTTCGCTGGCCGGTCCGTTCGCGGGGTTCCTGCTGTGTGGCCTCGTCTACGGCTCCAACTACGCCATCGGGTGGGGGTCGATCCGCAACGGTGCCCCTGTCGCGTGGTTCTACACCGCTCTCGTGCTCGTGAACCTGTACTGGGGCATCCTCAACCTGTTGCCGGTGTATCCGCTGGATGGCGGGCAGGTGTCGCGGGAACTGTGCGAAGGGAAGTGGCGGAACCGCGGGCGTGGCGTGATCGTCTCACTCAAGATTTCGATTGGTGTCGCGATTGCCGTGGCGGTTTACAGCATCATCTGCGAGATGGACTACCGCTCGCGAGACAGCGTACTCGATTTCCTCCCGTGGTGGTTCCCTCGCGGCAGCCTTTACACCGGCCTACTGTTCGGCTTGCTCGCGTATCAGAGCTACCAGTTGCTTCAGTTCCACAGTCGCGGATACTACTACGAAGCGCCCGACGACCGCGTATCGTGGGAGAAGTGAGCCATCTTGGCGAGTTTTGAAGTTGCGTGATTTCTTGTTCAAAATTGGTCTTTACCCCGAAGGGGTTGTATTCCACAGCCCAGGGTCGCCGCTTCGGCGCACCCTGGGAAACCTGACGTGATTGGGATTATCTCCGCGTACCCAGGGTGCGCTCGCTTCGCGATCGACCCTGGGCTCTGGAATGCAACCCCTTCGGGGTAAAATCCCAGACCTCAACCAAAATCGCGCAACTTCAAAATTGGCGAGCCGGGAGCGTCAGCGACCGGAGTTGCCAGTTTGCTCGCCAAAATCGAGTACCATATCCCAGAAACAAGGATTGCCGCGTGCCCCCGCTTCCCACCGTCTTCCGGAGACTCGCCATGCTCGGCCGCCCCCTCGCCGGAATGCTGCTCACATTGCTTCTGGTCGGACCACTGCTCGCCGACGATGCGCCGCCGCGCGACAAACTCGCGGGGCTCGAAGTTCGCATGTGGGAATGGCGACGGCTCCGTAACCAGATCGACATGCTCCCCCTCACGGGGATGATCGTTGCCGATGGCCCGAAGTTGCCGGACGTCAGCGCGTTCGACAAGCTCGTTGTGGACGCCCTCCGCGAGGTCCACAACCGCGGGGCCGACCTGTACAACACGACTCGCGATTTCGACGGCGCGTTCCGAACTTACCAGGGCGGGCTGGTCGCTGTTAAGCCACTGCTGAACCACCGACCGGAAGCCCAGAAGTTGATCGAGGACGGGCTCGCGGCCGCGGACAAGGAACCCACACCCGCGAGGAAGGCGTTCAAACTCCACGAGACAATCGAGGCCGTTCGCAAGTCGCTGAAGGACGCCAACGAGCCGCCCATCAAGCCGATCAAGCCCGACCCCAAGCCGGTCGAGCCCGTCGTTGAGCCGAAGCCGAAGCCGATCAAGCCGATCGAACCAGACCCGAAGACGAAGTCGAAAGATCCCGTCGAGCCGGCCCCGAACCCGAAGGCCAAGGACCCCACCGAGCCCAAGAAGACGAAGGAACCCGCCGAGCCGAAGAAGCCGAAAGACCCGAACCCGGTCTCGGCGAAATCGACTGGCATTACGGGAAAGCTCACGCTCAAGGGTCAACCGCTCGCCGCTGGCGAGCTGACGATCGTGTCGCTCGGTCTCGCGCAGCCACGTGTGTATTCGACAGCCGTGAAGGAGGGATCGTACTCGTTCGCCGAGGTTATTCCGCCCGGCAAGTATGTCGTGATCGTGGCGGCGAAGGGGATCCCGGAGAAGTTCCAGACCACGACATCATCGGGGATCATGATTGACGTGAAAGCCGGGGCCAGCAGCCACGACTTCGACCTGAAGTGATGGCTTTCACGCTTCCAGTTTCGCGCGAATCTCGGCAGGGATTTCGAGCGACTCAATTTGATCCGGGCTCTGCGTGCGACACAGCACGGCCGTGACCCGGCCCACCGCGACGGGTTCGCCCCGCTGGTTTGTGAAGTCGAAGCGATAGCTCACGGACTTGCGCCCCACCTTCTCGACCGTCACCGCGATGGTCAGCACATCCTCGAACACGGCAGGTTTCTGGTAGTCGCAGGTTGCCGACACGCGGGGGAAGCCGATCTTGGAACCGCCCTCGCGCCAGCTCACGGTCAGCCCGCGGTCACGCAGGAACGCCGTCTCGGCGGCTTCCATGAACCGGAAGAAGTTCGAGAAGTGCATGATTCCCGCCATGTCGGTGTCACCGAACTCGACGCGGCGGGTGGCATGAAATGGAGTCATGGGTTTTGTTGCTGAAAGCCGAGGGCGCGGGCGAACGTCGCAGTACATCTTACCACCTTGGGGAGGTGGCGGACGTGTCCCCCGTCGCTACCCTGTTGGCATGATCGCCACCGCCGAGGAATTTCGATCCGCTCTCGCGGCATTCCGTGCTGAAGCCTCGCTCGGTGTTCTCGACACCGGCCGCTATCGGATGCGGTACTTCTCTTGGGGAAGCGGGCCGCCGGTGGTGTTCATCCACGGCATGGCCGACACCGCCCGTGCCTTCCTCATGGTGATGCACCGCATCACGCCGCGGTTCACCTGCGTCGGTTACGAACTTCCGGACGGTCTCACGGATGGCTCGCGACTCGCACGCTACACCTACGCCAACTACACCGCCGACTTGCTGGCGTTGCTCGATCACCTGAAGTTCCTGCAGGCTGCCGTGGTGGGGTCGTCGTTTGGGTCCACGATCGCGCTTGCGGCACTCGCGGCAGCACCCGCACGGTTCACGCACGGTGTGTTGCAGAACGGCTTTGCACACCGCCCGCTCACCCGCTGGCAACGGCAACTCGCACGGTCGGCACGGTTCTGGCCGGGGTGGTTCGCGGACTGGCCCGAGATTCACCGCGCGGTGATGTGGCGAGTCGAACGCGCGACACTCTCGGCTCTGCCGCCGCCCGTCGCGGACGACTTCGTGGCGAACGGTGCCCGCACGCCGATTCGTGCGTCGGCCCTGCGCTCGCTGGCAATTCACCGAACCGACCTTCGACCGCTGCTGCCGACGATTCGCACGCCGATGCTGCTGCTCACGGGCGACCGCGACCCACTCGTGCCGCCGTCGTGCGCCGCGGCGCTCGAACGCGGGCTACCGAGTGTGCGGCGAATCGAGTTCGCGAACTGCGGGCACTACCCGCAATACACGCACCCCGTCCCGATGGCCGAGGCGATCGGGACTTTTCTGACAGAAGCCCACCCATAGCAATGGGTGGGCTTGCGGGGCTCCCAACATTCCCAGAAGCCCACGAGTTTCTTACACTCCCATCATCACCCCGAACCTCCCAACGGGTCGGCGGATCATTTGAGACGCACCCACGCGAGGCAACACATGGCGAAGCTGCGGATCGGCCGGGAAATCCTGAAGAACGCCCTCGATCGCGCCATCCTCTCGGAAAGCGAGAAGGCGACTGTGGACAAACTCCTCAGCGCGGCCGCGGCCAAGGGACCGGTCAACACCGAGGTTTCCCAGCTTCCGCAGTCGTGCCTCAAGGCACTTCTCGATGATTCCCGGCTCACGCCCAACCAGCGGGCCGTGATCGTCATGTACGTCCACGGCATGAGCGGGAACGCTGGGCCGCAGCGTGACTACGTCTACAGCAGCGTCGTCGCGAATCCCGTCGAGTTCGGCTCAACCTTCGCCATGCTCGGCAGCAAGACGCCCAACGCGGAGCTGTTCCTGAACGGCCGCTGGTACCCGATCACGCTGAACGTGCAGTTCCTGAACGACAACCGCGAGGGGAACCACCTCAGCAAGGGTGTGATGCTGCACGGCACGCTCTCGATGTGCGAGACGGCGTTCGGCTTCAGCCGCTACATCTACCCGGACATGTTCCTCGACGACAGCGGGATGCAGCGCGAACTCACGATCCTCCAGGTGCTGAACCACTTCGGCTACCGCGGCATCCAGGCCCAACCCGGCGAGTTCAACCTGAAGCTGCTGCGGTCCGAGCGACTGAGCCGCGAGCGGGGTAAGCTCGTGCTTGTGGCCGGCCCGGTGGTCACCATCTCGAACCGCTGGCTGCCCGGTCCCGAGAGTCGAGCGCTGGGCACGAAGGAGATGCCGCGGAAGTGCGTGATCGAGGCGGAACTGGAAGTCGCAGAGGAACAGCGGAACTACTACGCCCCGTTCGGCGGCCAGCAAGAAGGGATGAGTCGCCTGCCGTTCGTCCGCGTGTTCAGCCTCGACACCAAGGGGTACGTCTACGCCGATGTGGACGACGTGCTGACCTACGAGTTCGACACGCAAGCGATGTCGAAGCTCCACTTGCCGCCCGACATGCTCAACGTGTTGGGGCGTGTGTTCCTCACCCCTGTCGAGGGACTGTTCGGCGACGTCATCAAGGGGAAGCACGGTGGCGTGGTCATTCTCGCGGCGGGCAACCCCGGCGTCGGCAAGACGCTCACGGCCGAGGTGTACGCGGAGCAGACGCAGCGCCCGCTCTATGTGCTGGAACTGGGCGAACTCGGCACGAACGTGCAGCAACTGGAAGAGAACCTGAACCGCGTCTTCGACCGTGTGGCGAGGTGGAACGCCGTGCTGCAGTTCGACGAGTGTGAAATCTTCCTCGCGCAGCGGAACGACGACCTCGAACGCAGCGCGATCGTCGGCAGCTTCCTGCGCTTGCTCGACTACTATCAGGGGATTCTGTTCCTGACGACGAACCGTGCCGAGGTGCTCGACCACGCGGTTCGCAGCCGGGTGATGCTGAAGTTGTCGTACCCCGACCTGGATCAGGAAGCCCGCATCGTGATCTGGCAGACGATGCTGCAAGCTGCCGGGATGACTCTCACGGAGGGCACGATTGCTCAACTCGCGGAGACTGTGCTGAACGGTCGCCAGATCCGCAACCTGACGCGGCTGGCGAAGATCCTCCACCCCGCCGGAACCGTGACACTCGCTGAGATGCGGGACGTGCTACGCTACGGCTGCGCGTAAACATTTGGCCGCTTGCAGCATCGAAAGCGGCCAAAGATCACCCGTTCACGACCGAACTGACTGTGCTGGCGATGAAGTCGCGGTTGAGCTGCGCAATGTGCTCGACGCTGATTTCCTTCGGGCACGCGGCCTCGCACTCGTTGATGTTCGTGCAGTGGCCGAACCCTTCGCGGTCGTGGGTCGCGACCATCGACCGCACCCGAGCCTTCCGTTCCGGGTCGCCCTGTGGCATCTGCGCGAGGTGGCTCACCTTCGCGCTCAGGAACAGCATCGCGGAGGCGTTCGGGCACGCGGCCACGCACGCCCCGCAGCCGATGCACTCGGCCGCGTCCATCGCGCGGTCCGCGTCCACCTTCGGGATCGGCAGCGAGTTGCCATCCGGGGCACCGCCGGTGTTCACGCTCACGAAGCCGCCGGACTGAATGATCCGGTCGAACGCCGTGCGGTCGCAAACGAGATCCTTCATCACGGGAAACGCCGCGGCTCGCCACGGCTCGATGTAGATGTTGTCCCCGTCGCGGAAGCTCCGCATGTGCAGTTGGCAGGTCGTCGTGGCTCGTTCCGGACCGTGTGCCAGCCCGTTAATCACCATCGAGCAACTGCCACAAATCCCCTCGCGGCAATCGTGGTCGAACGCGACCGGCTCCTGCCCTTCCTTGGTGAGTCGCTCGTTCAGCGTGTCGAGCATTTCCAGGAACGACATGTCCGGGCTGATGCCGTCGATTGGGTAGGAGACGAGCTTGCCCGCGTCGTTGCGGGACTTCTGACGCCAAACGTGAAGGTTGAGTTTCATGGCTGGTGATTGGGTCTGTCGGCGAGCAACAAACCGTCCCGGGTGTGGGGATGTCTTCTCTCAGTATAGGTAAAGTCCGCGGGTAGAAACCTAACCGCGGACCGAGGGCCGAGATCACTTCTTTTTGGGATCCCAATTCGCCTTGATCTCCTCGTCGCTGACAGTCGAGGCAACGCCATCGTTTGGCACCTCGACCTTGCAAATCCACAGCAAGGCGTTCAGCACCACCTTGCGGAAGTTGTCGTCGAGCCAGTTGCGGTGGAAGTGGCCGCCGGTGAAACCGACCCCGCGACCGCCGTCGGTCCGTTCCGTGGCCCACATCATCGTCTCGTTGCGGCCCTTGTTCTCCTGAATGTGCTTGTATGGCCCCTTGGGATAGACATATGGGCCGTCACGCACCGCATCGCTGGGCTTGGCAACCAGGATCGGCGTGATCGCCTTCATATCCTCGCGGAACCGCATGTTCATGTACCACTCGTCCTTCACGGAGAATGGCTTGACGCCGTTCGCGATGGGGTGCTTGGGGAACTCGGTGAACTCGGGCTTCCACATCGGGTTGCACGAGAACATGCTTTCGTAGTAGCCGCCAATCCAGTCGCGAAACTCCGGGCCGCCCAGGTCCTTCGGCACCTCGACGCCGTAGTGAGCGCACATCAGGCCAGTCCCTTTCGCCATCAGCTTGCCGATCCGTTCGAGTCGCTTCTCGCGAATGAGGGGGTGGCCGCCGCCACCGTCGGCGTAGCACAGAATGCCGTCGGCCGTGTCGAGTGCGGAATCGTCCTTGGGGTAACCGTTCTTGAAGACGGTGGTTTCGAGCCCCTTCACGTCTTTGAGGCACTTGTCGAGGAGCAGAACGCCGGCGTTGAACTCGTGGTCGCCGGGGCCGTGGCTGGGTGTGCCCGCGATGAGCACGAGTTTCTTCGGCTTCGCGTCCGCAGCATTGGCGAGTGGCAGGTGTAAGCCTGCTGTTCCGACCGCGGTTGTTGCGAGGAAATCGCGACGGGAGAGATTCATCGGTGCATTCTCCGTGAGGGAAGCGACACAGTGATTGTCGGGAAATGCTTGGCGAGCGGCGACAGTCAGGTCGCCAGTGATTCGTGTCACTTCGTTTGCACACCAGCCATGTTTAGTAACAGCCGTGCCCAATTGAGAAGTGTAAAGGGTATATTGGCTCGCCTAAACCCAATTCAGATCTAAGCTCAAGTGCGAACTTGCACCTGACTGGAAACCAGAAATAATCCCCGTTCGTTGCAAACTCTGGGACTATTTCAAAATCAACTTCCAGCCCATCATACTTTTCCCAAGCCAGCATATTTGTCGGTTCCTCATCTCGCACAATGGTAATGTGCGATTCCCACGCTGGCTTTTGCAGTTTATTGCATTTATATCTATGGATATAGAACAAGTGGCGATAGTATTTGCCGAGTTCTGGATCGGCGTCAAGAACCACCCACCATTTAGAGGAAGAAGCCCCGAGTAGTTTGGGGCTATATCTAATGATACCTGTGTCCATGTTAAGCCGAATGGTGAATCATTTCTTGTGGACAGTGAACGTTTCGTCATCGATGGAATTGAAGAGCGCGGAGTAGCCCGGCGGCCAGTCGTTCGGGGCCGGGGGTTTCGGTCGCACCACGACTTCCACTTCGAATTCGGCATCCGGTTGGCTGACTGGAATTTCGAGGTGGAGCTTGCTGTCGGGGCCACTTCTTGAAGTCAGCACAATGCTCATGGTTCATCCTCCGTTGCTCGTGATTATACCTCCACTCCTGGCAGCTTGCAGGCACGTTGGCAACTCGTTCGCCAGCACGTCGATTTCCGCTTCCGTCGTGTAGAAGTGGTGGCTCACGCGAAGCAGCAGGCGGTCGGGGTGGGTTCGCTCGATCACCGGAATCTCGATGCGGCGATCCCACAGTTCTTTCCGCAGTCGTGCGGTGTTCACGGTTGTCGGCAAGTTGAACGCCGTCATCGCGCCGTGCATCCCCGGAGCCGCCGGTGTCGCCAGTGACAGCCCGATGTCACCGATCACCTTGCGGGTGTACGTGGCCAACTCCGCGATGCGATTGCGGACCGCATTCCACCCGAGTTCGGTCTGGAAGTCGATGGCGGCGGGGACCGCGAGCCAAGGGCAGAAGTCTCGCGTTCCCTCGAACTCCAGAAAGCGAATCCGCGGCGTGGAACCATAGTTGTCGCGTGCGTCTGGTCCTTCGGATTTCGTGATCTCGCCGATGGGATACTTGTCGGCGTGGTAACCCCACGAGACGTGCAGCGGTTGCAAGCGGTCCTCGTTCCCGCGACCGATCACGAGGAAACCCGCCCCACTCGGCGCGAGCAGCCACTTGTGCAGGTTCCCGGTGTAGAAGTCCGCCCCAATCGAATCGACGTTTAGCGGCAACATCGCGGCCGCGTGTGCTCCATCGACTACGGTCGGCACGCCCCGCTTGCGAGCTTCGGCACACAGTTCCTTCGCGGGGAGTACGAGCCCCGTCGGTGAGAGCACATGGCTGAAGAACAGCACACGGGTTCGCGGGGTGATCGCCCGACACATGGCCTCGACAATCTCGTTCGGGTCGCTCGCCATTGTCGGCAGGGGGAATGTGCGGACGCTCAGCGCTTGCCGCTGCCCGACGCGATCCCAGCACCACGCCATGCAACCGTATTCGTGGTCGGTCATCAGGATTTCGCCGCCCGAGTTGAGCCGCAACCCGGACGCGACGAGGTTGATGGCCGCCGACACGTTCGTGGTGAAGACGAACCGTTGTGGCGTGGTGCCCAGAAACGTGGCGATGCGTTCGCGTGCCTCCCATAACAGTGGCGGCGCTTGCCGAACGTAGAAGTCGGTTGGTCCTGCGGCGAGACAGTGGCGAATGGCAGTGACGCGATCGAACACCGGTTGCGGCAGCGGCCCGAACGACCCGGTGTTGAGCATGGTCACGGTCGGATCGAGGATCATCCGTGCGCGTGCCGCGGACCAATCGGGTGAAGCAGAAGGCTGTTCGCTGGGCATTCCGCACTCCGCGTGTGGATCAATGACTCCTCGGATGGTGTATGAGTCTCGGGCTTCGGTATCACGCTGAAGCGGCCCCACCGTTGGCGCAAGTCTTGAAGTTGCACTTGTTGTTTTTAGCCGCGGATGCGGCGGCGGATGGTAGCCAGGGGTGCAGCGAACGAAGTGAGCAAACCCCTGGTCCGCGGCGTTGTGTGAAGTGAAGCCCCGGATGGGGCGGCGGACACCACACTCATCTCATCGTTGCTTCCGTCGCCCTTCCAGGGCTTGGGCCTTTGTGGGGCATCGCCTTCCAGGGGTTGCGTTCGCTTCGCTCACTCCACCCCTGGCTACCATCCGTCGCCGCATCCGCGGCTACAAAACTCGGGACCGCCAAACCGTGGGGTGCGTGGGCGCGCGGGAACAGTCGGCTGTCGCCGACCGCTCGTCTCGATCTCGTGGTGTTCTCAGTTTTCGCTGAAGTCGAAGCGGGTGGCGGTGTCGCGGCCAAGGGGGTCTTTCAGGAACTTGCGGTAGCAGCCCAGGCAGAGGTCGTAGCGTTTCTTGCAGCACACCGGCAGTTCTTCCGGGGCGGGGCGGTCGCCGTCTTCGATCTCGCTGAGGAGTTGGGCCATTTCTTCGACGTGATCGGTGTCCAGGTCGCCGTCGGTGAGTTCAGCGGGGTTGGTGGCTGCGAAGGCTTCCATCTTCACAACGTATCGGGCAGCTTCATCCGGCAGATCCTTGCCGCAGAGGTCACAAGAGAAGTGCAGCATGGCCGTCGGTTCCTCCAGGCGTGTCGGGGTCGCCGCGTGCGATCGGGAGAGAGTCGCTCGGGCGGGCGGTCATGCGAGTCGCGGAATGAGAGAGTGACCGCCTAAACAATCCGGATATTCCACAATTCACAGGTTTCACATTGCCTGTCAAGCGGAATTCTACTTCCCAACTCATGTGTAAATAGACATGGCGGGGCTGCCGGCAAAGTCGTCCGGCCGAATGTAAATTTTTCCTGGACATTCTGCCGATGCGGGAGGCAGTAGTTCACCCACCCGCGGGAGAGCCGTGACTCGATTGTGCTCACGGCGACGAGGCTCGAAAGCCTTGAAACTGCAGCGATTCAACGTGAACGCGAAGGGCATCCTGATCTGAGACGGTGTTCACCGCCGAGGTCGAACGGGCGTTTCGCGATCCGTGCAACGTGATTGGCACGCTCAATGCATTACAGTGGATCGCCTTCGCACAGCGGCCGGTGGCGAAAAAGACCGACCCCTGCACGATGGCTCGCATCACACACGACTTCCCCCCGGCGATTCGGGTCCGCCCCCGGATCGAGCACACCACCCCGCTTGTCTCAATAACACGTTCCCCGCGGCCGGCGACTCTCGGAGTCCGCCGGCTCGCATCGTTTATCGGCCGAGTGAACGGGTTACTTCTTGGGTGGAACAGGAATGGGCGTCGGCGAGGGGGGAACGGGAACGGGTGCCGGAACAGGTGCGGGTGGCGTCTTCATCGCGTCGACGGCGGCCTTGGTCTTCGCGACGTTCGCGGTCGCCGCGTCGAGTGCAGCCTTAGCGGGTGCGACGCCTGCCGCGGCCGCGTCGAGTGCGGCCTTCGCGGGGGCAACCGCGGCCGTGGCGGGCGCTACCATCGGCGTGAGGGCCGCGACGTTCTTCTGGTTCGCGGCGATTGCAGCCATCGCATCCGCGTAGAGTTTCGTCGCCGCGGCGAACTTGGCGTTCGCGGCGGCCAGCACGGCGGCGTTGTCGGTCGCGGCCTTCTTGGCGGCGGCGAGTTCGACGTTCAGCGCGGCGAGGGCGTCCGTTGCCTTCTTGCTCGCGGCCGCAAGGTCGGCGTTCGTCGGTGCCTTCGCGGCCGCATCGGCGATAGCCTTCGCGGCGATCGATTCCGCGGCAACCACCACCTCCACGGCGACGGCCTTGTTGGCGGCCGCGGCGGCGACGGGCGTGGCCTTGTCCACCTCGGCCTTCGCGGCGTCCATCAGCGGCTTGTTCGCGTTGGCGACCGCCGTGTTATCGACCACGGCCTTGTTCGCGGCCGCGAGGTTCGCGTTGATCGTGTTCATGTTCGCGACGACGGCGTTGTAAGCGTCGGTCGCTTGCTTCGCCTTCAACTCGGCGGCGGTGAACGCGGCCTGTGCCGGAGCAACCGCGGCCTGTGCCGCAGCAAACGCGGCCTCGGCTTGCTTCAACCGCTCGGCCAGCGGCAGAGGGTTCGCGTCGAGCACGGCGAGCACCTTCGCGTCGGCCACGGACCACGTCTTTACGACGCCCGACCAGTCGCCGGCGATCACCTTGCCGTTCTCGTGCGTGACCGCGACGCGGAGCCCCAGATCGGGAAACGCCTCGAACGCCTTCACGGCCGCGCCGTTCTGATCCCACACCTTCGTGACCTTGTCGCGGCCCGTGCTGGCGAGTTTCCCGTCATGCGAAAACTGGACGCTCGCGGCGCCACCGGGGTGGGCCGCCCAGCTCTTGATGTTCCCGCCGTTCTCCATCTCCCACAGCTTGATCGACGCGTCCTCGCTGCTGGACGCCAGCACGTTCGAGTCGTCGCGCCACGACACGTCGGTGATCATCGCCGTGTGCCCGCGGAGGCTGAAGTACTCGCGGCCGGTGAAAGACTCCCACACGAACAGCCCGCCGTTGCGGTCGCCGGTCGCGAGCAGCACGCCGTCGGCGCTGTACTCCACCGCCGTCACCCAGTCGGTGTGCTTCTTGATCTCGCGGAGAACGGTGCCGTCGAGCGTGTTGTAGATGCGGATGATCTTCCCCGGCCCGCCGACGGCGATCTGCGTCTGGTCCGCGGAGATGTCGGCGGCGAGGATCGCGTCGCTCTCGGCGCTGCCGACTTCGAGCACCTTCTCGCCGGTCTCGACCTTGAACAGCACGGCCTTGCCGGACTGCCCGCCGCGACCACCCGCCACGAGCACGAAGCGTGCGTTGCGCGAGAACTTGATGCTGTTGATCTGCCCCGCCTCGAACGGGATGAACCCGAGCAGCGCGCCGGTGTCGGTGTTGTAAAGGATGACCTGCTTCTGCCCGCCAATGGCCGCGAGCGGCGCCCACGGACTCGTCGCCAGCGCCAGCACCGCCCCGGGCCGCCGCGCGACCACGACGGGCTCCGCCTTCAGCTTCCCGGCGACGGGCATCGGCGGCGCGCCTTCGGGCCGACCCTTCACGACGGACTTCAGGCCGATGTCGGTCTTCGGCATCACGGGGATGTTGACCTTGCTGCCCGCGTTCTCCTTCGCGCCCTGCTCGATCCACAACTTCAGCAGCGCGATCTGCTCGGCCGGAATCTTCGGCTGGTTCGGCGGCATCTTCGGCTCTTCCTTGTGGTCGGTGAGCGTGAAGAGCCGCGACTTGTCCGGGTTGCCCGGCGTGACGACGACACCCGCCGACCCGCCCTGCTGCGTGCTGGCGTACGTGGCGAGGTTGAGGCCGCCCTTTTGCTTGTCGTTGCCGTGACAGTTCATGCAGTGCTGCTTGAGCACCGGCGTGACGTCATCGACGAACGTGGGGTTCTTGGCATCAGCGTGAACGGGCGAATCGCCACTCATGACGATCGCCGCAACCGCGAACACAAAGATCGGAAGCAATCGCCGCATATCAGGAAGCCTCAAGGTGATTCAATTCTTCAGCCCCGAAGGGGCGGCAGATAATAGCCCAGGGCGCGAGCCCTGGGTTCCAAGGCGGGAACAATCACGAAGCCCCAACGGGGCGACACTGGGCCACTTGGAATCGCTCGTAGCGCCAACTCAACGCGTCTTTAGACTTTAGACGGCGTTTGGTTTGCGCCACAGAGGAGGGTTGTGCGAACCAGACCGCCGTACTCCTTGCGCACCGATGGGTGCAACTCGATCCGTAGCGTTTCTGGCTCGATGCCGAGCAAATTCGAGTCAAACAATTTATGTATGTCGGCTCGAAGCAAAAGGCCGTTGGCGGGGTGGTCTGTCGTCGGGCCTTGGTAGGGGTGAATATGGGCCGCCTCAAGTACTGCCTCAACAGTGCAACCCGTCACCATGCATCGGCCTTCGGCGGCTGTGAGGAGGCGTGTCCGAAATTCACCCTGACCTGAGCGCTGCACGACCGATGACGGAACCCGGTTCCGTGAGTCTGTGATCGCCGAAGGGTCAAACGCAGTTGGTTCAGTCGGATGCTGTTCCGCCTCGTCTGATTCCTCTTCGTGACCTGGAGTCTGGGTTTCCTCAGTAAATGTTGAACCCCCAGCCAGTCCTGCCAGGTACTGGTATTGCGCCGAGTGGCGATCCGCTGGGTACTCAGCCGCATACACATCGAGTAATTCGGCGTACTTCGCTTGGTTCAATCTCGCGAGCGTGCGCTGGACAAAGAACCGCCGTTCGCCTCGAATGCTCACGGGCTTATCGAGATACCACATGACAGAACGCACATGATGGCGGTGAGTGCTTTCATCCGAACTCAGTGGGTTGTCGGGATCGTCTGGTGCCAGATACTCGCCCTCGACCACCCCGATGCCAACCACCTTGTTGTAGCCCTTGTTGGCGATAACAATATCGCCGACCTTTACATCACGGACGAACTGCAGAATCATCTCAGCGACTCCCCGTCCGATTCCTTTTCTGTTCTCTCCATACGCGGCTTCGAGCGCCGACAAGGCCTGATCTACACTGTGGAAATCCTTAAAATTCGGGAGTTCTGACCCGCCGAAGCGGATGCACCCGGAGTTCAGACACACATCCCAAAACTCAGCACCGTGACCGGGGGCGATTTTCCAGACATTCGCCATCGCGTTCCTCCCCGGTGTCGCCCCTTCGGGGCTGCGGTTCTTTTCTCGCATCGAACCCAGGGCTCATGCCCTGGGCTATTGTCGGTCGCCCCTTCGGGGCTGAAATCTGCGAGCGGTGCGGCGTCAGCCCGTCGGTAAACCTTGAAACACCGGCGGGCTAACGCCGCGCCGCTTGCCACGCTGATTCTCAGTGGTTGAACATGAACTCGCGGGAGTTCATGATCGCCCAGAACACGTCCTCCAGCGCCTGTTGCTTGTTCGGGTTCGCCGCCACCATGTCGGTCAGCGTCTTCATCTCGGCGGCGGTCGGCGCGCGGCTCAGACACCGCACGTACAGGTGCTCGATGACCTGCGGCGGCGTCTTTTTCTCTTGAAGCATCCGCGCCACCAGGCCGCCCTGCGCGATCTTCGGCTCCACCGTACCGCCGTTCAGCAGGTGCAAGCTCTGCGACAGAGTCGGCTCCAGACGCACCTCGCACGCACACACCGTCTCGCGCGTCGGCCGGCCGAACGTCGTCAGGAAGTACGTCGTCACGCCGCCGTCGGCGATCTGCACCGCCCTCGCGCCGTTCGGCAACCCCTGGAACTTGTTCTTCGTGTCGGTCACCTGCGTGATGAGGTCGAGCATTGTCTCGGCGCGGATACGGCGGATCGGCCCGCGGGCGAAGTTGCGGGTGTCCGACTCGTTCGTCTTGGTGGGCTGCGTGCTCCTCTGGTAGGTCTGTGATACGCAGATGTCGCGGACCAGCTTCTTGAAGTCGTACTTGTAGCCGGTGAACCGCTTGCCAAGTTCGTCGAGCAGTTCCTGGTTGCTGGCGGGGTTCGAGATGCGAACGTCGTCCACCTCGTTGATGATCCCCTGACCGAAGAAGTGGGCCCACACGATGTTCGACAGGTTCTTCGCGAAGTACGGATTCTCGGGGGACGCCAGCCAGTTGGCAAGCACCACGCGACGGTCCTTACCGGCCACGTCCGCGGGCCCACTTCCTCCAAGGAACCGCGCGGGCATCGGCCGACCGCGGACCGGGTGGTTGACCTCGCCGCCGCCGCTGTTGAACACGATCAACTCACGCGGGTCGTCGCCCCCCTTGCGGCCGATCTGCGTGAAGAACGCCGCGAAGCCGTAGTAGTCGTCCTGCGTCCAGCGGTCGAACGGGTGGTTGTGGCACTGGGCGCACTGGATCCGCATGCCCATGAACACCTGGGCCACGTTCTCCGTCACCTTCAGCACGTCGGTTTCGAGCTGGTAGTAGTTCGTCACCGGGTTCTTGAACGTCCCGCCGTTGGCGCCGAGCAGTTCCTTCACCCACTCGTCCGTCGGCACGTTCCGCGCGATCTTGTCCTGCAGCCAGTTGTAATAGAGCAGCATCGACTTGTACGAGACCTGGTTGCTGCTGCGGATCTGGAGCAACTCCGCCCACTTCAGCACCCACAGTTCCGCGAACTCTTTGCGGTCGAGCAGTTCGTCGACGAGGTGTTCGCGCTTGGTCGGCAGCGTGCTCACCATGAACCGGGCGTACTCCTCGGGCGTCGGCAGTTGGCCGATCACGTCGAGGTACACGCGGCGGACGAACACCTCGTCGGAGCAGACGCCGCTCGGCTCGATGCGGAGTTTCTTGAGCTTGTTGTTGACGCCCGTGTCGACGTAGTTCGCTTCCGGCGAGTTCGGCCACGCGAACTGCAGCGCCTTGGGCAGCGTGATGAACGGCACGCCGATGGTGAACGTGTGGAAGCGGGCCATCACGAACGACTCGCCGCGCTCGCCGGCGGTGACATCCCCAGTGCCATCGATACGCGCGGAGTTCTCGTTGTTCGTGAGGAACAGGGCGAGCGACGTCACGTCGCGGTCGGTGCCGTCGCTGTACTTCGCACGCACGACGATCCGCTGCTTCTCGCCCTTGCCATCGAGCACGGCCGACGGCGGGAACACCTCCATGCTCACCGGCAGCGCCACGGTCGGTGCGTCGAGAGGGGCGTCGGTTTCGAGCCAGCGAATGAGTGCCTGATGGTATTCGTCGCCTTCCTTGATCTTGCCGCCGCCGGTGTGCGGCACCTTCCCGCACGCCTTGTCGATCAGCAGGCTGTCGGCGGGGATCGCGAGGTTGACGCGGCGGCCGTTGAGTTCGCGGGTGAGGCGGTGGTGGTCGCCCTCCGGGTCGAAGCCGAACAGCGACAGGCGGAAGCCGTCCTTGCCGCGGGCCGCGCCGTGGCAGCCGCCGACGTTGCACCCGGCCCGCATGAACACGGGCATCACGTCCTGTTTGAACGAGATGGGCCGGTCTTCCTTCGCCTTGCTCACCTTCACCGGCACCTTCACGACCTGAGCACCCAGCGTGACGGTCATCTCGGTGACGCCATCCGCGACGGGATACACGACGGCTTTGTCGAGCTTCACGAGTGCGGGGTTCGCGAACGCGACCTGGGCCTGTGCCGTCACGTCGCGGGTGATGCCGTCGGGCTGCGTGAGTTGCACGACGAACGACTGCCGGTCGCGTGCCGTTTCGAGGTTGATGTCGGGCGGGTAGACGGCGACGGTCTGGGCGCGCGAATCACCGCAGAGGACGCCGAGCACGCAGAGGGAAAGCAAGGAACGCATATCGTTGAGCCTCAAGCGGTGAGTCATCAAGGGGTACTGTCGTCCGGTGTGCGGTCCATCCAGGTGTCGGGCTCGCGGCTCGCATGGTGGACCGCCGCAACCCAAACGTGAGCGTCGTACTCGCGGTAAAAGATCAGGTGGCGGTAGCGACCGAGCACGAACTTCCGGTAGCCACTGTGGTAGGGAGAGAAGGCCCTCGGCTGCTTCCCGATCAAATCAAGTGCCGCTTCAACAGCAGCCTCGAACTCGTCTCCGAAACCCGGCCGTGCGTCATTGAAGTAAGCGGCGGCCTCGTCGATTTCGGCCGCAGCCCCGTTGGACAGCCGAACGGGCTTCATCGCCGCATCTCCCGGCGTTTGCGGAAGAACTCCTCTGCGGGAATGCCGGGCTCCTTCCCGCTCTCATGTGCCACTCGTCGGCGTTCGAGTTCCGCATCGAATTCAGGGGTGCCTTCTGTCAGCACACCAGGAGGCGGCGGCACACTTTCGTACAGAAAATCGGCGATCTCGAGCCGTTGCGAGATGGGCAACTCCATCAGCGCGGCCTTCAGTTTCTCGGCGGCTTCGGACATCGGAAATCCTCCGTGCGGGTTCGCTCACCCATCGTATCACGGCTTCTTCGGTGGCTCTTCCTTCTTCGGTTCTTCCTTCTTGGGGGCGGGTGCGCCGCCGGCCGCGGCGGCCTTCTCGCGCTCCTCCTGCTCCAGTCGCAGTTGCTCCAGCCGCGTCAGGCGCTTCGGCGGCGGCTGGTTCGCCATCGGCATCGGCGGGGGCGTCGTGGCCGCCGGGTTCGGCATCGGCGGCGCCACCGCGGCGACCTTCGGCGGCAGTGGCACGTCGATGCGGAGTTCCGTGCCGCCGACTTTCCCCGTGATGAGTTCGCCGCCCCTGTCGATCACGACCTGGGCGAAGATGCCGCCGTGCTTGCCGACCGGGCTCGTCTTGTCGGCGACGATCGGGAACGCGATCTCCTTCGTGTCCTTCGTCAATTCCATCACCTGCGTCGTGACCTTCGCGGGGAGGCCGTAGATCGTCACCTTCGCCTTGCCCTCGAACGGTGTCACCACCGCGACTTTGCAGAACAGTTGAGTCGTCTGGCCCTGTTCCACCGCGGGGCGTTCCATCGTCATCGTCACCAGTGGCGCGGCCACTTCGAGCGTGAACAACTGACTCGACGTCCACACCGGCCCCTTGCCCGCGTCGGCCACGGCGGTCACGGCCGTCTTCCACTTCCGCGGCGCGGCGGTCGGGGCCGCGTTCATCGGCAGCACGCACTCCGACGCTTCCGGCGGAATCACGGCCGAGCCCTGAATGCCCAGCCCCGGCGGCGTCCACAGCGGGAACACGGTGATCGGCCCCTTGAAGCCCTCGGCACGTTTCGCCACGATCCGCAGGTTGAACACCCCGTTCTGCACGAGCGGCACCTTCGGCTCGACGACCTCAATCGAGTACGGGGCGGCCTCCGCGACCGCGATGGCCGTGCGGTCGGTGTTGTGCCGCGTGTACACCGTCTGGCCCGGCTGACCCACCACGAACGCCGCGTCGAACGCCGTCTTGCACGGCACCTTCACCATCGGGTCGGCGTGCGTCGCGGTGATCGTCGTGAGGAAGCCGCCTGGCACGGCCGCGGGCGTGGCCTCGAACACGGCTGGCACCACGTTCAGCCCCGCGTCCATCTGGTCGGCGGCGAGCGTGACGCCCGGCGGAAGCTGGCCCATGCCCATCACGAGCGGGCCACCGAACTCGGCACGGTTGGCGATCAGTAGCGATGCGTAGCGGCCGCCCTTCGGCACCGTGATCGTCTGGCGGTCCTGGTTCGCGGGGTTGTTGCCGTCCACGCGCGGAATCGTCGTCGTAATCGACGGCGCGACGGGCGTCAGTTCGACGCGGTAGAAGTAATCCGGGCCGCCCTTGCGCAGGTGGTCGTGAACCCACAGCGTGTAGATGCCGTCCTCGGGGATCGTGAGGCGGAACGAACTGTCCGGGCCACCGGCGTCGTCGTTGCTGGCGAGCGCGGCACCGGCGGCGTTTCCGAAGTACAGCACCGGGTCGAGCGGCGAGCCGAGCGCACGGGCGTGGCAGCGGGCATCGAAGACCTGCCCCTTCTTGCCGGCGAACTTGAAGTAATCGACCTCGCCCGCCGCGGCGATCACGCCGTTGAACGCGGCGGGCGCTGCTGGCGGAGGCACGGCGGCGCCGGGGCTCGCGGTCGCAGCCGCGTTGTTGCCGGCCGACTCGAACACGTTGGGCGCATCGACGAGGCGAAACTTGAAACCGGTCGGGCTGACGCCTTCCGGCGTCTGGCAGTGCATGCGCCACGTACCGTTGCCGTCGTCGGCCGGGAGCTTCACCTTTTGCTTGATCGGGCCACTGGGGTCGCCCAAGAACGTGAGTTCCAGCTCCTCGCCGGGCTTGCCGCCCGCGGGGACGACAGCCGTGGGTCGCGGGAAGTTGCCGACGTGCAGCCGGTACTGGCACGCACCGTTGCCTCCGTAGGCGCTCTCGCGGATCTGCACGATGTACCGGCCGTCGGCCGGAATCACGACTGAGCAGCCGCCGTCTTGCTGCGTCATCGGCGAGTCGTCGCCCGTCGCCAGCTCAAAGCGCTTCGCATCAAGAATCGCGACATACGGGTCGAAGAACGCGACGCCGAGCCGCATGCCTTCCACTTCGACCGAAAGGCGTTGCCCCTTCTTGCACTCGACGGCGTAGAAGTCCTGGTCCTCGGCCTGCACCACACCGTGAACCGTGACGTTCAGCGCGATGGTTTGCGGCTTGTCGAACTCGCTGTTCGGCTCGAGTTCCTCAACGACCGGCAGCGCGCCGACCCAGAACGCCCGCACTTCACTGACGCCGCTCGCGGTGCGGACGCGGAAGGCGTGCTCGCCGAGTCGGCAGTCGGGGGCGATGGCGACTGTCACCTTGAGCGTGGCGTCGTTCACCATCTCCATCTTCTTGACCGCGACGCCGGGGTAGTAGACGAGGACTTCCTGTGCGTCGGTGAGACGCGCCCCGGCGAACGTGAGGACGGCCTCGGTGCCGCGCTGCGCCCCGCGGGGCTGGATGACGCCGAGGGACGGCGAAGCAGCGAAAACCGGATCGCACGCAAAGCCGCCAAGAACGCAAAGGGAAACCAGAATACGGAACGTCATGGTGCTGACTCCTGCTGCTTCTCTCTTTGCGACTTTGCGGCTTTGCGTGAGACAACTTCTCTTACGCCAGCAGTTCCTTGCGCGTGTGGCCCTCGCGCACGATGTCGATCGGCCGGTCGCCCGGCGACATCAGCTTCTTGTCGGCGTCGATGCCCAGGCAGTGGTAGACCGTGTGTGCCAGGTCTTCCACGGTCAGGCCGTCCTCTTCCGGCTCAGAGGCGGTCGCGTCGGACTTGCCGTAGATGAAGCCCTTCTTGACGCCGCCGCCGGCCAGCACCACGCTGAACACCTTTGGCCAGTGGTCGCGACCCGCCGTCGCGTTGATCTTCGGCGTGCGGCCGAACTCGCTCGAAATCATGATGAGCGTGCTGTCGAGCAGCCCGCGGGTTTGCAGGTCGGTCAACAGTGCGGCGTATGCCTGGTCGAACTGCGGGAGCTGGTTCTTCGTGCCGGCGACGATGCCGCCGTGCAGGTCCCAGCCGCCGTAGGTCAGCGTCACGAACCGCACGCCGCTCTCCACGAGCCGGCGAGCCATGAGCAACCGCTGACCCGCTGCGTTGCGGCCGTACTCGTCGCGGAGTTTCGCCGGTTCCGCGTTGATGTCGAACGCGGCGCGTGCCTTCTCGCTGCTGATGAGCCCGTAAGCACGCTGGTAGAAGGTGTCCATCGCGTCGAGGTTGTCCGACTTCTCCTTGCCGGTGAAGTGCGCGTTCACGGCGTCGAGCATGCCGCGGCGGGTCGTGAAGCGGTCGGGGGTCACGCCTCCCGGAAGCGTCAGGTCCTGCACGCGGAAGCCGCCGTTCGCCGGGTCGCTGCCGAGGCTGAACGGAGCGAAGCTGCTGCTGAGGTAGCCGCTGCCCGCATCCTGGGCGGGTTGGCTCGGCACCGCGACATACGGCGGAAGGTTGTTCCTCACGCCGAGTTCGTGGCTCACGACGCTACCCATGCTCGGGAACTTCAGCGCCGGGCTCGGGCGGTAGCCGGTGAACATGTTGTGCGTGCCGCGCTCGTGGGCCGCCTCGCCGTGCGTCATCGCGCGGGCGACGGTGATCTTGTCGGCGAGGGCGGCCGTCTTCGGCAGGCACTCGTTGAACTGCACGCCCTCGAGCTTGGTCTGGATGGTGCCCATCTGCCCGCGGTACTCGACCGGCGCGAACGGCTTGGGGTCGAAGCTCTCCTGGTGGGCCATGCCGCCGGGCAGGAAGATGTGAATGCACGCCTCGGCCTTGGGCTTCTTCGCGCCGGGCGCCGCGGGGTCGGCGGCTTGCAACCGCATGTATTGATCGAGTGTGAGGCCGAGCGCGCCGATGGCCCCGACGTGCATGAAGTTGCGGCGGTTCAACGGGGAACCCATGCAACGGCTCAACAAATTCATGGCGGACTCCTGTCGGGGTCGGGTTGGTTGTAAGTGCGGCAAGATCAATCGAGCGACGCAGTGGTCGCTTTGGGCAAGCCCGGAACACGTTCCGGGTGAGAGGTAGGCAGCGCAAGCAGTTCCGAGGACGACGTGGCAGCGTCATTCTCGCAAGTTAAGGGTAGTCGGCCGAAGGATCTGCGTCAATTACGGATTTCTGCCGCTTGCGGCTTCGCGGCACACCGCGAAGCCGCAAGCGGCAACACAATTCACTCCACCTCGAAGATGCACTCGATCTCGACGGCGATGTTCCCGGGCAGCGAGTTGTGGCCCACGGCGCTGCGGGCACCGATGCCAGCTTCTTCGCCGAACACGTCCTTCATCAGTTCCGAGAAGCCGTTGATGACCTTCGGCTGGTCGAGGAAGTCGTCGGTGCAGTTCACCATGCCGAAGGTCTTGATGAGCCGCTTCACCTTGTTCAGCGAGCCGAGTGTATCCTTCACCGTGGCGAGGATCGCCAGCCCGACCTGCTTCGCCGCTTCCTTGCCTTGTTCAAGCGTCATGTCCTTGCCGAGTCGGCCAAGGATCAGCGTCTTGTCATTCTTCAGCGGTCCGTGACCGGAGACGAACAGCAGGTTGCCGTACTTCACGGCGGTCTTGTAGACCGCCACGGGCTTGGGGGCTGGCGGGAGGGTCAGGTGAAGTTCCTGAATCCGCTTTTCGGCGTCGCTGGCCATCGTCAATTCTCCAGGGTGCAGGGAAAGGGTCACGGGATAACGCTTGGTATACCCGATTCGTGTGAGCCAAAGAAGGGTTTCGGAAAGTCACGGACTTTTCATTCCCTTTCGTTGGTAATGTGGTTAAATAAAAGTTCTGCCCTGCTTCGGGCTGCCACCGGAGCCGCCATGCCGGCCATTCGATACCTCCCCGTTGTCGCAATATTCCTTCTCCACACCCCGGCACGCGCCGCGGACGACATCGACTACGGTCGCGACATTCGACCCATTCTGTCGAACAAGTGCTTCAAGTGCCACGGCCCCGCCACCCAGAAGGGGAAACTGCGCCTCGATGATCGCGCCGCGGCCATCGACAAGGAAGCAATCATGCCCGGCAAGCCCGCCGACAGCGAGTTGCTGAAACGCCTCACTCTCCCGGATTCAGATGAACGCCGGATGCCGCCCGTCGAGATCGGCGACCGCCTCACCGCGGATGAGATCGCGAAGCTCACCGCGTGGATCAAGCAAGGCGCGGAGTACAAACCGCACTGGGCGTTCATTCCCCCGAAACGGCCCACCGTACCGGAAACACCAAACACGAAACACCAAACACTCAACACCATCGACCGCTTTGTCGTGGCGAAGCTGAGTGACAGCGGGCTGTCACTATCGCCCGAAGCGGACAAAGCCACGCTCATTCGCCGCGTCACCCTCGACCTCACGGGACTGTTGCCCACGCCGAAGGAAGTCGATGACTTCGTGAAAGACGATTCGCCGCAGGCTTACGAGAAGGTTGTCGATCGGTTGCTCGCATCGCCACACTACGGCGAACGGCAGGCACGGCACTGGCTCGACCTCGCCCGCTATGCCGACAGCAACGGCTACACCATCGACGGCGCACGGCAAATCTGGCCATACCGCGACTGGGTGATCAAGGCGCTGAACGCCGACATGCCGTTCGATCAGTTCACGCGGGAGCAACTCGCCGGCGACCTGCTGCCGAAGGCGACGCTCGACCAGAAGATCGCGACGGGCTTCCACCGCAACACGTCGTTCAACGAGGAAGGCGGCACCGACGCCGAGCAGTTCCGCGTCGAACGCACGGTCGATCGCGCGAACACGACCGCGGCCGTGTGGCTCGGCCTCACGATGGGTTGCTCGCAGTGCCACGACCACAAGTACGATCCGCTCTCGCAGAAGGACTACTACCGCCTCTATGCGTTCTTCGACTCGTGCGACGAACCCACGATGCCAGTCGGCGGCCCGCCCGATCTGGAAGAGACGATCGCCAAGTTGAAGCACATGGAGGCGTACATCCAGAAGAACGGCGGCAGTCGCGAGGATATCGCGATCATCCAGGGCCAGATCAAGCGGTTGCAGGGGAAGGTGCCGACGACGCTCGTGATGCGAGAACGGCCGAAAGCACGCGAGACGCACGTGCAGATTCGCGGCGACTTCCTCCGCAAGGGCGACGTGGTACGTGCTGCGTTCCCATCGGCGATCAGCGCGACCGCGAAGTCGCCGAGCAAGCTCACACGACTCGATCTGGCGAAATGGCTGACGAGTGCCGAGAACCCACTCACGGCTCGCGTGACTGTGAACCGCGAGTGGCAGAAGTTCTTCGGCCGCGGGATCGTGGAAACCGAGAACGACTTCGGCTACCAGGGTAACTTCCCCACGCACCCCGAGCTATTGGATTGGCTTGCGGTGGAGTTCATGAGTCCCACAAAGCCCACGGACAGCCGTCCGTGGGCGTTCAAACCACTCCATCGCCTCATCGTGACATCCGCAACCTACCGCCAGTCCTCGGCGGCTCGTCGTGATCTCGCGGAAAAGGATCCCCGCAACTTGCTGCTCGGTCGGCAGACGCGGTTGCGGCTCGAAGCGGAGATCATCCGCGATGCGTCGTTGTGTGCCAGCGGGCAGTTCAGCCCGAAGGTCGGCGGGCCGGGCGTGTTCCCCCCGCAACCGAAGGAAGTGTTCCTGTTCACGCAGAGCAACCACGCATGGGTCGAGAGCAAGGGACCGGACCGCTACCGTCGCGGCATGTACACCTACATCTGGCGGCAATCGCAGCACCACTTGCTGACGACGTTCGACGCCGCCGACGCCCAGACCGCCTGCACGAAGCGCAACCGCAGCAACACGCCGTTGCAGGCGTTGCACATGGCGAACGACCCGGTGTTCGCGGAGTTGGCCGACTTCCTGGGCCAGCGGATCGTGAAGGAAGGCCCGGCCGACGACGTGGGCAAGATCGCGTTCGCCTACCGGGTGTGCTTCTCGCGCAACCCAACCTCATCGGAATCCGAGCGTGTGCTGGCGTACCTCGACGCAAAGCGCAAGGCCGACCCCAAGACCGCCTGGACCGCCGTTGCCCGCGTGCTGATGAACCTCGACGAGTTCATTACACGGGAGTGAAGCCGGGTTTTCGCCCCAACGGGGCGGCAGACAATAGCCCAGGGCGTAAGCCCTGGGTACCCGACGCCAAGCCAAACGCCGGAGCCCCAACGGGGCGACAGAATATCCCTAGCTTTCCCAGGGCTTACGCCCTGGGCTACTATCTCCCGCCCCGTTGGGGCGAAGACCGTCCCTTCGGGACCGAATACACATGACTCCCCACGACATGGACAACGCGTTGACACTCGCCCGCACGCGGCGGCACTTCTTCCACGATTGCGGCGTCGGCGTCGGGTCGATGGCGCTCGCGTCGCTGCTGGCACGCGATGCCGGCGCTGTGCCCGAGCGCAAAGACCCGCTCGTGCCGAAGAAGCCGCACTTCCCCGCGAAGGCCAAGGCCGTCATCTTCCTGTTCATGGCGGGCGCGCCGAGCCAGCTCGAACTTTTCGAGCCGAAGCCGAAGCTCAACGAACTCAGCGGCCAGAAGGTGCCCGAGTCGTTCACCATGGGCAAGCGGTTCGCGTTCATCAAGGGCGACGCCAAGATCCTCGGCACGAACCGCAAGTTCAACAAGGCCGGCAAGTGCGGAATGGACGTCAGCGAGTTGCTGCCACACCACGCCGAAGTGGCCGACGAACTGTGCTGGATTCGCAGCATGAAGACGGACGTGTTCAACCACGGCCCCGCGAAGTGCTTCGTCAACACGGGCTCGCCGCAGTTCGGCCGCCCGAGCATGGGTTCGTGGCTCACCTACGGCCTCGGCTCTGAGTGCGACAGCCTGCCGGGGTTCGTCGTATTGCAATCGGGTCCGCGAGGTCCGCGTGGCGGCGCGAGCCTCTACGGTTCCGGGTTCCTGCCGAGCATCTATCAAGGCGTGCCGTTCCTACGCGGATCGAGCCCGATTCTCGACCTTGCCCCGCCGCCCGGCGTGGACCTTAAGAAGCAGGGTGAGTTCGTCGATGCGGTCAAAGACCTGAACAAACTGCGGCTCGATGCCACGGGTGACCCCGAGATTGCGACCCGCATCGCGGCGTATGAAATGGCGTTCCGGATGCAGACGTCGGCTCCGGAACTCACCGACCTCTCGAAGGAAGACAAGAAAACGCTCGACCTGTACGGCGTCACGCCGGGGAAGCCGAGCTTCGGCACGAACTGCCTGCTGGCTCGGCGGCTCGTGCAACGCGGCGTGCGCTTCGTGCAGCTTTACCACACCGACTGGGACATGCACGGCGGCGGCCTCGACCTGGGCAAGCCGCTCGACAACATTTGCAAGGAGATCGACCAGCCGTGTGCGGCGCTGGTGAAGGATCTGAAACGGATGGGCCTGCTCGATAGCACAATCGTGGTGTGGGGCGGCGAGTTTGGCCGCACGCCGATGGGCGAAACCCGCGAGACGATCGGCCGCGACCACCACATCGACGCCTACACAATGTGGGTCGCCGGCGGCGGCTTCAAGCCTGGGATGATCCACGGGCAGACCGACGAGATCGGTTACAACGTGACGGAGAACCCGGTTCACGTTCACGATTTGCAGGCGACGATCCTGAACCAGATGGGCATGGACCACACGAAACTGACCTACCGCTTCCAGGGCCGCGACTATCGCCTCACCGACGTCCACGGCCACGTCGTTAAGGAAGTATTGGTGTAGAGCCGGAGGGCAGTCTGTGGACATTGACCGCGAGGGCGTGGAAGTCGCAGTTCGAGATTACGTGCGTCAATACGGTCGGTTCGATAGTGTCGAGGTTGTGCTGGATATCCACGAAATCAACGATGCGAATAGCGACGCGATCATCGAAGGTTGGCAGGTCACTGTGAAACCGTCACTTGCTTACCTACGGGGTCTGAGTTCCTACTTTCGCCGTCGCCGCTCCCAACCAACAATGGCGTTGTTTGTCGATCATGCTGACGGGCGAATTCATCAAATTCCGTCGGCTGGATTGCGTGGATTGATTGCACAGTTACGAGGGCGGCTGTAGGCAATCAAGATCGGCCGGCTCCTTTCGCTTTCTTCTTGAACCTCGCTCGCCGCCGGGGTACGCTCCATTCACTGCCGGTTCGCTCGCCTCAATCCCTCCCTTCCCGGAATTACTCCCATGCTCCGGGTTCTTGGCCACGCTTCCACGGTCTGCAACGGAATCACTCGCCGCGATGCGCTGCGTGTTGGTTCACTCGCGGCGCTCGCCTCGGCCAAACACGTCATCCTCATCGACCTGTTCGGCGGGCCAAGCCACATCGACACGTTCGACCCGAAGCCCGACGCACCCGACGGGATTCGCGGCGAGTTCAAAACCATCCCCACCGTGTTGCCCGGCATCCGCGTGTGCGAACACCTGCCGATGCTCGCACGCCGGCTCGACAAGATGGCCGTCGTGCGGAGTGTCACGCACAAGTACAACTCGCACAACCCGTATGGCGTGATGACCGGCTTCGACGGTGGGCAGGATCAGACCGACTACTTCGCACGGCCCACGAACCACCCAAGCGTGCCGTCGGTGTGCCAGTATCTTGGCGTTGGTCGCGGAACTGAGCTACCGGGTTATGTCATGCTGCCGGCGTCTCCCGGCTACACGCAGGGGTTGCGGCGCGCCGGTCCGTATGGCGGGTATCTCGGGCCGAAGTGGGATCCGGTGTTCAGCACGGCCGACGCCCACACCGGGAAGGACACCAGCGCCGACAAGGACTTCTACAACCACACCATCACGCCGATGGGCGAGCCGCAGTTGCCGAAGATCGAAGGCGGGATCACGCTCGACGCCCTGAACACCCGGCGGTCGCTGGTCGAACAACTCGACACGCACGCCGCCCACTTCGATGCTTCCAAACTCGCCACCCGCCGCGATGCCGCGTTCGATCTGTTGCTGTCTCCCAAGGCGAAGTCGGCGTTCGATCTGTCGCGGGAACCACTCAAACTCCGCGAACGCTACGGCCGCGATCTGTTCGGCTCCAGCGTGTTACTCGCTCGCCGACTGGTGGAGGCCGGGGTCACGTTCGTCACGGTTCACACCGAGGCGAAGCCGAACGGTCACTGGGACACGCATACCAACAACTTCAAGATGCTACAGCACCTGTTGCTGCCGTTCCTCGATCGAGCCATGTCGGCCTTGATCGACGACTTGACCGATCGCGGGTTACTCGATGAGACGCTGATCGTGGTGACCGGCGACATGGGTCGCGCGCCGAAGGTGAACGGCACGGCGGGTCGCGACCACTGGCCGCAGTGCGGGTTCTGCCTGTTCGCCGGCGGCGGCACGAAGGCCGGTGTGGTTCACGGCACCACGGACAAGATCGCCGCGTTCCCGACCGACCACCCGGTTTCGGCCGGCGACCTCGTGTCAACCGTGTATCACCTCGTCGGCATCGACCCCGAAGCAATGGTCCCCGACCACACCAACCGACCCACGCACATCTCGCACGGTGGCTCGCCCATCCGCGCAGTGCTGCGGTAATGACAGCCGCTTGCGGCTTCGCGATCATTTTGGATTACACCATGCGGCTTCTTCCACTCTGGCTCGCGGTTCTCTTCCCCACCACGGCGACCGCTGCCGACACGGTCGATTACCGCAAGGACATCAAGCCTGTCCTGCAAGAACGCTGCTACGCGTGCCACGGTTCGCTGGCCCAGAAGGCGAAACTCCGCGTCGATAGTGCCGCGAACATGCTCAAGGGTGGGGCGATCGTTCCCGGCAAACCCGGCGAGAGCGAACTGATTCTGCGAGTGGCTTCGGCCAATGACGAAACACGGATGCCACCGGAAGGTCACCCGCTGAAGCCTGAGCAAATCGCAAAGCTGAAGGCGTGGGTGGAACAAGGCGCGAAGGTGCCCGCAGACGACACACAGGAACCTGACCCACGCGATCACTGGTCGTTCCGCACACCCGTTCGTCCGCCAGTTCCGAAGGGGAGCGCGAACCCAATCGATGCGTTCGTTGCTTTGGAGTGGGCGAGGCGTGGGCTCACACCGGCTCCGCCCGCCGACAAACGAGTGCTGCTTCGCCGCGTGTACATCGACCTCATCGGGTTGCCGCCGACGGTCGAGCAGATGGAAGCGTTCCTCAAGGACACGTCGCCGCAGGCTTACGAAAAGGTGGTCGATCAGTTGCTCGCGTCGCCGCAGTATGGCGAACGCTGGGGCCGGCACTTCCTCGATATCTGGCGTTACTCCGACTGGTGGGGGCTTGGGGCCGAACTGCGGAATAGCCAGAAGCACATCTGGCACTGGCGAGACTGGGTGGTCGAGAGCTTCAACGCCGACCTCGGCTACGACGAGATGATTCGGCAGATGCTCGCGGCCGACGAACTGTACCCGACCGATCCGCAGAAGTTGCGAGCCACGGGCTACCTCGCACGCTCGTACTTCCTGTTCAACCGCACGTCGTGGCTGGATGAAGTGATCGAGCACACGGGGAAGGGTTTCCTCGGCCTCACGTTCAACTGCGCGAAGTGCCACGACCACAAGTACGACCCGATCAAGCAAACCGACTTCTACCAGTTCCGCGCGATCTTCGAGCCATACCAACTGCGAACCGATCTCGTCCCCGGCGAACCGGACGTGGTGAAAGACGGCATCCCACGAGCGTTCGACTGCAACCTCGACGCCAAGACGCCGTTCCACATTCGCGGCGATGAACGCAACCCGGACAAGGATCGCGCCATCAACCCCGGCGTGCCGCAGTTCCTCAACCCGGATGGGCTGAAGATCACACTGGTGAAACTCCCAACGGAGGCGTACCAACCACTGCGTCGTGCCGAGATCGCCGAGACGGTGCGAAAGCCCATCGAGGCGAAGGTTCTGGCCGCGAAGGATCGGCTCGCCAAGGCCGAAGCGATCGTGACCGGCCGGGCGGTGTTCCTGACCTGGGCGGCCTTGCCCGCGAAAGCCGCTGTGACCGCTGCGGAAAAGGAACTGGCAGACCTCAAGGCGGCGCTCGTGGACCCGGCCAAGGCTCCGCTTCCGCTTCGTGGCGCGATCAAGTCAGCCGAGTCGAACGTTGAACCGCCAGCGTCCAAGGCGCGACCATTCCCCGACACCAGCACGGGTCGTCGGACTGCCCTCGCCATCTGGCTCGCGAGTGAAAAGAATCCGCTGACCGCACGAGTTGCGGCGAATCATCTGTGGCTGCGGCACTTTGGCAAGCCGCTGGTTGCGAACGTGTTCGAGTTCGGCCGCAAGGGGACCGCACCGACACACCCCGAATTGCTCGACTGGCTCGCCGTCGAACTGATGGAGAACAAGTGGAGCTTCAAGCATCTTCACAAGCTGATGGTGACGAGCAACGTCTATCGGTTGTCTTCCGCCGCGACCGTGGCCGACAGTGTGAAGGCTGATCCCGAGAACCGTTACCTCTGGCGAATGAATTCCATCCGCATGGAATCGCAGGTGATTCGCGATAGCCTGTTGCACCTCGCTGGCGATCTCGACCTGACCCGCGGCGGGCCACCAATCCCGGCCGCAGCGCAGGAAGCGAGTCGTCGCAGAGCGATGTACTTCTTCCACTCGCACAACGAACACAACAAGTTGCTCGACGTGTTCGACAACGCGAACGTGCTCGACTGCTATCGCCGCACCGAGAGCATCGTTCCGCAGCAGGCACTCGCGTTGTGGAATAGCCGACTCGCGATGGCGATGGGTGCGAAGATCAACGATCAACTGCATGTGCGCCTCGGTGATGCCGACGACGCGCGGTTCGTGAACGCGGCGTTCGAGGTGGTGCTAGGCACAGCGCCGACGAAGGACGAACTTGCGACGTGCCTGGAGGCTCTGACAGAATTGCGTGCGGAATTGAAGGCCGCGAAAGACGCCGGGAAACGCGCTCGCTTGCAGGTGGTGCAGGCGCTGATTAACCACAACGACTTCGTGACGGTGCGGTGAGTTGCATCATCGGAACGCCTTCTTATGAATGAAATCGCCGCGACCGAACTTCAAATCCTTGGGTGCTTTGGTGTGGAACCACGCCTCCGGGATTCTGAAGTTCCCTGGTGTTACAACGACGCGGCGTATCTGACCGAGATTGACGGGTTATGGGTATCGTTTGCCATCGCACCGGCCTACCACGACGTTAGGATTCTCGTGGCCCGGGGCAATCAGAGGTTGTTTGAGTTCAATTCGATGGGTGTCATGGACGTGCGAGTTATCGACGAACCAGGTGTGGATGCCGTCGAAGTGGTTCTGTCGAAGCAGGCATGGTTGAAGTTACAACTTCGGCCATTGTTCGAGATCACTCAAGGGTTCGCGGTTGACACCGCGATTCATTGCTCGGAGAGACGTTCATGAATCGGTCGCAACCATCCTGCTTCAGCCACAATCGTCGCTCCTTCCTCGCTGATTCCTTCCGTGGTTTCTCCGGCCTCGCGCTCGCGGCGATGCTCCAAAAAGACGGCTACGCCTCCGGAGACGCCGCGTGGTCGCCGCCCACAGGCAAGCCGCACCACACGCCGAAAGCCAAGTCCGTCATCTGGCTGTTCATGAACGGCGGCGTCTCGCACATGGAGACGTTCGACCCCAAGCCGATGCTCACGAAGTACGCGGGCAAGTCGATCAACGAGACGCCGTTCAAGGAGACGCAGAACCCCGAGAAACTCAAACTCGCCCGTGTCACCGTCGTCAACGACGCCAACGGTCAGCAGCGGAACAAGCTGTATCCGTTGCAGGTCGGGTTCAAGAAGTATGGCAAGTCCGGCATCGAAGTCAGCGACTGGCTGCCGCACACCGGCTCGTGCATCGACGACATCGCCGTGCTTCGTTCCATGTGGACGACCGACGATAACCACGGCGCACAAACGCAGTTTCACACCGGTCGCCACATGCTCGACGGCGAATACCCGACGCTCGGCGCGTGGGTGCATTACGGCCTCGGCACGCTGAACGAGAATCTGCCGCAGTTCATCAGCATGGGGAACCGCGAATACTGGAACATCAAGGACGGCCACTACCTCGGGCCTGCGCACGACGCGGTACCGATGCGTGTCGACCCCGCGAACCCGCTCGACTACGGCAAGCCGGAACTGCCCGTCACGCTCGCAGAGCAGAAAGCCGGCTTCGCGCTTTCCGACAAGTTGAACAAACTCCGCGCTGCGCAGTACCCCAACGACCCGGCACTCGACGCCCGCATCAAGTCGTATGAACTCGCGTTCCGGATGCAGCGGTCGTTGCCCGAGGTGCTCGACTTCTCGAAGGAAACTGCCGAGACGCTGAAACTCTATGGCATCGACCGCGCCGAGACGAAGGCGTTCGGGCAACAACTGCTCGCGTCGCGGCGACTGGTGGAACGTGGCGTGCGGTTCATTCAGATTCAGCACGGGGCCGGCGGCGCGGGTGTGTGGGACGCCCACGGGGGCCTCAAGGCGAACCACACGAAGAACTGCCTCGCGGTCGACCAACCGATCGGCGGGTTGCTCAAGGACCTGAAGCGCACGGGGATGTTGAAGGATACGATCGTCGTGTTCTGCACCGAGTTCGGCCGCACGCCCGGCACCCAGGGGAGCGACGGTCGCGACCACCACATCTTTGGCTTTTCGGTGTGGATGGCGGGCGGCGGGTTGAAGGGTGGCATCGTCCACGGTGCGACGGACGAGATCGGCTTCCACGCGGTGGAGGACCGCCACTACGTCACCGATGTTCACGCGACGATCATGCACCAACTGGGCCTGGATTCGCGGAAGCTGGAAATCCCTGGCCGCAAGCGCCTCGACATCGACCACGGCGCACCGATCAAGGAAATCATCGGGTAACTGTGAGGTGGTGCGTGAAACGGTTCCGGGCGACAGGGGGACACCACATCCGGAACCGTTTACCTGTCCGGAAGAAAGATCGTCATCGTAATTGCAAGTAACGACAAAGAAATTTCTTATACCCAATTTATTGCCAAATACGAACTCCTTGCACGGCCGGAAAGTACCCAGATTAACACGGTACCATCCGCGCTTGTATTTTGATGAGAGATGAAACCGTGCTGGTAAGCGATTTGCTGAAATCGAATACCAGCACCGATCCTTGCGCGATGATCTAAGGAGATCCTCGGATGAGCGATGAAGAGGCGCTTATCGCTGCCATTGCAACTGACCCGGCCGACGACACGGTTCGGCTGGCGTATGCGGACTGGCTCGACGAACACGACCATCCCGGTGGGGCCTACCTGCGGACCGAGGTCGAACTCGCGAAACTCGGGCGGCGGTCCAAGAAGAAGGCGGCCGTGCTCCGGGCGCAACTGCTCGATCAGCGGCGGGCCATCGACCCCGCATGGCTGGCGCGATTCGAGCAGCCGCACCTCCTCCGCGTCAACCCGACGCCGTTCCCCTCGGAGTGGATCGGGACCGACCTTTCCGGTGCCCGCAACGTGGACGGCACCTACGGCGGCAGCGGCTACCAGTCCCTGCCGTCGCTGCCGGTCGAGCAGTTCCGCGGCGACTGGCGGTGGCTGTTGCCGGCCGGTCACAAGCCGAGTCCCGTCAAGCACGGCACGCGCCTGGCCCGGCTGGCCAAGGGCCACGGCCTGACGCTACCGCCCGGGTTCGTGGAGTTCGCCAACGACACCGCCGCGCAGGAGTTGATCCGCTCGAACACAGACTGCTTCTTTGATTGGGCCGAAGGGTTTGCCGACAGCCCCGCGGGCGATGGCGGGTCGCTGATTCGCTTCTACGCCGACTCGCAGGGGTGCGTGTACTGGTACCTGTACGCAACGCCGTCCGGGTACTCGTGTGTGGTCGCATCGCCGAAGCGGTACGGGGACGATGACGACGAGGATGAAGACGACGAGGATGAGGAAGGGGACGAGTCGGGAGACACCTACTTCTGCGCCCCGTCGTTCGAGGCGTTCGTGTACCGCACGTGGATCGAAAACGAGATCTGGTTCCGGCTCGCCGAGCCGACGTTCGACTTCCACGACCCGCGGCCAATGACCGCGGAAATGCAAGCATACCTGGACCACTACGAGAAGAGGTGACGCTTTTGCGAGCGGCGCGGCGTCAGCCCGCCGGTTGTTGGAATTATTCTTGCGAGCGGCGCGGCGTCAGCCCACCGGTTGTTGAGCGAAGTACCGGCGGGCTGACGCCGCGCCGTTCGCAATACAACACCGGCGGCTGACGCCGCGCCGCTCGCCACTGAGGGGAAACCTCATGACCTGGCTCCTGACGTGGACGACCTACGGCACTCGGCTACCAGGCGACCGACGCGGCTTCGTCAGCGGGGTGCGCACGGCAACTGGCGAAGTCGTCGTACACAACCAACCCGGCACTGCGGTTGATGCCGACCTGCCTGGCCTTCGTCGAGACGCCGAGTCGATCATGACTCAACCGGCGGTGTGGTTAACGCCCGAGCAGGCTGCGTCGGTGTCGGTGCAGTTCCGTGAGACCGCCGCGAACAGAAACTGGACTTTGCTCGCGTTCGCGGTGATGTCGAACCATGTCCACCTCGTCGTCGAGGTTGCCGACGAAGTTCCCGCCGCGAAGTTGCTGACCGACTTCAAAGCGTACACGACTCGTCGCCTCAACGCCGATCGTTCCCCCGGCTCGAAGCAGCGATGGTGGACCGAACGGGGCTCCACTCGTGCGTTGCGTTATCCAGATGCTGTGGAAGGGGCGATCGCGTATGTAAAGAGGCAAGAACTGCCGTTCGTAATCTGGCTGGCGGACGAAGTTGCCTAAACGGTTGTCTGCCGGCGAGCGGCGCGGCGTCAGCCCGCCGGTGCTCGCTTTGCCGGCGAGCGGCGCGGCGTCAGCCCGCCGGTACTTCGCTCAACAACCGGCGGGCTGACGCCGCGCCGCTCGCAATACAACACCGGCGGGCTGACGCCGCGCCGCTCGCCTGCCTCTTCCGGAGTTAATCGTGATGCGTATCTTGCTCGTCCTCGCCACACTCGCCCTCGGCTCGCGGCTAAACGCGGCCGACCCACCCAAACCCAACGTCGTGCTCATCGTCATCGACGACCTCGGGCAGCGCGACCTCGGGTGCTACGGCAGCAGCTTCTACAAGACCCCCAACATCGACAAGATGGCCAAGGAGGGGCTGCGCTTCACCGACTTCTACGCCGCGTGCCCCGTGTGCTCGCCCACCCGCGTCAGCATTCTCACGGGGAAGTATCCGCAGCGCGCCAACATCACCGACTGGATTCCCGGCCGCCCGGACCGGCCCGACCAGCGGCTCAAGCGACCGGAGATTCGCAACGAGTTGCCGCTGGATGAAGTCACCATCGCGAAGGTGCTGAAGGAGCACGTTTACACCACCGCGAGCATCGGCAAGTGGCACCTGGGCGGCGCCGGCTTCGAGCCCACCAAGTTCGGCTTCGACGTGAACATCGCCGGCGACCAAACCGGCACGCCTCGCAGTTACTTCGCACCGTTCGCGAACAAGGGTGGCAACATGCCGGGGCTTGAGAAAGCCGAACCCGGCGAATACCTCACCGATCGCCTCGCGGCTGAAGCGGAAAAGTTCATCGAAGCGAACAAGGAGAAGCCGTTCTTCCTGTACATGCCGCACTACGGCGTTCACACTCCGCTCCAGGCCAAGAAGGATGTGATCGCGAAGTACAACGTCAAGCCGGCCCACGGCAAGCAGAGCAACCCCGTGTACGCCGCGATGGTCGAGAGCATGGACGATGCGGTTGGTCGCGTGCTGAAGAAACTCGATGACCTGAAGCTCAGCGAGAACACGCTCGTCATCTTTACCAGCGACAACGGCGGGCTCGCGACGCTCGAAGGAATGCCGTTCGCCCCGACGATCAACTCGCCCCTCCGCGAAGGGAAGGGCTACCTTTACGAGGGCGGCGTCCGCGTGCCGATGATCGTGAAGTGGGCCGGCAAGGTGAAACCCGGAGTCACGGATCAGGTCGCGTGCAGCATCGACTTCCTGGAGACGATCACCGAGGCGTGCAACGTCCCCGGCAAGCGAACCTCGGCCGTGAAACAACCCGACGGTGTCTCGCTGCTGCCCGTGTTCGAGGGAAAGAAGCTCCGCGATCGGGCGATCTACTGGCACTACCCGCACTACGCCAATCAGGGGAGCCGGCCCGGCGGCGCGGTCCGCAGCGGCGACCTCAAGTTGATCGAGTTCTACGAGGACGGCCGCCGCGAGTTGTTCGACGTGAAGAAGGACATCGGCGAGAGCCGCAACCTTGCCGCGGAGAAGCCCGAGGTGGTGAAGGAACTCGCCGCGAAGCTCGACACGTGGCGCACGGCGGTTGGCGCGCGGATGCCGACACCGAACCCCGACTACAAGCCGAACCCGCCGGCGAAGGACGGCACCATCACCCTTCCGGCCCGCACGGCGCTAGTGAGTGGCGTAATGCTGCGATTCGAGCCGCTGCCGCACAAGAACACACTCGGCTTCTGGGTGAACAAGGATGACTACGCGACGTTCGACTTCACCGTCGAAACCCCCGGCACGTTCACTGTGGAGGTGCTGCAAGGCTGCGGGAACAAGAGTGGTGGCGCGGAAGTGGAACTGGCGACCGGCGATGAGAAGGTCACGTTCACCGTGAAGGAAACTGGCGGTTTTCAGGCGTTCGAGGCTCGCGAGATTGGCACGCTGAAGCTGGAAAAGGCCGGGCGTTACACGCTGACGGTGAAGGCGAAGACAAAGCCCGGAGCCGCGGTCATGGACCTGCGGCAGATCGTGCTGAAGCCGACGAAGTGAGGTTTTGGCGAGCGGGGACGCGAGTCCCCTGATTGCGTTGTTGGCATCACAACAGGGGACTCGCGTCCCCCGCTCGCCTCAGCATTACTTCTTGGCCTTGGGCGTCAGTTTCTCAGGCTTGGCGGGTTTGTCAGCTTTCGGGCTGGGAGGGGCGGCCTTCGGGATGCTGATTTCCAGTTGCAGCTTGTCCGAGCCCGCGGCAAAGTCTTGCTTTTCCTGGTGGTCGGTGAAAAGCGGCTTACCGAGCGGTAGTTCGTTGCCCGGCTTGCCATCGAACCCCTCGACTCGCACCAGATATGCACCCGGTCGCACGCCTCGGCCCTGATCGGTGGTGTCGAACTTCCCACCCTTCACGTAAGCGTACCCCTGGGGTGGCTTACCGGGGTGGTTCGGGTCCGGGTCGAACCACACGACACCAGCGGGAAGTGGCTCACCGCCGTGTGTGACACTCCCCGAGACGTCTTTCAACTTCTCATCAGCGCAACCCGCAGCACAGGCTGCAATGGCGACGAACAGAGCGATTCGCATGGCGTGCCTCGTTGTCAGTCGCCAGAGATGATTTCGCCGCCGTTCATGCTCGCCAGCGCCTTGTACGTGACCAGTGGAATCTGATCCCGTAAGAACCGGATGCTCCCGTCGCCCATGCAGAAGTTGGCCCCGCCCGTGTGCATGCTCCCCATCGCGATGTCGTTGAAGGTGGCAATAGACGGCGAATTCATCGCGTTGGTGATGTTCTTCGCACCAGCGCAGACTTCGGCCGTGTCGCACCCGCGAAGCCACGACCGATAGCGGGTGCCCGTGGTTTCGTTGTTCCACGACAATTCGCCGAGCATGATCGTGTTCGACGTGCCGTCGCTGGCGTCCGTGAGTTTGCGGCCGGCGTCTTCGTCAACTGAGGTTGTGGCGTCGTTCTGGAAGAACCCGCAGGTCGAGAAGCCCCCGTGCGCCCCGGTGGTGTCGAGCGGGTACGCGGCGCTGGTTGCCGGGTTGGTCCCCTTGGGGCCGTAAATTGCGTAATAGTGCGTGGTGTAGGGCGACTGCGTACCGACCAGGTCCGGGGCGTTCACGAAGTGCGGGGTGGCTGTGCCCATCTGATCCCGGACCGCCGAGGGGCAGATGTAGGTGTTGATCCGGGTCAGGCCATACGGATTGTTTTTGTTCGTTCCCGTGTACGAGCCAGCGGCCTTGCTGACCTTGGTCGCCAGAGGCCCCTGCTCAATGTACGGCAGGATGTAAACCGTCCAGCTCAGTTCGGTTTTCAACTCGCCGGCTCGCGGCAGCGATCCGCGGACATCGTGCCACGAGTGCATGGCGATGCCGAGTTGTTTCAGGTTATTCGCACACTTGGCTCGTGCGGCAGCTTCGCGAACCTTCTGAACGGCTGGGAGGAGGAGGCCAATCAGGATTGCAATGATTGCGATTACAACCAGTAGCTCAATCAGCGTAAACCCACGGCGGACCGGGTTTTCGGACATTGGCTATTCCTCGGAGAGCGAAGGAAAACCGATCGCGAACTAAACGAAATGAACCGCATTGAACACCATAGAGCCGTTCCCGGACCGGTTGGACAAAACTTTTCGCGAAATTAAACGAGGAAGCCCCCGGATCAACCGATCCGGGGGCTTCTGGAATTGGTGTAGCCCACTCACTTCACTTCGAGATTGATGTTCTCGGAGTGGCTGTTGAACTCCGGTGCGTACATGCACTGGATGTTCGCGTAGCCCGTGGGGTACTTACCCTTGTGTTGCACTCGCACAGGGTACTCGAACACGTAGGTTCCCTTCGGGAGGTAGTCGATGTAGAAGTGGCTCGCGGTGTCCTTCGTGCTCTCGTAGTAGCCGAGGCCGTCCTGGTACTTGTACCGCGAGAGCACGTTCACCGGCTCCGTGCCCGAGCCGCGATGATCCTTCATGTGGACGTATTCCATGTCGCGATCGGTTCGCAGTACGATCCGCACCACGATCTCGTCGCCCACGGCGATCGCGTCGTTCGGCTTCACTTCCGTGATGACCGGCCCCGCCTTCGTGTACGCCCGCTTGAACAGTTTCTTCTCCAGCTTTAGAGGAGTCCCCTCGTGCGGCGTCACCTTGGAGATGTCTTCGAGATAGCTCCAGTGAACGCTGCCCCAGCTCACACCCGGATCGGTCTTCTTCACCGTGATCGTGGCCAGCGACGGCAGCACTTCGGTTCGCAGGAACTTGTGCTCGTAGAAGCCCGTGCCCGCCTCGACCTTCTCGGGCTTGATCGCCTGGTTGCCGACAGAAACTTCCACGATCGCGTCCGACTTCAGTAGATTGTCGCCTCGCAGAAGCAGAGCATAGATCGCGTCAGCGGTTGCCTTGGTAGTTTTCCAGTCGGTCGTCTGCTTCATCTTGAGCAACCAAACCTTGCAGTCTTCGACCGAGGTGGCGTCGTTCATGACCTCGTCGAACGCCTCGATCATCATGGCCTGCGTTTCGATCGGAGCGTGGAACCACGAGAAGTTCAACTCCAGGTCGCGCCAGTACATGCCCATCTCTTCGTCGGTCTTGGAGCGTTCCTTGATCGATCGCATGATGCCCGTCGGCGTTTCCTTGTCGCCGAATCGCTTGAGGCCGACGGCGAGGTGGGCCTGCGACTGACGGTTGGCCAGTTTCAGCCAGTACTTCTTCGCCTGCCCCAGCCAGTAGTCGATGGCGTTCTTGTGCTGATTCGCGACCGCCTTGTCCGCCAGGAAGAAGCTCCGGGCGTACAGGTACAGCGCGATCGTTGGGCTGAGGTGGTTATCGTCGGGCTTGTGCTTCAGTGCCCACTGATACTGCTGATCGGCCCAGTTATCGAGGCGATCGATTGCCCTCACGGCCGGAGCAGCGTCGATCTTCACGCCGAGGTGCCGCAACCGGCCGTATCCCGTCGTGATGTACAGCGTGATGTAGTCGTTGCCAGGGCCGCCCGGGAACCACGGCCACGCGCCGTCGGCGTACTGCATCTGGGCCAGCTTCGCCATCAGGTTCGCGGTCTCGTTGTTGAGACGGTTCTCGTCGAACAGAATGCCCACGTTCTTGCGGGCTTGGCCTTCCTTCACGGCCTGCCGAACCCACGGCGTTTCTTCGAGCATGACGGATTTCAAGTCCTGGTTCTTCTCCAGCGGGCTATCGAGGGCATCGGTTCCCTTCCACTGGTCGAACACGCGGCGAATCTTCGGATCGCTCTTCCCGATGTGGTGGGCGAGCGAGTTGGCGTACAGGCGGTTGAAGGTCTGTTCCGTGCATTCGTGCGGGAACTCCATCAGGTACGGCAGCGCCATCACCGCGTACCACGCGGGTTGCGACACCATCTGCACCGTGTAACTCTGGTGCTTGATGGTGTTGCTTTCGCCGGACAACCGCAGCTTGGCGAAGTCGAAGTTCTTGCTGCCCGCATTGCGGATCGGCAAGGGCATCGACTCCTGCACCAGCACGCGGCGAGACAGCACGGGGATGATCCCTTCTTCGCCGTCCGAGTGGCGTTCGCTGGCAGCGACGACCTTGTAGGTCAGCGGGCCGACGCCGTCCGGCACGTTGATCCGCCACGAGAACGTCTTGCTTTCTCCCGCAGGCAGGTCAAACTCCTGCGTTGGTACCGTGTTGGCCAACTCTGCGTCGAGCGGCTTCATCGTGCGAGTGTCGTTGAGTGCGAGCTTCACGGCACCCTTCTGGCGGGTCGCACCCTGGTTGCTGACCTTGGTGGTGAACTCCAGGATGTCCCCCTCGCGGAGGAACCGCGGCGGGTTCGGCTGTGCCATCAGATCCTTGGCCGTGACGACCTCGCCCTTGATGAACCCGCTGCGCAGGTTCTTGTCGTGGGCGAACGCCATCAACTTCCACTTCGTGAGGGCTTCGGGAACCTGGAACTCGATGCGGACTTCGCCTTCCGCGTTCGACACGAGGTGCGGGAAGAAGAACGCCGTCTCGTTCAGGTTCTTGCGAGCCGAAACGCTGTTCAGGTCAGGTCCATCACCGCCGTTCGGGCCACCCGGATCGCCGTTCTGTTTGTCACTTTTCGCGTCGGCGGAAGCCTTGGCACTCTGCTCCAAACCGTTCGCGTTAGCGCCGGGCGCTCGCGGCGGAGCCATCCCCGCCATCCCACCGCCAGCGGTGGCGTACATACCGTCCCTTAACCCACCTCCTTCGCCACGACCGAAGCCCCATTGATCGTCGAAGGCGAGGCCACCACCCTTGGAGAAGTACTCGTATCGCATGTAGTTCTGCGTCAACTCTGCCGGGAAGCCGCGATAGGTCAGGTCCACGTTCTTGTGGCTGTGCGGCCACTGCCCCTGGATATGGTTGAAGTACTTCGAGGTGTTCTCGAACCGCAGCCCGATCCATGTTCGGTCGTGGCGGAACATGCTGAAGCGTTCCATCCAGTTGTGCGGCAGGTACGCATCGAGCGAGGCGTCGTACATTCCGGCCACCATCTCGGCCACGGCCTTCGCCGCGTTCGGCCCGGTCACGATCGCCGTGTACGTCTCCTTCTGGCCCGGCTCCAGCTTCGAGATGAACCGCTCCCACTTCACGGTCAGGTTCTTGTTCGACCAGGGCACATCAATGTGCCGGCTCGTGAGGTACGCACGGTTCTCACGAACGTAGGTGATGCGAACGGTGAACCCGCCCCGCATGTCCTCAGTCACGGCTTGTTTGAGCGTGAACTGCGTCTTCCCCGGTTCGGTCCAGTAGGCTTGCAGGTTCTTGCCGCGGTGCTCGACTTCCACGAATGCCCGGCCGCTCTCGTAGCCCGTACCCCAGAGCATCGTGAACTCTTCGCCCGGTTCGACCGACCACTTGGGAGCGGCCACGAAGTTCGGGATCTTCACGTTGAACGTGGCGGCTGCTGGGTTTAGCACCGTGAACTGATACTTCGTGGTCACTTTCTTGCCGAACTTGTCGGCCGTCTCCAGGATCGCTCGATAGATGCCCGGTGCCAGTTTGGTGCTGGTGTCGGCCTTGCCGTTGCCGTTGGTTGTGAAGTCTCCTGAGAAAGCCACGTCGCCCAGTTCCCAGCTGATCGGCTTGGCTGGGTCGGGCTTGGGAACTTCGTCTTCCTTCACCGGACGCCACCAGTAGCGACCGCTATCAATCTCGCCGCGGGCCGGTTTCTCGGGTTGCTTCAGGGCGTAGACCTTGATCGTCCCCTTGGCGACCTGGCCCTCGCCGTCGAGCGTGGCCGTGTTGATGTCGAACTTCACGTCCTTGTCGGTGGTCAGCCACGCATCCGTCGAGAGCTTCGCACGGAGCGCGACGTAACCCACCTGCACGGCCTTCGTTCCCGTGCGGGTTTCGCCCGTCGTGTCCGTCACGTCCGCGGTGATCGAATAGCGGAAGGCCGGTTCGTCCTTCGGGTTCACCGTCAGGTCGGGCAGAGCCACGAACGGGATCGTGAAGCTGCCATCGAGTTCGGTCTGCACAACGCCGTTGGCGATCTCCTGCGCCGGGCGGTTCGGCACCGGTCGCCACCAGCAGTATTCGAAGAACCAGTCGGGGTAACGCACTTCGCGGGTCACGCGGAACGCCACCTTGGCGGCACCAACGGGCACGCCGTTGTATTGCATCGCCTTGCCCGGCACCTTCACGGTGTCGTTCAACTTGAAGGCTTCCTTCGGTGCCTCCACCTCGACCTTGAACTTGGGCCGCTTGTATTCCTCGACGTTGAACGCGGCCGCGCTGCCGGTCTCGACCGCATAGATGTGCATGTGGCCCATCAAACGGTCGCGGGGAGCCGTGAAACTGCCCGAGATCGAGCCGAAGTCGTTGCTCGTCGTGTCGAGCTTGGCGATTTCCTTCCCGTTCACGTCTTTGAACTGAACGGTGATCTTGCGGTTCGCCACGGTCTCGTAGTTGTCCTTCCCCTCGTCGGTCCGGGTCACGATCCCCTTGAACGAGATCGTCTGGCCGGGCCGGTAAAGCGAGCGGTCCGTGAAGAACACAACCGACTCGTAGCTGTGGGGCTTGCCACGTTCGCCGTGAGAGTAACTGTCGTGTGCGGTGGCGAGGATCATGTCCTTGTGTGTGACAACGACCATGTGCGCCCGGTCGCGTGGCACGGTGATCCTGTACAGCCCGTTCTTGTCGGTGATCCCCGATTCGCCCGGCGCCCACCCGCCATTGTTCTGTCGCAGCCACACCTGAGCCTTTGCACCTTCGACGGGTTCGCCCGTGGTGGCAGTTGTAACCTGCCCAGAAGCGACCAGACTGCTGTAATCGTTGCGATCGATGAGCGCGAGATCGCACGCAAAGAAATCCGTGTAAGTCACCGGGGCATCACCCGCGAAGTTCTCGGTGTGCCCGGCGATGATGTAGTAGAACCCGGGCTTCAGACCCTTGGGTGCGGGGATCGACTCGGTCCGCAGCTTGTAGTCCGGCGTGGCCGGCAGGTCGTGCTCGAAGCTCAGCACGGGGTCGAGGCTCAACAAAGCCTTGGCCTCGTTCTCATTGAGATGTTCGGGTCGCCATTTTGCCTGCTTCAGCCGGTCGATGTAATCGGCCTTCACCACGCGGAAGTAAACCTTCGTGATGTTCTTGTAGCTGACGCGCAGATCGGGGAGCGGTTCGGCCCACACCCGTTCCGTGGTCACGCTCGCGGACTTGGACTCGATGCTCTGAACGAGGTTGAAGCAGAGCTTCCCGCCAGGGCTGTCTGGGAAAGCATTCATGCCGACGAGTGCCACCTCGCGAGCCTTGACCAGATCGCCTTCACCTTGGATGACGGAGGCGAGCTGGAACTGAGCCATCGCGAAGAGTTCGTGCTTGGCGTTGGCCTTGGAGAACGCTTCGAGAGCAGCCTTGTAGCGGTCGTTCTTGTTGGTGCCGACGGCCTTGTTGTGACCGAACCGGAGGCGGTGCAGATCGGTATCGAGCAGGGCAGAGTTGTCGTTATCGTCCTTGTGGAACGCGAGCAACTTCTGGAACAGCTTGATCCCCTTGACCGTGCGGTTGTTGGCGTCGGTGGTTTTGGGTTCCCAGGCGAGGAACTTCTCGAGCGAGTCGAAAATCGGGCTGTCGGCGGTCAGGTTGAACGAATCCTGCGGTTTCGCGCCGGCTTGCTCAGCGGAGGAATAGAAGCTCAGTGCGTCGAACGCGAGGAAGTCGTAGAGCGTGGGGCGGTATTTGTCGGGGATGCTCCCCTTTTCGAGCAGAATTGCGAATTGCGCAATCGGCGTCGCTTTCAGTTCCTTCTCGTTGGCGATGGCCTTCTCGAAAGTCTTGTCGATCTCGGCGAAGATGCGGGGCAAGTCCCACGTCTGGATGTCTTCGCCGGGCGAGTTGCCGGTCTGGGTGCGCTGGGTGAACCGCCAGCGGTTCTGCTGGAAGTATTGCCAGTACCAGTGGGCGAGGATCGCGGTCATCACGGGCTTCATCTCGGCCGGGCGGCCTTCGATTTCCGCCTGCATCCGCGTGATCTTCTCCTCGGGCTTGTTCCCCTCGATGTTCCCTTCCAGGTTGATCTTCTTGGCGATGGCCTTGATGGCCTCGGGATACGCTTTATCCTTAATGGCACCCTCAATGATCGGTTCGAGTGCCTTGATGCCGGTGAGAGGCAGTCCCTTGGCGTCAGCCTCGGCGACCTGCTTCCAGAGGTCGGGCCGGGGCGGTTGGGCGGCCGTGTAAGAGGTGACGACCAGGGCAATTCCGGCGGCAACACACGCCAGGGAGATGCCAAACGCAGTCAAGCGTTTCTGCCGTGTCATGGAGCGATCCCTTCGGAGAAAACGGAGAGGATCGGGCGCTGACGCCCGCACTCAATGATTTAGACGAGTTGTGAGTCAAGAAAGATTTATCACGCAGGGCAGTTGCGTGTTTCAAGTTGAGCTGTTCATGTAGCCCCCTCGCTCGCTTGCGCGTTTTGAAATTGCGATATTGGGCGTGGCATTTTGGTTTTCACCCCGAAGGGGTGGGACAACGTAGCCCAGGGCAAGCCGAAGGCGCCGCCCTGGGAACGGCCGGAACCCAGTGATCCACCCTGAAGGGGTGGGACAACCACCGTCCCTGCGCACGCCTGTCGCACCCCTTCAGGGTGCGTGCGCCTCTTCTCATCGAACCCAGGGCGGCGACAGCTTCGCTGTCTTGCCCTGGGCTACGTTGTCACAGCCTTTCAGGCTGAAACCCACCCAACGTGAAACACCGGACGGCCCGGATTTATCAGGCGACACGGATGAAATTGCGGCTTGTGTCGCTCTTATGCGGTCGCTATCGTTGCCGCAAATCATCGACCCCGGAACGTTTCGCGACACTAACCCTGGAGGGGATATGCATTGGGCATATCGAATTGTTCTCGGTTCGATAGCGGCAATGAACGCCGGGGGCTGTTCGCTGTGGCGGAACGAACTGGAAGAAGAGAAAACGAGCCTGGAGGCATCGAAGTCATCCGTTCAGGACATTCTCGACAAGAACGCTCCTGTCGGGAGTCGTTGGGGAACGTCTCCCGATACCGCTCGGTTGCTCGACGACAAGAATCGGTACGATAAGAGAATTCGCGAGATCGACGAAGAACTGAAGTAAACTGACCCATGAAGCAACTCACCATCGTCGTGAAGCCGTTCCGGGCCGAGGCGGTTCTGCGGGTCATCGCGGATCTGGGCGTCACCGCCTGTGCCGTGCGTGAGGCCAAGGGATACGGACGGCAGAAAGGCTACCTCGACCGTTACCGCGGTTCCGAGTACAGCGCGGCGTATCTGCCGAAGATCGAAATCACCGTCTGGGTTACGGACGCACAGGCCGAAGAACTCGGCGAGAAACTACCCAAAATCGCGCGCACGGGCCGCATCGGGGATGGGAAGGTGTTCATTCTTCCGCTCGCGTGGCCGGAACCGCTCGAATTTTAGTTGGGAGGTGTCCACAATCTGGGCGAGAGCGGTGGAAAACCGATCTCTTGAATACTTGGCGGAATGGACACTGGCAACTCAGCGGTTCGTATCCAATAATACTCCCGCGAGGCCACCGCATCCGCCACCCACAATTGGGCACGGGTGCGATTCACACCTCTCGCTTCCGTGGTACTTCCCCAGGAGACGCCTTCGTGACCACCCGACTTCGCCTTTCGGTCGGCAGCATCGCCCTGCTTACCGGCCTGTGCTTCCTCGCCGGGGCCAACGCCGCCCCGGTTCTTCCGCCCGAGACTTACAAGAAGGCCGCCGACGCGGACATTGCTCAACTGAAAGAGCACATCAAGACGTGCGACACGGACCCGTCGCAGGCCAAGCGATTCGCCCCGACCGCGAAGTCTCTCGCCATGATCATCGCCATGTACGGCGAAGCAACCGGCGACGCTGCTCTGCGTGACGGCGCTGTGAAGGTAGCCGAGGCGCTCGCGAAGAAGGATTTCAAGGCTGCGGGTGCTGCTGCCAAGGATCTCGCCGCCAAGGGTACCGGCAAGGCTCTGGCTGCGGGTGGGCTTCCTGGCAAGGCCAAGTTTGGCCTCGAAGAAGCCATGTCCCCCTTCCGCGGCAGCAAGGTCGGCGGATTGAACATCGAGAAGGACATCCGCGACGGGATGAAGGGCGGCGGCCTTGACGGCTCGGCTCTCCAGATCCTCGCCGCACGCACGGCGATCCTCAGCGAATACACCCTCGCTTTCCCCAACGAGAAGGCCAAGATCAACAAGGCGAACGAGGCCAAGTGGGAGAAGTGGAGCAAGGACATGATCGAGGTCAGCAAGAAGTTGGACGCGGAAGCTGGCAAGGGGAAGGGCGCAGACCCCAAGGAAGTCGTGAAGTTGCTCAAACTTCTCGACGCGAAGTGCTCCGATTGCCACAACGAATTCCGAGATTGATCACGAGACTTGATGAACGCGAACGGGGGCCATGTGGCCCCCGTTTTTCGTTGCAAGAGTGCATTGGTTTTGTTCAGGCGAGCGGAGGACGTCAATCCTCCGGTGGTTTGTGACGGTTCTACCGGAGGGCTGACGTCCTCCGCTCGCCAAGAATGGCCAAGTTCACAACACTCAGCTCGCTTTCAGGGATTTTTCGAAGCGGTGAACAAGGCGACGGCTATTCACGTCGAGCGCTTTGAGGATTTGGAGGACCGTGTCCGTGGGGATTTGGGAGTTGATCGCCCAAACGAGGACCAGCAGATTTTCTTTACCCGATTTGAGTTGATCGAGGATCGTGTTGAGGAGTTCCTTGTGTTCCTTGAACTCACGTTCGAGGATTCCAAAGTCACCGCGGTCAAGCTCGACCCAGAAGCATTTGCCTTGAAGATGTTCGACCCACCTGGCCCGCAGATAACCCATCCAGTGTTTTTCAACCCACCGCTGGATACACCCTTCGCCCAGATCGTATCCCGCCTTCTCGCTCTCGATCCACTTGTGCTTATTCTCTTCCTCGATGCACTCGGTATATACGCTTTTGGCTGGTACCGGCGGCAGCCAATCGACGCGAGCCGAGGGCATGGCATTCACCGGGAGAGTGGTGTTCATCGGCGTCACCTCTCGTGTCCGCAGGAACGGTGGATTCGTCCCCGGACACTCACTGAAGATAACACATTCTAGTCACGAACTGGGCGTCTGGGCAACTTGCCCAAACTTGACACGGGATTCCCGAGATCGACAACCTCAGGAACCGAGTGCAGTCCGCCCGGCGGGAATCGAACCCACGACCACCGGCTTATAAGGCCGACGCTCTGCCACTGAGCTACGGGAGGGGATGCGAGCGAACGGGCATATGCCATCGCGTGTCATCGCAGCCTCCCTTCCTCGAGTCAGAGCCTTGAACGAAGCAATCTCGCGACGTTCTCTCATCTGCGGAACCAACTCATTCGTCAAGTCCATTCCCAAGTTACCGCCAGTCACAAGGGCGACCCGACCAGCCAGATCGAACAGTTTGGTCGGCATTCCGTCTTTCCACACATGATCGCTTTGTGGGCAATTTGTGTACAAATAGTGTAACACGAGTGCCCAGGGAGGTGGCAAGTGAAAATCGTCACAAGCCCGGCGCATTTAACATTTACAAGCAAGAACGATCGTTGTCTGCGATCATCAATTCATCGATAAACAACAAATTCCACATCATTCGAGAGAGCATTCATCAGTCGGAAATACCCACGCAGAGTAAGGTAACGTCGTCGTCGTGCTGAACCTGTGCGAGTAAATCCGTCGCCACCGCATCCACAAAGCGTTGTCCGGCGAGCGCTCGGCATCGGGTGGCTGCCGCAAGGAGTTTCCCGTCATCGCTCGGGCCGGGGGTTCCATCGGGCCGAGTGCCATCCGTGCAGATCAACAACTTGTCGCCGGGTTGAAGCGTGGCAGCATGGGAAGGATAGCTCGCCTCGGCAATTCCCAAGAACGGGCCGGGAATGGACCAGCTTTCGGGGTCTCCGTTTGAGGGAATTCGCATGGGGGCGGGCAAGCCCGCTCGTGCGATTGTCAGTTGCCCCGACTCGCAATTCAGCACACCAACGAGCATCGAGACCAGCGGCGAGTCCTCCAGCCGGAGTTTGAGGAGGGCAGCGTTCGCTTCTCCGAGCAGCGTGCCCGCCGATGCACTCGGGTTCAGCCGGGCCGCTTCGGACACCTCTTCCGCAACGAACTTTCCGAGGAGTCCGCCCGCGGTGGTGGGTCCGATAACGTCACCCACCAGAAAGAGAACGCGGGTGCGGTCCAGTGCTTGCGCTGCGTAAAAATCCCCGCCGTTGCGGGCTCGTGGACGGTGGCACACGGCAAAACGTACCGACCCGATTTCGGGCAGGGACCGTTGCAGGAGCGCGAGCCGGACGCGGCGGGTCAGGTCGAGTTCGCGGTCGATTTGTGCGAACGTGCGGTTCAACTGGTCGCCAAGAATCCTGGCCTCGGCGGCGCGGCTCGCAACGCGGTTGGCGGCGGTTCGGGCACGAACGGCTGTTCGCAGTTGGGCCTGCAAAACGCTGGCATCCAGCGGACGTGTGAGCACGGCATCGGCCCCGGAATCGAGTACGCGGGCCGTGTGGGCCGCATCGGGAGCGGAGAGCACGCACACCACGGGAAGGAGTTCATCGCCCAGTTCCGCCCGCCAGCGCCGGATCTGGGCGCTCGCCGCGTCCGATTGATCGCCAACCACGACGACTGCGACCGTGACGGGGGCGAAATCCACCCCGGGAGTTGACCCGAGCGTGTGCTCGCGGATCGCGAACCCGGCCGCGGTGAGCAGTTCGCGCAGGTCATCGGCCTGGGAGGAAGGTGATGCACTGAGTAGAACGGTAGGCGGCATGGTACAATTCGGGGGAGTGTTGAGTGTTTTGCCCGGCTCAGTCTCTGAGTTCAGGCATCCGCCACGATCGCGGTTGCCCGAAGACTAAACACAAAACACGAAACACAAAACACCAATCATCGGAGATGCCCGTGCCCGTGCAGATGGAACTACGCCGGATCATCATCAGCGAGGTGGACGACCACCAGGTGATTATCCTCAAGGAAGTCGATGGGGAGCGGAGTTTCCCAATCGTGATTGGCATCTTCGAGGCGACGAGCATCGACCGTCGCGTGAAGGGGATGCAATCACCGCGACCGTTGACGCACGACCTGATTGCCGCCGTGGTCGAGCAACTCGGCGGCGAGGTTCAGGACATCGTCATCAGCGACCTGGAAGAGCACACGTACTTCGCGAAACTGCGTGTTCGCAAAGACGGCGACCTCATCGAGATCGACTGCCGTCCGAGCGACGCAATCGCACTGGCGGTTACCGCGAAGGTGCCGATTTACGTCAGCGAGCAGGTGCTGGGCGAAGCGTTGGAAGAGGATTAGCGGCAGCCCCAACGGGGCTGCGGCATCTCCCAAGCGCCGCCCCGATGGGGCGGACGCTAACCACGTTCAATCAGCGTGAATCTTCCGCAGTCGCGGGGACAGTCGCAGCATCCACTGCACGCGCTCGAACTCGTTGAGCCAGTCTTGCACGATCTGCAATTGCAGCGGATCGTTCCCCTTCACCAGTCCCGTCGCACACGATTCCCCCACAAGCTGGCTGGCGAGTTGCCGATACTTGGCGAGCGTGCGCTCGCCGTAGCGTGCCACTTCGTGGCCGTCTTCGGAGAAGAACACGGCCACGGGGACGCGGTTCCCGCCGTTGATCCTGAGTGCGGCTTGCACGTCGGCGTGTTCGTCGCGGTCGAGATAGTGCGTGACGATCGCGGGCGCGGCCTCGGCGAACCGCTCGAAGATGGGGCACTGACTAGCACAATCGCCGCACCACGCACCGACAAGAACGAGGACGTTCGTGCGGCGAGTGAACTTGCCGAGGAGTTGCCGTTGAACGTCGGTGATGGTGGTCTGCTCGTGGGCCCGCCCCCACTTGGCGCGGTCGCCGTCGGTGCCGTACTTCGCGAGAAACGCTGGCAGCGGCAGCCCCGCGGTGAACTTATCGAACAGATGCATGGAGATTCATCCTTCAAGAAAGAAGCAATGGCACGCGGATCAAAGAAGGAAGAGAAGAGGATTAACCACAGAGTCACAGAGAGCACAGAGACAAGACAAAAGGCTGAGAGAAGACTCGTGTTAAAATCCTGGATTCTCTCAGTGTTTGATTTACCTCTGTGCTCTCTGTGACTCTGTGGTTAACTCTTCTTTGAATCCTGTCGTTCATCCGCGTGCCATTGCTTGTTGTCTTCAACCGAACTTCCCCATCAGTTTAGCAGCCGTGCCACCAAAGATCTTCGCACGGTCGTCCGCGTTCAGGTGTGCGAGCAAGCCGGCGATCCGCTCGCGTTCCTTGAGGTAGCTCTTCCCCGTCGCGCCGAGGCCGAAGCCGCCGCCGTACATGAGCCGGTCGGCTCCGAACGCTTCGGTGAGTTGCTTCACTTCCGGTTGCGGGTCGCGGTGCGGGTACGCACCCTTGTTCGGCACCGCGGAGAGCTTCACCACGACGTTGTCGTACTTCGCCCACTTCAGCACGACGGCGTATTCCTTTTCCGTCCCCTGGAACGGCCGCCCCATGTGATCGACGAACACCCGCGTGTCCTTGAATTCCTTGATGAGCGGCTCGAACCCCTCGGCGTATCGCGGCTCGAAGTGCAACTGCACGGCGATGCCGGCGTCGGTCGCGGCTTTCCAGAGTGCCTTGAGTTCGGGCTTGCCGAACGGCGGCTGGCGATCGGGCTGATAGGCGTGAACGCGAGCGGCGACGAGCGGAATCTTCTCCGCGAGTGCCTTGATCTTGGCAGGCGTATCTTCGCGTTCGGCGAAGAACAGACAGGTTCCCTTGAGCTTCCCCTTACCGACCGCGAGGCAATGCTCCAGATAGCGGTGATCGTCCTGGTACGGTTCCGGATGCACGACGATGGCGTAATCGACGCCTGCTTCTTTCATGCACGCGAGGAGGTGCTCGGGCGTGGCGGCATCGTCGGGCTTGTAGGGGCCGTCTTTGTGGTAGGGGAACTTGTCGTTGTCTTTGCCCGCGAAGCAGTGCAGGTGCGTATCGACAACCGGCACGCGCGCTTCGGCCGCGTTTAGCCGCGACCCGAAGGGAATCGCTGGCAACGCGGCCGCGGATGCGATGAACTCACGACGTGTGTGCATGGGAAATCTCGTGTGGTGTGTTGGCGTTGCGTTTCACGTTCGCCCGGTAAGCATGTCCACGACCCAGCACCCTCGGACGTGCGGTCCCTCGCTGCGGCAGTGGTTCAGCACGTCTTCGTTGTCGCAACCCGCGTCCTGTAGGGCGTCGGCCAAGATCGGCATCCGGTCGAACGCACGGTCTTGGTAGATGCCTTCTGCAAGAGCGACGACATCGGACGTGAGCCAACCGGGATCGACGGTAATGGTCCGATAGGGGTTACCGAAGATACACCGGAGCAGTTCAGACTGGTCGCTCTTCCAGACATCCGCCGCTATCACTTGGCGGTACTGGTAGTTCTCCGCTGTTCGCTTCGCTGCAAACCAAGCCGAATCGTCTCCGACACTCCACGCCGCAGATGTTACAGCCGCATTCCAGCCCTTGTGCCTTGCTCCTGAGAGGGCTTGACGTTTGACAAGTCCATCAGAGTATTGTTCGCTTATCTCGACTATTTTTTGGCAACGCCGCTCCGTCACCAGATGCCAAATGTGCCGGAAGTATCCGCACGCAAAAAGCCGCAACTTCCGGTCGCTCGTCTTCTCCCTCAGAAATTCAAGCATCGGCGTCGGGTCGGTCGCCGTGAGCCACTCCGATTCGGTCATGACTCCCCCGGTTCTGAATGCACGTCGCTGGCGGAATCAGCATCAACCTCTTTCACTCGTCTCGCTGATGCTACCACACCAATCGCGGCGCTGCGACGATCCGCAGGTTACCTTTCCCGTGCGGCATTCGTAGGACAACTCCACACACTCACTTGTCCCGCAATGGCTCGTAATGTCCGAACCCACACCCGCAACTCCCGTTCGCAAGTCGCACCTGCTCGAAGCCCTCTTGCTGGCGATCGCGTTCGCCGTGGCTCACACGCAATCGCCGCTCTACTTCTCCAACCAGAACCAGTACTTCGTTCACGGGCTCGCCGACGGCGGGCACGTCAACCTTTCGCACGACTGGCTCGCGAACACCACCGACCCCACGCCCGTGTTCTCGGCACTGATCGCGGGCGGCTACCGCTACCTCGGTGAATGGTCGTTCCAGGCCGCGTACTTCTTCCTGCTCATGGGGTACTTCCTCGGCATGCGCTGGCTCGTCGCGGCGTTGCCGGGAATGCCCGATTCGCATGGGTTCCGCTTGTTGTGGGCGGCGGGGTTCATCGCGGCGCACGCGGCGGTGTTGCGTGTGCTCTCGGTGCAACTCGCGGGGGTCGATTACCCGTGGTTCGCACAGGCGGGAGTCGCGGGGCAATACCTCCTCGGGCCGGGGTTGCAGCCGTCTTCGCTTGGGGTGCTGCTCATCGCGGGCCTGGCGGCGTTCGCCAACCACCGACCCACACTCGCCTGCGGGTTGGTTGGTGCGGCGTGTGCGTTCCACTCGACGTACATGCTCTCGGCCGGGTCGCTCGTGCTCGGGTTTCTCGTGGTGCTGTTCAAGGAGAAGGAAGACGCCGGGCCGGTGGCACTCCGCGGATTGCTGCTGGCGTCCGTGTTCATCGCACCCGTCGCGGCCTACACGCTGTTCACGTTCGGGCCGCACGACCCGGCGATCTTCGAGGCCGCACAGAACATCCTCGTCGACATTCGCATCCCGCACCATTGCAGCATCGCACGCTGGCTCGATCAGGTTGCGTGGGTGCAACTCCTGTGGGCCGGGTTGGGAATCGCGTTGCTGTTTCGCTCCCGGTTGTTCCTGGTCGTGCTGATCGCGGCCAGCATCGGTCTGGGCCTGACGCTGATTCAGTACGAGTACACGAACCCGACGTTCGCTCTCGTCTTCCCCTGGCGAATCTCGGTCGTGCTGGTGCCGCTGGCGACGGCCGTCATCCTGGCGAAAGTCGCGGCACGTGTCCCCGATTCGTCGTGGGTTGCGTGGGTGGGTGGCCTTGGGGTTCTGGCCCTCGCTGCGGGCGGCGTGTGGGTGATGGTCGAGCGGCTCGGGTATCGAACCGGCGAAGACGAAACCCCACTCTATAGCTTTGTGCGGGCGAGCTCCGAACCGAAGCAGGTGTATCTGTTGCCGGTGCGGTTTCCGGCTCCGAGCACGCGCCGGGGGGCGATGTCCGCGAGTTTCACACCGCCGCCGCGACCGAGCTCCGATCTCATTGCCGTCGATCTCCAGCGGTTCCGGCTCCACACCGGCACACCCATCTATGTGGACTTCAAGTCGGTCCCGTACTTCGAGGCGGAAGTGCTGGAATGGCAGCGGCGGATGCGGCAATGCGAAGCGTGGTACGCAGCCGACTGGACCTCACCGGAACGTTTGCAAGAGTTGCGAGCGGAACGGATCACGCACGTCGTCACGCCGTCGAACAAACCGCTGACTGCCGACTACCTAGAGGTCGTTCACTCGGACCCCGCGTACATCGTATATCGGCTGAAGTGACAGAGTTGGGACGGAATGATTTCGGGCGAGATGCGCACCTTTCTGCCACCGGCTGATACACAGCCGTGTGGTCCACTTCAGTTCTCATCACATTCTGCTTGCATCCGGGCGCGAGAACGGTCATACAGGAACTAGGCTCTCTCCCGCATCATATCGGGTCTTCATATGTCTCCCCCTCTTCACCCCCGTCGTGGGTTCACGCTCATTGAGCTTTTGGTGGTGATTGCCATCATCGCCATTCTCATCGGATTACTCCTGCCCGCCGTGCAGAAAGTGCGAGAAGCCGCGGCCCGGCTCAAGTGCAGCAACAACCTGAAACAAATCGGAATCGCCCTGCACGCTCACGCGGATTCCCAGGGTAAGCTGCCCGCCGGCGGCATCGGCTGCCCAACAGGAACCTCCTACGGTCACTCGTGGTGGATTCCCACCATGCCGTACCTCGAACAGGGTGCCTTCTACGACAAGTTCGACAAGACCGGCAAGGAGAGTGGCACACAGTACCAGTCCACCGGGTGGTGGAAGTACCCCAGCTTCGCCGAATCCAACGGCCATAACCAGACGCTTCTCAACGGTTACTCGCTCCCGATGGGCAAGTGCCCGTCCAGCCCGTTCCCGCCGCATGTGAATAACGGTGGCATCCTGATCTTTAACCCGGATTACACGGGGATTTCTGGCAGCAGCGACCATTCCTCCACGTTCACGAGCGCCACTTATGGCGCGGGGATGGTGTCCGCCGGTGGCGCTCTGATCCCGAAGAAGCAAGTCGCCATCACCGCCATAACCGACGGCACGTCGAACACCATCGTGGTCGGTGAACAATCCGATTACTGCTCCCTCGCCGATGGCACCAAGGCGGACTGCCGCAGCGATTGCAAGCACGGGTTCGCGATGAGCTTTCCCAACTCATTCCCCAGCGACCCACGAATCTTCAACCTGACCACGGTGCGGTACAAAATCAGCAAGGACGCCTCGCTCGCGAACTCCGGCGGCAACTGCGGGGCGAACAGCCCGATCCAGTCGGCCCACATCGGCGGGGCGAACGTCGCGTTCGGCGACGGCTCCGTTCGCTTCCTCCGCGACAGCGTGGACATCACGACCCTGAAGCGACTCGCCGACCGCGACGACGGCCAGGTTCTCGGCGATTATTGAGTGAACGGCGAGGCTTGGCGATCGATCGCACAACTCAACGGGGCTCGTGTTCCATGTCTCGATTCGGGCTGGTGATCGCGGCTTTTCTCATGGTGCTGTGTGGGTGTAACTCGGAACCGCCGCTCGGCGTGGTCCGTGGCAAGGTGACCTTCAAGGGGGCACCCGTGCCTGAGGGTTCGGTGCTCTTCACCGACGACTCGCAGGGCGTGGCTTTTGTGTGCGACCTTGATGCCCAGGGAGCGTTCGCGTTCCAGGTGGCGAAGGGGCACGGTCTGCCGCCGGGCACCTATCAGGTCGCCATTCAGCCGCCCCGTGGGAATAAGCCTTCGATGGAAATGGTGCCGCCGGTGACCGTCGATCCGGACAAGTACCCGAACATTCCGAAGAAGTATCACGATCACAAGACGAGCGGGTTCACCGCGACTGTGAAGCCCGGAAGCAACGAGTCTTTTGTTTTCGAGATGAATTGATCGCATCCTCTCCCATCGGTTCTATCAGCGAGCGTTGTAGCCATGTCATCCTCTCCCAGATTTCGACGCGGATTCACACTGATCGAATTGCTTGTCGTGATTGCCATCATCGCAATTCTCATTGGCCTGCTGCTCCCCGCCGTCCAAAAAGTGCGAGAAGCTGCGGCCCGCGTGAAGTGCAGCAACAACCTGAAGCAAATCGGCATCGCGATGCACGGCTTCCACGACGTTAAAGGGTCGTTGCCTTCAGGCTTCGTCTCGAGCAACCCCGGCACGGCGGCAAATTCGTCGTGGTGTCGAACCGGCGGCGTCCAGAAGGAACCCTGGACGGTCCAAATCCTGCCGTTCGTGGAGCACGCGAGCCTTTACAGCAAGTTCGACTTCACCGTGCCGTTCCAGGAAGTCTCCAACCAGATGACGCCGCCGAACAGCGATCGCATCGTCCCGCTGAGCGTCTACATGTGTGCCAGCGACCGACGCCTCGCGGCGAACCCGCTCCTCAGCAGCTATTTCGGGGTGCAGGGCGGCGGGTCGGCACCAGACTGTGGTAACACCGATTGCAGCCCGGCAAACGAGCGGGGAAGTTACGTGAGCGGGTTGCTCTACGCGGGGTCGAAGCACAGGATTTTGGACGCTACGGACGGCACGAGCAACGTGTTCCTGGTGGGGGAATCTCGGTACGGCGGTGCTGCGTGGGGAGCGAGCGCCAAGCAAGACAACTGCTCTTACCCTCGCAACGTGGCCGGGGCGCAAGATCAGATCAACCTCTACCCTAACCAGGGCGTCCACGACACTCGCGGGTTCAGCAGTTACCACCTTGGTGGCTGCCAGTTTGTGCTGCTCGATGGGTCCGTCCACTTCGTCCGCGAGAACATCGACCTCAACACCTACCGGCAACTGGCCCGGCGGGCGGACGGCTTCCCGATCGGGGGGGGAGTCAATCCATGATTCGTCAGATCCCTGGACGGGTGGCCATGTCTGCGATCGCCGCCTTCGTGTGTGCGGTTGGGTTTGGGTGCAAGGACAATGGCCCCAAGAACTACCGCGTTTCGGGCACCGTGACTTACGATGGCAAGCCCGCGAAGCGGGGGTTTATCACTTTCGAGCCCGACTTTGAAAAGGGGAACTCTGGACCGGGTGGCGGGTGCGAAATCCACGACGGAGCGTACAGCACCCCACCGGGGAAAGGTGTGGTCGGCGGTGCGTACAAGGTGAAGATCGTGGCGTTCGATGGGATCGCGACGACCCAAAGTGGTGAGGATCTCGTCGATGGTAAACCGCTCTTTCCGCCGTTCCACACGGCGATCGAATTCCCCCCGCACGACACCACGAGCGACTTCGACGTTCCGCTGAAGCCAAGATGAACTGAAGCAGCCCACCCGTTGTGACGGGTGGGCTGCTTTGTGTGTTTATCAAGCCCACCCATTGCGATGTGGGCGGGCCATTCGATTACGCCTGGGCTGCGGCCACGGCCGGAGCGGTCTCCGGAGCCTTGTCCACGTCGAAGCCGAGCTTCTTCTCGCCATCGACCTCGACCACCTTCACATTGATCGTGTCGGTGTTGTGGAACGTCCCCTTGAGCAGTTCCTCGGCGAGCATGTCTTCGAGGTGCTGCTCGATCGACCGACGCAGTGGCCGGGCACCGAACTCCAGGCTCGAACCCTTCGCGATGAGGAACTCCTTGGCTTCCTCGTTGACCGCGAGCTTCAGACCCTTTTCGGTCATTCGCTTGGTCACCTTCGCGAGTTCCATGTTCACGATCTCCTTGAGATCGTTGTTCGTCAGCGACCGGAAGACGATGATCTCGTCGAGACGGTTGAGGAACTCAGGGCGGAATTCCTTCTCCATGCGGGCACGGAGCTTCTTCTGCATTTCCTGGTAGCTGACCTCGGCGTTCTGCTTGAGGCCCGCACGGAACGCGCTCCCCATGTCGGCCTGGTCGATGATCGTCTCGGCCCCGATGTTCGTGGTCATGATGACGATGGTGTTCTTGAAGTCGATCACCCGTCCCACGTTGTCGGTCAGTCGGCCTTCTTCCATGATCTGGAGCAGCATGTTCCAGACGTCCGGGTGGGCCTTCTCAATTTCGTCGAGCAGCACGACCGAGTACGGCTTGCGGCGAATCTTCTCGGTGAGCTGGCCGCCCTCTTCGTAGCCGATGTAGCCCGGAGGGGCACCCACGAGCCGGCTCACGTTGTGCTTCTCCATGTACTCCGACATGTCGAGTTGCACGATGTTGTTTTCGTCGCCGAACATGAACTTCGCGAGTTGCTTCGCGAGCAACGTCTTACCAACACCGGTCGGCCCGGCGAAGATGAAGCTGCCGATGGGGCGCTTCGGGTCCTTCATGCCCGACCGGCTCTTGCGAACCGCCCGTGCGATGGACTTGATCGCCTCGTGCTGGCTGATGACGGTGCCGTGCAACTCGGCTTCCATGTTCAGGAGGCGCTTCGTTTCGTCCTCGCCCACCTTCTTCAGCGGCACGCCGGTCATCTTGCTGACGACCTCGGCGATCACTTCCTCATCGACGATGCCGTCGGTTTCCTTGGCCTTGTCGCGCCAGTCCTTGGTGAGCTGGTCCTTCTGCTTCTTGAGCTTCTCGGCCTTGTCGCGAAGGTGAGCGGCCTTCTCGAAGTCCTGCTCCATCACGGCGGCTTCTTTTTCCGTGTTCAGCTTGTCGATGTCTTCATCGATCGCCTTGAGATCCGGTGGCCGCGTCATGGCCTTGAGCCTAACCCGAGCGCCCGACTCGTCGATGACGTCGATGGCCTTGTCTGGCAGGCAGTGCCCGGTGATGTAGCGCTCCGACAGTTCGACAGCGGCCTTGAGCGCGGCGTCGGTGATCTGCACCCGGTGGTGCGATTCGTAACGGTCGCGGAGCCCCTTGAGGATCTCGACCGTCTCGGCCATGCTCGGGGGGTTCACGATGATCGACTGGAACCGGCGGGCGAGCGCCTGATCCTTCTCGATGTACTTGCGGTACTCGTCGAGGGTCGTGGCCCCGATGCACTGGATTTCGCCGCGGGCCAGGGCAGGCTTCAACACGTTCGAGGCGTCGATGGCCCCTTCCGCGCCGCCCGCACCGACGAGCGTGTGCAGTTCGTCGATGAACAGCATCACGTTCTTGGCGCGACGAACTTCGTTCATCACGGCCTTAATGCGTTCCTCGAACTGTCCGCGATACTTGGTGCCCGCGACCATCATCGCGAGGTCGAGTACCACGATGCGGCGGTCTCGCAGCAGTTCCGGCACGTTCTGATCGACGACCAGTTGCGCCAGACCTTCGACGATGGCCGTCTTGCCGACGCCCGCTTCGCCGAGGAGAACGGGGTTGTTCTTCTGACGGCGTGAGAGAATCTGAATGACTCGCTCGATCTCGTTGGCTCGGCCGATGACCGGATCGAGCTTGCCCTGTCGGGCGAGTTCGGTGAGGTCGCGGCCGAAGCTGTCGAGAGCAGGTGTTTTGCTCTTGCTGCGCCCGGAGGAGCGTTCGGAAGCGCCGCCGCCCCCTCCGCCGCCACCGCCGCTCCCGCTGCCACCACCGCCGGATTCGGATTCGTTCGGCATGTTGTGCCCCAACAGGTTCAGGACTTCCTCACGCACGTCTTCAAGTTTCAGCCCCAGGTTCATCAGAACCTGGGCGGCGACACCTTCCTGCTCACGAAGCAGACCGAGGAGCAAGTGCTCGGTGCCGACATAGTTGTGGTTCAGGTTCCGGGCTTCCTCCACGGAATAGTCGATGACCTTTTTGGCCCGCGGGGTGTGCGGCAGTCGGCCCATGACGACCTGCTCACCACCCGGCCCGTGCTGGACGATCTTCTCGACCTCAAGACGAATCTTGCGGAGGTCGATATCCAGGTTCTTGAGGACGTTGGCGGCGACACCCGAGCCTTCTTTCACCAGCCCGAGAAGGATATGCTCGGTGCCGATGTACTCGTGGTTGAACCGCTGGGCCTCCTGGTTCGCCAGTTGCATGACCTTGCGGGCCCGGTCCGTAAATCTTTCGTACATCTACGCTGTCTCCCCCCGATAGGGATGGAAGGGATGGAGAACTTCGCTCATTGGTCGGGTGACAATCACCGGCCCTCTATGCACATCATATACCCGACCTCACCAGGCACCACCTGAACCGGGAATTGGGCGGCGGATCGTCCGTCTTCCGGGAGGGGTTACCGCAGGTCTGGAGAGAGCCTGCAGTCGTCGGCTTGTCGATCAGTAAAGAGGAGCGTTGAATCTGCGGAATTCTAGGCAGGGGGTCCAACCGAATCAAGCCGAGCGGCAGAAGGGCCGATGGAAGGTGTAGTTTTCCGAGCCACGACCCCACTGTGCAATGCGTGGTCATCGGGTTCGGCTTGACCGGTTCGCCGCCATCCGGAAACAATCCTCGATCATGGTGATCGACTCTCCACACATTCGAGTGACCGTCGAACACGGAACCGGCACGCTGGAACTCGGGTTCCCCGGCGAACCGGTGAACGGGTTCGATGCCGCACGCCTCCGTGAACTCGATTCGGCCATCCGTGCAGTCTCGCAGAATCGTGCGGTGCGTATCCTGGTTGTTCGCTCGGCGAAGCCCGCCGGGTTCTGTGCGGGTTTGACCCCCGAAGCCCTTGCGAGTCTGCCACACCCCACGCAGCGGGCCAACTTCGCGTGGTACGGCCAGCAGGTGTTCGATCGCCTCGCCAAACTCGACGCGGTGACCGTCGCCTTGATCGACGGCCCGTGCCTCGGCGTCGGCCTGGAACTGGCGCTCGCCTGCGACCACCGCGTGTGCGTGGCTCGCCCGACAACTCACCTCGGCTTCCCCGATAAAGTTGCGTGCTTCGGGGGAAGCGCCCGCCTCAGCCAACTCGTCGGCAAGCGATCCGCGGAACTCATCGCGAGCGGGGAAACGCTCTCGGGACGCGAGGCACGCGCCCTCGGCTTCGTGGACGTGGCCTGCTGCGAGCGCCGGGGCAAGATCGAACTCCGCACACTCCTCGACCGACTGGAAAAACGCCCGGTGAAGCCTGTGCGTTCCGAATTGGTTGGCCTGGCGGCAGAACGGCAGGCATTCGCTGGTGGTAGCAGATTTGGACAGGTGACAGCAGGAGGGGGAGACACGGAGACACGGAGACACGGAGAGACAACCACTGCGCCGTCATTGCCTTTTTCTCCCACTCTCCTTGTCTCCCCCTCTCCCACTCTGTCCGCAGCGTTGCCTCCACTTCCCACGACGCTCGGGCTACTCGGTGTCGATCCCCACGCTGCTGGCATCGTGGCCGAGGCTGTGCTGCGAGGCGGGTCGGCAGTCGTGTGTGGGAACCGTGCCCCCGTGTTCGCGAAGATCGAAACGGCGCTGACTCGCGGATTCATCACGCCGCTGGAAGCGGATCAGGCTCGGTTGCGGGTGCGTGCGTCGGAAACGCTTGACGGCTTCGACAGGGCCGGGTTGGTCTTCGTCGCACAGGGGCAAGACCCGTTCCGGCTCGCGTCGGTGGTGCAACCGCGTGCCATCGTCTGCGTCGTGCGGCCAAAGCACAGTTCTTTGGTGAGCAATCGCAGTTCCGCTCCCTTTCCTTATCCGCGGCGAGTGATCCGCATCGGTTTTGGCGACCCTGGCAGCGTGGCACTATTCCCCAGCCCGAACACAGCCGAGGACACGAGCGATGCCGTGTCCGCGTGGTTGAAGCCGTTTGGCTTCACGGCTCTCGTGCTTCCGGTTGCGGCTCGGTTGCTGCCACGGGCCGCGTGACCGTGCCTACCATATCTGCATGGAAACTGATCCCGCACCGAAACTGCCGCCGGCCCGCGAACGGATCGGGCCGATCAGCGACTCGCTGAAGCAACTCTACCCCGAAGTCGTCACCGCGCTGACGCACGAGAACGCGCTGCAACTCCTCGTCGCCACGATTCTCTCGGCACAGTGTACCGACGCCCGCGTAAACACCGTCACCCCTGCACTGTTCGCGCGATTCCGAACGGCTCGCGACTTCGCCACCTGCGACATCACGGAACTGGAACAACTCATCAAGCCGACGGGCTTCTACAAGAACAAGGCGAAGCACATTCGCGCGTGCGGTGTCGCTCTGGTCGAACGCTTCGGCGGCGAGGTGCCCGGCAACCTCGATGATCTCGTCACGCTTCCCGGAGTAGGCCGCAAGACCGCGAACGTGATCCTCGGCGACGCCTTCGCCACGCCGGGGATCACTGTGGATACACATGTCGGAAGGCTCTCGCGACGGCTGGGCCTGACTCGCCATCGCGACCCGGTGAAGGTCGAACTCGTGCTGATGGAACTGGTGCCACGAGCGGAGTGGACCGACTTCAGCCATCGGCTCATCCTGCACGGCCGCAAGGTGTGCTATTCACGCAAGCCACGCTGTGAGTCGTGCCCGCTGGCGGCGCTATGCCCGAATGTCGGCGTGAAGGGACTCGCGCAAAAACGCAAACGCAAACGCAAGTTCGTTAGCGGCCGCCCCAACGGGGCTGCGCCGAAATCGTGAGCGGCGCAGCCCCGTTGGGGCTGGAGCTAAACGACCGAATCCGTATCTCATTTCACCATGAACACCAATACCCTTCTCGAACGCTTTCTGCGCTATGTCCGCATCGACACCAAGGCGGACGAGAAATCCACCACCTACCCGAGTTCGCCGGGGCAACTCGTGCTCGGCAAAATGCTCCGCGATGAACTCCTCGCACTCGGCCTGAAGGACGCCATCCAGAACGAGCACGGACTCGTGTTCGCGACGGTACCGGGGAACGTGCCGGGCGCGCCGACGATCGCGTTCAACGCCCACGTCGATACCAACCCCGAGAACTCCGGCAAGGACGTGGACCCGCAGGTGATTCGTGGTTACGCGGGCGGCGACATCGTGCTGCCCAAAGACCCGACCAAGGTCATCCGCGTGAAGGACAACCCCGACCTGAACGCGGTGATCGGCAAGACGGTTATCACCACCGACGGCACCACGCTGCTGGGTGCGGACGACAAGGCCGGACTCGCGGTCATCATGGAAGCGGCCCGCATCCTGATGGAGAACCCGCAGATCCCACACGGCCCGGTCCGCATTGTGTTCACCTGCGACGAGGAGATCGGCTACGGTGTGAAGCACCTGGAACCGGCCGAGATCGGTGCCGTGGTCGCGTACACGCTCGACGGCGCGGCTTCCGGTGAGATCGAGGACGAAACGTTCTCGGCCGACGCCGCAACGGTCACCGTCACGGGCGTGAACATCCACCCGAGCATCGGCAAGGGGCGAATGATTAACGCCGTGCGACTCGCGGCGATGTTCATCGACCACCTGCCGCAACGCACGCTCAGCCCCGAAACCACCGACGGCCGCAACGGATTCCTCCACCCGCTGACCATCGAGGGCGGCACCGGCGAGGTGAAGATCGGCTTCCTGCTGCGCTCGTTCGACACGGATGAACTACCCGTGCAGGCCGAGTTGCTCCGCGAGATCGCCCGGCAAGTGGAACGCGAGTATCCGGGGTCGAAGGTGAAGGTGGAGACTCGCAAGCAATATCGCAACATGCGGGACGGCATCGCGAAGGAACCGCGAGCGATCAAGTACGCCGAGATCGCGACGAAGCGAGCCGGGCTGGAGCCGAAGTTCAAGATCATCCGTGGCGGCACAGACGGTTCACAACTCACTGAGAAGGGGCTGCCGACGCCGAACCTCTCGACGGGCGAGCACAACCCGCACTCGCCGCTGGAATGGACGTGCCTGGAAGAGATGGAAGCGGCCGTTCGTGTAGTCGTGGAGTTGTGCCAGGTGTGGGCAGGCCGTTAGAGTGGAGCCGCTTGCGGCTTCGCAGGGCAAGTAACTGCCTGCGAAACCGCAAGCGGCTTCAGACGTTTTCACTTCGGTGGTTTCGTCGAGATGTCAAAGAACACGTCGCGGCCCTTCGGTCGAGTGAACCAGTAAAGTCCCACCGTTACCACAGCCAGCACCGCCGTGAGCACCACCGGCGACACCTGCCCAAACAGGAAGTTCAACGCGGCGAGGTACGGGCTCGAGCCGTCCTTCGGCGTGAAATCGAGGCCGAAGTGCTTCATCGCGGCCGATGCGGCCGGTACCACGAATGTTGATAGCCCCGACGCCACGACCAGCGTTCGCTGTACGACTCGCATCTTCAGTTCGATCTCGGCGATGGTCGCGTGATCCTGGCGAATCAGCACCCGTGCCCCGGTGATGTCGCCGAGCACGTGCGGCACGATGTAGAACGTGAACACATCGTTCCCGTCGCCGAGCCGCGTCACGATCTTCGGCGGGTGGCACTGACAGCCCGGCAACACCGGCTCGACCTCCAGCGGCACATCCTTCGCAAGCGTGAGCGGCCCCGTGGCGGTCTGTTCGACGTGCTTCTTGATGACCTTCTCGACCTCATCCCGCGTGAGGATCACCAGCAGCGGGAACACGCGATCCGGGTTCATGCGGCTGTAATACCGCACGGTGGCCCTGCGCTCCGTGGTTTCGGGGACCGCGACTCTTGCGGAGGATCTGGCCCGACTCTCTCGGTAGTATCGCTCGGAGGAGGGTGCTGAACGAGCAGGCGCAGGGGCGGCCATCGGAGCGGGTTGCGGAGCCCCGGGAGCCATCGGAGCAGGGCGAGGTAGCTCTTGGGGAGCAGACGGGCGAGCAACGGAACCAGAGAAGCCACCGGAACTTCTCCCGGGGGTACGGGAAGTTGGTGCGGGTGGCATTCCCGGGATGCCTTGCGGCATCGTGGCCCCGGTTGGGGAGAGCGTGAGGGAGATTGTGCCTTGCTCAGCGGGGAGTTCGTCGCGGAGCAACGCTTCAAGCGAAAGTGGGCGGCCATTCAGGAGTAGTTGCCAGTTCTCCGGGAGTCCGGCCAGGCGGTATTCGAGGATCAAGTGAGCCATCAAGTCCGCAACTCGCTCCGTCGCTCGCGGCGTGACCGAGGCCGTGATGTCCCCGTTCGGGGAGATGATCGTGATCTGGAGATTGAGGATGTCGCCGGACATGGGCCGTCCCCGGGATGTGAAGCCGTCCGAGAATCCTACGCCGGTTACCGTGTGGCGTCAGCCCCAATGGGGCGACGCGGGATTGCGGAGATTCGCGTTTCGTTCTGGGTCCGAGCCCGAGCGCCAAGCGAGGGTTAAGGTTTACCTCGCTTGGCGCTCGGGCTCGGACCAAACACCTTGACCCTCGCTTGGCGCTCGGGCTCGGACTTCGACTCACTTCAACACGCCCAGCTGCTTCCCCACTTCCGTGAAGGCCGCGATGGCGCGATCGAGTTGTTCCGTGGTGTGCGCCGCCGATACCTGAATCCGAATGCGTGCCGCACCCACCGGCACCACCGGGTAGCTGAAGCCTATGACGTAGATGCCTCGCTTCAGGAGTTCGTTTGCCATGTTCGTCGCAACCGCGGCGTCGCCGAGCATCACTGGCAGAATCGGCGTCGGGCCGGGCTTCACAGTGAACCCCGCACCTTCCAGCCCCGCACGCAGTTTGGCCGTGTTCGCCTTCAACTTGGTTCGCAACTCACCGGCCGTGTCCACGAGATCGAGCGCCTTCATCCCGGCTGCGACCAGTGCCGGCGGCACGCTGTTCGAGAACAGGTACGGCCGCGAACGGTTCCGCAGCCAGTCCACGATCTCCGCACTCGCTGCCGTGAATCCGCCGCTTGCGCCGCCGAGCGTCTTGCCGAGCGTTCCCGTGATGATGTCGATCCGATCCAGCACGCCGAGTTCTTCCGCACCACCGCGGCCAGTCGCTCCGAGGTGCCCGGTCGCGTGGCAATCGTCGATTCCCACGGCGGCGTTGTACTGATCCGCGAGCGAGCAAATGTCCGGCAGTTTCGCCAGGTCGCCGTCCATGCTGAACACGCTATCTGTGAAGATCATCTTGAAGCGGCAGCCCTTCGCCTCTTCGAGTTTGGCCTTCAGGTCGGTCATGTCGTTGTGCTTGTAGCGGAAGCGTTGCGCCTTGCAGAGCCGCACGCCGTCGATGATGGAAGCGTGGTTCAGTTCATCCGAAATGATCGCATCCTGATCTGTGAGCAACGGCTCGAACAGGCCGCCGTTTGCGTCGAAGCACGAGATGTAGAGGATGCTGTCAGCCTTGCGGAAGAACTGGGCGATCTGCTGCTCACACCGCTTGTGAATGTCCTGCGTGCCGCAAATGAACCGCACCGACGAGAGGCCGTAACCCCAGGTCTTCAGCCCTTCCTGCGCCGCGTCCACGATCTCGGGGTGGTTCGCGAGCCCGAGGTAGTTGTTCGCACAGAAGTTCACGACCGGATGCCCGCCGACCGTGATCCCGGAACTTTGCGGCGACTCGATCCGCCGTTCGGCTTTGTAGAGCCCCTTCGCCTTGAGCTCGTCGAGTTGCGTGCGAAGGAACGCATTCAGATTATCGGATGGCATCCCGGGCTCCATGATAGGTTTAGCGCTGGCCCCATCGGGGCCGCGCCGAAGTGGTTGGCGCAGCCCCGATGGGGCTGACGCTAAACTATGTCCGTTTCGGATTAGGGTAGTGTTCGGTCATCGCCTGTTTCATCTCGCGGACGGCTCGCTCCATCCCGACCAGCACGGCGCGAGACACGATGCTGTGCCCGATGTTCAGTTCCTCGACGCCGGGAATTCGCACGATGGCCTGCACGTTCCAGTAGTTCAGGCCGTGCCCCATGTGAACGTGAAGCCCGAGCCCGGTTGCCTGAGCCGTCGCGGCGCGGAGTTTCACCAGTTCCCGTTCCACCGCCACAGCGCCGATCGCCTCGGAATAACTCGCGGTCTGAAACTCGATGGCATCCGCCCCATACTGTGCGCTGGCGGCCACCTGTGCGGGGTCGGGGTCGATGAACAGCGAGACGTGAATCCCCGCGGCCTTGAGACGATCAATCGCCGACCGCACGGTCACTTCGTTCGCCACCACGTTCAGCCCACCCTCGGTGGTGAGTTCCTGCCGCTTCTCGGGAACGAGCGTTGCCTCGTCCGGCTTTGCCTTCAGCGCGATTTGGATGATCTCTTCGTAGGTCGCCATCTCCAGATTCAACCGCGTGGTGACCGTCTCACGCATCACGTAGACGTCACGGTCCTGAATGTGCCGACGGTCTTCGCGGAGGTGAATCGTGATGCCATCCGCGCCGCCGAGCGTGGCGAGCACGGCTGCGGCAACGGGGTCCGGTTCCTTGGCACGACGAGCCTGCCGAATGGTCGCAACGTGATCGACATTCACACCAAGACGGATCATGGCTTTGGGGGTTGTTGTTCGTTGGTGGTAGTTTGTTGGGGTTAGCGGATTGCGGACTGTTGATCGTTGTTGATGGGGCTGCACCCCACAAACCACAACCAACGAACAACAACCCCCCAACTATCGCGGTCCGTACCGAGCCAGGTATTCCAGCACGTCGCGGTAACGGCCGAGTTCGCGGACGATGAGTTTGTATCCCAACACGCCCAAACACACAGCCAAAAGGCGTTCCACAATCGGGCTCACGAACGCGATGCTCACCCACGAGAAGAAGAAGTAGTCGAACACCAGCAACAATGCGATGCCCGGAATCGCGAATTGTGTCGTTCGACTCACGCGGTAGTGCGGGTCGAAGTACATCCGGAACGCAAGCTGAATCTCGCTCCAGAACTGCGTGAAGAACCAGCGCCGCTGAGATGGATCGATGGGCTGTGTTGGCGGGTTGATCACCGCACCCTGCGGTAGCGGTGGCACGGGATAACGTGAGTCGTCGCTCGCCAGCACGAGAACGCGATCCGCCGCGGACCTGCCACTTCCAGCCAGAGCGGACAGTTTCGCGATGACACGATCGGTCATGGCGTCTTCGTCAGACGAGGCAACGGGTCGCTCGGCCAGCGCGGATTCGAGCTTACGGATGCGGTCTTCCAGCGCGGCCTCGCGTTCGCTCGTATTTGGACGAGAAAGTGTTTCGGAGCTTGGTTCAGTCATCGCATTCATGCCCGTTCCTCGGGTCCGTTGTCCCTCTGAACAGGTTATCGGAAGTGGGCGGCACTGAACAAGGTGCGTCGGATCAGACAGAACGAGTATTCACCGGAGAGAACGCAAAGAACGCGGAGTGAAATTCCGAGTTGGGAGAATGTTGATTAGCCCCTTCTCGGTTTTCTTCTCTTCGCGTTCTTTGCGTGCTCTCCGGTGAATACTCTTCAGCATCCCAATCACTTCTCGGACGGAATCGGGCTGAGCTTCTCGGCCGTGGGGAACGTGGCAGGTAATGGAATAGTCACGGCCCCGGTCGCGGCCCACTCGGTGCCACGGGTCAGCGTTCCCGCGAAGCCCCAGCACTTCATCGCGTTCGCGTCGTGGCCCATGGGCGTGTGGAAGACGCGGCCCTTGCTGCCGTAGCTCACCGTCCAGATCATCGGCTCGTGCGCCTTCGTGCCTGTGGAATACGCGGTGGCCAGCACCTTCACGTTCTCGATCGGCCCACGCATGTTGTCGTACAGTTCATCGCGAACGTGCTGCCATTCCTTCGGCATCCCCTTCGTGATCGGGTGTTCCGAGTCGCGAACCGTGACCGTGAACGGGCCGGTGTAGCGGTGGCCGGAACCGTCACCCTTCCCCGAAGGCACCTTCACTTCCTTGCCGTCGGCGTCGAGGTACAGCCGGTCGCCGCCGCCGTTGCCGCGCCAGCCCATGCCGATCATCTGGTTGTACTCCTTCCATCCGCCGAACGCGTTGTTCGCCGCGTGTACGACCACGAAGCCAATCTTGCCTTCATTCAGGAGCTTTTCGAGGTCCGCGTTCAGTTCCTTGCCCCACGGTTCGCCATTGTAGTTGCTCACGACCACGTCGAACTTCGCCAACTCGGGACGGAACTTTTCGAATGCCGCCTTGTGTGCCTTCTCCAGTTCGGCGACGGTCTCCTTGTACTTCTTCTCGTCGTCGGGCTTGGCATCTTTCGGCTTGGGTGGCAGCGCAATCTTGCCTGGGCTGGTCGCCACTTCCACGGTGAATCGCTTGGTTTCTTCGAGGATCTTCTTCAGCACCGGCGTCGTATCTTTCCAGTTGTGGTTATTCTGGCCGTCGATGATGAGCACCTTGATGGGTGCGGGGTCGGCGGCCGAGACCACGGAAGAAACTGCAAGAAGCAGCAAGGCGGAGAGGCTTCGCATGGGTGTAAATCCAGGGGTGAAACGGGCGGTGGGGACGGGTGCCCGCGGTTCGATTGTTGCGTGCGAGAGCAACCGGTGTCAACCGAGTAGAATAGGAACAGCTTCAACAACCGCGAGGAGAATCACCCATGAGCCGCGACCCGAACGATGTGGTACGAGTCTACTCTGGCCCGCTGTCGGAGGTGGAAGCCTACCAACAAGTCCTTCGCGAAACGGGGATCGAGAGCAAGGTGGTGGGCACGGAACTGAGCGCGAGCTTCGGGTCTGCGCTTTCGGGTTCAATTGAGTTGTGGATTCATAACAGCGACATGGACAAGGCAGTTGCCGCAATCAAGCTATTTGAGGCCGAGAAAGGAAAGAAAGAACAGCAGGGACACGAACATCCCGCCAACGCGGGCAAAGCGCACACGATGCCACACCGCAAAGAGCCACACGTTAAGCAAGATCCAGCCGGGAACTAAAGGTATTTGGCGGTTGCGGCTTTGCACCGCGGTGCAAAGCCGCAACCGCCAAAATGCTCACTTCAAAGCGTCCTTGAGTGCCTTCACGGGACGGAGCTTGACCTGGTTGTAGGCCGGCTTCGGCTTGGTGACGTACTCGGCACCGGTGAGGCGGTTGATCTTCTTCTCGCCGCCCTTGACGGCATCCTTGCGGGTGACGGTCACGCGGCACAGGTTCGGGAACACGAACTTGCCGGAACCCTTCGCGGACACTTCGGTCTTGATGACCTCGATGATTTCGTCCAGAACCGCATCGACTTGCTTCTTCGTGATCTCGGCCTTGGCGGCCAGGTGAGCCACGAACGCAGACTTGGTCATCGCCTTCTTTGCAACCGCGGCTTTCTTTGCCGCCGGCTTTGCTGGGGCTTTCGCCATGACTGAAACTCCTGATTGGGGTGAGGGGCGGCCCGAAACTGCCTGAAAACTAAGGTGTTTCATGGGGTGTTGTCAACAAGACAACGCCTTTTCCCTTGAAATATCCAGCTTTTTCTCGTCTGCGCCCCCCAGTCAAGCGATTTCTCAAGTGTTTTCCTGTGGTTTCTGCCGTCACAGGCCGCACGTTCGGCACGCCGAGACCTTACTCAGGCACGTCACAAACCGACCACGCGCCCCCAATCGTCATGAACCGGCGAACCGCCGCTCCCCTCACTATTTCCGGGAATGCGTCGTTAACCCGAAGGAATCGCCCCGATGAGCATCCTGTCTCGCATGTCGCTGTTTGCCCTGGGGCCGCTCGTTTCCGGTGCTTGCCGGGCTGCCGGGGTGTCGGCACTCGGGGACGGCGTTGCCGCCGTTACGCGGTTCGTTTCCGAGCGAGTGAACGACCAGAGCCTGCGTGTGGTCGAAGCCCTCGCTATGGCCTCCGCTCAAGCCTGGCGAACGCTGGAGCTTGCGCTGGCTGGCGAATCCCTCAACACGGCACTCGACCGAGCCGACGACAAGGCGTTCCGCGAGCAAGTCCGGCTGTTCCTGCTGAAGGCGCAGTTCGACGGGCGGGTCGCGACCGATCGCGGGTTCGTGCCTCGCTGTCTGGCCGAACTCCGCGAGGCTCGTTCGGGCGGGGCACTGACCGGGGACATCGATCCGGCCGATTTCGGCGACCTGACGCGCTTTGCGGACCCCGCCGCGTTGCTCGCCGCCGAGTGGAAGGTTGCCGACGAACTGGCCGGTAACCTGCGAGCTCGCGGGTTCCCGACGCTGGCCGTGTTCCTGACACTCCGACCGGCGGACGACCCAAACGCGGCACCGTTGCTGGCCGTGGCCGTGCGGCACTATTTCAGCCGTGCGGTCGAGGACGACCCGAAGCTGTTCCAGGGGCTCGCGTTTGCTCAGTTCGAGCGGATCGGGAAGGCCCAGGAGCAGGGAACGGCACGACTGGCCGAGCAACTCGCACGGATCGAAGGGCGGCTCGGAGAGCTCCACTCGACGCTGGCACCGGCTCGACGGGAACCGGTCTTGCCGCAACGCGAGACGACTCGCCCGATCATTCCCGAGGGACAGACGAACGGCCCGGTTGCGGTATCGCCGGATGGCAAGCTCGCCGTGTGCGGTTCGCCCTACGACGGTAAGTTGCGTGTCTTCGACGTGGTATCGGGGAAGGAACTGCGCCGGCTCGCGGGCCACGCTTCGTGGGTCACGTGCGTGGCGTTCTCCCCCGACGGCCGCCGGGTTGCGTCGGGCGGGCAGGATGGAGCCGTGAAACTGTGGGACATGCCCACGGGTCGGCTGCTGCGCACGTTCGCACATCCCGGCACGGTGCCCGCCGTGGTCGCGTTCTCGCCAAACGGGAAGACCATGAGCTCAACAGGCGAGGACGGCACCGTGCGTGTGTGGAATGCGGGTTGAGCCGCGACGGAGCGGAAGAAGTCTCCACGTACGTTCCGCTTCGTCGCGGCTAAAGGTTGCCGGGTCCATATCATTTCCGTGACTGCATCCTCAATTCTCACGGCGAGACACCAATGGGCGAGTTCACCCCGCTTGACGTTACCTGCGTCAACACCATCCGCACCCTGGCCATGGATGCGGTCCAGAAGGCCAATTCCGGGCACCCTGGTGCTCCAATGGGCCTGGCCCCCGTTGCGTACACAGTCTGGAATCGCTTCCTGACGTACGACCCCGCAAACCCGCACTGGCCAAACCGCGACCGGTTCGTTCTGTCGAACGGCCACGCGTCGATGCTGCTCTACTCGCTGATTCACCTCGCAGGGATCAAGACGGTCGATGAACACGGAAAGGTTCTCGACACGCCGTCGCTGCCGATGGATCAACTGAAACTGTTCCGCCAACTCAACAGCAAGACCCCCGGCCACCCCGAGTTTGAACACACCACGGGCGTCGAGACCACGACCGGCCCGCTCGGCCAGGGGATCGCCAACGCGGTCGGAATCGCGATCGCCCAGAAGTGGATGGCCGGCTACTACGGCCGCCCCGGGTTCGAGGCGCTGTTCGAGCACCGCGTCTACACCATCTGCGGCGACGGTTGCATGATGGAAGGCGTCGCCTCTGAAGCGGCATCGCTCGCGGGCCACCTCAAGCTGAACAACCTCACGCTCATCTACGACGACAACACCATCACCATCGACGGGCACACCGACCTCGCGTTCACCGAGGATGTCGCGGCTCGTTACACTGCCTACGGCTGGAACATCCTGCGGGTCAACGACGGGAACGACCTCGACGGGATGCAGAAGGCCATCGCCGCCGCGAAGGCTTGCACCGACAAGCCCACGCTGATCGTGCAGAAGACCGTGATCGGCTACGGTGCCCCACACAAGCAGAACACGCACGGCGCACACGGTGAACCGCTCGGACCAGACGAGATCAAGCTCACCAAGAAAGGCTACGGCTGGCCCGAGGATTCCCAGTTCCTCGTGCCAGACGGCGTGTACGACCACTTCAAGAACGGCATCGGCAAGCGTGGCGCGGATGCCTTCGCGGCCTGGAAGAAACTGTTCGCCGAGTACAAGACGAAGTTCCCCGAGCAGGCCGCACAACTCGAAGCGATCGAGACACGCGACCTGCCCGTAGGCTGGGAGAAGAGCCTCCCGGTTTACCCGGCCGACCCGAAGGGGCTCGCAACCCGCGAAAGCTCCGGTCAGGTGCTGAACGCCATTGCCAAAGTGATCCCCTGGATCGTCGGCGGTGCGGCTGACCTGAACCCATCAACGAAGACGTTCATGAAGGGCGAAGGCACCTTCACCGCGACCACTCCGGCCGGCCGCAACATTCACTTCGGCGTTCGTGAGCACGGCATGGGCGCGATCATGAACGGCATGGCCGTCTCGGGTCTGCGAAGCTACGGCTCGGGCTTCCTCATCTTCTCGGACTACGGCCGCCCGTCGATCCGCCTCGCCGCGATTATGAACCTCCCCGTGCTGTACGTGTTCACGCACGACAGCATCGGCGTCGGCGAAGACGGCCCGACTCACCAGCCGATCGAACAGGTGATGTCGATGCGGGCGATTCCTGGCCTGCTGGTGATTCGCCCGTGCGACGCCAACGAAGTCGCTGAAGCCTACAAGGTCGCGGTGCAATCGAAGCACAACCCCGTCGTGCTCGCGATGACACGCCAGGCGTTGCCGACGCTGGACCGCACGAAGTACGCACCGGCATCGGGGCTCGCGAAGGGTGGCTACGCCCTGAACGACGTCGCCAAGCCGGACGTGATCCTGATCGGCACTGGCAGCGAAGTTCCGCTGTGCGTCGAGGCGGGTGAAAAGCTCGCGGCCGAGGGGATCAAGGCCCGCGTGGTGAGCCTGCCAAGCTGGGAACTGTTCGAGAAGCAATCGCAGGAATACCGCGACTCGGTGCTGCCGCCGTCGATCACCGCCCGCGTGTGCGTCGAGATGGGTTGCGCCTTCGGCTGGGAACGCTACGCCGGCCTGACCGGAAGCATCGTCGGGATGCGGTCATTCGGCGCGTCGGCCCCGCTGAAGGATCTGCTGCCACACTTCGGCTTCACGGTCGCCGCAGTGGTGGCCGCTGCCAAGAAGCAAGCCGGGAAGTGATCGCTGATTTTGGCGGTTTTGGCGAGCCGCCCCGGTTACGGGGCGGGTTATGAACGTATTCGTAAGGCACCCACCCCGTAACCGGGGTGGCTCGCCAAAATCACTTCACTTGATCCAGCCGATGGATTCGTCGCGGATGATGGCGGCCATCCCCTCGATCCACTTCGGATGGTCGTTCAGGCAGGTACCGTTCTTGAGGTGCTCGCCACCCGCGTGCTCGAAGACTTCGTTGCTCTCCCGCCCGATCTCGTCAATAGTCTCCAGGCAATCGACCGTGAACCCCGGCAACGCCACGTAGACGCGCTTCACGCCGCGTTTGGCGAGATGTTCCAGCACGTCGTCGGTGTACGGCTTCAACCACGGCGAGCGGCCGAACCGCGACTGATAGGTCTGCGTCCAGAAGTCCCGTTTCCAGCCCATCCGCTTCACGATGGCCTGCGTCGTGCGGACGACGTGCGTGGCGTAGGGGTCGCCCTTCTTGGCGTAGCTCTGTGGGATGCCGTGAAAGCTCACGACGATGTGTTCAGGTTGCCAGGGGAGCTTGGCGAGGTCGTCGCGGATCACGGCCTCGATCGCGTCGATGTACGCCGTGTGGTTGTAGTACGGGGGCACGACGCGAACCGCGGGCACACGGCGGACTTTCATCAAGGCGCCGAACAACACGTCGGTCGCGCTGGCACTGGTGGTCGCGGAGTATTGCGGGAACATGGGCAGCGCAATGATGCGATCCACGCCCGACGCGATCATCTCGGAAACCACCTTCTTCACAGAGGGGTTGCCGACCATCATGCCGTATCGCACAGGCACGTCCGGAAACTTCGCCTGCAACAGTTCGGCCTGTCGCTGGGTGTAGTGCATCAGCGGCGAACCGGTTTTGTCGTCCCAGATGCGGCGGTACTTGGCTGCGGAAGCGCCCGAGCGAAAGGGGAGAATGCGGAGGTACAGCAGCGGAAGCCAGATGGCTCGCGGTACCTCGATCACGCGACGATCGGAGAGGAACTGGCGGAGGTACGGGAACAGCCCCCGGAAGGTTGGTTCGTCCGGGGTGCCGAGTTGGATGAGGAGAATGCCGGTCATTCTGAGTCCAGTCGTAAAGTCTGAAAGTCGAGGGTCATCAAGTCGCAATCATGTTAAGCGACTTGTCAGGCTCCGGACCAAGACCTTACGACTTTCGCCCATCACTTCTTCTTGCAGTCCGGGCCTTCCTTCGCGTCCTGCTTCTCGGTGATGTGCGCGTCGCCGCCCGCGGCCTTGAGTGCGGTGCTTCGCTCGGCGTTGAGCTGAATGTAGCTGGTCCACTGGGCGGGGGTGTTCCCCTCGGAGTAGATCGCCTCGACAGGGCACTCGGGAACGCAGGCTTCACAGTCGATGCAATCGACAGGGTCGATGTACAGCATCTTCTCGTCCTGGTAGAAGCATTCCACCGGGCAGACGACGCAGCAATCGGTGTATTTGCAGTCGTTGCAAGGAGCGGTGACGACGTGAGCCATGAATCGATCCTCTTGTAATTATGAGTGGCCTTACTGGTTGTGTGTGTGATACCACACAGGCCGTTAACGTCAAGGGAAGCCCGGACATCGGCTGCATCATCGTGGTTTTTGAACCGGTAAGTAGTGCCTCCCGGCCTTCACCCTCACGGCCGTCGCACGACTCAAGCCCACCCGACATTACCCACATTCGCCACACGATTCGACCACACCATACGCAAACAATTCCACCGGCATTTTCGCTTCGCACCTCGTCACCCGGAAACGACGCACTCTAGGCTCCAAGTAACGAGATCTTACCAGCCCTGAACTTTCTCCTGGCAAAAACCAAGAGACGCTTCCCCACAGTCCCGCGAAAGGGTATCATCCTTGATGCCCGTCGGCGTGGGACTTCTTGCGGCGGGATCCTCTCCCTGCGGTCCCACAACGCCTTCGGTCCTCCCGCAGGTTGCAAACCCGCGATGGACCGACCGACACCACCAACCGGTGTCGATACCACTTCCCCATCCCTTCTCGCAGTGGGTGTCGTATGTTCGATGTCGAAACTGGCGAACTCCGGGTTGTCGTTCCGGTCGGATTCCTCCTCTCGGAGGAGCAAGAGGTGTCCGTATCCGTCGAACGACCCGATGGCGGCAACTTGCCAATCCGGCTTCGGCTGATCCCGGCCCGGATGGCCTTGACCGATTTGAACCAGCAAACCCCTGTCACCTTCGGCTGGCCGGCTCGCAGGCTGACCGTTGCACACGACGACGGCTACCCAGCACCCGACTACGGCGGCGGAGACTGACCAAGGAGAAACGCGGAGTGCGGAGTCGAATCATTCTGCTCGATATCCAAGCCAACGAGGGGTGCTGCCGATGCCGCACCCCTCGTTGCGTTCTTTGAAGTTAGGATTACCTGGTTGTTCACCGCGGACGCGACGACGGATGATTGCCAGGCGTAGAGTGATCGAAGCGAACGGAACCCCTGGAAAGTTAAGCTATCTCCCCGCAGCCAGTGCTGCGATCGCCCAGCCGGTCGCGGCTGCGGAAATGAACTGATCCTTCTCGTGCGGGAAACCGCTTTCGTAGTACGGCTGGAACGGCTTGCTGCGAGTCTTCACCTTCCACGTCCCGTCGGCTTGCTGCGTCTTGAGCAAGTAGGCAACACCGGCCTTGAACGCGGGCGAATCCGGCTTCAACCCGCTGCCGTGGTGGAGTGCGAAGAGCGCCGAACCGGTCGCGTAAGCGTCCGAGTCGCCCTTTTCGAGTTGCGACCATCCACCGTCGGCACGCTGGGTCTGAAGCAACTCGAACGCCGCCGCTGCGATCTCCTTTTCGGGTGCCCCTGCTTCCTTCAAGCCGAGCAAGCGGAACACGCGATCTTCGGTGTCCTTGGCAGGAGTCCTCACCAGCCACTCGCGAGCCGCATCTCGCCGGCGGGTGATCTGCTCGCGGTCGGTGGCAGCGCCGAACTTCCGCAACGCACGCATCGACATGTAGGTGATGGTAAAGCTACTCGCTTCGGTTGGCGGGCGGTTCGAGGTTGTTCGCCAGTGGTCGCGGTCGCCCGGGAACTTCACCAGGTATTCGGCGGCCGCAGCGGTCGTGTCGTCGGGTGTGTAGCCCGCGAGTTCGAGCGTCACGAGTGCGAACGAGGCGGTTGCGGCCGCGCCACCGGTGCCCCGGCCATCGCGGAACCGCTCCTTGTTCGCCGCGAGGAACGCCGCGATGTGTTCGCCCTGATCCTTGAAGAACTTGGCCGGCACTTCGTGGCCGCTATCGCGTGCGGCCGTGAGTGCCAGTAATGGGTAGGCCTGATTATGGCAGGCAAAGCACGTCTTCTGCTCGGCGTGACCGCGTGCCCCGGCGACGAGGCGAGGAACCGCCGACGCAACTGCTGCGTGAGCGGGAGTCGGGGGGAGTGGGATGGAAAAGCCAAGCACGACGATGACCGGGAACATGACAGGCTCCGCGAGGCAGGGCGATTTTACCGTTATACCCCATGACGGATTGCGATGAAACCCGCACGACCACCTACACCACCAGGGTGTGAGTACGATACGATGGTGTCACGGGTGGCACCACGACCGCCCATCAACTTCCGCCACCGAGGCCACGGACGTGAGCACGCCAACCACATTTAGCAGTCGGTTCGAGAGCGATGCCACCTCGCGGGTGTGCATCGTGTCGTTGAAAGGCTCCCTCGACCCGCTTGCGTCGGAGGAACTGGACCCGCTTCTGAAAGCACAATATGCCGCGGGCTTCCGAAAGTTTGTGTTCGACCTGACGGAACTGGCCTACGTCGGCAGCCTGGGGATTCGTCTTCTCGTTGGTCTTTCGAATCAGGTGAAGGGCGAGGGCGGCGTGGTTCTGTGCAACCTTACGTCTGGCGTGCGAATCGTCGTTGAACTGACGAAGCTGGACCGGGTGCTACGCATCTACCCGAATCGTGCCGACGCCATCGGAGCCGTTCGAGACGCGTGAGACCAGAAGCAGAATTCACCGCAGAGAACGCAGGGGACGCGGAGAGAAGACAGAAGGCAATGAGAAGAGTTGTGTCCAGAACTGTGATTTGTCTTGGTCTTCCCACTGCGGTGTCTGCGTTCTCTGCGGTGAATCCTCTTGATCCTCTTTTCAGATCCTCTTCATCCGCGTGCCATTGCTTCGTTTATGCTCCCAATTCCGCTCCCTGCGGAAATCTGCTGGCAAGCACGAAATCTTGCTCGTGCCGGCACGCGGATTCACAACTGCTTAATGTATGCTACATTTCACAACACGCTGGCGCACGCTTAGCGTGACACGCCCAGGCATCGAAACTCCCTCCGCTCATTGCTCACCTTACGGTTCGAGATCTGTTCCATCATTCGTCCACTGAGCAGACTCGACCCACCCTGAAGGAGTCGATCCGTGAGACTCTCCTCTGTTCGACGTTCCGGGTTCACGCTCATTGAATTGTTGGTCGTCATCGCGATTATTGCCATCCTGATTGGGTTGCTGCTGCCTGCTGTCCAGAAGGTTCGAGAGGCCGCGGCACGCATGAAATGCCAGAACAACCTCAAGCAACTCGCGCTGGCCCTGCACAACTACCACGACGCCCGCGCATCGTTTCCCGGAGCGGCCCGTATCGTGCCGGGTTCGGGCATCACGACGCCGTTCGACATCGCCGGCTCGAACCGTGCTCCGTGGTCGGTCCTCGTTCTGCCGTTCATTGAGCAGAGCACCGTGTACTCGACGTTTAACACCACGACGGGAACTTTCGGGGGGCTGTTCATTCAGCACGATGCCGCGACGGAGTCGGCTGCACAGAAGGCCGCGAGAAACATCGCGTTTGAGTGCCCCAGCGATCCGAACAGCAACCCGGCGAACCGGAACTCGAACTACTTCGCGATCATGGGTGGGGGTAGTACGACCGTCACCCCGTGTGCCCCGGGCAGCGGCCCTTGCTACCCGGTGAGCGCCACGAACTACCGCCTCACATCGGACAACGGTGTGATGTACGTCAATTCGAGCACACGGATCACGGACGTCACCGACGGAACATCGAACACCTTCCTTTTGGGCGAGTCCCGCTACATGCAGTTGCAGAGCGGCAACAGCCAGTACTACGCCACGTGGGCCAGCGGATATTACGGCAACGGCGTCGGCGGGCCGTACTACCCGAATGGTGCGCTCACCATGAACGCGCCGAATAGCCTCAACTGCAACCCGGCCACGACCAGTTGCCACCACATGACGCCCTACACGGGCAGTTACCACACCGGGGGCGCGAGCTTCGCCATGACGGACGGGTCGGTCGTGTTCATCCGGAACGACGTGACCCTGTCGAACTTCCAGAGCATGGGGGCACGCAACGACGGTGCCGGTTCCCTCCAGTGATCCCGAACACTCTCGCCCCGAGACTCCCATGACCCCGCACATGGCCCGAGCGTTCGCGCTCGTGGCGGCACTCACCCTTGCCGGGTGTGGCCCGTCGGTCGATCGCCAGCCAATTTCCGGAACCGTGACGCACGACGGAAAGCCCATCGAGTACGGCGTCATCTTCTTCGCCCCGGACACCTCGAAGGGGAACACGGGACCACAGGGGTCGGCCGAGATACGCAAGGGGAGTTACCAGACTGGGACGGACAAGGGACCGGTGGCCGGGCCGCACACTGTGCGGATCACCGGCTGGAACTCCTCGCCCGAGTCCGGAATCCTCGGGGCACCGGCGTTCAGCGACTACACCACGAACGTGGATATCTCCGGCGCGAACAATCAACTCGATTTCGCTGTGCCTGCCAATCCGACCGCAAAACAGAAGTGATTCCACTTTCCGCGTTCATTCCCATTCGGCAAGCCGGCCACGGCACGCCGCTTGCCTGAAGTTATGCATCCGCGGACAATCCACTACACGGGTTGTCACGGACCATTACTGGGAATGAGCACACGATGGCTTCGACTTCCGCAATGCCGCACCCAGGGTTAACGCCCACCGAAGTGGAGCAGAGTCGGCGTGAGCACGGCGCGAACGTGCTCACGCCGCCCGGCCGCGATCCGTGGTGGAAGCAGTGGCTCTCCAAGTTCGAAGACCCCGTCATTCGCATCCTCATCATCGCGGCCGCCATCCAGATCGGCGTCGGGGCCATCAAGGGCGAGTTCATCGAAGGTCTCGCCATCGTCGCGGCCATCCTGCTGGCCACCACCCTCGCGTTCGTAAACGAGTTCAAGGCGAATCGCGAGTTCGACATCCTCAACAAGGTGAACGACGACACGCCGGTGAACGCGGTGCGTGGCGGAGATTTCACCACCATCCCGCGGCGCGACGTTGTGGTTGGCGACATTCTCCTGATCGAAACCGGCGAGGAGATCCCCTGCGACGGCGAGGTGGTCGAAGCTGTGGCGTTGCTCGTGGACGAGTCGAAACTCACCGGCGAATCGGTCCCCGTGACCAAGACCGTGGCCGGGCATGCCGCAACTCAGGGACACGACCACGCTTACCCCCCGCACCGACTCACCCGCGGCTCACTGGTCGCGGACGGGCACGGCATCGTGCGTGTGACCGCCGTGGGCGACGGCACCGAGATCGGCAAGACGGCCCGCGCCGCTGCGGAGGAGTCCGGCGAGACCACGCCACTGAACGAGCAACTCGAACGCCTCAGCAAGATCATCGGCATCGTCGGGCTCAGCATCGCCGCCGCCACGTTCTTCGCGCTCATCCTGCGGGGGGCCGCGACGGGCGATGTGGCACTGGACGCGCGGCAATGGGTGTTCGTGGCGATCCTGTTCACGGCCATCGGCATCGCACTCGTCCGCGTCTGGCTCAAGATCGCGTGGGAAGGGCTGTTGGCATGCCGACGCCAGCGCGATCTCGACTCGCCCGACTGGCTCCACGAAGACACGTTCGGTCGCTGGGGGATTGCGCTGGGTGCCGGGGCAATCGTGTTCGCGGTTGGGGCGGGGCTCGGTTCCGTGATGGGCTGGATTCCGTCCAACCCATCGGAGTGGCTCCCCACGGCAGCCGGCACCGCGCTGCTGACGTACTTCATGATCGCCGTCGTCATCATCGTCGTTGCCGTGCCGGAGGGGCTGGCGATGAGCGTGACGCTGAGCCTCGCGTACAGCATGCGCAAGATGACGGCTCAGAACACACTCGTGCGGAAGATGCACGCCTGCGAAACGATCGGGGCCGCGACGGTCATCTGCTCCGACAAGACGGGCACGCTCACCCTCAACCAGATGACGGTCGCCGAGGTTCGCATTCCCCCACTGACAACGAATCGCAGTCTGGTCGTCGATGCCATTGCGGTGAACACCACGGCTCAACTTGCCCGCGAGGAAGGCGTGCTGCGAGCACTCGGCAACCCGACGGAAGGCTCGCTGTTACTGTGGCTCGACGGTCAAGGCGTGAACTATCTCACCACGCGGGCATCCTTCGATGTGGCGAGCCAGTTGACGTTCTCCACCGAACGGAAATTCATGGCCACGGTCGGGACCGATTCGAGCGGGCAGGGGATTCTCCATGTGAAGGGCGCTCCCGAGATCGTGCTGGAGAAGTGCGACACGCTACTGACGCCCGACGGGGTGATGCCGTTCACGGCCGATGCTCGCGTTGCCATGCTGAAGGGGTTGCACGAACTGCAAGGCCGCGCGATGCGGACCATCGGGCTGGCGTATCGGTCGGTTTCGGATGTCACCGGCACGATCGAGCCGATGGTGAACGCGCTCACGTGGATTGGGTACGTCGGCATCACGGACCCGATTCGCCCCGAGGTGCCGGCCGCGGTGGCTGCGTGTCGGCGAGCGGGGATCGGCGTGAAGATCGTGACCGGGGACACGCCCGACACGGCTCGCGAGATCGCCCGGCAGATCGGCCTGATCGGCGACACGCCCGAACCCGGCAGCGAACTGACCGGGCCGCAGTTCGGCGCGCTGTCCGACGCGGAGGCAGCGGTCGCGGTTCACAAGCTGAAGATCATGTCGCGGGCACGCCCGATGGACAAACTTCGCCTCGTGCGGTTGTTGCAGGATCAGCATGAAGTGGTGGCGGTGACCGGCGACGGAACGAATGACGCCCCGGCGCTGAATCACGCGAAGGTCGGGCTGGCGATGGGGAAGACCGGCACCGCCGTCGCGAAGGAAGCGGCCGACATTGTGCTGCTCGACGACTCGTTCGGCAGCATCGTGAACGCGGTGCGGTGGGGTCGCGGGCTCTACGAGAACATCCAGCGATTCATCGTGTTCCAACTGACCATCAACGTGCTCGCGCTGGGGATCGCGCTGCTCGGGCCGTTCGTCGGGGTGAACATGCCGCTGACCGTGATGCAAATGCTGTGGGTGAACCTCATCATGGACACGTTTGCGGCACTGGCCCTGGCAACGGAACCGCCACACGCCGACGTTCTCGACCGACTCCCGCGACACCCCGATGCGTTCATCGTGACGCCGCGAATGGCCCGGATGGTGTTCGGCCTGGGTGGTGCGTTCCTGCTCGTGCTGCTCGCGTTGCTGTTCCTGTTGCCGGGGATGCGGGATGTCGCCTCGCCGGATCACTTGCGTTCGCTGACGATCTTCTTCTCGGTGTTCGTGCTGCTTCAGTTCTGGAACCTGTTCAACGCCCGTTGCCTGGGAACGACACGTTCCGCCTTCGATGGGCTGTTGCAAAATAAGGCGTTCCTGTTCATCGCGGGAATGATCCTGCTTGGCCAGATTGTGCTGGTGCAGTTCGGTGGCGACGTGTTTCGCACGACCCCGCTGGGTGCGCTGGACTGGGTGCTGATTGTGCTGGCCACCTCGCCCGTGTTCCTTGTGGGCGAACTGCTCCGCTGGCGAGCCCGCAGGGCGTAGTGGGTTTGTAGCCCCAAAGGGGCGTCCGATAATAGCCAGGGGTGAAGTGAGCGAAGCGAACGGAACCCCTGGAAACGCGAACCCATCCAAACGCCAAGCCCCGGAGGGGCGACAGAAACAACGACATGCGTGGTGTCCGTCGCCCCATCCGGGGCTTCATTTCACGGTAGGCTGCGGACCAGGGGTTTGGTCACTTCGTTCGCTGCCCCCCTGGCTACACTTGGTCGCCGCATCCGCGGCTACAATCCAAGAATCCGTAACCTCAAAAAGCGTCAGCGAGGCCAAACCTCCCTCGCTGACGCTTTTTGAGGTTACGCTATTGGACGTGGCTTTTTTGGTATTCACCCCGAAGGGGTGGGACAACCTAGCCCCAATGCCCCTCAGATAAGCACAACAACTGCTCTGTGGAAGGGTTTAGTCGGTTGCCGCGGGTGAGCATGCTCCACCCGCTTCTTGCCCCAGTTCGACATCTGTACTGCGCCCCAAAAACTGGGCGCGGGGTAGAGTTGGGATAACCTGAGGTGAAGGAGGTATCCCATGGCGAAGCCGAGAAAGTTTTCAGCGG
>PNLP01000016.1 GCA_013823135.1 Planctomycetaceae bacterium
TTTTGAGGCGCTGTTGGAAAGTTTCACGGGCCGAGTGGTGTTTCCAGACAGAGGTGACGAGGAACTCCTGGAGAGCTCGCACGCCGGTTCCGGCGGCCAGAGCAATGGGTTCGACACTCTTGCGTGGGAGGTCGGACAGCAACCCCCGGCAGTAGGTGTCAAAGTGCTTGGCGGTCCGGTCTTGGCCGAAGTTGTCTCGAAACCTGAGGTACGTGTCTGAACGCCGGACCGAGATCCGTGATCTCTTGCTCTGTCATCGGGAGTCCTCCCCGATAAACAACTTACGGATAATCCAGATACCCGCGCTGTTCAGTTAACACGGGCGGCTCGCCAAAACGCATCATTCCCCACTGCGCAGAGTATATGCAGCGGTCAGTAGTAGAACGGGACGACTCGTGACTTCACCAACCGATGCCCACTTCATTAAAGCGGGTACGAAGATTGTGAAGGTGCCAGGAGCGAAATGCCGATTCGCGATAGTAAAGTATCAATAATCGACCATTACTGATCCGCAGGTAGATAACCTTGTTTGGCCCGTCTCGTGTGTGGAAATGGTAAATCCGAACCATCCCACACCTTCCTCAGTAAGTTCGGTTCGCACTTCAAGTCGATGAGCCTGTCTGCGATCGCATCGTCCAAGTCGGTCATCCCTTCGGGGACGTAGTTCGCCACTTGCCCGTACTTCAGCCACGACCACACGGCTTCGACCGGGTTCAACTCCGGAGCATATGCTGGCAGTCGTTCCAACCTCAACCGCTTGTTCCGTCTTAGAAACTCACGGATCAGTGGCCCCTTGTGGTTCCCTCCACCATCCCAGACGACCAACACCTTCCCCCGCAGGTGCTTGAATAGTTCCCGGAGAAATTTGACCACTGCTTCGGCTGTGAAGAACCCGTCCGGCAGCGTCGAGAAGTACAGACCCGGTCGCCGAGTCAATGGGGACAGACTTATCGCCCCGATGACACTGACCTTCTTGCGGTGACCGCCGTCACCGCCTATCTCCGGCGTCTTCCCCCGCAACGACCACGACTGGCGGACAAGTGGGTTGAAGAACAAACAATCCTGTCTCGTCGATCAAGACGAGGTGGGCGTTCTGACGCCGGACTTTTTGTGATTCGAGGCCAGTCCTTCTTGAGCCACTCGGCGATCGCCTCGGGCTTACGCTGCTTGGCCCGGCGTGCCGGTTTCTGCGGCGTGTGGTTCCGTTTGGTTACCGACTTTAACGTCAGCGAACCAAGCGGGGTAGCAGCGGGGTCCGATTCAGATCATCATTGCTAAGAAGCGGGATCTACCGTTGAGGATAGCCCTCAGAATCGGAACCCAGGATTCCCACAATCGCGGTGTAAAACCAGTCCCCCGTTCCGATGGCAATTCGGCAATAATCGCCCCAAAGTGCGACCTGACTGCGGTAAAGCACACTTCAACACTGAAGCAGCCTCCATCAGCCTGTGATCGAGAAAGCACATCGCGAGAGCACCTCGCGACTTCTTTCTGAAAATCGTTGGGAAATTTCCGAGGCACGTCAATCAAACAAGATATTCTTGTGATTGGATTAAAGTCTCCTTGCCATCCAGCTTCATCCTGCTCACCCAAGATATTAACTCGCGAAGACCTGCCGCTTTCGATCGCAATCAAGCAGGATGTCAAAGAGTAATTAGTCGACAAGATTTGAACATGAATACGGGAATGAATCTCTTGGTGTGGTGTGCGATCGTCGCTCCAGTGGGCATTGGCGTGCCACTCGCGGCCGAGCCAGCCAAGCCGAACATTGTCGTCATCCTCGCGGACGACCTCCGGTAGCCTGGCCCATAATCGCCGGGCTGGTGAATCGGGTTTATGGAATTAGTGTCCCTCAAAGGAATGGAGCCCGCATGAGCGTCTGTAGCAAAATCACTTCGCTGTTAGCCTTGCCCGCGGTGGCATTGGCAGGGTTGGTTCTCTCAGTGACGACCACATCGGCGGAGGATCCCAAAAATGCGATTCCGCGTTCTGATGGCAAGCCTGCAGACGTGACCAAACCAGTGCAGGTCTTCATCTTGTTGGGGCAGTCCAACATGGTTGGCCTGGGTAAGATCGCAGGCGGCGAAGGGTCGCTGGAAAACGCTGTCAAGGTGAAGAAGAAATACCCTTACCTGGTGGATGACGCCGGCGTCTGGATCGAGCGCAAGGATGTCCGTTTTGTAAGGATGATGCAGGGAAAGGGATTGATGAATAACGAGTGGATGGGCATCAAGACCGGCACCATTGGACCGGAGTTCGGGATCGGACACGTGGTCGGCAATGTGGTCGATGCGCCCGTGATGATTCTCAAGAGTTGCATTGGCAACCGCGCCCTTGGCTGGCATCTTTTGCCACCGGGCAGCACGCGGTTTGAAGAGGGGGACAAAGTGTATGCGGGTTATAAAGATGCCCCGGATTCATGGGCCAAAGGGACTGAACCAAATCCGCCCTTACTAAAAGAGGGGACTGTAACCCTGAAAGGTGATCAACTGGCAGGCTGGTATGCCGGCAAAGAGTACGACGATGACACGGCGGATGCCAAGAAGGTGCTTGCGGATCTCGACAAGCACTACCCCGGGGCGAAGAGCTACGAGGTTGCTGGCTTCTTTTTCTGGCAGGGTGAAAAGGACGCTGGCAATGCAGTCTGGGCGGCTCACTACGAGAAGAACCTGGTCCAGCTCATCAAAGCATTGCGCAAGGACTTCAAGGCTCCGAATGCAAAGTTCGTGTTGGCCACCATGGGCGAATCCGTGAAAGGGGGCGGGGGCAACGGCGGCAAGGTGCTAGAGGCCCACCTCGCGGTCGACGGCAACAGCGGCAAGTATCCCGAGTTCAAAGGCAATGTGGCTACGGTCTATACCCACCCCATGGCGCAAGGCGGCAGCGGAAACGGTCACTATGGTGGCAAGGCCGAAGTATACATGGACGTGGGCGAAGCCATGGGCCAGGCGATGGTTGAGTTGCTGAAGAAACAGGCCAAGTAACACCAGCCCGAATATCTGGGGCCGCTGCCCGGCTTTGCTCCAGCGAAATGAAAAGGTAAACCATGAAACGCCTTCTCGTTGCTGTCGTCGTCGTTTTCGCCTCCGTGGCCCATGCTGCGAGTGACGAAGGCAAACCAGCCTCAACTCCGAAAGAACCGTTCCGGGTCGGCGAGAAGGTGCTGCCGTTGCTCGAAAAACACTGTTTCTCCTGCCACGACGCCGACGAGAAGAAGGGCGAAGTCCGGCTCGATAATCTGGAGAGCCTCACGCTGGATGCGCGACTCGATCTTCTGAACCGAGTCCAGGAGCAGATTTACACTGGCGAAATGCCACCAAAGAACAAGAAGCAGCCCACGGAAGACGAACGTAACCTTCTGATGGAATGGATCACGAAGGATTTGCAGAAACACAACGCCTCGAAGCTCGAAGACAAGCTACGCAAACCGGAATTCGGCAACGTTGTGGATCACGACAAGCTCTTTTCCGGCAAGTACAAGGATCTGCCCGGCTTCACTCCCGACCGCCGTTGGCTAATCAGCGAGTTCATCTTCAACGCGAAGTTCAACAAACTGCTCGATCACAATGTGCCGCTCAATGCTAATGTTGACGGCAAAAGTCATCTGGTCATCGGCAGCAACAACCGCAGGGCCAATCTGACCAATCCTTTTATGCTGCCGACCCAGAGCGGCGTACGCTACTACGACACGACGATGCTCGATGGCGGCCATCTCTTGACAATGCTCACGAATGCCAAGGAAGCGTCGGCATACCTGATGGAATACACCAAAAAGAGAAACTATCTCCCGGCCGTGACGACAATCATGGCACCGCAATGGGATCATGAAAAGATTCTCTCAACCCGTGAAAATTACCTGAAGTTGAATGTTGAGCAGTTGCTGCGCGACATCTTCAAGGATAAGCACGAGAGTCTGCTGCCAGCTTTTGTCGCGACCAAACCGGCACCCCCCGGCAAAACGGTCGGCGATGACGGAAAGCCACTCAAGAAACCGGTGTTTGACACGGCAAAGCCTTCGAATGACGAATTGGCGCAAATCTGGTCGGGTATGCGGAAGCACGGCAAAGACGGCGTTGATGGTGAGAAGCTCATCCTGAAGTGCGAGCAGGACTGGTTTTATCAGGGCGTTAACCAGCGAACCATCGACGTTCGTCTCGCCTTCATGCGTGGTTACCTGGACGAGCTAGTCAAACGGATGCCCAAGCTGAGTCCCGTCACGTCTAAACTCCCGGTTGATTCCGAACTGGCGGCGATGCGATCCACCCTCCTCAAGCATCGTCAAGCAGGGGACACCTACGCAGCAGTCATCGCGAAGTGTATGGCCGACTGGAGCGAAGGATTCCGACGCGAGCGTGAAAAGACGAAACTATCCGATGAGACTTTTGGCAAGCTCGTCGATGAGTTGTTCATCAAGATTATCGAGCGTGTGCCGACGCCCAAGGAGAAGGCGGAATATATCGCGTTGACAACATCGTACCTTACAAAACTCGGTAACGAACAAACGCTCGAGCGACTCATACAGACACTCATCCTCCGAACCGATTTCGTCTATCGTCAGGAGTTCGGCGATGGGAAAGCGGACGAACACGGGCGCAAGATGCTATCTCCCCGCGATGCGAGTTACGCGCTCGCTTACGCACTCACTGACATCAGCCCTGATAAAGAATTGCAGGAAGCGGCCAAGAACGGCAAACTCAACACGCGGGACGATTACCGGCGCGAAGTGGAGCGAATGCTCAAGGTTCGCAGCCAGTATTCCATCATTGATGAAGCAGTCGAAAAAACCGGGAATGACAGCTTCACCAACATCCCGATCCGCAAACTCCGTTTCTTCCGCGAATTTTTCGGTTACCCGGGCATGCTTTCCATCTTCAAGGACAACAAGCGTTTCGGTGGCAACTATGTCAGTTCTTCCGGGCGGCTCGTCAGCGAAGCCGACTTGCTGGTCGAATACATCCTGAAGCAAGATCAAAACGTCATTGAAAGTCTGCTCACCACCGAAGAGTTCTACGTCTACCACAGCGGCGACAATAAGGCGATGGCCTCCGCGACCGAACTTATCCGCAAAATCTATGACCACTTCAAGGACAAAGATTGGAAGAACTTCGATGACGATCAACTAAAGGCCCATGTGCCATTCCTAAAAGAACATCCCATGCCCGGCCTGAATCTGGACGCGATCGGCAAAGTCGGGGGGCGATCGAATCAGCTCAAGATTTTCAAAGACATGATGAGCAACTACACGCAAAGACTTGGCAAAGGGGAGACGGTCACCGCTCCCTTCTCGTCGGTCTTTGGAGTGCCGAGCGCCGCGAAGACTCGCACCGGTAAAGATATGCGCGGCGCCGAGGTGGCGAAGGCCTTCAACATCGACATGATTCAGTGGAACTACCCGACCACACAGCCCGCGAAAATGGAGCATCGCAAAGGCATTCTCACCCATCCCGCGTGGCTCATCGCGTTCGCCGCGAACACGGAAACCGACCCGGTGCGGCGCGGCAAATGGGTTCGTGAAAAACTCCTCGCCGGCACCATTCCCGATGTCCCCGTGACAGTTGATGCCGTGATCCCCGAGGATCACCACAAGACCCTCCGCCAACGCTTGGACAAAGCCACCACGGCCGAATACTGCTGGAAATGCCATCAGCGCATGAACCCGCTCGGCACGGCCTTTGAAATGTATGACGATTTCGGCCGTTTCCGCACCGAGGAATCCCTGGAATACCCGGCCAACCTCGTCAAGAAGATGCCCGATAAAGGCTCCCCCGAGACCGACCTGCGCGACATTTACAAGACCCTGCCGGTGGATGCCAAAGGGAGACTGGTCGGGACGGGCGACCCGAATCTCGATGGCGACATCAGGGACGCGATCGACCTGACCGAAAGGCTCGCGAAGTCCGCCAAGGTTCGTCAGTCGATCATTCGCCATGCCTTCCGCTACTTTATGGGGCGCAACGAAGTCCTCTCCGACTCGAAAACCCTCATCGAAGCCGATCAAGCTTACGTCCAGAGTGGCGGTAGCTTCGACGCGGTCATCGTATCTCTCCTGACCTCCGATTCCTTCATTTACCGCAAATCAACCACCTACGGAAAGAACCCATGAAAACCCGAAGAGATTTCCTCCAGTCGACCGTTCTGGGTGCCGGTGCGCTCTCGCTGACGCCATGCATGAAATCTTTCGGTGCCGAAGCCGCGGCCGACGGATTCCCGAAGCGGTTCGTCTTCATCCGCAAATCGAACGGCGAACGCCCCAATGAGGTCGCTCTGCCGACACTCTCGGCCAAGGACAAGTCCCTGGAAGAGAAGAAACTGCCGCTCGAAGTGGATCTGCACAAACACGAACTTCCCCTGTATCTCCGCGCGTTGGACAAACATAAATCCAACCTGTGCATCCTCCAGGGCCTGTCGTGCACGATGAGCGAGAACGGCCACTACTCCTACTCGTCTGTGATGGGTGCCTACAAATCGAATCGCAATTCACTCAGTGGCATCAAACGCGCCACGATTGATTTCGAGTTGGCAAAGCTCTTCCCGTCACCTTTCGGACACGTCGAGCTTTCGTTGACCGGCGACTATTCCACCTTCAGAACCGGGATCGTCTCGGGCTACTCGGCCTCCGGCCCCCAGCAGCGGAACTATTGTTACGCCGACCCGCAGACCGCCTTCAACGAACTCTTCCGCGCCGTCACCAATCCCGGAGCCGTCGACTCCGACAACGCCATGCTCCAGTTCCTCGAACGGGAGGAATCCTTCAAGGCCGGCATCTTGCAGGGATACGAGAAGCTCAAACTCAGCAACCACATTCACTCGATCGAAGCAATCCAGGCACGCAACCTGAAACTTTCGAAAATGGCCGACACCATCTCCAAACAGATCCCGAAGATCGGGAAAATCCACTCCGACGGCGGGCCAAACGCCAGCTACCCGGAAAAACAGGAGGCGATGACCGAGATCCTCATCGCCGCGCTCATCACGGGGCTGACCAACGTGGTGACCTACACGATCGATGAACTCTCCACACCCGTGCGGGGGTTGCCCGGCAACGAGTCCGACCGCATCTCCATTCACGCCATCGGACACAACGAAAGCTACAGCGGCGTCCCCGCTGACAATATCCGTGAGAAAATCCGCACGGGTCAGATTCAGCAAGTCGCGAAGATCGTCGAACGCCTCAAGGCCACGCCCGAGGGCAAAGGCACCATGTTCGACAACACCATGATCATGTATTTCCCAGAGGGGGGCGAAACCCATCACGGCTGGGGCTTCGAGGCTCCGTTCGTTATCCTCGCGGGCGACAAGTGCAATCTCAATCTGGCCGGTCGCTACATCCGCCTGCCCTACCACGGCACAGAAGGGCACAAGACGATCGGCAACTGGTACACGACCCTGCTCAACGCCCACGGAAACCCGATCAAACACTACGGCGACCTCGACCTCGAAATGTCCCGGAAGAAGTTGGATCAAGTCGGGTCGATCAAGCGGTTTGTCGCGTGAAGGCCGGGTCGCCCTGGCAGTTGTCTAACTGAGGCTCCCGTAGACCAGGACTTGCGGATTTCGAGCATCCGACTCGGAAAAATCGGGATTCACTGATTCATTTCCTTGTCGCCGTGCTCGTGTTCGATGACGGCGGAGTAAAAGTGTGGCGCGCAACGGTCCGGTCCGGTCACCGGCGATGATGGGAGGATCCCGTCATCCTGGCCCTGGAGGTCCGAGGTGTTCGTCAACATGGAACTCTGGGCTGAGATCCGCCGCCGCGTGCTGACTCACGAGATCAGCAAGCGTGAGGCCTGTCGCCGGTACGAGATTCACTGGTCCACGCTCAAGAAGATTCTGACCCACTAGGAGCCGCCGGGGTACCGGCGTATCCAGTCCCCGCGTCGCCCCACCATCGAGCCGCCGGTCCTGCCGATCATCCGTCAGATCCTCGACGACGACACCACGGCCCCCATGAAGCAGCGTCATACAGCCCACCGCATCTGGCAGCGGTTGCGGGACGAGCACGCCTTCACCGGCGGGTACACCGTGGTCAAGGACGTGGTGCGGGAACTGAAGGTCGGGACCAAGGAAGAGTTCCTGCCGCTGACTCACCCGCCGGGCGAAGCGCAGGTTGATTTCGGGTTCGCCGAAGTGGTGATCACGGGCGTTCCGACTCAGGTCGCGTTGTTCGTGATGACCTTGCCGTACGCCGACGCGGTCTACTGCCAGGCGTTTCCCCGCGAGTGCACCGAGGTGTTCCTCGAAGGACACGTCCGGGCGTTCGCGTTCTTCGGCGGCGTCCCCAAGCGGATCGCGTACGACAACACGAAGACGGCGGTGGCGAAGATCGTGGGGAACCGGGAGCGGGCGGTGACCCGCGAGTTCGGGTGGTTGATGAGCCATTTCCTGTTCGCACGTCACTTCTGTCTGGTGCGTCGGCCCAACGAGAAGGGGCACGTCGAAAGCCTGGTGGACTACGCCCGGTCGAATTTTCTGGTGCCGGTGACGCGTGTGGATTCGCTGGCGGAGTTGAACACGCGACTGCTGGCCCTGTGTCAGCGGGATCGCCGATGCCGATGCCATCCTCGATCGCATCAAGAGAGTTTGCGAACGGACTTTCCACTCAGGACACTAGATTGACCCAAAGCCCATGGAATCAGCCACTTCCGATCCAGTCACGTTTGCCAGCCTAGTTTTTTTCCGCCCTTCGAGGGCGGTCTGAACAGCCTTGGCACCGATGTGGTGGACGATGTCGCGAACGGTGAACTCAGTGGCTCCGAAGGTGTTGGAGTCGTCCTTGGAAGCGAGAAGTTCAGCGTGTTCGCGGATGTCGTCAGCAGCCGTTGCGAGGAGTGCGGTCTGGATTCGTTGGGCTTCGGCTTGCTGCTCGGGTGTGAGTTCGGAGAGTCGGTTTTTGGGTGGTCGTCGTGCCATAGGGCGGGCTCCTGCCAGGAGGAATTTCTGACTCACATTCATCCTCCTATCCTCGCAACGAAAAAGCCCCCGACTTGTGTGACGCCCACCCTACTTGGCCGGCACAGATTGCCCAGCTTCCACTGCTTTTCCGTTCCAACCCGCGAAAGCGGGTTAACCAGTGAATCCGGGTAAGCCGATTCACTCGGTAAGCACGGTAGCTCCCGTGGTCATGGATGACCTGGCAGGAGCGTGTGGAACGGAGTCTCACATGAATCGGTGGTTCTGGAAACGGTGGATTTGGGCCGTACTGGTCGGAACCACCGCAGCGGTCGGCCTGACGATGGCCCAGCAAGGCGGCACGGATGCTCCGAGCGGGCCACCCAAGGTCGGCGACGTGATCACTCTGAAGTTCCGGGATCTCCCGGATCGTCAGGTTAAAGTTCTGAAGTCCGAGAAACAGCCTGACGGCTCGATTCTGTCGGAAGTGAAGGACACCAAGTCCGGCGAAACCTTCACCCTGATGGACAAGCCTGATCCCTCCACGGCAAAGCCCGACACAACCCCGAAGCCGGCCGTTAGCAAGGCCGCACCCAAGACCTTCGAGCCGACAAAGAGTGCGGAACCTCCGAAGGTTGTGACGCCGCCGAAGATTCAGGATGGGCCATTCAAGGCCAAGCCGCGCACGAGTGACCCTCTCGTGCCGCCGCTCAAGGACGCACTGCCGAATCTGCCGAAGGATAAAGATCAGGAGCAAGAGAAGGAAAGGGAAAGGCGGTTCTTCCCGGCACTTGGGAAGTCAAACGCTGCTCCTACACCTCCAGAGCCCGAGGAGGAAAAACCGGGGTTGCTGAAGCGTGTGTTCGGTCGCAAGAAACCGACCCCGCCAGCGACACCAACACCGCCCGTGGCCCCAACCACACCGACCGCCTCGACAAGTGCTAAGCCGGTTGCCAGCCCGAGCACGCCTTTGTCTTCGGTGCCACGGTCGTCGCCAATCGTGACACTCGAACCGCCGCGGACGCAACCGGTGCGGCCGGTGGAACCGCCGACTCCGCTCACCCCGGTGCCGGTCAGCCTCCCAACCGGGCCGACTGCTCCAAGCATCCCGACGCCGCCGCCCGCTGCGTCGCCGCCGTCGCCGATTCCGCTGCCGCTCCCCGCAATCCCCAGCGTTCCCGGGGTAGGCATTCCTGCACCTGGTGGCCTCCCGAGCATTCCGATCCCTCCAAGTGGAATGTCCGTGAATGGGCCGATCGCACCGGTCCCACCAGCTCCAATGAAGCCTTTGGCCATGGCGGAAACGCCTGCGTCCCCTTCGCCGATGTTGCCTTCGAAACCTGTGGCCGTCGTGACGAAACCCAAGGTGGTGATGGAGGCGAAGGCACTCGCGCCAGAAGCTGTCAAGGAATCCGTGGTTCTTGTGGCGAAGCAACCCGTTGCGATCGCCCCAATGCCGTCGGATGTCGTGACTGCCGCCCGGATGGTTCCGGCACCAGCAAGTGCTCTTGCCCCTGTTGTGAACCTTCCTGTCACGCAGCCTCAAGATTCGGCCATCACGGCGATGATGCGTGACATCGAATCGCACGTGAAAGCACTCGAGAATGGCATCGCCCCGAGCCAGCGTGCGATGGCGGCCCGTGCAATGTGCGGCGGCCGGCATGGTTCGAGTGATACGGTGAAGATGACTGTGTTCCGTGCGGCTCAGAAAGACCCGAATCCGATGGTCCGAGCCGTCTGTATCGAGGAGTTGTGCAAACTGGGGTACTTCGAGCCCGCGTTCGAAGTGTACCTGACGAAAGCCTGCGACGATTCCTCCGAGGAAGTTCGCAAGGCCGCCAAGGCGGCTCTGACGCAAATGACTCCTCGCCGCTAAAGGGCAAACCCCTTCCCACAGCAAACCGTGTCGATCCCACGGCACGCGGATAAACTATCCGCGTGCCGTTTCGTTCTTCCAGCAAGGTGACCGACGATGATTCCTCTCGATTTCTCGGGCAAGCTCGCACTCGTGACCGGCGTCGGCGATAACGAAAGTTTCGCGTGGTTCATCGCCAAATCGCTTCAGGCAGCCGGGGCGAAGGTCGTCCTCGCTTGCCACCCCCGAGTCCTGGGAATTGTCGAGAGCTTCCTCACTCGTGACGTGGATCGTGAAGCCCGCCTGCTTCCCGACGGCTCGGAGTTCAAGCCCGTCAAGGTGCTCCCGTGCGATGCCAGTTACGACACCATGGACGACGTGCCGGCGGAGGTGAAGGGCGACCGCCGCTACGCCAAGTTCCCGGAGTATTCGATCAAGGGCATGGTGGACGCTGTTGGCCAAGAGTTCGGCGGCATCGACATCCTCATCCACTCGATCGCATTCGGTCGTGAAGTCACGAAACCGCTGATCGACACGAGCCGGAAGGCCTACCTCGAAGCGATGGGCATTTCGGCCTACTCGCTCACAAGCATGGTTCGCGCGGCCGCTCCTTACATGGCCAATCGGCCCGGCGGCGCGAGCGTTGTGGGTCTGACCTACGTTGCCGGCGAGCGCGTCGTCCCGCACTACGGTGGCGGCATGGCGACCTGCAAGGCTTCGCTGCAAATCGACGCCAAGCAGCTCGCGTGGTTCGTGGGCGACAAGAATGTTCGCGTGAACCTGATCTCGGCTGGGCCATACGCGAGTCGGGCCGCGAGGGCGATCAACAAAGATTTCGGCAAGCTGATTGACCACGCAGCAGAGCATTCGCCGCTCCGCCGACCAATCGGCCCCGAGGAAGTCGCGAACTCGACTCTGTACCTGTGCAGCTCACTGGCAAGCGGCGTGACAGGCCAGATTCTGTACGTCGATTGCGGTTACAACGTCATGGGAACGTGAACGAACAAGCACCAGAATCGGTTGCCGAACGGACACTTTCCACGAACAATAGTGGGACCGGCAGCAGCCGGCCCCACCCGAACCCTTCCCTCCCTCGGAGTAGACGTCGATGATTCGCATCCGGTTCCTGGCCCTGGTGGCTGCGGTTGCCGCCGTGTCGGCTGCCTCCGCCACCGCGGCAGACTGGTCGACCGTTAAAGGCCAGATCGTGTTCCCCAAGGACAAGCCACTCCCGAAGCGAGACGCACTGAACGTCACTCAAGACAAAGACCACTGCCTGAGCAAGGGCGATCTGCTCGACGAGTCGATCGTCATCAATCCGAAGAACAACGGCATCAAGAACGTCGTGGTTTGGCTGCGACCGGACGACAAAGACCCCAAGGCGAAGTTCACCGCCGAGCAGATCAACCCTGAAGACGCGAAGCGGAAGCCGGCCGAAGTCAGCATCGATCAGCCATGCTGCATGTTCGTTGATCGCATCACCATTGCCCGCCCTGGCGACAAGTTGGTTGTGAAGAACTCCGCCCCGGTGGCTCACAACTTCTTCTGGAGCAGCGGCAACAACGGTGAGTACAACGTGACCGTGCCGAAGATGGAGAAGTGGACGATGCCGGAAGCGATCAAGGCGGAAAGCCCACCGATCCAGTACAAGTGTACGATTCACGGCTGGATGACGGGATATGTGCGCGTCTTCGATCACCCGTACTACGCCGTGACCGATGCCGACGGGAAGTTCGAGATCAAGAACGCACCCGTGGGCAAGTTCCGCATCGTGTACTGGCACGAGAATGGCTTCAAGGGTGGCGCTCAGGGCCGCTTCGGCGAAGAGATCGAGATCAAGGGACCGGCCACCGAGGTCAAGGCAGTCGATTTCGACATCAGCCCGAAGAAGTGATGTGATTTGTGAGTCATCTTTTAGCCGCGAGTGAAGGGTACTCCCCTATCACTCGCGGCCAACTCATTTTTGTAGGGTCAACTCGCGTTCGCGGCCAGTCGAACCCGCGTTTCTTCTTTCCGCAATCGTCGGCGTTCCAGGCTGGCTCCAATGAAATCCCGGAATAACGGGTGCGGCTTGGTCGGCTTCGACTGAAACTCGGGGTGACACTGCACAGCCACGAACCACGGGTGGTTTGCCAGTTCGATCGCTTCTACCAAGTTGCCATCCGGACTCGTTCCCGAAATCACCAGACCTCGTGCCATCAACACTTCTCGGAACTTGTTGTTCACCTCGTAGCGATGCCGGTGGCGTTCGTTCACCACGTCGACGCCGTATGCCTGGTGAGCTTTGGTTCCCGCCAGGAGGTGGCAAGGGTATGCCCCGAGTCGCTGTGTTCCGCCAAGCTTTGTCACTTCTTGCTGTTCTTCGAGCAGACACACAACAGGGTTCGGGGTGGCCTTGTTGAACTCCGTACTGTTGGCTTCCGCGAGTCCTGCCACGTTCCGGGCGAACTCGATAGTTGCACACTGAAGTCCAAGACAGATGCCGAAGAACGGGAGCCCGGTTTCGCGTGCGAAGCGAATGGCGTCGATTTTCCCCTCGATGCCGCGCTTGTCGAAGCCGCCAGGCACCAGCAACCCATCCACTGCGGCCAACGCTTTCTCGGCCCCCTCCACCGAGAGCTTTTCCGAGTCGATACGGACGACCTTCACCTTCGCATGATGAGCGATCCCCGCGTGGTCGATCGCCTCATACACACTCTTGTAAGCATCGCGATGCTTCACGTACTTGCCGACGAAGCCAATGCTAACCTCGTGCGCCGGGCTTTTGATTCGCTCCAACATCCGTCGCCAATCGTCCATCTGGAGCGGCTTGGGCAGCACCAACCCAAGTTTGTTGGCGATCAGTTCCTCGACCTTCTTCTCGGCAAAGCCCAGCGGCACCTCGTAGATGCTCAGTTCCTTATCCTTCTCCTCGATGACCGCCCGCCGTTCGACGTTGCAGAATTGTGCGATCTTCTCGCATTCGCCTTCGGGGATCTCTCGTTCCGTGCGGCAAATCAGGATGTCGGGCTGAATACCGATCTTGCGAAGTTCCATGACGCTGTGCTGCGTCGGCTTCGTTTTGAGCTCGCCCGCAGCCTTCAGATACGGGACAAGCGTCAAGTGGACGAAGAGGCAGTTTTGTCGCCCGACATCGAGAGCGAACTGGCGAATCGCCTCGTAGTACGGCATCCCTTCGATGTCGCCGACCGTGCCGCCAATTTCGGTCAGCACGACGTCTACGCCGGGAGTCGCGAGCTTGCGAATACAGTTCTTGATTTCGTCGGTGATGTGCGGAATGACCTGAACCGTCTTCCCCTTGTAGTCGCCCCTTCGTTCCTTCTCGATCACTGAAAGATAAATCTTGCCCGTGGTGAAGTTGCAGTCACGATTCAGGGGGACGTGGGTGAAACGCTCGTAGTGCCCAAGGTCGAGGTCCGTCTCGGCACCGTCATCAAGGACATAAACTTCGCCGTGCTGGTATGGCGACATCGTGCCGGGATCGACGTTAATGTAAGGGTCCATCTTTTGCATCCGCACGGAAACCCCTCGCCGTTCGAGGAGCATGGCAATGGATGCAGAGGTGAGACCTTTACCGAGCGAACTGACGACGCCGCCGGTCACGAAAATGTGTTTTGTCGCCATGCCAGCGGTCCTCGGCGGGTGTCATAACGGCGAGCGGGGGACTTGAAGTCCCCCGAGTCCCACACAACTCACCACTCCATTACTATATCGCCTGCGGACTGGCTCACCAATCATCGTCGGTTGCCGGGTGGCCTGAAGCACCCTTCACGCGGCCTGTCTTGTCCCATCATCCCGATATGTCCGGACGAATTCGGCGTAATCGGCCGGCGTGTCAATACCCCTGTGAGCATGTGGCACAACCCCCACACGGATCGTTCCACCAGTACCCAACACGCGAAGTTGTTCTAGTTTCTCGGCGAGTTCCAGCGTGTGCGGGGGGGTCGTGGCGATCTTGAGGAGGAAACTCTGGCGGTAAGCGTAGATCCCAAGGTGTTGGAGGAACTGTGCGGGTCGTACCGAGAAATCCGGTTCTCCGTCGCGCACCATCGGAATCGGACTCCGGGAGAAGTACAACGCCCGCCCGCCGTTATCGCAAACCACCTTCACAACATTCGGGTCGAGGTATGCTTCTCGTTTCGTGATCGGCACCGCAAGTGTCGCCATGTCGGACGCGGGGTCGGCGAGCAGTCCGGCGAGTAAGTCAATCGAGGCCGGTTCGATCTGCGGTTCGTCTCCCTGCACGTTCAACACGATATCCGCAGAGAGATGGGCCGCGACTTCGGCGATTCGGTCGGTGCCGGAGACGTGGTCGGCACGAGTCATCACGACGCGACCACCAAAGGAACGAACTGCGTCGAAAATGCGTTCATCGTCGGTCGCGACGATAACATCCGCGCCGCACTTTGCCAGCGTGGCGCGTTCGTAGGTGTGTTGGATCAGGAACTTGCCCGTTTCTCGAAGAAGTGGCTTGGCCGGGAGGCGACTGGACGCGTATCGAGCAGGAATAACAATGGCGACTCGCATACCGGAACCTCCGTGTTACTTGAACCGGAGGATTAAACACGGGATCCGAAGGGCCATCAAGGTCAACCAAACTTGTCCGAGTCCGTCGAGAATCACCGAGGTTTGGCTGAGTTCGTCGCGCGGCCGTTGCTGCCGAGGAACGTGTTGATTCGCTGCTTTAGCTTTCGGTGGGCAATAGTGTCGCCCTTGGCAAGTTGCTGAACGTCGCGGAAATTCAGTCCTGGGTCTGGAAACGGTAACCTCGAAAGAGCATCGTCGAGGCCACCCGCGAGGGTGTATCGGTTGTCATCCCCGGTGGTCACCTCGACGCCAAGGTCACGTAATGCTTCAAGGTCGCGGTAGAACCCGCGTACATCGAGTTTAAGGCGACGCAGCAGTTGCTGCCGCGTTTGTGGTCCGTCCCCCAGAAGGGTGAGCAGACGGCACAAGCGAGCGGCCCGTTGGTTGGTGAGAGTGACCGAAGCGGCCTCCACCTTCTTCCTCCCCATGTCGCCTCCCGCCGTATTTGGTGGAGCGACTGCACATCCCTGCTCGCCACCGAAGCGGCATCCGCGTCCAGACCTCCTGTCGGCCGCCTTCCGTTGGGCATGATGGTAGGGATGATATCAGCGGAAAGCAAGTTGCTGATTACCGGGAAATCGGAGATGACTGATCTGAGTGCAGTAGTTTCGGGCGCTAGTGACAACCCGCTGTCACTCAATAAAGTCGAAGGCAATCACAGGTGACGCAAACCCAGGGGAGGCTTTTAGATCAGTTCCTATTGGAAATTCTGGGACTATACTCCGTGCGGTGCCCGATGAAGCGTTTTGGCGAGCCGCCCGTGTTCACGGGCGGCTCGCCAAGAGTGAATTGTGGATTGGAATAATGTATCGTTCTTGGCCGCGTGCGGTATAACTGCCTGCCGCGATGCGATCTCGCTTCGCGGCAAGGCAGGTGTAGTGGCTTTAGATTCCGTCAGAGTCAGATCCCAGAGCCATCCGGAGTTTCCCGATCGCCGTTGCTTGAACCTGTCGGACTCGCTCCTTGGAGAGACCCACGGCCTCACCGACCTGCTCCAAAGTCGATCCGTCAGTTGAATCACCGAGAGAAAACCGACGAACGATGATCGCCTTTTCCCGATCTGAGAGAAGAGGGTGACTGTCGCGGAGATACTCATCGAGTTGCAATGAGCCGGACGATAGTGATGACTCAGCATCCACTCGGCCACCGGGTTCTCCGTCGGGCAAGGATTCAAAAGATAGCGATCGGGACAACCAGTCGGTCGCGAGCCGACGAGAACTGCGACTCAACGCCCGTACGAGACAAGTGTAAGCGTAGGTACTGAAACGCACATTCAGCCAGGGGTTGAAAGCCGCTACCACTTGAATCAGCACGATGTAGCACTCGCCGATCATGTCGTCCGCGCGGTTCTGATATTCCATCCGCCGCCGCACCGCTCGGTAGATCAGCTTGCGGTTTCCGAGAACCACTCTGTCGCGGAGTTTGTGATAAGCCGTAAGCCACCTGGCCCGCTCGGCGACCGTCCGTGCGATGTGTGCACGGTAAGCAGCAAAGTGCATCCTCTTGGCGTGCTCGCGTGTAACCTCGTCTGGCATGTACTTCGTGTCGTAGTTTTCGCAATCCGTGAGAAGGGTCTGTGGTGCATAGGTTTGGGTCGCGCGGGGTTCGCTGAAGTCGGGATGTGAAATGTAGCCGGGCAGGTCCGACGTGCGGCGAACGCGATGTGTGGCGAGTGTGGTCATTGTGGCCCTGAGGTAAGAAATTTTCGGCCGTTTAGTCGATGGATAATTTGGTCGTTTTGGCTGTTTCAGTGTTGCTAAGCTGCGATTTCAGTTATTTCTTGTCATCGCAATGCATCGATGTCGTGCATTCGGTAAAAATCGAAACGTCCAAATCGTCCACATTTACAGTTTGGGTCCGAATCGGTTGCACGTCAAGGGGAAATCCCCACGATCTCGAATTCCGTGCAAATACTGGCCTACAATCAAGGAGTCGACTTGGGGGACTGGTTCTCGGCGAAGTTGAAGCCTGTCCGATGTGTTGAGTCGTAACAGTGGAAACGCATGAATCGTCCTAATTCCGAGAATCCTGATCCAACCGGCAGCCGGTATCTGAGCACTGCCCAGGTAGCGGAGGCTTTGGGTGTGAGCGTCACTACGGTCAAACGGTGGGTGGATGACGGTGTGCTTTCCGCACACCGGACTGCGGGCGGGCACAGAAAACTGCTGACAAACGATGTGCTTCGTCTCGTACGGGATCAGAACCTACCGCACGCGGACGTATCGAAACTCATTCCTGGTCTCACACATTCCGCACCCGTTGAGCCGGTGGAACTCACCCGCCATTTCTGTGTCGCAGCGGGTGCGATGGACGTCAATCAGATGCGTCGGTTGATCCACGCGGGATATCAAAGCGGGTTGCCTGTAGAAGTGCTTGCCGACCAAGTTATCGCTCCGGCCTTGCGATCTGTGGGTCAAAGTTGGGAGGTTGGCAAGGTCGGCGTCATGTATGAACACCGTGTCACCCAGGCGTGCGTGCGGGCGTTGTATGAGCTCAACAGTTTGTTACGTGCAACCGACGTTCCCGGTCGTCCTGTCGCGGTTGGAGGTGCCCCTGAACACGATCATTACGTGCTTCCCACGCTGTTAGCGAGTCTGGCTCTTCTGGACTGTGGTTGGGATGCGATTAACCTCGGACCGCACACACCCATGTCCGCGTTTCGGAGTGCTCTCGACCAGTACAAACCGCGGGTTGTGTGGTTATCGGTGACGCACCTCGTGGATCCCACAACCTTCCTGGCTGAGTACGATGCGTTTTACCGCGAGGCAGAAACTCGTGGTGTGGTCGTGGCGGTTGGTGGTCAAGCTCTGAGTGAAGATCTGCGGAAACGAATGGCGTATACATCCTACGGGGACAACCTGACGCAACTCTCCGCGCTCGCTAAAACGCTGCATCTCAGGCCGGGCCGCCCCAAGCGCGGTCGGCCTGCTGGGACGCCCGCGACAGCCGACGACGCGAATTCTTGAACTGCACGACACAAGGTTCCACTACCTGTGGATTCGCGAACGTTGGCGAATCAGTTCATCGACGATCGCACCGATCAGGAGTGTCAGCCCGATCACGACGGGGATCACGTCACTTGCATCTCCCCGGAAATTCACGAGGCTTTCGAGTACGGGCAGCACCATCGCACCAAGCACCATGCCCACGGCCGTTCCCTCACCCCCACGCAGGCTGCATCCACCTAACACAGCCCCCAGGATCGCGTACAGTTCCCAACTGAAGCCCGCGTTGTCCGACTGCACAGAGGGCGCGTCGAGAAACAACAGCACCCCAGTCAGAGCTGCGAGGGCTGAACACACGACGTAGATCACCACTCGCTGTCGGCTCACATTCACGCCTGCGTATTTCGCTGCCAGCTCGCTGTGACCGATGGCGTACCAGTATCTGCCGTATGCCGTGCGATGCAGGAAGAAGCCGACCAAGCCCGCGAGAACGATCAGCAGTATGAACTGAGCCGGGAAGATGAGTTCGCCGTCAATCGGATCTTTCCCAATGAGCAGGTGCCGGAGCGTCCGAATGGGATCCTTGTATTCGGGGTGCCCTTCGATGACCGAAGCCTGCCCAAGCGTGCCACCGAGCAGTCGAGCAAACCCACGGAAGACGAACATACCGCAGAGGGTCACGAGAAACGGCTGGAGCTTCAACCGGGTGATTAGTGAGCCGTTGGTGAGCCCGACGGTTGCTCCAAAAAGAATCACAATGGGAACGGCTGCGAACGGGTGAACCCCCTTGTTCATCAGCACGCCGAACAGCACCGCAGAGCAACCGACCACCGCCCCGATGGACAGGTCGATGCCGCCGACGATGATGACGAGCGCCGCCCCGAGCGTGATAATCCCGAACCGCCCCTGAAGGTTGGCTACGCTGATGAGGTTGTCGGGTTCGCCCGCCTTGGGGTGCGACGTGATGAGTGTGGTGTACAGCACCACGAGCAAACCCAGGACGCCTAGAATCCGTGTCACGTCGCAGTCCCTCCGGTCGCCAGCCGCATGACGGCTTCTTCGGTCAGTCCACCGCGTAGTTCGCCGGCAATCCGGCCCTCGTGCATCACGACCACGCGGTCGGACATGCCGAGAAGTTCTTCCATGTCGCTGGTAATCATCCACACCGCGACACCGTTCCCCGCCAGTTCGTCGATCAGAGCATAGATCTCGGCCTTCGCCCCAACATCGACGCCACGTGTGGGTTCATCGAGGATCAGCACCTTCGGGCCGCGTGCCAGCCACTTCCCGTACACGACCTTCTGCTGGTTTCCGCCCGAAAGTAACCCGACTGGTTGTGCTGCGGAGGGGGTTTTCACGCGGAGTCGCTCGATCCACTTCTTGTGCAGTTCGGCTTCCTCGGAGCGCCGTACGCCAAACCGCGAGCTGATTTGTGCGAGGTTGGGCAGGCTGATGTTGAACCCGACGCTCTCGGCGAGAACCAACCCGTGCAACCGGCGATCCTCTGGAACGAGAAGCACCCCGGCTTCGATGGCATCAGCGGGCGATCCCACGCGGAGTGGTTCGCCGTTCAGCAGAATTTCACCGGCGGTAACAGGGCGAACGCCGAAAACCGCCTCGGAGAGTTCGGTGCGGCCGGCTCCGACAAGCCCAGCCATGCCGAGGATCTCGCCTGCCCGCACCTCGAATGACGCAGGAATATCAGGCCCGCCACGGTAGCGGACGTTCTGCAACGTGAGGACCGGTTTGCCGTCACCGGTCGCCTTGTGTGTCTTGGGGTAGAACTGCTTCAGATCGCGGCCGACCATCAAACGCACGAGGTTGTCGTGGGTGATATCGGCCTTGGCGAGTTCTCCTGCGTTGCGGCCATCGCGAAGGACAACCACGCGGTCGGCACATTGCTTCACTTCCGCGAGCCGGTGTGAGATGTACAGCACGGACACGTTTGCCGCCTTCAGCGCCGCAATCACCTCGTAAAGCGTCTCAGTCTCACGCTGCGTCAGGCTCGACGTCGGCTCATCCATGATGAGGACGCGCACGTCGGTACCCAACGCTCGTGCGATCTCGACGAGTTGCTTCTCGCCGGGAGGCAGCGACTCGACTCGTGCGGAGATGCGGTCTGCCGGCAAACCTACTCGCTTGAGGAGTTCGGCCGCACGCTCGGCCATCACTCGGCGATTGAGCACGCGCAAACCGCCCCCGGTGGTAACCTCACGACCGAGGAACAGGTTATCGAGGACGGTCAGGTTCTCGGCGAGGTTAAGTTCCTGATGGATCAGGATGACCCCAGCCGCGACGGCATCGCCCGGCCCCGCGAAGTGAATAGGTTGCCCGTCGAGTAGAACTTCGCCCGCGTCGGCCTGATAGACCCCCGCGACGATCTTCATCAACGTGGACTTGCCAGCACCATTCTCACCGACGACGGCGAGAACCTCGCCGGGGGCAAGCGTGAGAGAGACCCCATCAAGGGCGATCACCCCGGGGAACTCTTTGCGTGCGGTGGTAACCTGGAGTCGTGGGGTGGGCATGGGCGGAGCCGAACAGATATGACATGAGCGGCAGCCCACCGGGGCTGCCAGGTGGAACAGTACCAGTTACTTCTTTACCGAGGCGAGGTCGGCCCGCAACTTCGCCTCGAAGTCGGCGACCTTCGGGAACTTCACGACCATCCCGTTCACGGTCTCATCCGGGCCGCCATCCTTCGTGACAACGCGGTACGGGATAGGTTCCTTGACGAGCTTCGAGTCATCGCCCTTGGCCTTCGCCGCGAGAGCTTCGACGGACTTGTAGCCGTACATGAATGGGTCTTGCACGACAGTAGCGACGATCTCGCCGTCGGCGATCCCCTTCAGGGTGACCCAGGCCTCATCGAACCCGATGATCTTCACGTCCTTGAGCATCGACTTGGAACGAGCTTCTTCGAGAATCGCTGGCGGGTTGTACGCATAAAGACCCACGAGGCACACGTCGGGCAGTCCCTTCACACGGGCCAGCACCGCAGCCGCGAGCGGTTGGGCGTTGTTCGGGCTGCCGTCTTCTTTCGCTTCGCCATCCACGAGGAAGAACTGACCGAATTGCTTGCCCTTGAGATCGGCGTTGGTGGGGTGTGCCGCTGCGGTTCCGGTGGCGTCCTTTTGGCCCGCGAGTTCGTCGAGAACGCCCTGCGTGCGAGCCTTGCCGTTCGCGGACTTGGTGCTGCCGATGAAGATTGCGACGGTGCCGCCCTTGGGCAACGATTTCTTCACGAGCCGTCCGACTGCCTTGCCCGCTTCATAGTTGTCGATGCCGATGTAGCACAGCCGACCTGTCTGGTCGGCGTCGTTGTCCATTGTGATGAGAGGGACTTTCTTAGCAATGCGGGTCAGGTCTTCAGTCTGGTTTTTGGGGTCGATTACGCTGACCGCGATACCGCCAACACCCTGTTTCACCCATGAGTCGATGATGGGCATTTGGGCCGAAGCGTCGAAATCCTTTTCGAGTTGTCGGAATTGAAGTTCGACATCAGCTTCCTGTGCGGCCTTGTTTGCGCCTGCCTCGGCGAGGCTCCAGAACTCGGCGGTGCAGTTCGTGACAACGCCGATCTTGATCTTCTCCGACTTCTTGCTGCAAGCCGGCAACGATGCAAGCACGAGCGCCAAGCCAAGAACGACTGACAGACGCAACGCTGGAAACACGGTATCACCCGCGAGATTGAGGAGAGGGCCGGGTAATTCGTAAAGGTTGTTTACAAAGTACCGGACAGGGCCGAAGTGGCAAGGACGTGGGAACGAGAATGGGCCGATTTGAATACACCCGGCCGAGATTGCAAAGCGGTTTCTGATGGGACATGCGCAACTGCCCGGGGAGAGCACATGGGCGATATCGTGCGCTGGTCGAACTCCTCTTGAAAACCCACCTCCGTTTCCGATCCTGAATCTGGTAGCCCGGCCACTAACCTTCTCCCCTCTCCGGGCAATCTTGGCGTTCTTCGCAAGGGCATTCACAATGTCGGAATCATCGCGCGGCAAGCTTGGAATCGTAGTCGGTGGTGGCCCAGCTCCGGGGATCAACGGCGTTATTAGTTCAGTCACGATCGAAGCGATTAATCAAGGTCTGGATGTCATCGGAATCCGAGACGGATTCAAAAACCTCGTGAACGGTGACCTCTCTCACGTTCGTCAACTGACCATCCCGGACGTTGCCCCCTTCTATCAGAAGGGTGGCAGCATGCTCGGAACCAGCCGGACCAATCCGGCCAAGGACCCGAAGCACATGGCGAACGTTCTCGAAAGCCTGAACAAGCTCGGGATCAAATACCTCGTCACCATTGGTGGCGACGACACGGCGTTCAGCGGCAGTCAGGTGTACGCCCACGCGAAGGGGAATATCAAGGTCGCGCACGTCCCCAAGACGATCGATAACGACCTGCCTCTGCCTCCGGGTATTCCAACCTTTGGTTTCGAGACCGCCCGGCACTACGGGGTGCAACTCGCCCGCAATATCCACGAAGACGCAAAGACCACCACCCGCTGGTATCTCATCATCAGCATGGGGCGCGCCGCCGGGCACCTGGCGCTGGGCATCGGCAAGGCGTCGGCGGCAACTCTCACCATCATCGCAGAGGAGCTTGCGAACCGGGATGTGTCGCTGGAGTTGATCTGCGACATCATCATGGGCTCGATGATTAAGCGGAAAGCAGCACAGGGCAAGGATTACGGTTTAGTCGTGATGGCCGAGGGTCTCATGGAGGAGATCGGTGAGGATCGGTTGAAGGAGATCATGACGAAGAACCCCGGCAAGTTCGGCAACATCGAACTCGACGCGTTCGGGCACCTGCGACTCGGTGAGATCGAGTTTGGTCGCATGGTACGTACGACACTGGCGGATCGCCTCAAAGCTGTCGGCCTGAAGTTCGACATGGTCGATAAAGACCTTGGCTACGAGCTGCGTTGTGCCGACCCAATTCCGTTCGATGCCGAGTACACCCGAAACCTCGGCTACGGTGCCGTGAAGTTCCTTCTCTCCCCTGAGGCCGACAAAAACGGCGTCGTGATTACGTTCGTGGGGGGCTCGATGGTCCCGTGTCCGTTCCAGGACATGATCGACCCGAAGACGAAGAAGATGCGCCCACGGCTGGTGGAGGTGACGGGCGAGAACTACGAAGTGGCACGCCGCTACATGATTCGCCTGGAAAAGGCCGACTTCGAGGATTCGCACAAGCTCGAGAAGCTCGCGGCGGTGGTCAAGATGACACCGGCCCAGTTCACGGAACGCTTCGCCTACGTTGTCGGCAAGTGACCGCGGGAGGATTCCGATGCCTTCGCCGTTTCCCGGAATGGACCCGTGGCTGGAACGAACCGGATTGTTCTCCGGTCTCCACAACGGGCTCATCATCTATCTTCAGGCAGCTATCAACAAGGTTCTGCCCGCTGGTTATGTCGCGGGCAATGACAACCGAGTTTACGTCGATCCTGAACTCCACCGAGTGCCAGACATCGGTGTGTTCGGCCCGAACGGCTCTGGCGACGGGGTTGAATCTGTTGCAGTGGCAACATTCGCACGGGCGGGGTTGCTTGCATTTGCCGCTGATCCTGTGATTGATGCTGTTGAGGAACCCTATCTCGAAATTCGGACGGTCGATGACGAACGGCTCGTCACCGCCATTGAGGTCGTCAGCCCCGCAAACAAGAAAGCGGGCGAGAGTGGGCGAACGTCTTATCAGCAGAAGCAGGGGGAATTCCGGCTTGGTCGCGTGAATCTCGTGGAGATCGACTTGATCCGTGGAGGGCCACACACAACAGCCGTACCGGAAACTCGACTGCGTGCGGCTGGCACGTTCGACTACCACGTGTGCTACACACTTACCGCGGGCCCGCGACAATACTTCGTTGCTCCAATCAAGTTGGCTGATCGTCTCCCGTCAATCTTCATCCCTCTTGATTCAGGAGTGACACCGGTGACGGTCGATCTCCAGGCGGTGTTTGATCGAGCCTATGATGAAGGTGGTTACGCGAACCGGGCGAAGTACGATAGCCGGGCGTGTGAGCCGCCGTTGACGCCGGAACAGCGGGCGTGGGCTGAGGGGATCTTGCGTGCGAAGGGACTTCTCACGTGAATGAGGACGAAGCGTTCATTCGTGCGATCGTGGACAACCCCGGCGAAGACACGGTGCGGCTAGTCTACGCCGACTGGCTCGATGACCACGACGACCCTCGCGGACCGTACTTGCGTGCGGAACACGAGTGGGCCGCAACTCACGACCCCAGCGAACGCGAAACGCTACGACAGATGGCGAAGTCGCTCGATCCCGTTTGGGTAGCTCGCGTCAGCCGCCCGCCGGTTGGCGTGTGCTGCGATCATGTGCGGTTCACCGGCTTGCGTCACTCGGTGGATGCCACTGTGCTAATCGAGGTGGAAGACCGGCTTAAACTCACGCTTCCCTGCGAACTCCGGGCGATGCTTATTAACCACAACGGCGGAAAGCCAAAGCCAAGTAGTTACTGGCCCAGCCGCTTGAGGCGTCGTGCTGAATACCCTGACTACATCGAAAGGTTCTATTCTGTCTCGAAACGACAACACGAGGATCTCGAACACGCAACGACGGTGCTAAACAACGGCTTTGTCTCCAAGGCCACTGATCCCGTGGCGCATCAACGGTGGACGACTGGTGTGCGAGACTTCGTACCGTTCGCCAGTTCCGCGAGTGGGCTTGGCGTTCTCGCGATCGGACTAACTGGAAGAAAGCAAAGCAAGGTCTACGCAATCAACCGCACGGTTCTGATTGCGTCGAGTCCTCCGCGGTTGCTTGCAGAATCACTCCCAGAATTCTTGGCAACCTTAACGGAACAGCAAACTCAATAGCCACTTGAACGAAATCATGAACAACACGCAATCGACCGATGTTATCTTCGAGATTTCCAAGCCAGGGCGGCGCTGCCATCGCACACCTGCGTGCGATGTGCCTGCCACACAGTCGCTCGGTGATCTCGTTCCGAGCGAGCACCTCGCGAAGCAACCGCCGCCATTGCCGGAGGTCAGCGAGATCGACCTGATTCGGCACTTCACGAATCTGTCGGCCCGGAACATGAGCATCGACACCAACTTCTACCCGTTGGGGTCGTGTACCATGAAATACAACCCCAAGCGGCACGAACGACTCGCCGCGCTGCCGGGGTTCGCCAGTCTGCACCCTCTTCAAGACGACGACACCACGCAGGGCATGCTCGAACTGCTGTTCGACATGCAGAACTACCTTGCGGAAATCTCCGGGCTACCGGCTGTGTCGCTGCAACCCGCCGCCGGTGCTCAGGGCGAACTCACGGCGCTGTTCGTTGCTGCCGCGTACTTCCGCGACAAGGGCGAGACGCATCGTCGCAAGGTTCTCGTCCCCGACTCCGCGCACGGCACCAACCCTGCATCGGCCGCACTCGCGGGGTTCGACACGGTCACGGTGAAGAGCAACGCGAAGGGGTTGGTTGACATCGAAGACTTGAAGGCGAAGCTCGGCAACGATGTCGCTGTGTTCATGATCACCAACCCGAACACGCTCGGTCTGTTCGAGACGCAGATCAAGACGATCACCGATCTGCTACACGGCGTTGGCGCTCTGGTGTACCTCGACGGCGCGAACATGAACGCCATTCTTGGCATCACGCGGCCGGGCGACTTCGGCGCCGACATGCAGCACTACAACGTCCACAAAACCTTCACCGGCCCGCACGGCGGCGGCGGTCCCGGCAGCGGCCCGATCGCGGTTCGCGACTTCCTCGCGCCGTACCTGCCCGCTCCGATGGTGGTGAAGGATGGCACCCGCTTCAAGTTGCAGTTCGATATGCCGAAGAGCATCGGCCGAGTGCGGAGTTTCTTCGGGAACGTCGGCATCCTGTTCCGCGGGTATTGCTACATTCGCACGCTCGGACCGGACGGCTTGCGTGAAGTGAGCGAGCAGGCGGTGCTGAACGCGAACTATCTGAGGGCACGAGTCTCGGAAGCGTTTGATGTGCCGCACGCCGGGCCGTGTATGCACGAGTTTGTCGCGAGCGCTCGCACGATTCTCCGCGAACGAAAAGTGCGGGCCATGGATATTTGCAAGCGGCTCCTCGACTACGGTTATCACGCGCCGACGGTGTACTTCCCGCTGGTCGTGGCCGAGGCGCTGATGATGGAGCCAACCGAAACCGAGAGCAAAGAAACTCTCGACGCCTTCGCCGATGTGCTCCTGAAGATCAAGGCCGAGGACGCGGAACTGCTGCGGACCGCGCCGCACTCGCACATCATCTGCCGCCCCGATGAGGTGAAGGCGGCCAAGGAACCCATCTTGCGATGGACCGAAGGCAGCGCCTCCGCTTGAGATCAACCCTATCGGTTGTATGCCGACGCCGACGCACCCTGGATCGCCTTGGAACATCCGGTGCTGGCCCCGAGGCCAGCAACGACAACAACGAGTACCGCAAGGCACTTGAGCAACTTGGCCATGATCGTCTCCAGGGCATGTGAGCCGGGCACATAGCCGCAACGCCAACCCCGCGTCAAGCCCGCGATTTCAACTGCAATCGCGGGTGTCATTTCTTCATAGCATCCCTCGGAGTCGTTGCCATGCCACGCCTACTGTTCGCGTTAACGATTGCGCTCGCATTCCCCTCCTCTGGTGCTGCCGCGCCAATCCTGCTCGATGTGGATGCCTCAGAAGTCAGCCGGCGTGTAATCCACATCCGCGAACTTGTGCCCGCGGAACCCGGTCCGCTGACGCTGCACTATCCAAGGTGGATCCCCGGTCGGCATCGCCCAGTTGGTCAGATCGCGAACGTCTCCGCGTTGAAGATCTTGGCGAAAGGTGAAGCCCTCACCTGGCACCGCGACGATGCCGACCCGTTCACGATTCACTGCACGGTTCCGCAGGGGGCGAAGGCGGCTGAAGTTCAGTTCGATCTGCTGCTTGCGGCAGGCTCTGAGGGCGGTGCAGCATTCATGACTGTTGCAAGCCCGAAGATCATGACGATGAACTGGAACGACGTGCTTGTGTACCCGAAGGTCGCGAAGCCGCTGGAACTGCCGTTTGTCACTCGCGTGAGATTGCCCTCTGGGTGGAAGTTCGGCACGGCGTTGCCCATAGCAAAGCCTTCCGACAAGGACGGGGTACTGTTCGAGAGTGTTACGCTCGAAACCCTCATCGACTCGCCGCTGCTTGCCGGCGAACATGTCCGTGTGGTCCCCATCGGAGTCGGGAAGGAACACTCGGTGGTCATCGCGTGCGACAGCCTGGATGGCCTCGAAGTGACTCCCGAGACACTGAAGGCATGGAACCAACTGCCAGACGAGGCTGCGGCACTGTTCGGCCCCGACCACCCGTACAAGACCTATACGTTCCTACTCGGGTTGAGCAATCACGTTCCCCGTGCGGGGATTGAACATCATCAGTCGAGCGACAACCGGTTGTCAGAACTGGCTCTCGTGAAATCGGGTGAGCGGCGGATGGCTGCCACGCTGTTCCCACACGAGTTCGTCCACTCGTGGAACGGCAAGTATCGCCGGCCTGCGGATATGATCGTCGGCGATTATCAGGTGCCGCAGCAAACGCGGTTGCTGTGGGTGTACGAAGGGCTGACGAACTATCTCGGCTGGTTACTCGCGGCACGCAGCGGGCTGTTCTCGCCGGAAGATGCACGCGAATACCTCGCGCTCACGGGTGCGCGGATGACCAACTCACGCGGCCGAGCCTGGCGGCCACTCGACGACACGGCTTCCGCGGCAAGCGTGCTGTTCGACGCACCACGTTCGTGGGCATCGGCACGACGTGCGGTCGATTTCTACGACGAAGGAACCTTGTTGTGGTTCGAAGTGGACGTGATGATCCGCACGGCCACCAAAGGAAAGAAATCGCTCGACGACTTCTGCAAGGCGTTTCACGGAACCGGCAGCGGGAAAGCCGAGGTGAAAGGCTACAAGCTCGAAGACGTAGTCGCGGCGCTGACGGCTGTCGACGCCACGACTGACTGGAAGAAGCACTTCGCGCGACGAGTCGAAGCCGTCGCGGACACGCCGCCACTGGAAGGGATCGAGGGGGCAGGTTGGAAGCTTGCGTTCTCAGAGAAACCGTCCGACCTATTCGCGGCACAGGAGGGGCTGTCGCGTGGGGTTAACCTGCTCGATTCGCTCGGGTTGCTGCTTGGTGCCGAGGGTGCCGTTTCGGATGTGGTCCCCGAGCGACCAGCTGCGAAGGCGGGTTTGGCCCCGGGTATGAAAGTCATCGCGGTGAACGGTCGGCGCTTCGCACCGGACACACTGAAATCCGCGGTTGCCAACACGAAGACCGGAGGCAAACTAGAACTGCTCATCGAGAGTGGCGACTTCTTCAAGACCCACACAGTCGAATACGCTGGTGGCTTACGGTATCCACGGCTTGAGAAGTCTGACGGACGCGACGACTTGCTGGCCGACATCGTGAAACCACGTCGGAAGTGAAGAAAGTCCACCGTCCAGGGAAGGCGGATACTACTTGACAGCGACCAATATCATCGAGAATCGGGCATTCCACCAAAGCAAGTCCTACGGGTCGTTCGGCTCCAGGTGATCATCGACTCGGCATTGTCGGGAGATTTCTCTCGGAAGCAGTCTGTTTCGTTCCGATGAAGTTGGGACTGAGATCGTTCTGTCACAATTCGAGAGCCACACCGATGCAGCCGAATCAGTTGTTGCCGATGGCCCGGTCAGAAAGTGTGATTATTCAGGCGATTCCGGGTGAAACGCTTGTTTTCGACCAGGTGAGCAAGCAGGCACACTGCCTGAACGCGACTGCGACGCTGGTGTGGTCGATGTGCGACGGCTTGCACACGGCGGGGGATGCGGTCAACCGGTTGGCCGAACAGGTGGGCTCCCCGGCCGCGGCGGATGTTTTGGCGACGGCCTTGGGTCAACTTGCGGATGCGGGGCTTCTGGTTTCGGAGCCGTTGAGGCCTGGATTGTCACGTCGTCGGATGCTGGGTCAAATGAGCGCCTCAGGTGTGGCAGCAGCGTTGGCCCCGGTAGTTCTGTCGGTCACGGCTCGAACGGCTCAGGCTCAGGCGTCCGCACTTCCACCACCTCCTCCGCCTCCGCCTCCGCCGCCGCCTCCGCCACCTCCGAAGTGATTGACCACCACGAACTGACGTGTGTCTCGCGTCTTCATGGAGGAAGTCACGATGGCAAGTCGATCAGAAATAAGTCGGTTAGGGCAGTGTGTCTCTGACGTACTTCGTGGATCCTGGCGGTACGGCCCGTTGCCCGTGGCCACGATCCGCGATGTCGCTGAGATCTGTCCATTGCTGATTCGTCTGGGAGTCGGTGCACTTGCTGGCCGACGGTGTCTGACCGGTATCCTCGATGGCTGGGTTGAAGAATTTCGACAAATCCGACTTTGGAATGCTGTTCAGGAAGCGGTACAAGCCCAGCAGTTGATAAAAGTGGTAGACACGCTCGGATCTGTCGGAGTGCCATTCTTGTTACTCAAGGGCTGGTCTGTCGCGCGATTGTACCCCGAACCTGGACTTCGACCGGTTGGTGACATCGACATTTGCGTGCCGCCCGAGGCGCTGACCGATGCTAGGGCCGCGCTCCGGAGCGACAACTATGGTGACGGGGTTGTTGATCTTCATGCGGGCTTGCCAGATTTGCATCCCGCATCTTTTCGCGATCTTTGGTCACGACGGCAGACGATCCCCATTGGCGGGCAATTGCTGTCGGTACTTGGTTCGGAGGATCAACTCAAGCACCTCTGCCTCCACTGGGCTCGCCATGGAGGGTGGCGTGCCATCTGGCTTTGTGACATTGCAGTAGCGTGTGAGGCGTTGCCTCGGGGCGTGAACTGGCGGCTGATCGTGGGTGGGCCGGAATGGCAATCCGCCTGGGTGCGTGGTGCGTTGTCTCTCACGACGGAACTTCTTGGAACCAAGCCGTCGAAGGGGTCTCCATCGCTGACCCGGGCTCCGCGGTGGCTGGTGCGAGCTGTGCTGGATGCCTGGGGGCGCGGTCGTGTTGGCGATAGTCACACTTGTGAGGGACGGTCGATCTTCGATTACTTCCGAACGCCCCTGCTACTTCCTCACGGCTTGCGACAGCGTTGGCCGCTGCCCATCGAAGCGGTTTGCACTCTTCAGAAGAGTCTTTTCACGCGTTGGCCTATTCCTCTGCTTCAGGCTGGTTATTCGCTTAGAAGGGCTTGGAGAAAGCTCACGCAACCAGCATCGACAACTGCGGACGGGATTAACTCCACGATTCAGATCCACGTTTCCAGGTAATCCATGAACCAGTCTTTCGGGCTACGGTTCTATGACCTGAAGATCGATATCGTCACTGATCGTCCGGATCTCGTCGTAGGTCTTTTGGAACGATTGCCCGGTTGCTGGCAGCGCTGCCAACCTGGCGCGAAACGTCGCTTTTACCTCTTCCAGAGTGAACACGGGGTTTCCCTTGCTCGCGGCAAAAAGAGTCTCGAATCCGATGTCAGCGATGCATTCGCCGTGGTTCGCCTCGAGCGCGACCTGGAGATACTGGCGGCACTGCGAAACTCTGAGGTGGTGTTCGTCCACGCAGGCGCGGTCGGTTGGAATGGCAAAGTCATCCTGATTCCCGGACGCAGCTACAGCGGAAAGAGCACCCTCACTGCCGCCTTGTGCGAGGCGGGTGCGACGTACTATTCCGATGAGTATGCGTTGATCGACGTTCAAGGACGAGTCCACCCCTACCCGCGACCCTGGCAGCTGCGACACGAGAACGTGAAGCGATTCCCGGTATCGCCGACGCGGGTGGCGACTGTACCCGCGCCAGTTGGTGTGGTGTTGCGGACGCGGTACCGGGAAGGTGAGCGGTGGCAGCCGCGAAAACTGTCGTTGGGCGAATCGATTCTCACGGTGCTCGCGAATACGCTTCCAGCACGCGACCGGCCGCGCGAGGTGCTTGCGACTCTGAGCACGGCCCTGGATACCGCTATTGGCTTTCAGTCATACCGGGGAGATGCGCTGGAGACAGCCCAAGCGATCCTCGATTTGGTCAGTTCCCACGGGCAGGGCGAATCACCATCCGAGGTTCCCGCGACGATGACTTGATTTTTTGGTGCAGATCGCCCGTAGGGGACATTGCGATTACGGACGAATCGCACCGCTACTTGCGTAGCGGGCATATAGGCATTTCGCCAAGTCCGCGATGTACTTCCCACCTTTCCCTTGTTCTTCGAGCTGTACGATTCGTGCCTCGGGAATTGCCGCTTGACCTGCGAAAGCCCCCACGAGTGCTCCAGTCATAGCCGCGAGCGTATCCGTATCGTCACCAAGTCCAATTGCTCGTCCGACCGCGAACTCGAAATCCGTTGGCGTCGCGGCGAAGCAGGCGATTGCAGTCACAACTGATCGGTGTGCGTGCAAAGTACTACCAAGTCCTGAAACGGAATCAGTACGCTTCAACTGTGCTGCGATGCCGAGGTGCCACCGAAATTCCTCGGTTGTCGTGCGGTCCAGTAAATCTCGGTAGAACACACGACGGTCAAAAGTCGTGACTTGTGATGCATGAGCGATGGCGAGCGCAAGAAGTTGGGCACCTTCGATGCCAAGCGGGTGTGTGTGCGTCGGTAAAGCTGAGAGTTTCGCCTGTTGCCAAAGCAACTCATGCTGCTCGCGAAAGAGAAGGCCCACGGGTGCCACTCGCATTGCTGCTCCATTCCCAAACGACCCTCCCGGGAAGAGCGTGGCGGTGATCTTTCGCCAGTCTTTGTCTCGAGCCATCGCGTTGAGAACCTTCCGGGCTCCTTGTCCATAGCCGCGATCTGGGTGGTAATTCTCAACGAACGCATGACAGAGCCGGGCTTCTTCAATGCTCCCGCACTCGATTAGCGTTTCTGCAACACCGATCATCATTTCGGTGTCGTCAGTGAAGTAGAGCGTCTCCCCGCTTGGGTTGCGAACAATGACTTCGGGCGTGCCGAATTGAAAGTAGATGTCTGCTGCGGTGAGCCCTTCATAGGGTCCGCCAATGGCATCGCCGACTGCCAGACCAAGTAGGCAGCCGGTGAAGCGATCAGCAACTGAGGCAGAGCTTTCCCAGCGAGACATGGTGATCCCCACACGGGCGACGCCTCGAAAGACGTCGCTCGCGAAGAGTTATTACAACCGATCTGAGTAGCGGCGGCGGTTCTTGCCGTAGACTGCCTTCCTCGCCGGTGGTGCTGTTCCGGCTGCGGCGTCGGGCGGAGCGAAAGGGTCGTCGGTCGGTGGTGCCTCGCCGGGGGCGGTGCCCAACTTCTCGATCGGCCCGAAGTCGTCCTCAACACCCCAGCCGTGCTCGTCACGTTTGACCGGAGGCGGTGGTGCAGGCGGAGGTGATGTCGGCGACGAAACTCGTCGCGAGGTGTACCACTCGCCCGGAATCTCGTCGCGTTCGATCAGGCGGTTGATCATCGACTCAATGTCGGTCAACAACCCACCCTGTTCCGGAGTGGCGAACGCGATCGCGATGCCGTCTCGCCCGATGCGGCCGGTGCGGCCGATTCGGTGAACGTAGTTCTCGATGTCGATGGGCAGATCGTAGTTCACGACGTGCGAAAGTCCCTCGACGTCGATACCGCGGCTCATCACATCGGTCGCGATCAGGTACTTGATCTCGCCGGTGCGGAACGCGGCCATGATCTTCTCACGCTGCGACTGTGGCAAATCGCCGTGAATCACCGCGGCCTTGGCAACCACTCGCTTGAGTTCGCGATACAGGTTGTCGGCCCAGCGCTTGCGTTCGACGAAGATCAGGCACTGTCGCGGTTTCTCGCGAGCGATGACGAGCTTCAGCAACTCCATCTTCTTGTCGGCATCGACCGTGAAGTACGACTGCCGAATCTTGTCCACGGTCGGCGTGGCCGGCGTCATGTGGAGGTGCGTCGGGTCGGTCATGTAGCGGTTTACGAGCCGCTTGATTGTGTCCGGCACGGTCGCGGACATCAGCAGCGTTTGCCGTTTTAGCGGGCAACGCTTCAGGATCCGTTCGATATCCGGGCGAAAGCCAATGTCGAGCATCCGGTCGGCTTCATCGAGGACAACGTAGCGGACGTGATCGAGCGACATCGAACCGCGGCGAAGGTGGTCGAGCATTCGCCCCGGGGTGCCCACGACGAGATCGCACCCCCGAGCCAGCCCGGTGAGTTGCTTCTGCATCCCGGTGCCACCGTACACGGGCACAGTGGAGAACCGGCTACTGGGCGCGAACTTCTCGGCTTCCTTCGCGACCTGCAACGCGAGTTCGCGTGTCGGGGTCATCACCAGGCCGATCGGCCCCTTGAGTTTGTGTGGTCGCCAGCGGGCGAGGAACGGCAGGATGTACGCGGCGGTCTTCCCGGTGCCGGTTTGGGCCTGACCAATCACGTCCTTACCCAGCAGGGCAGGGGGGATGACGGCTTCTTGAATCGGCGTGGGATGGGTGTAGCCGGCGTGGTCGAGTGCATCGAGGACAGCACGATTCAGCTTTAGATCCGCGAACGTGACGGCCAGGTCGGTTTCCGGAGGTGGTGCGTTTTCGTGGTCAGGGTCGGTGGTCGGGTCTGCCTCGTCCGCGGCGTCGGAGGAAGAATCTTCGAGGTCGTCTGGTTCGGCCGATTGGTCGTCTAACTCGTTCGTCTCGTCGTCGGTTGTTTCGTCGTCCAATTCGGGGGAATTGTCAAAATCCCCGTCGGTTGGGGGGGTCAACACAGGCTCCATCGTTGGCGTATGTCTGCCCAGTTTGATCGCGTTCCGCAGTTCAGGCAGACGGGTTTGTGTGTCTGCGGATCGGTCAACCCGGTAACGCGCGAACGCGGCCACGGTTGACAGGAAGGGCGTGCAGCGACACGCCGAACTTCCAATTCTTATCCATCTTAAACCGTTAGGCCAAGAGTGTCTACCCAGCTTGTCAAGCAACTGAAGTCTGGGGAAATGATTCCGGGCGATAGACACACCCCACTCTGGAACCATTTGACTTGTCCGGAAGAAAGTTCATCAGAACAATTTCATCCGCCGCCAAACCCATTGAAGTGATATTCCAGAAGTCGGTTGTGTCGTCGTGTTGTGGTTGCGAAAGGCGGTTCATTTCCGAGTCCATATCAGAATCATGCGAGACGCGAGCCGACACGATGCATTTATGGCCGTCATTCAGCCGAACAACGCAAAGAACCCACCATCGCGATGGTGGGTTCTTTGCGTTGTTCGGCTGGCTGCGACCCGACATCATGGTCCGAGGTCGATCACCGGGGGGACGAAGCCATCGTTCTTGTTGTTCCCCTTCGTTGCGTTCTCCTTACGGAGTTCCGTGAGCGGGGCGGGGTCGGAGGCCGTGCTTGCGTTCATGTTCAGGGGGTTGCCCGATGAACCGTTGCCAGTGGCCGAACGCTCTGCTGTCTGGAAGCCATTGGACAGCGTCCAGCACGTTCCGATGAGCAGGGCGACCGAGGCGGCCAGGGTATAGCGTGCCTTGCTGCTGGAGTCGTGGTTCGCGGCGACCGGCTGATTCCGTGGGGTCTCGGGGGTGTGAGAGCCGCGAGCCACAGCCAGGGTCGAAGGTTCGCTGTGAACGCTGGGTGCGACGGGGGCCGCTGGCCACGGTTTCTTCAATTGGTGTTTGAAGAAATCCGAGAACATGGCATCGAGCGAATCGTCGGAGAGGGAGGGGTTATTCATGGTTTAGTTGTCGGCTCCGGGTTGAGCGGAACCGAAGTCTCCGTGGTTCGTGAGCTTTTCGGCTAACCGTTGGCGAGCACGGCTGAGCCGCATGTGGACCGCGGTGACGGCAATATCGAGCCGTTCGGCGATCGTGTTCGCGTCGTAATCCAGAGCATAACGCAGGGTCAGAATCTCGCGGTCCGCGGGGGCCAGTTCCTTAAGAACGGCCCTCAACTGAGCGAACATCTCTTCCTGTTCAAGCTTCTCAATCGGGTTCGGCTGCGATGAGCGAACCCCGTTGAGCAATTCCGGTGGCTGCGTCCCGTTCCTTCGGAAGGCACTCTTCGCATAATCCTCGGCGAGGTTTCGGGCAACCCGGAGCAACCAGGCCCGCGGGTTTTGAATATCCTCGCCCGCTTCCCATTGTTTCCAGAGCCGCATGAACGCTTCTTGCGTCACATCCATCGCCTGGTCGGAATCCATCCACCGGGCATAGGCCAGAGCCCAGACCTCACGGCTGTGTTGAGCGTACAGCGCCTCGAACTCTGCCCGGCGGGGGGAGCCTCCGGGTCCATCGGGCGTATTTGCAAAGCCTTGCGGCATCGGCCGGTCAGGTCTTCAGTAAAGCAGTCCGGCGTCGTTGTCCCCAATAAGACGACGACCTTTCGATATCCTAACCGACAACCACCAAATTGTCGCGATGAACCATTTCGGGGTAAGGCACGCTTCCCAGAAGACTTACGATCTGATCCGTTTGTTTTCCGCGAAGAATTGATGCATCTTCCGAGGAGTAGTTGCTCAGACCGCGACCAATTTCGGCACCATCAACGTCGCAAATCGCCACCACGTCCCCTTTTCCGAACTCTCCTTCGACCGCTGTCACGCCAACGGGCAACAGGCTCTTTCCTTGCTGCACGACGGCCCGTTTCGCTCCGGCATCAATTCGGAGCGTTCCCTTGGGTCGCGCGGTGAAGCCAACCCATCGCTTCCATGCGGGAACATCGTCGCCGTGGGGGAGGAACAGGGTTCCAACTGGTTCGCCAGCGAACACGCGATCCAAGATGCCGTCGAGCGAGCCGTTCGCCATGATGACCGATTCCCCGGCGGCGGTTGCCAGTCGGGCAGCGCGGAGCTTGCTTTTCATGCCGCCGGTTCCAAGAGCGCTCTTCGTGTTCGCGGCGAGTTCCGTCACGGATTTGTCGATATTTGGAACAGTTGCAACTAACTTCGCATCCGAATTGCTGCGAGGATCGTCGGAATAGAGACCGTCCACATTGGTGAGCAGCACGAGAAGCGGAGCGCTGAGCAAGTTTGTGACCATCGCGGCGAGGTGGTCGTTGTCACCGAACTTGATTTCCGCGACTGCAACCGTGTCGTTCTCGTTGATGATGGGCAGGGCGTCGTACTCGAAAAGCGTGCGGATGGTGTTGCGGACGTTCAGGTAGCGTGCACGGCTATCGAAGTCGCCCGCGGTTAACAGGATCTGAGCCGTGTGAACGCCATGCGGTGCAAGGCTCTCCTGATACAGTTGCATGAGAGCGGATTGCCCAACTGCTGCACAGGCTTGAAGTTGCGGAAGGTCGGTCGGTCGCTTTCCGAGGCCGAGTTTCCCGACACCAGCACCGATGGCACCCGAAGTCACCAGGACGACTTTCCGACCACCCGAACGGACGCGATGAAGTTGGTCCGCGAGTGACTGGATGCGATGACGGTCGAGATGGCCGGCGGAATCCGCGAGGACGTTGGTCCCGACCTTGATCACAACGGTGTGGGCACGGGCCACGGTTTCGAGGCGAATCGGATCGGGCTGGACGGGCAGGGACATGGGTTGACCGGTCGGAGAATTACGTGTCATATGCTCAGTTAGTACCGAACCGACCCGAATCGTGCAACCCGGTCGACCTGTCACCAGGGTGTAACGGCGGAAACAAACATTTGACTGCGGCCCTGCGAAGTGGTTACTATTTGACCTTAGCTGGTTGTTCGTTATTCTCCACTCTCCCCGAACCTGCCCCAGCCGAGCACAATGAACTCCTGAACCAAGGACTTCGGCAATGACCGCGTGGGCAACAATCCGCCGGGCCAGGATCGGGGCGGCACTTCCGCTCTTCCTCGTATTTGCTTTGCCGGCGTTCGTTCGGGGTGCTGACGAACCAGCGAAGTCTGGCAAACCCGTCAAACTCACCCCGGTTCAGTTGCGAGCCGCAGCCGACGCAGCTGAGAAGGCTGGTGATTGGGAAGCGGCGTTCACCAACTACTGCCACTTGTTCGTAGCTGATCGCACGTCAGCCGATGTCCGCGACAAACTGAACGTCGCCCTTCGCCGATCACAGCAACTCCGTCGTCACCGCGACCCGAACTTTCAACAGTTTGCCGCAAGCATGTCGACGACCGACGCCATGCGGTTGTTCGCCGAAGTTGTGACGAAAGTCCCCGTTCTTTATGTGGAACGTGAACGAGCAACGCCCCAGATCCTGTGGGAACACGGGATCGAAGAGTTGTCACGGGCACTCGATAACCCCAGCTTTCGACAAGCGTTCTTCGACGGTGCCAGCGTAGACAAGGTTGAGAGCTTTCGCAAAACCTTGCGAGTGAACTGGGCGAAGCAACCCGTCGCGAATGCGATCGACGCCCAGAAGTTCCTGCGTCAGTTGCTTTCCGCTGCGGATGCAGCATTCACCGTCCGTGTTCGCTCAGCTCTGATCTTGGAGATGGTGTGCGGTGCCTGTGCTGGCCTCGATGAGTACACGGTCTTCCTGAACCCCTCGCAGTGGAACCCAGCCGCAGTGGCAACTGTTCCCGATATGACCGCTCAGGGTGTCTACCTCGGAATTGCCGATGGTGCCCTGGTGGTCGCTGGTGTTGCACCGGGGTCGTGGGCCGCGCTGAATACGTCACTCATCAAAGGTGATCGCATCAGCCGGCTAAACGGAAAAACGATGGAGATGACGACCCTGGCACTCGCGGCGGAAGCACTTCGCACCCCCGTCGATGGCTTCCACGAGATTGAAACAATCGGGGTCGAGTCCGACAATCTGTCCCGCCTGCCAGTCGTCGTTCCGACGGTGTATCGCACCGAAGTTGTGAACATCAAAGAAGGAATCGGGTACATTCGGATCGGTAGCATCGCGACAACTACGCCACGCGAGTTGGATGAGGCCGTTCACTGGTTGAAGGCTCGCGGGGTGCGGTCCGTGGTGATTGATCTCCGGGGCAACATGGGTGGATCGTTCACGGCCGGCGTCGATACGGCCAAGCGATTGATCCCCGCTGGGCTTATCGTCACGACACAGGGGCAACTCTCGCAGGTCGATAATCAGCCGTTCTCCTCGGACAGCGGGATGAGTGCTCACGACATTCCTGCCGTCGTGCTGGTGGACGGGGAAACCGCCTCCGCTGCCGAGGTGCTGGCAGTGGCGTTGAAGGACCACAACCGCGCGACACTCGTCGGAATGCCGACTTTTGGGAAGGGTGCGATTCAGTACCCTGTTCGGCTCGACGCACTGGACGAAAAAGACGAGAGTGGCCGGCCCAAGACCCTCAAGTCAGGCGGCGTGCGGCTCACGATCGCGAAGCTGATCGCACCGAGCGGCTCACCGATCAACGGCGTGGGCGTGATGCCACACGTTCTGGAGATGCACCCCGCACGTCAGCGTGAGATTGCCATCGAGAAGGCGATCGAACTTCTGCCGCCGCTTCCCCGGCCGATGTCTCCGATGTCCGGGCTTGTGAACACGCCGTGATTTTCAACCCGCCCCGACGCTGGGCGGGTCGTACAATTCCTTCATGTCCACGTTCACACCTGATGAGGCGGTTGCCTGCCGCCGTTTGATCGATCTCGCGCTCGCCGAAGACTTCGGCACCACAGGCGACCGAACCAGCCTCGCCACCATCCCCGCCACCACCGTGAGCCGAGCGGCGTTCGTCGCGCGGTCGCCGGGAGTTGTTGCCGGCTTACCCGCGGCCGAGATGGTTTGCGCCGCAGTCGACCCCAAACTCACATTCAAGATCAACACACCTGATGGCTCGCGGCTCGACCGCGGTACGCTCCTGGCCACGGTCAGTGGGCCACTGCAATCCATCCTCGCGGCCGAACGCACGGCGCTGAACTTCCTCCAGCGGTTGAGCGGGGTCGCCTCGCTGACCCGCAAATTCGTGGATGCCGCAACGGGGTTCCGGGCCAAGATGCTCGACACCCGCAAGACAACCCCGGGCTGGCGGTTGCTGGAGAAGTACGCAGTGCGGTGCGGCGGCGGGGCGAACCACCGCATCGGGTTGTACGACGGCATTCTGATCAAGGACAACCACCTCGCGGGGCTCGGTGGCGACGTGCGGCGAGCCGTGGAAGCCGCTCGAGCATACCCCGGCAACTCAACGTTGCCGGTCGAAGTGGAAGTAGACACCCTCGAACAACTCGAGGTCGCCCTCGCCGTGCGTGCGGACATCGTGCTGCTCGACAACATGAGCCTGGAACAACTCCGTACGGCCGTCAGTCGTCGTGACGTGGTCGCCCCCGGTGTGTTGCTCGAAGCATCGGGTGGCGTGAACCTGGACACGGTGCTGGGGATTGCGGAAACGGGCGTGGATCGCATCAGCGTTGGGGCGTTGACGCACTCGGCTCCGGCTCTCGACATCGGGCTGGATTATCTGTCGTGAGTGCCCGCGAACCCCGCGAAACCTGGAACCTCGACACGGCACATATTGGCCAGCGCGTGCTGTTCTTCGATCAACTTCACAGCACGAATACCACCGCGGCCGAACTGGCTTCGACCCACGAGAGCGGGCTCGTGGTCCTCGCGGACTTCCAGAGCGCCGGGCGAGGGCAGTACGGTCGTGTGTGGCAATCGCGGCCAGGCAGTTCGCTGCTGATGTCGGTGGCGTTGCGGTCGCCGCGTGAACTGTGCCGCCCCGTGATCTTCACGGCACTCGCAGCGGTCGCGATGGGTGAGGCAATCCTTGCGCTCACCGGCACGCAGGCCCGGATCAAGTGGCCGAACGATCTGCTGATTCGCGGCAAGAAAGTCTGCGGCATTCTGATCGAGAATACCACAGCCACCGTCATCGGAATAGGGCTCAATCTGAACCAGACAGCCGAGCAGTTCGCAGAGGCGAATCTACCCGACGCAACTTCGCTGGGGATCGTTTCGGGGAAGCCTGTCGAGGTGGCCGCTGCCGCGGATGTGGTGATCCGGAAACTCGACGCGGAATACACGCGGCTTCTGGCGGGGGAGCGGGTCGCGGTCGAGGCGGACTGGAAGTGGCGGATCGGGTTGTTGGGTCGCCAAGTGACGGCCGAACTCACGGACGGCTCGCTCGTGTCGGGTCGTTTGCACGAGATGAGCTTCGATGGACTGGAATTGGACACGGGCGACAGCGGCTGGCGTGTGCTCGTCCCCGAAATGGTGCGACAACTGCGACCGTTCTCGGATTCCGTGTAAACTCCGAATTTTCCGCCGGTATGCCCACAAAACCAGACTGCTTGCCGGTCTGCACACGTGTCGTATATTTTCCGCCGTCGGACCCGCCCTGAGCCTCCTCGGAAACGTATGCGTTTCCGATCGGGAGCCGTTTCCGTGTCTCCCACAACGCCCATCCCTGAACTTCGTGAGGCGCAACTCGCCCGCGTCCGGGAATTGTTGCGGGTCGTGCTGCCGGGTAACCGGTTCTACAATCGCAAATTCAATGGGGTAGGTGCGAGCGACGTTCGCACCCTCGACGACTTCCGAACGCTCCCGTTCACGCTGAAGGCCGAACTCGCGGCGGATCAAACCGAGAACCCGCCGTACGGTTCCACCCTTTCTTTCGCATTTGAGAAGTACTCTCGCCTCCACCAAACCTCGGGCACGAGCACGGGCAAACCGCTCCGCTGGCTAGACACACCAGAATCGTGGGAGTGGCTCCTCGGGTGCTGGCGGGTCAGCTTCCCGTTCATGGGGCTGACTGCTGGCGACATCATTTTCTTCCCGTTCTCGTTCGGGCCGTTCCTGGGGTTCTGGACCGCATTCGAGGCCGCATCCCGAGCCGGCTACATGTGCATCCCCGGCGGCGGCATGACCAGCACCGCACGGCTACGCTTCCTGATCGAGCACGCCTGCACGGTGGTGTTCGCTACTCCCACCTACGCACTGCATCTCGCCGAGCTCGCGGCGAAGGAAGGAATCGACCTCGCGAACGGTCCCGTGCGTGCGGTCGTGGTGGCTGGCGAACCCGGTGGCAACATCCCGGCGACGCGAGAACGGATCGAAACCGTCTGGGGTGCCCGCGTGTTCGACCACTACGGGATGACGGAAATCGGCCCGGTTGCCGTCGAGAGCCACGATCAACGGGGGCATATGTACCTGCTGGAATCGGAATACCTCGCAGAGGTTCTGATCCCCGGGACCAACACGCCTGCGCCGGCTGGAGAATTCGGCGAACTGGTAGTCACGAATCTTGGAAGGACCGGGAGCCCTCTCATTCGTTACCGCACGGGTGATCTCGTGCGAATTGCCACCGATTCGGACCCCACGGGGCGAACGTGGCGACGGCTCGACGGTGGCATTCTGGGGCGTGCGGATGATATGATTCACGTCCGGGGTAATAACCTGTACCCTGCCTCCATTGAGTCCATCATTCGACGGTTTTCTGAGGTCGCGGAATACCGGATCGTCGTGGATCACCGCGGATCGCTGACTGATCTGCGAATCGAAGTCGAGCCTGTTGATGGAGACGGTCGTGAGTTGGCCGAGAACGTGAGCCGGGCTGTTCGCGACGAATTGTTGTTCCGCGTCGATGTGTCTGCTGTTCCGTGTGGAAGTTTACCGCGATTCGAATTGAAAGCGAAACGGCTCGTACACCAGAGATGATGGCGAGCGAGGGGGACGCGAGTCCCCCGCAAGGATGTTCCGCCGGGGAGTCTGGTACCCCCGCGGCACGATACCACCCCGGAGTTCCCGATGCTGCCAACCCTCCCGCCGCGACTCCTGCTGCTTGTTTTTGCAACGGCGCTCGCCGTACCCTCCTCGGCGACTTCCGCCGACTGGATTCACTGGCGTGGCCCGGAGATGAATGGTTCATCTCGTGAGACGAACCTGCCCGGTGAATTCAACCCGGCTGCCGGGGTGAAGGGGAACGTACTGTGGTCCGCCCCTTACGGTGGCCGCGCTGCCCCGCTCGTCATGGGTGGGCGAGTCTACGTTCTTCAAGGCACGGGGGTTGGCCTCGAAGAATCCGAGCAGATGGTTTGCGTGGATGAGAAGACCGGCAAGTTGCTGTGGACCTACCGCTTCAACGTCTTCCACACCGACATTGTTTCCACCCGTCTCGCTTGGGCACCGCTCACAGGCGACCCCGCGACCGGATACGTCTACGCTCAGACCACTGGCGGCTTGTTGCTGTGCCTCGACAAGGAAGGCAAACTTGTGTGGCAACACAACTTGACCGAGGAATACGGCCGGGCGAGCGGTTACGGCGGGCGCATCCCGTCGCCGATCTTTGACAGTGGCCTCGTGATCGTCGGGATGGTGAGCTCGAGCTGGGGCGACTTCTCACGCGGCACCAACCGCTACGTCGCCTTCGATGGCAAGACGGGTGAAGTGGTGTGGTGGCACGATGCAGGGTTCCCGAGCAAGGAAACGTACTGTTCGCACCCGGTGGTCGCTGTCATCAACGGCCAGCGATTGCTCATCAGCGGTGGTGCCGACGGCTACCTGCACGCGATCAAGGTGCGGACTGGCGAACGGGTCTGGACGTACCAGATTTGTGGTGGTGCAGCCAACGGTGCTCCGATTGTCGATGGCAACTACATCTACGCGACCCACGGCGACGAGAACCCGGACGGTGGGCCATACGGCCGTCTCATCTGTCTGGATGCTTCCAAACTCGACAAGAACGGCAAGCCCACGATCGTCTGGGATTTCCGCAAGTCGATCCGCTTCGGCCTCGCCTCTGCGGCGCTCTCCGATGGACGGATCTACGTTCCAGACGACGCCGGCGACCTGCACTGCTTCAACGCCAAGACCGGCAAACCTCTCTGGAAGTACCGCTACGCTAACGAAGTCCGTGGCTCTCCGCTCGTTGCCGACGGCAAGGTCTACATCATGGACGTGCAACGCCGGATGATGATCCTTACCCTGAAGGGGAACGAGAAGCCCGACGAGGTCGAGACGTTCGAGTATCGCTTCAAGGAACCGAAGGGCATCTACTCGGAAACCAACGGCACTCCCATCGCGGTGAATGGCCACGTGTATTTCGTTTCGGCAGCCAATCTGTTCTGCCTCGGCGTCCCCGATGCGAAGCCGGAAACGGTCAAGTATCCGCCGCTGCCTGAAGAAACGCCGTTCAAGGAGGGAGCAGTCGCAGGGGTTCGCTTGTTCCCGGCCGATGTCGTGGTGAAGCCAGGCGAAACAGTTCAGTTCAAACCAGTGTTCGTCGACGCGAACGGGCGCGAGGTGAAGAACACGCGAACCGACGCCAAGGCGACCTGGACAATTCCGCTTCCAGCAAAGACGCCGACCGGTGCTCAACCTCCCGCGCTTGTAGGGAAGCTCTCCGATAACGGGCAACTCACCGTTGCCGCGCTTCCTCCTGCTCAACAGGGTTATGTGGAATTCGAGAGTGGCGAGCTCAAGGCACCCCGTGCCCGTGTTCGCGTTGCGGCTCAGATCCCCTGGAAGCAGGACTTCGAAAAGTCCCCGGAGGGGTCGTCGCCCGGCGGTTGGGTGAATGCCAACGGCAAGTTCACTGTTGTGAAACTCCCCGATGGCAACACGGTGCTGATGAAGAACAACAACGACCCACGGCCACCGCTTGCGAAGGCGAACGCGTTCATCACGACGCCAGACGCAGCGAACTACACCATCCAGGCCAACTTGATGGGGACTGTCGTTCGGGGTGGGATGGGCGATTTCGGTCTCATCAACAGCCGTTATTCCTTGATTCTTGACGGGAAGACCGATCCAGACAGTAAGAAGCGCCAGCTTCGACTGGTATCGTGGGAAGCTCGTCCGCGAATTACCAAGGTCGTGGATTTCGACTGGCAGCCGGACGTGTGGTACACCGCCAAGCTCGTGATCGAGCACAAGGAAAAGACGGCGGTCGTTCGCGGCAAGGTCTGGAAGAAGGGTGAGGCTGAACCCACCGCTTGGACGGTGGAACTCGAAGACCCCAGCCCCAACCGCGTCGGTGCGGCTGGCATCTACGGCTATGTGACCAACAGCACCGCGATCGAGACGGGTTCGAACTGCTATTACGACAACATCATCATTACGCCCGATGCCAAGAAGTGATAACTGAGCCGCTTGCGGCTTCGCAGTGTGCTGCGAAGCCCCAAGCGGCTAACTCAACACCTGAATTCCCACAGGAGCCGAACAATATGCGAAACCCGACCAAGCGGCTGACCATTCTTGCAGTGCCCATCGTTCTGAGTGCGGGCTTCTTGCTCGTCGGTAAGGGCGATGCTCCCGCGGCCGATCCGATCACCCCGAAGGCCACGAACCCCGGTGCCAGCGATCACACGATGTTCGGCGGTTCATCCGCTCGCAACATGGTGAACCTCGCTGATAAGAACGTCCTCAGCAAATTCGACCCTGAGGACAAGAACACGCTGCTCTGGAAGTCTGACCTGGGCTCGCGAGCCTACGGCGGGCCGACTGTTGCTGGCGGGCGTGTGTATTGCGGCACCAACAACCAGCGGCCTCGCAACGACCGCGATGTCCACCGGAGCAAGTCTGGCGAAGTCGAGCCGATCGACCGCGGCGTTCTGATGTGCTTCGACGAAAAAACCGGCAAGTTTCTCTGGCAGGCTGTCCACAACAAGCTCGAATCCGGTCGCGTGAACGACTGGCCCGAAGAAGGCGTTTGTGCCACCCCCACAATCGAGGGCGATTTCGTCTACTACGTCAGCAATCGCTGTGCAGTCGTGTGCCTCGATGCCAACGGCTTCGCCAACGGCAACCAGGGCTTCCAGGACGAGAAGTACAAGGAAGCGACCGACGGCGACATCGTGTGGCAGTTCGACATGATGAAGGAACTCGGCGTGTTCCCGCACAACATGTCTGCCGGGTGCCCGCTGATCGTCGGCGACATCCTCTACGTTCACACGGCGAACGGCGTCGATGACGGCCACTTGAACCTGCCCAGCCCGAACTCCCCGAGCTTCATCGCACTCGACAAGAAGACCGGCAAGCTCCTGTGGAAGAGCAGCCTGCCCGGCAAGAACATCATGCACGGCCAGTGGTCGAACCCCACCTACGCCGAGATTGACGGCGTTCGGCAGGTGATCTTTGCGGGCGGCGATGGCTGGATCTACAGCTTCGTTCCCGAGACCGGCGAGCTGATCTGGAAGTTCGACGGCAACCCGAAGGATTCGGTGTACGAACTCGGCGGCACCGGCACCCGAAGCGACTACATCGGCACGCCGGTGATCTACGACAACAAGATTTACATTGGCCTTGGGCAAGACCCCGAGCACAGCACGGGCATCTCGCACTTCTGGTGCATCGCACCGAAGAAGGACAAGAAGGGCGACATCTCGAAGTTCCTGGAGACCCGCACCAAGGGGCCGGACGGCAAGGACGTGATCGGCGAGAAGCCGAACCCGAACTCCTGCGTGGTCTGGCACTTTGGTGGTGAAGAATCACGCTCGTGGGCACTCCGCGACTTCAAGTTCGGCCGCACGATGTCCTCGGCCTGCATCGTGGACGATGTCATCTACATCTCCGAACTGGCTGGCTACCTCCACTGCATGAACGCACAGACCGGTGAGCCATACTGGAAGTTCGACACCAAGGCTTCGATCTGGGGTTCAGCGTACTTCGTCGATGGTAAGGTGTTCCTGGCGACCGATGCGGGCGACCTGTTCGTGTTCAAGCACGACAAGAAACCCGTGAAGATCGACGAACTGGACATCAAGGCCGACAACATGAAGGACGCACGCAAGCAGATGGTCGAGAAGCGGAAGCAGGTTGCCGACAAGTATCTGCTCGCGAAGATCGAGCTGGATGCACCGATTCGCTCGACGCCCGTCGTTGCGAACGGCGTGCTGTACGTGATGACCGAAAAGACGCTCTTTGCGTTCAAGGAAAAGAAGTGAGTCGTGAAAAGCCCACGGATTCTGGTCCGTGGGCTTTGGCTTTCGCCTATCAATAGTTGCATCCGCTACCACTCCTCCCATACGAGCCGCAACAAGTGAAAGACACTCCCGGTAAGCCCACACCCGTTACGGGCGCGACGCTGGAAGAGAAGATCAAGAACGCCCGCACGCAACTGGACGCCCACATCCGCGATACCGTCCGCTGGCACTTCAGCCCGGACACCGGCACACCGTTCTGGCTGGAAAAAGCCAAGACGTTCAACTTCAACCCCTTGACCGATGTCAACGGCTGGGACGACGTCAAGAAGTTCCCCATTTTTGAAGACGAATGGCTTCGCGGCGGCCCGGTTCGCAAGTGGGTTCCGAAGGGGATGGCCGATCGTGCTGTGTACGTCTTCGAGACCGGCGGCACAACGGGCCTGCCGAAGTCCCGCATCGTCATCGACGACTTCAAGATCGACTACGAGATGATGTCGGACACCCTGCCAGACAAGTACTTCCCCAAGGGAAGCAACTGGCTCATGCTCGGGCCAAGCGGTCCGCGTCGGCTGCGGCTCGCGATCGAGCACCTGGCACAGTATCGTGGCGGGATCTGCTTCGCCATCGACCTCGACCCGCGCTACGTCGTGAAGTGCCTCAAAGAACGCAAGATCGCCGAGGCGCAAGCCTACAAGGATCACTGCATCGCCCAGGCACTCACGGTGCTGGCCGGCGGCCACGACATCAAGTGCATGTTCACCACGCCGAAGCTCCTCGCGGCGCTCGACGAGGCGCTCCGCAACGGCAAACTCGAGGACACGTACCGGTCGCTCGGCAAGCCGATCCCTCCGGGCGGGCTGCGGTCGATCAAGAGCACCGGCATCACGGGTATCTTCTCGGGTGGCACCGAGTTCACCCCGGACTTCACCCGCGAGGCCGTCGAGGAGATGCTCGACAACGGGGAAGTCTACATGACCCCGACCTACGGCAACACGCTAATGGGGCTGGCTTGCTCGAAGCCGATTGGAGCGCACGACGGGTACAAGATCAGCTACTACGCCCCGCAACCGCGTGCGGTCATCGAAGTCGTGAACCCGGACAACTACGACGAGATCGTACCCTACGGCGGTACCGGTCGCGTGCTGCTGAGCACGTTCACGAAGGAGTTCTTCGTGCCGCGATTCCCAGAGCGAGACGAAGGCGAACGCGAGAAGCCTTTCGACAAGTACCCGTGGGATGGTGTCAGTGGGGTGCGACCGTTCGCCAAACTCGCTGGCGGCACCGTGGTCGGAGTGTACTGATTTGAGGCGAGCCGGGAGCATAAGCGACCGGAGTTCGGGGACTACCGATGCCATCGCCGTTTCCCGGAATGGACCCGTATTTGGAGAACCCGATTTTCTGGGCCGGGTTTCACGCGAACTTGTGCGGTCGCATCCAAACCGCACTAAACCTCAGTCTCCCGGAGGGCTACTTCGCGGAGATGGATGAGTACGTTTGGCTTCAGGTAGAAGAAGATGATGAGCGGTTGCTTTTGGGCAAACCGGACACGTTCGTGACCGACAAGAATGGGGCACACTCCAAGTCGCGGAAGGATGAGAAAGTGGGCGTCGTGGTTTTGGCCCCTCCAGTCGAAGTCACACTCCCAAATGCGAAAAAGAAGAAGCACCGGTTCGTTAAGATCGTTGGGCCAGACCACGCGACAGTTCTCACAGTCGTCGAGGTTCTGAGTCCTGCGAACAAAACCAACTCGGGAGATGGTCGGAAGTACCGAGAGAAACGAGACGAATACCTCGGCACTGGCACAAGCCTAGTTGAAATTGACCTACTTCGCGCTGGCGAGCGAATGCCGTTTGGGAAACCCACGCCGCCAGATGCCGACTATTACCTCTTTGTTTGTCGTGGTGGGGCTTACCCTCAGGCGGGTGTGTGGCCTTTTACCATCCGCGACGCCATCCCAGTGTTGCCGGTGCCACTGAAACCAGACGACGCTGATGTCCCCCTTGATCTTCAAAGTTGCGTGAGCGAGATTTACGACACGAATCGTTATTCGATGCGGATTGACTACACACAACCCACAACTCCTGCGTTGCGTCCGGTTGAGGCGGGGTGGGCAACCGAACTCCTGAAGAAGCAACCGGCGAAGAAGAAAAAGAACTAAGGAACACCCACAGCCATGATTCACATTCCCGCACTGCGATTTGGCAAAGTCTACACCAGCACGGATAAGGCCACGCTGGTTCACCACGTCACGGGCGAACCGGTCGCCGAGGTGAGCCAGGTCACGGGCTCCATGATCTCGCGTGATCTCGGCCAGATGGAGCGAGCGCACAAGCAACTCGCAGCCATTCCAATCCGCGAAATTCTCGCGATGTACAAGAAGGCAGCGGACTACTTCCTCAATGCCACGCTCCCCTGCGGTGACACCGAGCTCACGTTCGATCAGTATGTCCGCAATCTGTCTGCCACCACTGGCAGCGCGATGGTCTTCTGCGACCGGAACGCTCGCAAGGTGCAGTACGTCCTCGCGAACATCGAGGAAGTCATCGCGGGCCTCACCCGTGGGCTGCCTCTCGACGCGCTCGACACCGGCTACACCACAACCACGGGGCGGATGCAGGCGTTCTACCCGACTACAGACGTGTTCGGGGCGGTGCTGCCTTCGAACTCGCCGGGCGTGCATTCGCTGTGGGTGCCGACGCTCGCGTTCAAGATTCCGCTGCTCTTGAAGCCGGGCCGTGAGGAACCCTGGACGCCGTACCGCGTGCTGCAAGCGTTCATTAAAGCCGGGGTGCCCCAGAACGTCCTCGGGTTCTTGCCGACAGATCACGCGGGTTCCGCCGACATCCTCCGATTGTGCGGGCGAAGCATGGCCTTCGGCGACGACCGCAGCATGGCCCCGTACAAGAATGACCACCGCGTCGAGATTCACGGCACGGGCTACAGCAAGATGATCTTCGGCGAGGACAAGGCCGACAATTGGGAACAATATCTCGACCTGCTCGTCGAATCCATCGCGGCCAACGGTGGTCGTGCGTGCGTGAATGCTTCAGGAGTGTGGACCCCGAAGAATGCCGATGCCCTCGCAATGGGGCTGGCGAAGAAACTCGCCACCGTGAAGCCACGCCCGTGGGACGACCCTGCCGCCGAGATCAGTGCCTTCGCTAAACCCGAGGTCGCGGAAGCGATCAACAACATGATCGAGGAAGGGTTGAAGACGCCGGGAGCACGCGATGTGACGCAGGAAGTACGGGGCACGCCACGGCTCGTCAAGGAAGGCCGAATTGCGTACCTGCTGCCGACGATTGTTCGGTGTGATTCGCCCGAACACCCGCTGGCTAACAAGGAGTTCCTGTTCCCCTATGCTAGCGTCATAGAATACCCGCAGGCCGATGTCCTGAAGCGGATTGGATACACACTGGCCGCTACCGCCTTGACCGAGGATACCGGGTTCATCGCGGAATGCATGGCTTGCCCCAACATCGAGCGGTTGAACATCGGACCGCTGCCTACAAACCGCCTGACCTGGGATCAGCCGCATGAAGGCAACCTCTTCACCCACCTCTACAAGCAGCGGGCCTTGCAGCACGCACCGCGCGCCGCTGCCGGCGTTTGACTTCCAACCCCTTGGCCGGGTCATCTCCGAGGCGGGGGGGCTTGCGCGGTTGGGTGAAGCGGTTCGGTCGGTCGGTGGGTCACGAGTTCTTCTCGTCACTGATCCCGGGTTGGAGCACGCGGGTCACCCACAGCGGGCGACCCGGATCATGACGGAAGCGAACCTCGCTGTGTTCACTTTCGACGGCGTCAAAGAGAACCCGACTGAGCGTGAAGTCGATGCGGGCGTGGTGTTTGCCCGCACACACAATGTCGATTGCATCGTGGCGGTCGGTGGTGGCAGTTCGATGGACTGCGCCAAGGGGATCAACTTCATCCTCACCAATGGCGGCCGCATGGCCGACTACAAGGGGCACGACAAGGCGAAGAAGCCGATGCTGCCATCTGTTGGAGTGCCGACCACAGCAGGCACTGGCAGCGAGGCCCAAAGTTACGCACTGATCACCGATGAACGATCGCACCTGAAGATGGCGTGCGGCGACAAGAAGGCCGCGTTTCGTGTCGCGATTCTCGATCCGGAAGTGACACTCTCGCAGCCCAAGTCCGTGACGGCAGTGACAGGGATCGACGCGGTTGCGCACGCGATCGAGTCGCAGGTTTGCACGAAGCGGAACCCGCTGTCACAAATGTGTTCCGTCGCTGCATTTCGGCATCTGGATCAGAACTTCGAGGTGGTGCTTCGGTCGCCAAATGACCTCGCGGCTCGCTCGGGTATGCAAGTGGGGGCTTACCTCGCGGGCATGGCAATTGAGAACGCGATGCTCGGCGTCTGCCACAGTTGTGCCAATCCGCTGACAGCCCACTATGGGATCACGCACGGTGTTGCAATTGGTGTGATGCTTCCGCACGTGATCCGCTTCAACGCCGCTCAGAACCCAGAAATCGACGGCCTCTACGCCGGGTTGCTCGGTGACTTCGGCCGTGTCAGCGCCAAGCCGGCGGCGGAGGTATTGGCGGCTCGGGTGTGCGAGTTGACCGCCGCCGCGGGCTTGCCACAATCGCTGAAGGAATGCGGCGTGAGCGAGTCGATTCTGCACTTGCTCGCGGAAGAGGCGAATCAACAGTGGACCGCCCGCTTTAACCCCCGACCGATCGGCGAAGCCGACATCCACAAACTCTACCAATCCGCGTGGTGAGGCGTGATGCTGAAGGTCGAGATGTGCGAATCAACACGCGCCTTCCCCGGTGACTCGTCCGGAGATCTTCAGCCATGACTCGCTTGATACCTTCCGTGCTCTGCGCGGCTCTGTTAAGTCTCAGTGCGGCCGCACAACCACCTTCCGACCTTCCCAAGAAGCCTGCGGATAAAGACTCACCCGGACCGTTTCGCATCGCGCCGGCGATCTGGCCGGTGTTTCGCGGCGATGCCACCATGACCGGTGTTGGTACTGCTAAACTCCCCGACCAACTGGAAGAACGCTGGACGTTCAAGACTGGCGATGCGATCGAAGGTTCGCCCATCATTGCTGGCGAAGTGGTCTACGTTGCTTCGCTCGACAAGCACCTCTACGCGATTGAACTCGCGACCGGGAAGCAGAAGTGGAAGGTCAAACTGGGTGCGATGAAAGCGTCTCCCGGCATGAAGGGGAACCGCATTTACGTGGGTAACCTCGAAGGGGTGTTCCACTGCGTGAACGCGGCCGATGGCAAACTCCTTTGGAAATTCGAAGCCGACGGGGAGATCACGGCGGCGGCAAACTTCCACGGCGAGAACATCATCTTCGGTTCGCACGACTCGAATCTCTATTGCCTCAACCCGGAGGGCAAGAAGGTCTGGGCCACACCCGTGGATGGTCCGATCAATTCCACCGCTGCGGTCGTGGGGGATCGCACTTTTGCTACCGGGTGCGAGAACGGCGTCCTGCATGTCATCGACGCGAAAACCGGCAAAGAACTGGGCAACATCGACCTCGGTGGGAGTACCGTAACCACGGCCGCGGTGGTCGGCGACTGGGTTTACGCCTCGATGGTGTCGAATCAGGTGGTTGGTGCCGATCTGAAGGGCCTCAAGAAAGTCTGGTCATTTGAGGCACCGAAGCGGCAACAGCCCTTTCAATCTTCGCCTGCTGTAACCACAGGATTGGTCATTGCTGGAAGCCGCGACAAGAAGGTCTACGCTCTCGACGCCAAGACCGGTGAACAGAAATGGAACTTCGTCACAGAAGGGCAGGTGGACGCTTCCCCCGTGATCGTCGGTGATCGGGTCTACGTCGGTTGCCTGAGCGATGACGGTAACTTCTATGTCCTCGATCTGAAAACGGGGAAGAAAATCCAGGAGTTGCAACTCTTCTCGCCTGTTGTCGGGTCGGTAGCAGTAGGGCCAGACTCTATCCTTGTCGGAACCGACAAGGGGTTGCTTTACTGCCTTGGGAAAAAGTAGCTGGAAATGAGTGCGACCGGCCCGAATGACGGAGCCGGTCGCAGGGTTATCGCATCGTCGGGAACAACAGACCTGGCGAGGCTCAGTAACGGTCGCCACCACCGCCGTAGCCACCGCGGCCGCCACCACCTCCACCGTAGCCGCCGCGGCCTCCACCTCCACCACCTCCGCCACCGTAGCCGCCGCGACCACCGCCACCTCCGCCGTAGCCACCGCGACCTCCGCCTCCGCCGCCACGCTCTTCACGCGGTTTGGCCTCGTTGACGGTGAGCCGACGACCCTGGTACTCGGCTCCATTCATTGCCTGGATGGCTTCGTCTGCCCCGCTGGACATTTCGACGAACCCAAACCCACGGCTCCGGCCGGTTTCCCGGTCCATGATGACCTGGGACTTGGTTACGGTGCCGTACTGGCTGAACAGGTCCGTCAGTTCCTGTTCGGTGGTGGTAAACGGCAGATTCCCGACGTACAGATTCTTGCTGGCCATGACATTCCCCCCCGGCGGGTCACCTTCATCGACCCATCCGGGAACTCCCTCGGACCAGTCGCGCCATCGCGACCGGGAAGACGACTTGAACAGACTGCCGCCCGAATTCAGACATCACAACCGAGGCATCGAGTGTGGGTTAAGCCAGGGAAGTGCACCGCGAGTATCGGGTGGATACGCCGCACATGTCGACCAACTTGATGAGCTTTGAGCGGTTGCAAGGCAGTAATTGAACTGTCGCAAGGCTTCAGCTTTGGAGCAAATGTCCAGGGCAAATTCACCAAGTGATCACAACGTGGACGCGAAGACCTGTTCACTATCTTCCTTGCTATTGGGGTCCACCCCCAATAACTAGGCTCAACTATACAAGGGCTTGTGGGAAAAAATAGCCAAAATTTCGGAAAATTGTTTTGTGCGTTGGTGTGTTGCGCCCGGTTTGGTGTCCGTCCGACCCGAAGGTGCTTACCGTGTCGCGGGCCTGCGGTACATTATGTGTTGACCCCATTTGAGGCACACCATGTCCGCGCCGACTGAGCCGTTGCGTGTTCTGGTCATTGATGATGACAAAGGCCTGGCCGAGGCGATCGCCGAGAGCCTGGAACGGCGAGGCCACGATTGCACCGTTTGCACCACGGGAAAAGGCGGCCTGGCAAAGCTCGACGATGATTCTTTCGATGTCGTTCTCACCGACCTGCGGATGGCAGACGTGGGTGGCCTTGAGGTTGTCAAACGCTGCCGGCAGGTGCTCCCCGATGCCGAGGTCTTCGTTATCACCGGATTCGCGGATGTGAAGACCGCTGTCGAGGCGATGAAACTCGGCGCTTCGCACTACCTCCAAAAGCCCATCGACCTCGCGGAGCTCCGTGCGGTCGTGGACAAGTCGGCCGAGAGGGTCCAAACCGTTCGCGACCTTCGCCGTCAACTCGACGAGAAGTTTGGCTTCGAGGGAGTCGTCGGGAATGGGCCGAAGATGCAGCGAGTGCTCCAACTGCTTCGAGCCTATGCTCCGACGACCGCATCGGTGCTCGTTCTTGGAGAAAACGGAACGGGGAAGGAGTTGGTTGCCAAGGCACTTCACACGAACAGCCCCCGCCGAAACAAGCCTTTTGTCGCGATGAACTGTGCGGCCCTCAACGAGAATCTGCTCGACGACGAGATGTTTGGCCACGAGGACGGTTCGTTCACCGGCGCGAAGGGCCAGCGGAAGGGCCGATTCGAGTACGCCCACGGTGGGACATTATTCCTCGACGAAGTCGGTGACATGCCGTTGTCACTGCAAGCAAAGTTGCTTCGCGTGCTGGAGAACGGTGAGGTCGTTCGGATTGGGGCGAACTCGCCCGTCACGGTCGATGTCCGCGTGATCGCCGCGACGAACAAGGACATTCAGAAAGAGGTCGAGGCGGGGCGGTTCCGGCAAGACCTGTTCTACAGGCTGAAGGTCGGAACGATCCGCCTGCCAACTCTCCGAGAGCGGCGAGAAGACGTGCCGCCGCTCGGCGCGCACTTCCTCCGGGAACTCGCCAAGAAACACGGTAAACCCGTGCCCAAGGTTGCGGCGTCTGTGTGGCGAGCGTTCGAGAACTACGACTGGCCCGGGAACGTGCGCGAGTTGAGGAACCTTATCGACAGCATGTTAGTGCTTGATCTCGACGGCGAGTTGACGTTCGATGATCTGCCCGAGGACGCCGGAGTGCGACCACATGGGCTGCCCGGTGGAGCCACCACCGCTGCGGGGGCCGATCAATTCATTGGCCGACCCCTTGAGGAGGTCGAACGATACTACACGGAGAAGGCGTTGGAGATGACCGAGGGGAACCGCGAGGAAGCCGCGAAACTCCTGGGCATCGCGGAACGCACGCTCTATCGCAAGATTCAAGAATGGAAGAAAGTCGCTGACAAGAAGGAGGGCTGATAACAGCCCTCCTCGTGAAGCCAAGACTCAAGACCGCAGGACGGTCCGGGGCAATTCGATCACCAACGAGGAAGTATCGCGACCCCGCAGTCGGCTCGGCCGGCCCGTCAGGAACTCGTCGATATTCCGTGCTGCTTCGCGGCCCTCGGCAATCGCCCACACGACGATGGACTGACCCCGCCGACAGTCGCCAGCCGCAAACACCCCGTGGCGGGAGGTTGCGTATCGGGCATCGGATGCAATCGCTCCGTTCTCGTTCATCATCAGTCCGAGAACCTGCGGCAACCCCGCTTCTGGCCCCGAGAAGCCAATCGCCAGCAGCACCAACTCGCACGGGAATACCAACTCCGAGCCGGTCATTTCCTGGAATTGTCGTTCGCCAGCCTCATCAAAATACTGCTTCACCCGCACGGCGTGCAGTTCTTTGACTCGCCCCTGATCGTCACCGACGAACTCGCTGGACTTGATCTGCCAGTCTCGCTTGCCACCTTCCTCGTGAGCCGGCGAGATGCGCAGGATCTTCGGCCACAGCGGCCAGGGCGTCGCGGGGTTCGAGTGTTCCGGAGGGCGAGGGTTGTAGTCGAGTTGAAGCACCGACTTGGCGCCTTGCCGGTGGCAGGTGCCGAGGCAGTCGGCGGCCGTGTCGCCACCACCAATGATGATGACGTTTTTGCCCGTCGCGAGGATGGGCTCTCCTTCGGGTGCCAGACCCGCAACGCGACGATTCTGTTGCGTCAGGAATGGCATCGCCATCCCGATTCCCTTGAGGTGGCGACCCGGAACGTCGAGGTCACGCGGCTTGGTCGCACCGACGGTGAGCAGCAATGCATCGTGTGACGCAACAAGATCGTTGGGGTCGATGGTGCGGCCCACGTCGGCGTTCACGACGAACTTGACGCCCTCGCCTTCCATCTGCGCAACACGCTTGTCAACGTATTCCTTACCCATCTTGAAGTCGGGGATGCCATACGTCATGAGACCGCCGGGACGATCGTCGCGTTCGTAGACCGTGACCGCGTGCCCGGCTCGGCGAAGTTGTTGTGCGGCAGCCATCCCTGCCGGGCCACTTCCGACGACGCCAACGGATTTGCCCGTCTCGCTCATCGGTGGGCGTGGGACGATCCAGCCCATCTCCCAGCCCTTATCGACGATTGCGGCTTCGATCGTTTTGATCGTGACCGCTGCTCCGCTCAACGCGAGCACGCACGCCGATTCGCAGGGTGCCGGGCACGTCTTCCCCGTGAACTCGGGGAAGTTATTCGTGTCGTGGAGCGCCGTGAGGGCTTCTTCCCACCGGTTGCGGTGAACGAGGTCGTTCCAGTCCGGAATCAGATTCCCGAGGGGACAGCCCGTGTGGCAGAAGGGGATGCCACAGTCCATGCAACGCGTGGCCTGGGCACGAACGCCTTCCGGAGGCATCGGCTGGTATAGCTCTTCGTAGTCCTTCGTCCGCTGGTGGACGGGACGCGGCATGGGCTTCTGGGGATCGACCGTCAGGAACCCGCGCGGATCAGACATTGTTGACGATACTCCATCGCAAAGTTAGGCGTGTAGCGGCGACCCCAGCGGGGTCGCGTTTATGTCCGGTGGGGCAGACATTCTTGTCTGCCCGCCTGGAATTACCCGTTGACAAGTTCCCACTGACGCTGAATGGCCCGGCTCTGTTCGAGCACACGGCGGTAGTCCTTCGGGAACACCTTCACGAACTTGCCGAGTTCGCTGGCGAAGTCGTTCACGATTGCGTCGGCGACCTCCGACCCCGTGTAGAGCACGTGGCGATTGAGCAGGTTGCCAAGCACACCCACGTCCTTGTACTCATCGACGGGAACGAGATCGACCATCTCGGTGTTGCATCGTTCGCGGAAGGTGCCGTCCGGGTCGTATACGTAGGCGAACCCGCCGCTCATGCCGGCCGCGAAGTTGCGACCCGTCGAGCCGAGCACAACCACCACGCCACCCGTCATGTATTCACAGGCGTGATCGCCGACACCCTCGACGACCGTCTTGGCACCGCTATTCCGAACCGCGAACCGCTCCCCGGCACGGCCACGGAAGTAGGCTTCACCGCTCGTCGCACCGTAGAGTGCCACGTTCCCGATGACGGCGTTATCCTGGGCTACGTAAGACGCCTCGGCAGGGGGCGCGACGATCAACTTCCCGCCCGAGAGACCCTTGCCCACGTAGTCGTTGGCCTCGCCACGCAAGTTCAGGGTGATGCCCTTGGTGACGAACGCCCCGAAGCTCTGCCCTGCGGTCCCCGTGAACTGCACGTCGATGGTGTCTTCCGGAAGGCCGGTTTCACCATGCTTCGCAGTCACGAAGTAACTCAGCAGCGTGCCCACCGTGCGGTTGCGGTTGGTCAGCGTGTGCGAGAGTTGCACGTGTTCCAGTTTTTCGATCGCAGCCTTGCTTCCTGCGATGATTTCCCAGTCCAGTTGCTCGGCGAGAGTGTCCGTCTGGCGTTCGACGCAACGTAGTGGCGTGCCCGGAGCAACCGCGGGCCGCTCCAACAGTGCCGACAGGTTCAGATGCTTGGCCTTCCAGTGGCTCGACACGTCGCGGGCGCTCAGCAGATCGGGCCGCCCGACGATCTCATCGAGGGTGCGGAACCCCATTTCGCTGAGGAGTTCCCGGACTTCTTCCGCGACGAAGAACAGGTAGTTGACGACCTGTTCCGGAGTGCCGGCGAACTGTGCTCGCAGCACGGGATCCTGCGTCGCGATTCCGACCGGGCACGTGTTCAGGTGGCACTTCCGCATCATGATGCAGCCCATCGCGATGAGAGGAGCTGTGGCGAACCCGTACTCCTCCGCACCGAGACATGCGGCAACAATGACGTCGCGGCCGGTCTTCATCTGGCCGTCGGTCTGCACCCGTACCCGGCCGCGAAGCCCGTTGCGAACGAGAACCTGTTGCGTTTCCGCGAGGCCGAGTTCCCAGGGAACCCCGGCGTGCCGGATGCTGGAAAGCGGTGATGCGCCGGTGCCGCCGCTGTCCCCGCTGATGAGGATGCGATCGGCGTAGCCCTTGGTCACACCTGCGGCGATGGTCCCCACCCCGGCTGCCGCCACGAGCTTCACCGAAATCTCGGCGTGTGGGTTCGAGTTCTTCAGGTCGAAGATCAGTTGCGCGAGATCCTCGATGGAGTAGATGTCGTGGTGCGGTGGTGGCGAAATCAGCCCGACACCGGGTGTGCTGTAGCGGGTCTTCGCAATCGCGCTATCAACCTTGTGCCCGGGAAGTTGGCCGCCCTCGCCGGGCTTTGCACCCTGTGCCATCTTGATCTGAATCTCGACGGCATTCGCGAGGTAGTGGGCCGTGACCCCGAATCGGCCGCTCGCGACCTGCTTGATCGCGCTGCCACGTAGGTCACCATTCCCATCACGCTTGAATCGGGCTGGATCTTCGCCACCTTCGCCCGTGTTGCTTCGCCCCCCGACTCGGTTCAGTGCGATAGCCAGAGTTTCGTGCGCTTCCTTGCTAATGCTCCCGAAGCTCATTGCTCCGGTGAAGAACCGCTTCACGATCTCCTTGGCGGGTTCAACCAACTCTGGCGGAATCGGCCGGCGCGCCTTCTTGATCTCAAGCAAGCCACGCAGTGTGCAAAGCTGCCGAGTCTCTTCGTTCGAGACCTTCGCGAACGCCTTGTATGTTGCGAACGATTCGCTGTTCACGGCGTGCTGGAGTTTTTGCACCGTTTCGGGGTTCCACATGTGGTGTTCGCCACGGCGACGCCACATGATCTCTCCGCCCGCGTCGAGTTCCGGGCTCTCATCGCGCGGATCGGCGGGATAGCCAAGCTCGTGCCGGGCGAGTGATTCCCGAGCGATTTCGGTTAGCCCGATCCCCTCGATTCGGCTCGGGGTGCCTGTGAAGAACTGGTCGACGAGTGACTTGTTGAGTCCAAGTGCCTCGAAAATCTGGCCGCCGCGATAGCTCATCAGCGTGCTGATACCCATCTTGCTGAATACCTTCAGCAAGCCGCCGTCGATGGCCTTCCGGTAATTCTTGACTGCCTTGGCGTGCTCAATGGCGTTGCCATTGGCATCGACGAGCAGATTGACCGCTGCGAGCCCGTGGAACGTTTCGAAAACAAGGTACGGGTTCACCGCCCCAGCACCGAACCCGGCGAGGAGCGCGAAGTGATGGACTTCCTTGGCTTCGCCCGTTTCAGCAACCAGACCGCACCGCGTTCGCAGTCCCGCCCGAAGCAGGTGGTGGTGAACTCCGGCCACCGCGAGCAGAATCGGCACTGGCACGTTCGCCGCATCGACACCACGGTCGGACAGAATCAGGATGGTGGCATCACGCTTCACGGCCTCGGTTGCTTCGGTGCAGATGCGAGTCAGGGCGGTGGCAAGGCCGGCTTCGCCTTCGGCACGCGGGAACAACGTCGGGATGGTTTGCGCTTTAAGACCGGGCTTGTTCGCCTCACGAATGCGAGCGAGGTCGTCGTCGGCCAGCATCGGCGACTTGAGCCGGAGCAGTCGTGCGTGCTCGGGTGTCTCGCCGAGGAGATTCACCTCCGCCCCGAGCATCGACTCGGTGTTCATCACGATCTTCTCGCGGATCGGGTCGATCGGCGGATTCGTGACCTGGGCGAACAACTGGCGGAAGTAGTTGAACAGCACCTGTGGCCGGTCGCTGAGCACCGCAAGCGGGATGTCGGTCCCCATGCTCGAGATTGGTTCCTGCCCGTCCTGTGCGGTCGGCAGGAGCACGCGCGTCAGGTCTTCGACGGTGTACCCGAACGCCTGCTGCCTGTGGCGCAGTGTTGCGAGGTTGTGCTCGGGGATCGGGGCTGCGGGCAGACTGTCCAGGGTCGAGAGGTTCTTCCGCACCCACTCGGCGTACGGCTGGCGTGCGGCTGCGGCTGCCTTGACCTCGCCATCGGAATAGACTCGCCCGGCGGCCGTGTCCACCAGGAAGAACTTCCCAGGCTGCAGCCGCCCCTTGCTTCGCACTTTCGAAGCGTCACTCGGGAGCACGCCCGCTTCGCTCGCACACACAACCAAATCGTCGGTGGTGATGACGTATCGGCCGGGTCGTAGACCGTTCCGGTCGAGCGTTGCACCGATCAGCGTTCCGTCGCTGAACGCCAGCCCAGCGGGTCCGTCCCACGGTTCCGTGAGGCAGCGGTGGTATTCGAAGAAGCCACGAACCGCGGGGTCGATGTCCTTTTGCCCCTCGTATGCTTCGGGGACCAGCATCATCAATGCTTGAGGAAGCGTGCGACCCGACTGGACGATCAACTCCAGTGCCTGATCCAGTACGGCCGAGTCGCTGAGTCCTTCGAAGTCGAGCGGAAGTGTCTTGGCCAGGTCATCCCCGAGGCCGGGGCTCTGCATCTGGGGTTGTCGGGCGAGGAGCCACGTGGCGTTACCGCGCAGTGTGTTGATCTCACCGTTGTGGGCGAGCATGTGGAACGGTTGTGCGAGCGACCAACGTGGGAACGTGTTCGTGCTGTAGCGGCTGTGGACCAGCGCGAGGGCCGATTCCATTCCGGGGTGTGCGAGGTCGGGGAAGTATGGCCCGAGTTGGTCGGCCTTGAGCATCCCCTTGTAAACGACAGTCCGAGCCGAACAACTCGCGATGTAGAAATCCGAACCCGCGGCGCTGCGGCCTGCCTTGGCCGCCCAAACCTCGGCCCGACGGCGGATCACGTACAGAACTCGTTCAAAAGCGATTGCGTCTGGCGTCTTGTCACCGCGACCGATGAACAATTGCTCCATGACGGGTTCGCGTGACCGGGCGAGCCACCCGATGGCGTTCGAGACCACGGGGACGGATCGCCAGCCGAGCACTTTCTGGCGCTGCTCAGAAACGAAGCGCTCCACAGCCCGGCGGCACTCTGCGCGGTCGTCGGGTTCGAGCGGGAGGAAACAGAACGCTACACCGTAGGTTCCCGGTGCGGGCAAAGTCAGACCGAAGCGACTCGCTTCTTCGCGGAAGAATGGGTCGGGCATCTGGAGCAGGATGCCCGCGCCGTCGCCCGTATCCTTGTCGCACCCGCACGCCCCACGGTGTTGAAGGTTCACCAACAACTGAAGGCCGTCCTGAACGATGCCGTGGCTTTTCTTCCCTGTGATGTGGGCGATGAAGCCGACGCCGCAGGCGTCCCGTTCGAACGACGGGTGGTAGAGACCATCCGGCACGGGCGGGAGTGGGACAGGCTGCAATTCCGGCATGTTCGTTTCCTGGCTCGACATTTCGTTGGCACTCACCCTGTGTTCTTCAAACCCGAGGCAACTCCGTTGATGCTCTCTAATACCGCTGTCTCCATTTCGGCCGACTTTTCGCCGCCTGCCCGCAATCGCTTCAAGAGGACAAGCTGAATGAAACTCAGTGGATCGACATACGGGTTGCGTCGGTCGATGGACGTCTTCAAGATTGGTGATCGCTCAAGCAGTGTTGCCTGCCCGGTGATCTTGCAGACGGCATCCACCGAGGAGTTATACTCGCCGAGGATCCGGTCATACACGCGGGCCGCCAGCGCTTGATCGTCCACGAGGTCGGCGTAGAGCCGTGCGATGGTCAGGTCCGCCTTCGCGAGGATCATTTGGGCGTTATCGATCAAGGTCGTCCAGAACGGCCAGCGGGCGTACATCTCCCGCAGCATCGCCAGACCATCCGGTTGTCGGGCGAGGAACTCGTTCACGGCACTGCCCAGACCGAACCAACCGGGCAGGGTATGTCGGCTCTGCATCCAGCTGAACACCCAGGGAATCGCCCGGAGTTGGTCGATGGTGCTGGCCGAAGACCTGCGGGCGGGGCGTGATCCAATCTTCAGTCTTGCAATCTCGCCAATACACGTTGCCTGCTCGAAGTAGGTCAGAAACTCGGGGTCGTCGTACACGAACGCGCGGTAGTGACGGCGGGCGGCATCTGCGAGTCCGTCGAGTGCCGTGAGCCACGCGGAATCGGGTTGCCCTTCCTCGCCGGGGAAACTCGTCCGCAGGACTGCGTTGAGGATCTGTTCCAGGTGCCGCTCGGCAATGGCGGGGTGCCCAAAACGGTCGGCGATCATTTCGCCCTGTTCCGTCATCCGCAACCGACCATCGACCGTTTCGCGGGGTTGTGCGAGGATCGCGTGGTTCGCAGGACCACCACCACGCCCGATGGCTCCGCCACGGCCATGAAAGAACCGGATCGTGATCTTGCTGATTCGTCCCAATGCGGCAATCGCTTCCTGAGCACGGTACAGTGCCCACGCGGACTGCAAGAAGCCACTTTCTTTGTTACTGTCCGAATACCCAATCATGACCTCTTGCAGATTCCCACGGAGTTCAACCTGCCTGCGGTAAATCGGCAGAGCGAACAACCGGGCCATGATGTCGCGGCCCGAGCGAAGCGGTTCGAGCGCCTCGAACAACGGGATGATGTCCACCAGGCTCACGCCTTCGACGGGACGGAACAAGCGCGCTTCACGGGCAAGCAACAGCACTTCGAGAAGGTGCGCGGGTTCCGTTGTCGAACTGATAATGTATGGCCCGAGTGCCTCCGGGCACTGTTGTTCCAGAATCGCCGCCATCGTCCGGAACGTGAGAATCACTTCCGCAGTGTCTGGAGTGTACGGCAAATGCACGGGAATCAGTGGTCGGCGGCTTTCGAGCTCCGTGGCCAGCAGATCGAATCGTTCATCGGGTGTGAGTGACAGATAGTTGTCACTCAGACCTGTCGCTGCGAAGACTTCGGCGACGGCGGATGCGTGCCGTCCACTGTGCTGACGAATGTCCAGTTGCATCATGTGGAGGCCGAATACCTCGACCAACCTCGTGAGATCGCGAACCGGACCATCGGCTGCGGCTGTTGCCCCGGCGCGACGGAGGTCGTCTCCAATCACAGTCAGATCGGAGACTAGTTCTTGCTGGCCGATGTAAACACCTGGCGGTGCGGAAGCTGCTGGTGCAGCCCAATCGAGCGGGTTTTTAGTGACGAACTCGCGAGTCTTCTGGAGCTTCGCGCTAATGTACCGGCACTTGGCACGATACGGTTCGTGGGGTGCAACTGTCACACCCGGAAATAACGCCGCATCTGCTGCCAGCGATTGACAGAACGCCGGACCGGGAGTGAGGAAACCATCGGAGTGGCTTAGCCGCTTGCCGAGGTCTTCGATGCGAGTGAGGTAGTTCCGCAAGATCGTCTCTTGCTGGAGGCGAATCGCGGCAGCCGTCACATCGTGAGTGACGTTCGGATGGCCGTCGCGGTCGCCACCGATCCACGACCCGAATCGCAGAAAGGCCGGAACTCGCCACGCACGCCCTGCGTAGACTCGGCTGACTGCCGCGTCGAGTTTTCGGTAGATTCGCGGCACGACGTCGAGGAGGCGACCTTCGACCATTCCGAGAACCTGTTTCACTTCTCCAAGGACGGTGGGGCGGGTCACTCGCACGGCATCTGAAAGCCAAAAACCCTCGACTTCCTCGGCGACGGCCGCGATGGCATCGGTTCGCTCCGAGTCTGTGAGGTGGCCGTACTCCATGCGGTCGAGTTGATATGCAACAGCAGCGAGTTTCTCCAGAATCGTTCTCCGGCGAGCCTCGCTCGGGTGAGCCGTAAAGACCGGAACGATCAGTGCTGAAGCGAGATGTTCGGCCACTTCCTCTGGCCCGATTCCGCGATCGCGGATCTGACGTAGGGCCGCCTCGGCTGTTTCTGCACGCGGATCCGCCGCCTTCGTCGAGGCGCGATTCCGGAGCGATCGAACGCGGGCTTGCTGTTCCGCGAGGTTGATCAGGTCGAAGTAAACGCTGAAAGCCCGGATCAGGGTCCGAAGGTCGGGAAGTTCCAGTTGACCGAGTCGATCACGCAGTTGGCGTGCACGGTTCAGTGAGGGATCGGTACGCAGTTCCTTGGCTGCCGTGCGGACTTCTTCTTCCAGTTGAAACGCGGCCTCGCCTGCCAATCGCCGGATGGCTTGCCCGAGAAGGTCGCCAAGTAATCGGATGTCTGCCCCGAGTGCCGTCTGTGCCGCAGCCTGCATTCCGCTCCCCCAATCCGACCCCAAGGTGAAACTCGCGTAGCCATCTCAAGAGTTCTGGCGAGCGGGTCGGTCCCCACTGCCGACAGTTCTCAGCCGAAGGATGGCGGTTGGCCGGTGGATTCCAACACGGACAGCCAAAGGTCGCCGTTGGGATCGACACAGTGGCGATCGCGAACGGCAAGCGGGATCGGAAGGAGGACAAACCGGCCGTGCCACCGGCTCACGGCGACGTCAGTTTTGCCAGCCATCGCCGCATGAACGGCGTTGTGTGCCAACCGCAAGCAGTAAACGCTGTCGAAGGAGTTCGCCTTCACGCTACGAATGCTGTAACTCGGATCGAAGTATTTTAGATTTTGTTCCAAACCGGCTGCCAGGAATGCCTCGGAAATCTTGTGCTTCAGGAAAACTCCGATGTCGCCGAAGCGGACATTGCCGGATGCATCGGTTTGGTTGGTTGCGGACATCAGGTCTTGCCCGGCACCCTCCGCGACCACAATCACCGCGTGACCGGATGCCTTCACCCGACGAACAAGGACGTTCAGGAATCCGTTTGGGCCGTCGAGCTGGAATGGTACCTCGGGTATGAGCACGAAATTGGCATCGTTGTGGGCGAGCGAAGCGTAGCAAGCGATGAAACCCGAGTGTCGGCCCATCAACTTCACGAGCCCGACGCCATCCGGAGCGGCCTTGGCCTCGACGTGCGCTGCCCGAATCACCATGGCGGCTTCCGAGAACGCTGTCTGGAAGCCGAAACTCTGGTCGATGAAGTTGATGTCGTTGTCGATCGTCTTGGGAATGCCGACGACTGCGATCTTCCCACCGCGGTTAGCGACCTCCTCGGCGATCGCATGGGCTCCCCGGAGCGTGCCGTCCCCGCCGATCACGAAAAGGACATTGATCCCCATTCGTTCCAGACAATCGACCATCTCGACGGGGTCTTGCTGACCGCGTGAGCTCCCCAGAATCGTTCCGCCGTGCTCGTTAATCTGGCTGACGGATTGTGGTGTCAGTTCGAGCACTGGCCGCTTGTGCTTGGCAATAAACCCCTGGTAGCCACTGCAGAACCCAACGATCTTCTTCACACCGTACAAGAAGTGGAGTTCCATCACGATCGCGCGAATAACATCGTTAAAGCCTGGGCACAGGCCCCCACAAGTCACGATCCCGGCACGCGTTTTGGATGGATCGAAATAGATCTTTCGGCGGGGGCCAGCAGGCTCAAAGCCTGGGATTTGATCGGGTGGGACTCCGCGACTCGCAAGTGCGGACGCAGTGTCATCGAATAACACCCGATCTTCTTCGTCCACGTTGTAGTAACTCCGCTTCCGCGCCGCGAGGAGCGGCATCATCGGGGAGTCGATTCGGCAGGGACCGAGTGTTTTAACGACGAGTTCTTCGTGATTGACCACGGGTGACCTTCACAAGAGCAGCGCTTCGCTTGCTCTCCTGTCCCAAAGTTTGCCTGGATGTTGGGCACCACCGCTTTCCAGCATCACCTGTCCCCTTGCTTCTGAGACACGAGAGAACTCGTCGCTCAGAAGTCGGGAAGAAGATGTCGCGAATCATTGCAGGATGCGCGGTGATCGACCCAAATAGAGCATTAGCAATTTTGGGGCCAAGGATGAATGGAGCAATTTGGCTGAGTCAGTAATCAGTCAAGCACAGATGTTGCGCACCAATGCCTTATATTTCAGCAGAACTGCTTCGTTTCCGTATTTCGTGAAAATGGTCGCGATTTGCTCAGTTTCGCACTCATCTGATGCGGACCATCGTGTACGCAGTCGACTCGTCGTGATCCCCTTCGCGGGGTTTGGCTTGTTCGAGGCCAGCGGGACCGTATCTATAATCTTCCCGTGGAGCAACACTTCAAGCACGCTTGATCCCCACCCGAGAGCGCTCGCCATGAGACCGATGATTGACGCCCACCTCGACCTCGCCCTGAATGCCCTGAACTACAATCGCGACCTCTTCCTGACCGTGGAGCAACTCCGCGAGGTGGAGAAGGATTTCACCGATATCAAGTGCCGCAACCGTTGTACGCTCACCTTTCCCGAACTGAAGCGTTGTCGGATTCCCGTGTGTGTTGCAACTGTGCTTGCACGGAGTGGACCCGACGCCGCGACACGGTGGGGCTTCAAGCGGGGCGACATCGATTACGCCTCGCAACACATCGCGTACGCGCATTGCATCGGTTCGCTCGGGTACTACCGACTGCTGGAATCGCAAGGACACCTCAAGTTCATCCAGACACGCGGCGAACTCACTTCCCACTGGAAAGCGTGGGAAGCCGACCCCGCCAACACGCCGCTCGGGATCATTCTGAGCATGGAAGGGGCGGACCCAATCGTGAATCCGGAGCAGGTCGCGCACTGGTTTGGGCTCGGGCTTAGAGCGGTCGGCCCGGCTCACTACGGACGCAGTCATTACGCGTATGGCACTGCCACCGATGGCCCACTGACGCCTGCTGGGGTCCAACTCCTCAAGGAGTTCATGAAGGTCGGCATGATCCTCGACGTGACGCACCTGGCGGACCAATCCTTCTGGAACGCGATGGATGTCTACGACGGACCGATGCTCGCAAGTCACCACAACTTGCGTTCGCTCGTGCCAGGCGACCGCCAACTGACCGACGACATGGTGAAGGAACTCATCAAGCGGAACGCGGTGATCGGCTCGGCGTTCGATGCGTGGATGATGTACCCGAACTGGGTGCGAGGTCAGACAAAGCCAGAGGTTGTGGGCTTGGAAGCGATCGTCGATCACATGGATCGCATCTGCCAGTTCGCGGGGAATACGAAACACATCGCGTTCGGCACCGATCTCGATGGTGGCTTCGGAACGGAACAGACTCCACGCGACCTGAACACCATCACGGACATCCACAAACTCGAAGACATCCTCGCTAGACGTGGCTACAGTGCGTCGGACATCGACGGCATCTTCTATGGCAACTGGCTGCGCTTCTTCGGTTCCGCTTTGCCAGCGTGATCTACGGTGCTTGCATGATCTGAAGATGCCGCGTACCATCGATCCCATCAAGGGGATGATTGCGTGGCAAAGGACAAGAAACCTCCCAGCACGGGCGACTCAAACTGGGACCGCACCATGCGGTTGTTCCAGACTGGCTCGCCCGAATTCGTTGAAGCCGTGCGACAGCGGGTGAACGCGGTCGCACTCGCGCCGTTCGCCGACACGTGGTACAAAGATTCACGTGTCGAAGCCCGGAAGTTGCTTCTAACGTATCTCGAACAACCTCTGAACGCGGCTCGCCACGAACCGCTCGTCAAGCGACTGTTCAAATTCGCGGACAACGCGGGTGACGACGCGGTGATGGCTCGGTTCCTCGTGGGACTGGATCGAACGATCCGCCGCAAGCGAGGAACCACCTCTCGGTGGGATCCCCGGTCGCGTTCGTATGAATCGATCGAGATTATCTATACGCCCGCCGATACCACGCTCTCTCGCGACGACCGGTTCTATCTGGGTTCGTGGTTCGTCCAGAATCGCGAAAAGTTCACACAAGGGAAGTTTCTATTCTCGATCCCAACTCGCCATTACCTTCGACGGCGAGCGTGGCGATACTTCCGCAAGCTTGGCAAGAAGCACCCCGATCGCTACATCTCGGGTGTCTGCACAGCGCTGAAGTTGTACACCGATGCGGATGTGCCGGACGGTCTCGGGTTACTCGATAACTGGGGGCTCGTCCACATTCTCTTCCACCACTCGCCCGCTCTCGAATCGCGGCCCGTTGGTTGGTTCGTCTCGGAATCGGGAACGCTACCGCAACTCCAGCCCGACCCAATGTACCGCAAACTCTGGCTTCGTAGCCCGGAGCCGATCTTCGATCTACTTGTCCATGGAAAGTGCCGGCCGGTGTGCCTGTGGGCTGCGAAGATGCTGCGTCAGCACTTCCCGGATCGTCTCTCAAGAGTCAGCTTGGACGAACTCCTCGATTGGCTCGTCAGCAACAATTCCGTGCTGAACGATCTCGCGCTCGAGCAACTCGAACGGGCAGGGGGGCTCGAGTCGGTTCCCGTCGAAAAGTGGCTCAAACTCATGGAAACCGCACGGCCCGACCTCCTCGACCGGATTTGCGAGATGGTCGAACGGGCCGTGAAACCCGTGCAAGTGTCGTTCACTGATGCGGTCCGTCTCGCAATGCAACGCCCCGTGCCATTAGCCCGACTCGGTATGGCGTTCCTGACTGGGAAGAAGCCTACGACCACGGCCGAGGTGCAAGCACTGTTCGGATTGCGGGAAGCGCAGGCCGATCCGTTGCGGGCGGATCTCGTGCGATGGGCGTGCGGCGTGCTCACGGAGCGTCCGGAGTTTCAGCCGCAGTGGGTGTTGGAGTTCCTCGACAGTCGGAACGAAGATGTGCGAGAGATCGGTTGGGAATGGCTGCAAACCGATGCCCGCGCCCGCGAAGATGTCGGCGTCTGGCAGCGAATGCTGGAGTCGCCATACGACAACATCCGCCTTCGGTTGATAGGCATTCTCGAAGAACAGGCGAAGGAACGCACCGGCTTGGCGCGGTTCTCGCCTGAGAATGTACGCTTCCTGTGGGCCACGGTGTTACTGAACATCACGCGCGGAAGCAAGGCGAAGCCGTTCGTGGTTCGGCAGATCATGGAGCGGGTTGTGACGCACCCCGACGAAGCAAGCGAGTTGCTGCCAATCATCGCGGTGGCGTTGCGATCGAGTCGTGGCCCTGAGTTTCGTGCGGGTCTGGCAGGCGTCGCCGCATTCGTGGAACGCAATCCCGCACGCAAGGGACTGGTCGAGGCGGTGTTTCCTGAATTGAGTTGGAGTTAAACCAAAATTTAGCGGTCGCCCCAGCGGGGCGACGCGATGAATCACGGTGTCCGTCGCGGTCCGAGACCACCATGCTGCGATGTTCCGTCGCGGTTGAAGTTGCTCGCGATTGCGTCCCCAGAGTCGTTGGTCTTTTCGCCGACCGTCGGACCGGTGCGGCGGACTGAATCAACATACGTTTCTCGCCGCACCGGTCCGACGGTCGGCGTTCGTGAACGCCTCTGGTCCTGGATCGAAGTCGGTCGCGGCGGACACCGCGAAAACACAGGGTGGCTTCATGCAGTTGCAGACAGCCTATCGCGGTCGCAGTACCATCAGCCAATCGCCAGCGGGGCTGGCGGTGGCGCTCGCACCAAACCTACGGCGAGATCGCGTCAGCTACATGGGCACACTTCGCCATCCGCTGCGATTCCGCGAGGCGATGTCGGCGCTGCACGATGTGGTGATTTCGGACCTGCGTTTCAAGCCGAAGAACAAGACTGGCTACGAGCAGTGGAAGAAGCAAGAAGCCGAGTTCGAGCGTCGCATTCGCACGGAAGCCGTCAAACTCAAACGGGCCGCCCTCGAAGCCGTGAAGCCTCAGCCCATCCCCAAGGAACTGGAGCGACAGTTCGAGCGATGCCGCAAGAAGTATTGGAACGCGCGCAACAAGTACGGCAACATGCTCTACCGCGAAGACCCGGAGTTGTGGCGAATTCTGATGCCATGCGATCCGGTCATTACCGTCAGCCCGGACGTGCTGTTCTTCGAGTGCTTTAGCGCGGACGAGAGCAGTTACGGTTGCCTCAACGTTCAGCGCGATGCTTTTCAAGGCGAAACGGATGTCGCGCTCGGGACCACGAACGTCGATTACTCCTGGCGGCTGTACGAACACTTCCAGACGATCCGCAGTTACCGTGAAACGCGATTCACCATCGACCCGCTAGGCTTCGAAGTGAAGACCAACGCCACCGATGACGGTAACTATCGCGAGGAGAAAATCGAGCTACCGCAATCGTGGTTGCGTGGGTTCTCGACGCTGCAATCAGCGATGAGCCTGCCGATGAAGCGCGTGCCCGTGAGCCGCGAAGGGCTGTATTCACTCGTCGCGTTCCTCAAGCGACACAAAGCGAAAGCATCACCCCGAGCCGTGCGATTCGAGCTTGATCCTGGTCAGCCCGTGAAGATCGTGCTGGAGCCGTGGAACAAGGAAATCGTGCTGCACGACACGCCATATCCTGGCCTGAAGAAGGAGACGATTCGAGTGTGGGGCCGCGATCGCCTTCGCGTGCTCGCCCGGCTGTTGCCATTGCTTGATCGCGTGGATGTGTATCTCCTTGGTACCGGGTTGCCCGCGTTCTGGGTGTGTCGCATGGGCGAAATGCAACTCACGCTCGGGCTGAGCGGTTGGACGACGAACGACTGGACTTCCGGCGGAAGTGCTCTCGATCAGCTTGTGCCGCCTGTGGAACCCTCCGACGAAACGATGCGGAGCATCGCCGCTGCATTCCGTGCCGACCCAACGTGGAAACTGGACGCTCTCGCGGCGAGAACGAAGGCCACAACTCCGGTAGTGTCGGCTGGGTTGAACAAACTCGCGCTGCTCGGACAGGTGATTCACGACCTCCCGCACGGTGTGTATCGCTGGCGGCAGGTGATGCCGGTCACGCTCTCGGCGGAGATCATCGGGCCGGAAAACGAGGAGACGGTCGCCGCTCGGCAGATAACGGGCTGGAAGGTGCGGATCACGACCGAGCGAACTGACCCAAACGGACAGCGGCACGTTACTGGTATCGTGGACGGCCGTTCGAACGCGGAACTGTCGCTCGACGAGGATGATCGCATCGTCGCGGGGAAGTGTGGTTGCTCGTACTTCTACACAGGCGGCTTGCGGAAAGGCCCGTGCCGGCATCTTCAGGCGATCCGCAACAAGCTACTCGGGTTGGGTCAGGAAACGGCGAGTCTGGAAAGCTGGTATAAGCGGTTCACGAACTGACGTTGTCTTTGTGTGTGGCCGCCAAACGGAAACATCATGAGCATGTTCGACTGGCTCTTCCGTCGTAATCGCAAAACCGAGAACGTGCCGCTCGTTCCGCCGCCCGCACCCGCACCAGTCGCTGACGTGCCTCGCGCCGAGGCGAAGCCGCAAGCGGCAACTCCATCACCTGTCGATCCATATGGCAGCGAGTTCCTGCCGATCACACGCGGCGAAATCATTGATGCCTCGAAGAAGGGGAATCTGCTCTCGACCGCGTTTCAGTTCGGTCGCCCGAGCGTCATTCCGCCAGCCGCCGATCCGCGAACGCACCTCATTGACCGGGCACTCGTCACGAATGGGTTACTCACACCGGAGGATTTGACCGAGATTCACCGGGTCGGGGATGAGTACGAGAAGGTTAAGCCGACCGAGATTGGCATGGCCGCGGCCGCAGGTTTGGCTGGTGATGCCGCCGTGAAAGCCTACAAGGCGGACAAGGAACGCCGTAAGGCTCAGAAAAAAGCGGAATCGGCCGCACGCAAGGCGGCTCGCATCGAAGCGGTGAAAGCACGCCGCGCCACAGACATCATCTTCCTCGGGCGTGGCGTCTCGGGAAAGCTCCACCTGCGATTGAGCGACGAGGCCCGGTTGGCTGAGCGGGAATTGCCGGTCATGCATACACCGGCTGATGTCGCGAAGCTGCTCGGCTTGAGCATCAAGGAACTGCGCTGGCTCGCGTTCCACACCGAGGTCGCCACCCGCACGCACTACGTCAAATTCCAGATTCCGAAGAAGTCCGGCGGAATGCGAACGCTGGCTGCGCCGCACAAGAAACTCAAGGCCGCGCAGCATTCCATTCTTTCAAACATCGTCAGTCGGCTCCCGGTGACTGAGGCCGCACACGGGTTTGTCGCGGGGCGTGGGATCGTGTCGAACGCCAACCCGCACGTCGGCAAAACTGTGGTCGTGAATCTCGATCTGGAGAACTTCTTCCCGACGGTCGTGTTCCCGCGAGTCCGTTCGGTCTTCGAACGCTACGGCTATTCCGGGAGCGTCGCCACAATCCTCGCGCTGCTCTGCACCGAGTGCCCGCGAGCTACCGTGACATATGCCGGGGTGCAGTACGAAGCATCAACTGGCCCGCGTGGCTTGCCGCAAGGCGCACCCACAAGTCCGGGGATCTCGAACCAGGTGGCACGCAAACTCGACAAGCGATTGCTCGGGGTCGCGGCGAAACTCGGTCTTACCTACACCCGCTACGCCGACGACCTCACCTTTTCGGGTGGCGAGGCACTCAACAGCAAAACCGGCTGGTTGCTCGCGAAAGTCCGGCACATCGCACAAGAAGAAGGGTTCGCGGTCAACGAGAAGAAGACTCGCGTGATGCGCCGCAGTGCTGCACAGTTGGTCACGGGCGTGGTGGTGAACGAGAAGCCTTCCATCAGTCGCGATGAACTCCGCCGCCTCCGTGCGATCTTGCATCGTGCGAAGACGGAGGGCCTCGAAGCTCAGAACCGTGAGGGGCGGCCGAACTTCCGCGACTGGCTCATCGGAAAGATCGCATTTGTCAGCATGGTCCGCCCCGACGTGGGGGGTAAACTGAAAGCGGCGCTCGACGCGCTCAGTTAGCTCCCCACCGAGGTTCCTCATGCGTTTGCTCCTCTCCGCTGTTGCGCTCACGTTTCCGTTTCACGCGGTCGCTGCTGATCCCGCACCTGCTTATCGCGTGCTCGCACAGGACAAGGGCCACGTCGCCATCGTCGGTGCCGATGGCAAGGTCGAGTGGGAGGTCGAGTGCAAGCACAACTCGCACGACATTGCACTGCTCCCCAACGGAAACATCCTGTTCAACTCCGGCGGCGCTGCGGTCACCGAGATGACGCCGAAGAAAGAAATTGTCTGGAAGTACGAGGCGAAGCCGACCCCTGCGAACAAGGGTCGCGTCGAGGTTCACGCGTTCCAGCGTCTTGCCGATGGGAACACGATGGTCGCGGAAAGTGGCAACCGACGTATCGTCGAGGTGGACAAGGATGGCAAGATCGTGAAGGAAATCGCTCTGACCGTGAACAAGCCAGATGCCCACCGCGACACGCGGTTGGTTCGCAAACTCGACAGCGGCAACTACCTCGTGTGCCACGAAGGCGACGGTTGCGTCCGCGAGTACGACGAGAAGGGGAAGGTGGTGTGGGAGTACAAACTGGAACTCGGCAGTCGGCCGCGGTCGGGTGGGCACGGTCCGGAAGGGCACGGCGTTGAGGTGTTCAGCGCGATCCGGCTCAAGAACGGCAACACGCTGATCGGCGGCGGAAACAACAACCGCGTGCTGGAAGTGGATAAAGAAGGTAAGATTGTCTGGAGCATCGACCAGAAGGAGTTGCCGGGCATCACCCTGGCGTGGGTTACGACGGTGAACGTCCTGCCGAATGGCAACGTGGTCGTCGGGAACTGTCACGCCGGACCAGATAACCCGCAGATGTTCGAGGTGACACGCGAGAAGAAGGTCGTGTGGACCTTCAAGAACTTCACCGTGTTTGGGAATAGTTGTGCTGCAAGTCAAATTTTGCCACCGGCCACTCCTTGATCGGTGTTGTTGGGAACAACTCTCACGGCTCCGAAACACAATGAGCACGTCTGAACTTTTTCGGTTTCGGAGCCGGCCGTGACAGACGATCCCGTTCAAGATATTGGGCCGCATCACAACACCTCGACGGGCTGGCTCGAGCGAGTCCGGGCCGGTGAGCCGTCAGCCTGGCAAACCTTTGTCAGGCTGTATGGCCCGTTGATTTATCACTGGTGCCAGCGGTCTGGCCTTCAGGCGGCGGATGCGGCAGACGTTGGCCAGGATGTGTTCCGCGCCGTTCTCATCGCCATCCCCCAGTTTCAACGTGAAGCAGACGGCAGCTTTCGTGGGTGGCTGCGAGTGATCACCCGAAACAAGGTTCGGGACTTCTTGAGAGAACGAACGAGAGTGCCCGGAGCTGGTGGGGATATTGGGAACCAGTTGGCCAGCGTTGCGGCCGACCCGACCCCGGGTGAAGTCATCGACCCGGAAGAGGAGCGAATCCTCTACCGCCGAGCGCTGGAACTCGTCCTCGCCGAACACCGTGACGACACGCGGCAGGCGTTTCTGCGGGTGGTCATCGACCGGCAGGATCCCGCCGCCGTGGCCTCTGACCTTGGCTTAACGGTGAACGCGATTTACCTGGCCAAGTCCCGAATCCTTCGGCGGCTTCGAGAGGAGTTCGCGGGCCTGCTGGAACCGCAATCCGATTAACCTCTCCGCAGTCGAGATCACATGAACCGACTCCCCCCAGAGGAACCAACCGGGCCATGTCCCGCACGCCCCACGCTCATCGCGTATCAGGCCGGTCGGCTCAGCGGGCCGGATGAAGATCGCCTCGCCGGGCACGTCGAAACCTGCGAGACCTGCATCTCGACGATCCGGGAACTCAGCAACACGCCGCTCGATGCGTTCGAGGCGAAACTCCTCAGATTCTGCGCCGACCGGAGCGACCTTCTCGATACCTCTCACCCCGCTTACATCCGGCTTGAAGCTGGTGCGCTGGAGTTACTCGACCACGACACCTGCTCCATCGGTGGAGAAGGTGCTGCCAGCACCGATCTGGAAGTCACCAGCGTCGGGAAGATCGGGCCATACACGATCATTGATGTCCTCGGTCGCGGTGGAATGGGTGTCGTCTTCCGGGCGTTTCACGAGGGCTTGAAGCGGCCCGTCGCTCTCAAAACCCTCCACGCCGCGGCGTATAACCGGCCCGAGTCGCTCGCGCGTTTTCGAGTCGAGGGTGAAGCTGTCGCACGACTCGATCACCCGAACATCGTCCGCGTCTACGACAGCGGGGAGAGCGATGGTCAACAGTACCTCGCAATGGAGTTGATCGAAGGCGAGACGCTGGCCCTGAGGCTGGGCCGCGACACGATGGGGCACCAGGACATCACACGATTGGTGCGGTCCCTCGCTGCGGCCATCGGGTATGCCCACGATCAGAACGTGATTCACCGCGACCTGAAGCCCTCGAACGTGCTCATCACCCGTGGCGGCATCCCCAAGGTTGTCGATTTCGGCCTCGCCCGTGTGATCGGCGAGAGTCCGCAACTCACCGCGTCCGACGCGGTCATGGGCACACCGAGTTACATGGCACCGGAACAGGCTGCGGGGCGTGTCGCAGACATCAACGAGCAGACCGATATCTACGCGCTGGGGGTGATCCTCTACGAAGCGCTCACAGGGGCACCACCCTTCGTCGGGGAGAGCAAACTACGCATCATTCAGATGGTCCGCAAGGGTGAATTCGCTCCCCCGTCGCAAAGCAACCCGGAGATACCGCCGGCGCTGGAAACAATTTGCTTGCGCTGTCTTGAACCCCTCCAGAAAGATCGGTATCGTGGGGCACACGAGCTTGTTCAAGAGCTCGATCGCTTACTTGAAGGTAAGCCAATTCAGACCCGCCGGCCGAGCCGGTGGCGTTGGGTTGGTCGAGCTGCGCGGCGACGTGCCCCGGTGGCGCTCGCCGTCCTGCTACTCGCCACCGGGTTGGTCGGCGCCACCGCTGCCCTGATACCTCAGCAGCAGGCTGCGGCCATTCCCAATGGCGAATCGGAATCTGTGCGGCGTGAACTGGAGGTCGAACTGGACAAGGGTCGGCCGGTGACGCTCGTCGGCGAGACGGGGTATCCGAAGTGGTTCCGCTGGCGGGTCGGGAAGAATGCGCAACGAACCCACATCGAGCCCGACGGGACGTTCTCGGCCGAAGTGATCCAGAAAAACGTCATCGGGGTGCTTGAACTGCTCCCCGAGACGCGGACGGACCGGTACAAGCTCACCGCGCAGGTGCGGCACGACGTCGGCGGTTACGGGGGGTTCGTCGGGCTATACGTGGGCCACCGGACTTACCCCTGGCAGACGACCGAGATTCACTGCCTCCACCACACCCGGTTCAGCGCCGTCACGCGGACGCCCCTGATCTTACGCCCCAACGGCAAGCCCGTGGTCACTGACAACGAGACGTTCCACATGTCCCTCGTGACCCGCCTGCACACCGGCGCGGCGGCCCCACTGAACCTGGACCAGGAGTTGAACGAAGTGGCCGGGGGTCGAATGGTGGCTCTCGGGCCGCGGAACGGGGTCTGGCACGACTTTGAACTGGACGTGTCGCCCGACGGAATCGTCGCTACCATGGCCGGCCACGTGATGAAGATCCCCGGTGCTGACCTGACCCCGGAAGCGCTGTTCCTCAAGGCCGCGCAGCTCCGGGGCTGCCACCCGGAAGACCCGGCGATTCAGAACCTCCGCCCGGAGTTCACCCCGAGGGGCGGCCTCGGGCTCATCGTGTTCCCGAACAATGCCGCCTCGATCCGCCGCGTGACCGTGACCCCGCAACCGAAGTAGTTCGCAACCGCCCTCGAATCCTGGAGTTTACCGTGCCCAACGACCTGATCATCAAGTTCCCCTCGAACCGCCACGACACAGAGGCAACAGCGCTGCCCGTCCCACTCGTCGCCGTGGGGTTGTGCCGGGCAGAAATAATTGACGCACAAGGCAATAAGCATAGGGTGAAGTCAGTTCAGGCCACACTGTACCAACTCAACCCGGACGGCTCGCTCGGTCAGAAGCTCGCCAAGAAAAAAGCCAAACACATGCGTCCGTCGGGCGATCCGCGCTATCCGGGCTATCTGCACTGGGCCGTTCTGTTCAACGGAAACGGCATTGCCAGCAATCCGCCGCTGCACGTGCAACTGACCGCAGAGCCCGTATTCCACGGACCGAACACGCCCGCGACGGTGGACCCCGTGAACCTGTACCTCCTGGAATTCCCGCACCCGGTCGCACCCTACATCGATTTTCCACCGAACGCGTACACGATCACCGGCGACGAGTTGAACTCGTTCGTCTGCTACGGAACCTCAGACCCCTTGCCCGTCACCGCGCTGACGCTCGGCACGGCGACCCCGGTGGCCTTCGATTGGTACGAGGAGGAGCAGGGTTTCTGGTGGGGCGAGTTCAGTCCCGGGACCAGCCCGGGGACGGGCAACGGCGTGACTCTGCAATCGACCAACGCAGACGGGAGCCGGCAGCGGACTGTTGACATCGCATAATCGGTCCGCGTCTGATAAGATGAAAGGGCTCTCATGAGTTTCCTCTCCGACGCGAACCAGGTTTGCCCATGACCGGCACTCGTCGTGCATTTACCTTGATCGAGTTGTTGGTGGTGATCGCGATCATCGCCCTCCTGATCGGCCTACTGCTCCCGGCAGTGCAGAAGGTGCGGGAGGCCGCCGCCCGCGCCAAGTGCAGTAACAACCTCAAACAACTGGGCGTCGCGGCCCACAACTACCACGGCACGTGCCAGGCCTTCCCGGCTGGCACGCAGCCCGCGCCGTTCCTGGGCGCGTCCGCGCTGGTCATGCTCCTGCCCTACGTGGAGCAGAACGATCGATACCTTGCCTTCGACCGGACCAAGTTTCTCAAAGACACGCCCAACGACCCTGCGAAAGGGTTGGGCGACGTCCCGACGTTTCTGTGCCCGTCCGACACCTCGGCGGGTCAGGTGATGGTGGCGGGGTTGCCCGCGGGTCGGACGAATTACCACGCCAACCTCGGCACGCACGCGAACGTGAGTGACGGCAACGGCTCGAAGTTGCCGGTGCATTTCGGGGTGTTCTCGAGTTCGAGTAGCGTGCGGATCACGGACGTGACCGACGGAACCAGTAACACGGCGCTGTTCGCCGAGATCCGCCGGGGTGGCTCGCCGGGAAGCGACAAGTTCGACGTGACCAAGGCGTCGTCGACGGCGTGGAACGTCTCAGGGACTGCGAACGCCTACGCGAACACCGCGAATAACACCGACCTGCAGGCCGACGCGGCGTTGCTCGCCGCTTGCAACGCGGCCGCGAGCACGGACAGCACCACCGGGCTATCGTACTTCGGATTCCAGGGCAATCTCGTCTACTACACCCACACGCTCCCCCCGAACTACACCGGTCGGGATTGTCTGGGCGGCATGGCTCGGACCAACTTCCACCTCGCCTCGCGCAGCGCCCACACCGGCGGGGTGAACGTGGTCCTCGCCGACGGCTCGGTCCGGTTTGTGCGTGACTCCATCCCCTTCGGCACGTGGCGTGCGCTCGGCACTCGCGCCGGGGGCGAGACAAACAACCTGGAATGACGTGGCTACCTGACGCAATTCATGCCGGACGTTCGGCTACCGCGACGAGGCACTCGGCCCGACCCATCGCGTAAGCGCCCCACGCCGCTAACCGTGCGGCGGGACGCCAACTCAGCAGTTTTGCACCGAGACCACCCACTCCGGCGGCCCGAGCGCGACGGGCGCTGGCCCGCGTCCAACTCGCGTGGATGAGCCCTCGCAGCGACTTCAAGCGGAACCCGGCGGCTTGCACACTCGCCGTCAGGGTGGCCGGGGTGAAGTGGGTCAGGTGTCGGGGCACGTCGAGACCGAACCAGTGTTCCCCGAACCAACTCCGCGTCAAACTCTCGAAGTTCGGAACCGCCACGACCAGACACCCGCCCGGCACGAGTAACCGATAAGCATCGCGGAGCACCTGGACCGGCTGGTGGACGTGTTCGAGTGCCTGCCACAGTGTGATCGCTTCGAACGATCCGGGAGCCAGCTCGGGGTTCGGGAGTGTACCGAAAATCGCCTCGTGGCCGAGCTTTTCACGCACGGTTCGGACGGCGTCCGGAGAGCAATCGAGTCCGGTCACGCGCCAGCCGAGTTCTGCCATTCGCGTCAGGTAGCTTCCCCCACCGCAGCCAAAGTCGAGGAGCCGGCCCGGTTTTGGGAGTGGCAACAGTCCGCGACGCTCGGGGCAGGGGTGCCCCGCCACGCGGCTCCAGAACCGCGAAGGCAACGGGCCGCCGCGTTCGGTCTTGGCTTCGTGCGGCGCGTAGTTCGGCGGGTAGAAGTTGCCGATCGTGTCGGGTGATGGCCGTGGGTTGGTGTATGCCAGGGAACACCGCCGACAGCTCACCACGGCGAACCGTCTCCCGTCGCCTTCTGTGGGAGTAGGGTCCGACGCTTCCATGAGAAGATCGGCCTCATCCCGACCGCAGAGCGGGCAGGGGGTCTCTTCCCAGGTGAGGTTGCGTTCTGGGGCGAGTAGCGTGCGTGACGAAATCATCAGCATAGCGGCCCTTCCCTGAGCCGAGAGTGTGCGAGGTTGAGGGAGCGTAGCCGAAGTTGCGAACTGCCGTCAATCCAGGCTCAGGTGAGGTAAAAAGGAGGGTGTGCCACTGGTTTCCGGTGTGTGCTTGACGGTTTCGTGTGGAATGAATTGCAATGGCAAGTCGCAAACGATTGAGATGTCGTGTGATGCGGTGAATGTGTTGATTCTGATATTCTTTCTTCCGGACAGGTCAACGCTTCCAGAACGGTTCCACGGATGGGTGGGCATTTCGCCTGGAACCGATCAGAAGCACACATCCAACCGCATACCAGCAAGGGTTGACTCCGGAAACCAGTGGCACACCCGAAAAAAGGAAACCCGGCCGCATCGGTGCGTCCGGGTTCGAGTTGGCGTTTGACGATGTGCGATCAGCGTCGGCGAACCGTACGCCGGCGAGGCTTGGCACCGGAGAGAATCCAGTTCTTGATGATCGCGATTTCTCGATCGGTGGGTTTTGGCTTCCCTTCCGGGGGCATATCGCCACTTTCAATGCTCACGAGCAACCCGCTCTTTTTCAGATCACCGGGGACGATCGACTTGCCAATACCCGAGGGGCTTTTGATCAGCTTGTCGTAAGTGGTGACATCGACATCACCCTTCGGCTTGATTGGGGGAGAACCGTGGCAACTCGCACAGTGCGTGCGGAGCACGACGAGAACGTCCTTGAACGCGACCGCCTTGGTGGCGTCGATCTTGGGATCTTCCTTCTTCGGCTCAGTCTTGGGCTCGGGTTTGGGTTCCGGCTTTGGTTCCGGCTTGGGTTCGGGTTTGGGCTCTTCGGTCTTGGGTTCCGGCTTGGGTTCGGGTTTGGGCTCTTCGGTCTTGGGTTCCGGCTTGGGTTCTTCTAGCTTCGGATCGACCTTGGTTTCCGGTTGCTGCTGTTGAGTGTTCGGAGTCGTCTTCGGAGCTTGCGGTTTCGGCTCGACAACCCGTGTCGGGTTCGGCTCCTTTTCCTTCTTCACAATCGCGACGCGGGGCTTCTCGTAGCCCGTCACAATTCCGAAGAAGAACCCGACCAAGACCAGGAAACCGTAGATCCCGATGGCCGCCATCTGGCCGTTTTCCGACAACCGCCGGGGGTTCGTGTCGATCGGTTCTTCGGTTGAGAGTGAATCGGAATCCATGTGTCACCCGGTAGTTGGGGCGTAGTAGGTGTTGTGGGCGGGTACAGAACCCGGGTTGGTGGGAAGTCTACACGAGCTTTGACGCAACTTCCCCAGAATGAGTTCCCTGAATACGCTACCACGAGAATGGGGTCGGGACAATCCACCAAAACGCTCGCTTTGGCAGATGTGGAGTTCGAAACACACAACACGAAACACTAAACACAAAACACACGAGCGAGTTCTGCTGCGAACGATGACCGCTCATGAGGTTTGCCATGGCTCGATTTCTTCCGCTTCTGGTTCTCACACTTGGGGGGTGCGTCCCTGTGTCTGTACCGACAACTGCCCCGGAACCGGCTCAGCCGAAACCGGCGGGTTCGCTCACGAAAGAGCACGCTTCAGCCTTCGCGAAGCTCGCGCTCAAGGGGGCCGACAAGGAATACCCGCACAAGCCCGGCATCGTGTTCGCCGGGGTCGCGGATGTGAAGAACCCGAAGGCGCTGCACCCCGCGTTCTTCGGTTGCTTCGACTGGCACTCCGCCGTTCACGGGCATTGGCTGCTCGTTCGTGTGCTGAAGCAGTTCCCGGACCTCCCTGAAGCGAAGCAAATCCGTGCGGTGCTCACCGATCACCTCACCGAAGCCAACCTGAAGGCCGAGGCCGAATATTTCGCCCGGGGGGACGCGAAGTCATTTGAGCGACCCTACGGCTGGACGTGGCTGCTGAAACTCGCCGAGGAGCTGCACACGTGGGACGACCCGGACGCGAAGCAGTGGTCCGCCAACCTGAAACCGCTCGCGGAATTGCTTTCGAAGCGCTACATCGACCACTTCCCGAAGCAGACCTACCCCATTCGGGCTGGCGTGCATTCCAACACGGCTTTCGGGCTGTCATTCGCCCACGACTACGCCCGCACGGTTGGTGACAAGAAACTCCAGACCGCGATCGAAGAGCGTGCCCGATCCTACTATGGCAAGGACGCTGACGCTCCAGCACGGTGGGAGCCCGACGGTGCGGACTTCCTCTCGCCGAGCCTCTGCGAAGCGGACCTGATGCGGCGAGTCCTTCCCGCAGCGGAGTTTCAGGAGTGGTTTGCGCTGTACCTGCCCGGCGCAGCAAAGGGCGAGCCGAAGACTCTTTTCGCCCCCGCGACAATAACTGACCGCACCGACCCGCAACTCGTTCACCTCGACGGGTTGAACCTGAGCCGGGGCTGGAGCATGCGAGGCATCATCACCGCGCTCCCCAAGGATTCCCCGACCCGTGCGGCGTTGGCGGCTTCGGCAGCGGTTCACGCCGACGCGGGGCTGAAGCATATCGCGAGTGGCGACTACGCTGGGGAACACTGGCTGGCGTCGTTCGCAGTGTACATGCTTTCGACCCCCGCGCCGTGAGCGACTTCAATCAATGTCCCCGAGATCCGCACCGCCCTTGCTCTCGGATTTGTAAATGATGTCCACTGCCAGTGTTGCCGCGAGGAGCAGCATCTTCGCGATTGGTTGTTGAGCGAGGTCGGGGTTGACCTCCAGAAAGTAGTTGTCGGCCGAGAAGAACAGCTCCTTCGCCAGCCCAGCCACCCCACCGAGCTTCTTTGCGACATGGCCAAGTTCTACTTTTCCGTCTTCCGTGAGGAAGCGGTAGTTGAAGCCGAACATGCTTCCCTTCACATGCGCAAAATACTTGCCGTCCTTGTCGTAGACGTGGAACCCACCGCTGATCGTGAAAAACTTGCTGCGGAAGGTGCCGACAAGTTGCCCCTGGGCGTCGCGAACCTCGACCGTCGATTTGAAGATGTACCAGCCGCGCCGCAGGGTGAACACAAGCGAATCGTCTGGCTTTTCACGCACTTCCACAGTGGTTGGCATCAGGTGCTTGCTCACGACCCATCGCAGGCCCTTGGTGAGGCCGCTGATGTTTTCGCATGCCGACCCGACGATCTCCCCAGTGTCTCCATTTCGAATGTCGTAGCTTTGCACCGAAGACAGGATTTTCTTGTGTTCCTGAATGGCGAAACGGTTGCATTCGAGCATGGGCCTATCTCCGCGGTTAACCCAACGGGCCGGGACACGGTTGGGGATATAGGTTGAATCAGGTCCGTCCACAAGCACCGGAAGACTGTTGTGCCCGCAGAACTGCTCGACAAGCGCGAGGTTCGCATCCGGCGGATGTTCGGCCAGATCGCGCCTTGGTACGACTTCCTCAACCATCTCCTCAGTCTGAACATCGACAAACGGTGGCGTGAGAAGACCGCCCAACTGGTGCCGCCAGGGCCAGCAACTGACGGCCCGATCCTCGATCTTTGCACCGGCACCGGCGATCTGGCCCTGACCTACGACCGCGTCGCACACGGAACCGTGCCGGTTGTGGGTGCGGACTTCTGCCACGAAATGCTGGTGCGTGCCGCCGAGAAAGCCCACGCTAGCGGAGCAGGGGAGCGGGTGCGATTCATCGAGGCCGACGCGCAGGCGTTGCCGTTCCCCAGCGACACGTTTCAACTCGTGAGCAACGCCTTCGGACTGCGGAACATCACCGACCCCGATAAAGGACTCGCCGAGATGGTGCGGGTACTGCGGCCGGGCGGGCGAATCGCGATCCTCGAATTCTCCAAGCCGCGGCACTGGTTCTTCGGTCGAATGTATCGTGCGTACTTCCGATACGTGCTCCCGCTGCTGGGGCAATTGCTGTCGCGAAGTAAGGAAAGCGCCTATCGTTACCTGCCGGAGAGCGTGCTGAAGTTCCCGGACTATGAAGATCTTGCCGCGAAGCTCCGCACCCACGGCCTTGTCGATGTGAAGTACGAACCGCTCACCTTCGGCATCGCCACTTTGTATGTTGGAAGCAAACCATCGCTCAAGTCGCTCGTTTAGCCGCGACCGAAGAGAGCGAGTTGGAACGCTCCCTTCGGTCGCGGCTAAACGAGAAGCGGTAATCCACGATGCCCGAACCGTCGAAACATCTCCTTGTCCGTGCCGCACGGGGCGAACCGATCGAGCGTCCACCGGTGTGGGCCATGCGGCAAGCCGGGCGCTGGGATCCCGAGTTCAACAAGATTCGGGCCGGGAAGTCCTTCTATGCCTTCTCCGAGGACGTCGAAAGCAGCGCCCGCGGCTCGTTATCCCCGAAGCGATTCGGCGTTGATGCGATCATCCTCTTCTACGACATCACGACGCTGCCTGTCGCGATGGGTATGCCCTTCCAACTGAAGCCCGGAGCCGGGCCGGTTCCGGACCACCCGATTCGCACCCTCGCCGATCTGGAACGACTCGACGCGAACCCCGCACCCGAGACGTACTCGCACATCCGCCAACTCCTGAAGCGTGTGAAGGAAGAACTCCGCGACGAGTTGCCGGTGATCGCGTTCGCCGGGGCACCGTTCACTGTGGCGACGTACTGCATCGGCACCGGCAAGGACGTGGACGCCACGCGCCGCTTCGCAGCGGAGCATCCCAAGGTGTGGAACGGCCTGCTGGAGAAACTGACGGGCGCGACCGTGGGCTTCCTTCGCACCCTCATCGCCGATGGGGTGGACCTGTATCAGCTTTTCGACTCGTGGGCCGGGATGCTCACGCCGAGGGAATATGAAGCCTGGGCACAACCGCAGCACACGCAAATCCTCGCCGGGGCGACGGGGGTGCCGCGGATTCTGTTCGTCAAAGAGGGTCCGTACCTCGACCGCATGTGCGCCACGGGTGCGGAGGTGATCAGCCTCGGCACCCGGCACGACCTCGCGGCCGCACGACGGGAGTATCCGCACCTCGTGTTTCAAGGTAATGTGAACGAGGACATCTTGCGTGAAGGCACGCCGGAACAGGTGACCGAAGCCGTACGTGCGTGTGTAAAGGCGGGCGGTGGTCATCGCCACATCGTGAACCTGAACCACGGCGTCGACAAGGACACCCCGGTCGCGAACTTCGAGGCGTACATCCGGGCCGTGAAGGGAACGGTTTAGCAGTCGCTCAGCGGGAGTTCCCATGCGTGTTCACTGTGGACTGGCATTGCTCGCCGTGTGCGCTGGCCTGGGGACACATGCCCGGGGGGACGAACCGAAATACGTCGATCTCCTTGCGGCCGTTCAAAAGCAACTCAAAGATACGGTTGCAACCGCTGGCCCGAGCATCGCCACAATCGTCGTCTCGCGGTCCGAGCACTACCCGAAAGCTGGCCCGGCCGACACGCCGGGCAAACTGGGTGGCTTCGATCCAAAAGAGTTCATGAAGACCGATCCGGGTATCGAACGAGCCCGGCTCGCTCGATCGCTCGATCTCTCCGATGTGAACAGCATCGCCGAGCACGGCTACGCGGGTGGTGTGGTCATCGATGCCGAGGGTTACGTTCTCACGCCATACCACGTCATTGACGGCGCGAAGCGCGTGTATGTCTTCCTGCCGGGTGGCGTCGGGTCGTATGCCGACATCCACGCCGCGGACGCTAGGGCCGACCTTGCCGTGCTCAAGTTAATATCCCCACCCGCGAAGATCCAGGCGATCAAGTTCGCCGACGTGCGGACTCTCCCCATCGGTGAGAAGAAGGCAACGGTATTCACTGGCAAGCTCTGCGTGCTGATGACGAATCCATATTCCTCCACGTTCGGTCTTGGTCAGCCGACTGCGGGATTCGGCAGCATCACGAGCGTGCGGTTCAAGCCTCTGGCGAAGGAAAATCGTCCCGGTCGCTACGCTGAGTACGGCACTCTACTGGAGTACGACATCAAGCCGAACGCCGGGGTGACTGGCGGCGTGCTGATGAACCTCGACAGCGAAATGATCGCGCTCACGAACGCCGCTGCACTGGCCTGGGGCAACGAGATCGGCCCAGGGTACGCGATGCCCGCCGATGGTAACTTTCGCCGCGTTGTAGATGTTCTCCGGAAGGGGGAGGAGATTGAGTACGGGTTCCTGGGAGTAACGTTGGGCCGCGGCCGGATGGGTGTCGGGGTTGATCAGCCAACACCAAACGGCCCCGCCGCTGCGGCCGGGATCGAAACTGGTGATGAGATCATCCGTGTGAACGGCGTTCCCATCGAAGGCTTTGACGATCTGCTCATGCAAGTTGGCTCCGCGCTCGCGGGATCGAGGGTGAAGATCACGGTGATGCGTTTCGGCCGGCAACTCGAAAAGGATGTCACTCTGGCCAAATACCGGCACGAGCAACCGTTCATCGCTTCGGCTCGTCCGGAAGCGGTGTTCGGCCTTCGCGTGGATTACGGCAGCATTCTCTCGCAACAACTCGACATTGGTTTACGGCCCAACGGGAACGGTATGCCACAAGGCGTCTGTGTCCGCGAGATCACCGCGAGTTCTCCCGCTGCGACGCGATTCAAAACGCTTGGGGACAACCCCACGCGCTGGCTCATTACCCACGTCGATGGGAAAGCCGTGGCGACCCCCGCGGAGTTCTACAAAGCTGCGAAGGGTCAGGAGAAGGAGAAAGTGAAGTTAACGCTCATTGACCCCACAGAAGCAAGCACCCGCCGGGAGTTGACGCTGCCATGAAGTATGCGATTTGCAACGAGACGTTCGAGGGTTGGGAACACGCGAAGGTCTGTGCCCGAGTCGCGGAGCTGGGCTACACCGGCCTCGAAGTAGCACCGTTCACGATCGCGCCGCGAATCACGGACGTGAGTGCCGCCCGGCGTTCGGAACTTCGCAAGCAGGCCGAAACCGCCGGGGTGAAGATCATCGGGTTGCACTGGCTTCTTGCGAAAACCGAAGGCTTCCAACTCACTTCGCCCGACGTCGCAGTCCGCAAACGCACGGGCGAATACCTCGCCGAGATGGCCCGCGCCGCGGCCGACCTGGGTGGTGATATCCTCGTGCTTGGCTCGCCGTTCCAGCGGAACATTCCGGAGGGCCACACGCTCGCACAGGCCGAAGAGTTCGCGCTCGATTCGCTTTCGCACTGTGTGAAGGCACTTGAACAGAGCCGCGTATACCTCTGCCTGGAACCGCTGACGCCCGCCGAAACGAACTTCATGAACACCGCGGCCGAGGGTGCGGCGCTGTGTCGTCGGCTCGCTAACCCGTTCGTGAAGTTGCACCTCGATGTGAAGGCGATGTCGGCCGAGGCGAAGCCCACGCCGGACGTGATTCGCGAGAACAAGGAGTTCTTCCACCACTTCCACGCGAACGACCCGAACAAACGCGGCCCAGGGTTTGGCGCGACCGACTTCAAGCCGATCTTCCAGGCGCTCCGCGACGTGAACTACACGGGCTGGGTCTCGGTCGAGGTATTCGACTACTCCCCGGACCCCGACACGATCGCCCGCGAGAGCATCCGCTACATGCGCGAATGCGAGTGAGGTGACGCCGGTTCAACATAGGGTGCGGGAGCTTCAGCGTTCGGAGGAATGAAGCCGAAGCAATGGCACGCGGATCTCGCAGATCAACCACGGATGAAGAGGATCAAACAAAGCCAGGATTAACCACAGAGCCACAGAGAGCACAGAGACCAGACAAAAGGCAGAGAGAAGAGTTGTGCTTAAACCCTGGATTTTCTCGGTGTCGGGTTTCATCTCTGTGCTCTCTGTGGTTAATTCTCTTGTCTGATCCTCTTCATCCGCGGTTCATCCTCTCCATCCGCGTGCCATTGCTTCGGTTTCGAACCAGGGGTTCGTTCGCTTCGCTCTCTGCACCTGGGTACGCTTTCATTGTGGGTGCCACATGCGATTCCTCCTCTTCCTCGCGTCGTGCCTCGTCTTCACGGTTGCGGCGGTACTCGTGGTGGCTGTTCCCGATGCCTCGCCCGAACTTACCGTAGGATTCGCGGAACGGGACATCACGCCAACGCTCGGCAAGAAACCCGTCTACATGGCGGGTTTCGGGCATGGCCGCGTGGCCAAGAAAGTTCACGACCCGATCATGGTGCGAGCGGTCGTGCTCGGCGAAGGCGACACGAAGATCGCGATGGTGGCGGTCGATGTCGTCGGTCTGTTTCTGGCGAACGTCGAGCGAGTTCGCGAGAGCCTCCCTGGGTTCAAGTATGTGCTCGTCTCCGCGACGCACAATCACGAAGGACCGGACACGCTCGGGTTGTGGGGACCGAACCCGCTCAAGACCGGCATCGACCCCGAGTACATGAAGTCGCTCGAAGCGGCCTGCATCGAGACAGTCAAGGCCGCCGACAAGGCACGCAAACCCGCCGTCGCGAAGATCGGCTCCGCTGCCGACGCAAACCTCGTCCACGACAACCGGTTGCCAGTCGTCAAGCACGACGAACTGGTCGCGATCCGCTTCGAGGAACCGAAGACCGGTAAGGCCATCGGCGTGATGGTGCAATGGAACTGCCACCCCGAAGTGCTCGACTCGAAAAACACCGAGATCACCGCGGACTTCCCGCATTACACCGTCAAGCACCTCCGCGAATCGCAGGGCTGCCCCGTCGCATACTTCACGGGCACGGTCGGCGGACTGATGACCACCCTGAAGATGCCTCTGAAGGACGCGAGTGGGAAGGAACTGGCCGACGGCACGTTCGAGAAGGCCGAACGCTACGGCACGCTTGTCGGCCAACTGGCTGACAAATCCCTGAAGACAGCGGTGCCCGTGACGTTGACGCCGTTCGATGTCCGCACGCAAGCGATCCTCGTTCCCGTCGAGAACAGCCTCTACAAACTTGGCTGGCAACTCGGCACGCTCGACCGCAACATGTATCCCTGGGACAGCAAGCCGATCCCAAAAGAGTTCACGCCGACGAAGGATCTCAGCAAGCCGATCGCGGTGAAGTCGGAGATCGGCTACATGAAGCTGGGCGATCTGGAAGTCGCGGTACTCCCCGGCGAGATCTACCCCGAGTTGGTGCTGGGCAAGGTGCAAGACCCGGCTGACCCGGGTGCGGACTTCCCGGATGCACCGATCGAACCTGCGATTTACTCACAGGTGAAGGGGAAGCACCGGATGCTGATCGGGTTGGGGAACGACGAACTCGGCTACTTCGTCCCGAAGCGTCAGTGGGACGTGAAGCCGCCGTTCTGTTACGGTTTGAAGAAAGCGCAATACGGTGAGGAAAACAGCGTCGGCCCCGAAGCCGCGGGCGTGATCTGCGGCATGTTCCGCGATCTGGTCGCGGCTACACGATTGCCGTGACACGCTTCACGAGCATCGTCGCGTAGCTGCCACGCGGCAGGTCGAACTTGAGGATGAGTTTGCGGGTTCCGGGGTTCACGTCGTCGGGCTCGTGATCGTGGCTCAGGTTCGCGAGTCGAACGCATCCCGGTCGGTCCCCCTTCGAGAAGAAGGGTTTCTCCATCCCACGAATCCTCACATCCGCAAGCGTCAGCCCTTCGGCCTTCAACGCCTCCTCGATGATTGGGGTAAGCGCATCATCGAGGGCGAGCTTTACCCGCGAACTCGGCAGGGGAAGCGTCAGCGAGTCCCACTCGGCTCGCTTCTCGTCGGGGAGTCGGATCGGTACGGGCACCTTGCCGAGTTTCAGTTCAACCGAAGCGAGATTCTCCGCCCCGAGGGTGCGGGTGAGCCACGCCGCGAGCATCCGGTTCCAGAGATAGCTCTGGTATGCGGACAGGTAGAGCCCCTGCAATTCTGGTCGCAGGCGTGCGACGGCACCTTTGAAGTCTGTGGGGTGCGACACGAGGTAATCGACCAGGCTGCGGGCGTGGCCGCGTGGCAGTTTCGCCTTGAGTGTGGGCCAGTCGCCCCAGTGTAGTTTGAGCGTGGCCTTCTCGCGTTTCGCTTCACGGCGATCGAATTCGTAGGGTGCCATGAGCGCGAGCTTGAGCGCTTCCTCGAACTGGCCCCGCACCATTTCCTTGGCGATGAATGCCGTGGAATCCTCAACCGACCCAAATCGCTGATCGTCGAAGTAGTTCGGCAGCCCGCAGCGTTCCACTTCCGCGAGCGCGGTGGCAGCGACTGACACCGCAATGTCACTCATCGAGCGCAGAGTGAGAGTGAAGCGGTTCGCGGTGATCTCATGCGAGGCATACGGCTGGTTGCGCTGCCCGAGGTGAGTGAGCGTGACACGCTCGTGAGTGAGGTTCCGCTTGGGGCCGCGCCAGATCGTGAGGTATTGCGACGTGACCGCGTGCCGGTCTTTCAGCCCGCCGTAGCTGAGTCGCTGGAAGTCGATCTGCCAACGACGCCGCACCGCGGCGAGGGCATCGGGTGTGGTCCAACCCGTTTTGTCGAGTCGGTAGAACGCGAACTCGCCGGAATCGCCGCCGGTGGCGGCGGTCAACTCCTCGACGCGGAAATCCTCGGGCTGTTGTTTCAGTTTCATTCGGTCATGATACCGGGAGTGGTCAGCGGTGAGCGGCGGCCGTGTTTGGTTGCGGCCGGGGTGTGGCGGCGATTGCGGGCACCACACTCGATCCGACGCGAGCCGGGGTGCCGCCGTCAAAGAGGAACGCCCATTCCGGGGACTGGTTGGGATCGAGCGTCGGGCGGGGCTCGGGGGCGTGTTCGTAATCCCAGGATGGCATCGCCACGATGAAAGGTTGAACTGTTGTTTGGGCCACTCCATCGAGAAGTTGCGACACAAGTGCAACGGACTCGTCTGCGGAAACGGGGTGATCTGCCACGTTCAGGAAGCGTGGGCCGTCCATGATGGGTCGATTGGCTGCTTTGCGCTCGAAGAGAACAACGCCGCTGACTGAGGCTCCCCTCGCGGTCGCCTTCTCGGCGAGTTTGACGGCCGTGTTGGCACCACCCTCGACGCCGATAACCACAATTGCTGCGCTCGGTTCATCAGCCTGAACACGCTTGATTTCAGCCGCCATCCAGGCCGCGTGAACCGTCTGCCCCGTGGCGACCTTGGCGTAACCCTTGCGGTTGAGTTGTTCACGGAAGGTATCCAGCGCGATCATTTCGACGGGGTTAATCCCGCTCACGGCGAAGACGTAGACCTGATTCCGCTGGCAAGTCAGGGTGTCGCATTCCGGGCCGGCTTCGTGTGCCAGACCGTAGCCGTTGGCCCCGCAACTCACGCAGCCCGACCCCATGAGCAGGATCCCCACCACGCCCGCGATTAGCCCGTGTCGCCCGCTCATTGGTTATCCCCCAGTCTTGCCGAACCGGTCTAACCATTCAGTTCGGCAGGACTCGCGGGATTGCGCCAACCGTTACAGGTTCACATTTCGGGAATCGACCGAAGCTGCGGAGGCAGTTCCGGTCGCACAAGGTGGGCAAGATGGGAAGTTCTTCAGCGGTTGCCCCAGCGGGGCAACCCCAACATCACAGGATGAATTTGCTCAAGTCTTCGCGCTGGATGATCGCTCCAAGACGGTCGTGGACGAACTTGGCATCGACCACCACTCGCTTCTCGACGAGGTCTGGCCCCTCGAAGCTCACTTCCTCGACAACCTTTTCAAGAATCGTGTGCAGGCGGCGGGCTCCGATGTTCTGGTGCGTGCGGTTCACGTCGAACGCGATGTCCGCGATCGCCTCGATGCCGTCTTTCGTGAACTCCAGATCAACGCCTTCCGTCTTCAGCAACTCGGCGTACTGCTTCGTGAGGGCGTGCTTCGGTTCCGTGAGGATGCGCAGGAAGTCGGGCTTCGTTAGGTCTGTGAGCTCGACGCGAATCGGGAAGCGGCCCTGCAACTCGGGCATGAGGTCGGCGGGCTTCGAGGTGTGAAACGCACCGGCGGCGATGAACAGGATGTGGTCCGTCTTCACGGGGCCGTGCTTGGTGTTCACGGTCGTCCCTTCCACCACAGGTAGAAGGTCGCGCTGCACCCCTTGCCGCGACACGTCCGGTCCGTGGCCCGCGGACGGCCCACACACCTTGTCGATCTCGTCGAGGAAGACGATTCCCTGGTTCTCCACTCGTTCCACGGTCTGCTCGGCGACTGCTGCGCGGTCGATGAGTGCTTCCGTTTCCTGCTCGAGCAGCAGCTTGCGGGCGTCCTTGATCGCCAGTTGCCGGGGTTGCCCGTTCTTGGGCATGATCTTGTCGAACATATTCTGCAAATCGACGTCCATGTTCTCCATCCCCATGCTGGAGAAGATCTGGACGGGGACGGCTTTCTGCTCGACGGTCAGTTCCACGACGCGGTCTTCGAGTTCGCCCGCTTCGAGTTTGGCCCGCATCTTGTCGCGGGTGCGCTGCCGACGTTCCTGTTCTTCCTTTTCCTGCTCGGGTTCCCACGAGTTGCTCTTCGGTGTGGGCACGAGCATGTCGAGCAGTCGTTCTGTGACGCGGTCTTTCGCCTTGTTCTGCACCTGCACGCGCATCTCGGCCTTCACCAGCCCGATGCCGGCTTCCATGAGATCGCGGATGATGCTCTCGACATCGCGGCCGACGTAGCCGACCTCGGTGAACTTCGTCGCCTCGACCTTGATGAATGGTGCTCCAACGAGCTGCGCGAGCCGGCGTGCGATCTCCGTTTTGCCGACGCCCGTCGGCCCGATGAGGATGATGTTCTTCGGCGTGATGTCGGTGCGCAACTCGGGCGAGAGCTGCTGCCGACGCCAGCGGTTGCGGATGGCGACCGCAACGGCCTTCTTCGCGGCGTTCTGCCCGACGATGTACTTATCGAGTTCGGCAACGACCTGCCGAGGAGTCATGGATTCGGCCACAGATACCTCACTTGCGTAGCCGCGACTCGAAGGGGAGCGCGAACGTTGGGTGAACGTGCCGCGCTCCCCTTCGGGTCGCGGCTACGCACTAGCTCAATTCCAGCACTTCAATGCTGCGGTTGGTGTAGATGCAGAGGTCGCCAGCGATTTCCAGACCAGCGCGCACGATCTCGGCTGGCTTCAGGGCGGTGTGTGCCATGAGCGCACGCGCTGCGGACAGGGCGTATGGGCCGCCCGAGCCGATCGCCAGCACGTTATCAGTGGGGGCAATCACGTCGCCGGTGCCGCTCAGGAGCAGCAGATTGTCGCGATCGAGGACGATGAGCATCGCTTCGAGCCGCCGCAAAACACGGTCCGTTCGCCATTCTTTCGCCAGTTCGGTCGCAGCTTTTGGCACCGAACCCTGGTGGTCTCGGAGTTTTGTTTCGAAGCGTTCCAGCAGCGAGAACGCGTCGGCGGCGGCACCCGCAAAGCCGGCCAGAACCTTGCCGTCGTACAATTTGCGAATCTTCTTCGCGTCGTTCTTCATCACAATGTTGCCAAGCGTAACCTGGCCATCACCACCAATGGCAACACCGGCAGAAGTCCGCACGGCGAGAATAGTTGTGGCACGAATACGGTGCACGTTTAAGATCGCTCCAGGGCCGACGAATACAATCCTGACGCCGCTAACCGGACGCCGAAGACGCGGTCGCTCGCAAGTGGACGTCGATTATGATACCCGGCGAGCGGAACCGGAACAGGGAAGCGAAACCCCTTCACCCGAACGAATTTGGCACGTCGGACAGGGCGAGTGTGAGATAGAATGCTGAACGGAACGACTTGTGGGCGGTGCGCGTTGCCATGCGCCCACCCCCGTTACCACAAGGAGCAACACATGACAAAACTGATGGCGACGGGCGCGATGATCGCCGCCCTTTTGACCGGCGGACTGATTGCGACGCCGGCACTTGCGTCGAAAGCCCCCGTCAAAGCGACGGGTGTGCTGCACGTTTACGGAAACGAAGGTGACTCCAAGCTGTTCACCCCTGAGGGGATCAGCCGCGCACAGACAGCGCTCAACAACACTTCGTTCGATCATGGTCTGACGGTTACTGTCGATCTGTACGCAAAGGTTCCGGAGGGGAAGACCGTTCCCGCCGACGAGGCTGGGAAGGCGAAGTTCTTCCGCGATTGGGCAGTCGAACGTGCTCAGGGCGACAAGGCCAAGGGTGTTTACATCCTGGTATGCCGCAGCCCGGGCTACATCGAAGTGATCGCGGACAAGACCACCAAGGATCGCGGCTTCACGAACGACAACGAGAAGCAGGTTCGCGACAAGTTGCTGAACTCGTTCCGCGCTGCCAAGGATAAGCCCGAGGCGGAGCAGTACAAGCTCCGTGATGACGGGTTGGTTGACGCGATTGGGTTCGTGGTGAGTGACCTCAAGGACACGACCGTGTCGGCCACAACCAGCAAGAACACAACGCACTCTGATGGTGCAAAGCAGGGTCTGGGCGTGGGTGGCTGGGTTTGCCTGGGCCTGTGCGTGCTCCTGGGCGTGTGGCTCGTGATCGGTCTGATCCGGGCGTTCACCGGAGGCGGCGGTGGTGGAGGTGGTGGCTACGGCGGCGGCGGCGGTGGTGGCGGCGGCTTCGGCTCCTCGCTGCTCGGTGGCCTCTTCGGTGCGATGGCTGGCATGTACATCTACAACAGCATGTTCGGCCACGGTGGCATGTTCGGCGGTTCGGATGCCTATGCCGGGGATAGCGGCATGGGTGGAAGCGGCGACACCGGTACCTCTGGCGACGGCGACTTCAGCGGCGACACGGGTGCCGGCGGCAGCTACGACAGTGGCTCCGGTGGCGGTGACTACGGCGGTGGTGGCGACTTCGGCGGTGGCGGCGGGGATTTCGGTGGCGGCGGTGACTTTGGCGGGGGTGGTGGCGACTTCTGATCCCCGTTAAACAGCACAAAGCCCACGGGTTGCTATCCGTGGGCTTTGTCGTTTTCTACGATGACAGCATGACGCACGATCCAAACTGCCCGATGTGCAAGTCCGTCGCTGAGCTGAACACGGCCGACCGCTCGGTTCTCGTCTGGCACTTCCCGCACTCCGTGGCGTTCCTTGGCCCCTGGCAGTATTTCACCGGCTATTGCTTGCTCGTGTCACGCGAACCCGCCACGGAACTCAGCCAGCTTGGGGCGAACCGTTCGGCATTTCTCGAAGAAATGGCGACGCTCGCCGCGGCAATCGAAGCCTGTTTCACACCACACAAACTGAACTACGAACTCCTCGGGAATGTCGTGCCGCACCTGCACTGGCACATCTTCCCGCGCTCGAAAGATGACCCCGAGCGGTTGCAGCCGGTGTGGATTCTCCTTGAGCGAACCAAGACCGACGAGGCCGAGAAAACACGGCTCATGACCGGCACCGTACCGCCTGCTGAAGTGCGGGGACGGCTGCGAAACTGGCTGACGGCGAACGGGGCACCAACCGCGTTATGACAACATCACTTCGAATCGGAACGCGCGGTAGCCCGCTGGCACTGTGGCAGGCGAACTACATCGCGGATCGACTACGCCCGATCGTTGCGCCGCGGCGAGTCGAACTCGTCTTGATCGAAACACACGGCGATCGCGACCAGGCCTCGGCGCTGTCCGCGATGGGTGGCTTCGGGGTCTTCACGAAGGCGATCCAGAACGCACTTCTCGACGGCCGAGCCGATGTCGCGGTTCACAGCTTGAAGGATCTTCCCACGATCCCGGAACCGCTGCTGGAACTGGTCGCGGTGCCACCGCGCGGGCCGACGGGCGATGCGTTCGTGTCCCGCAAGTATCGCCGGTTCGAGGATCTGCCCGCCGGGGCGGTCGTCGGCACGAGTAGCCTTCGCAGACGTGCCCAGGTCGCGAACCGTCGCCCGGACCTGAAACTCCTCGACCTTCGGGGCAACGTGGACACGCGACTGCGAAAGCTCGACGAGCAGAACCTCGACGCGATCATCCTGGCGGAAGCTGGCCTGGAACGACTCGGACTCGCAGACCGCATCACGGCTGTTCTGGACTCTTCCTGGATGTTGCCGGCCGTCGGGCAGGGGGCCATCGGCCTGGAATGCCGGGCCGACGATGACGCAACGAAACACTTCGTCGAGGCACTCCGCGACACCGACACCTTCGCCCGCGTGACTGCCGAGCGCGCCATGCTCTACGCTCTCGGTGGTGGGTGCCTCGTGCCCATCGGGACCACCTCCAAGGTGCTCGATGGCGTCCTGACGGTGCGGGGTGCGGTGCTGTCGCCCGATGGCCGTCGGCGCGTCGTCGCAACCCACAGCGGACCGGTGAGCACACCGCTGGCCGTGGGCCAGGAACTTGCTGCGTTACTGATCGCAGAAGGTGCCGCGGAGTTGCTGAAGTCTGAGCCGACTCAATGAATGAACCTGTCGTCGAACTCGAAAACGTGACCGTGGTGCGGGGCGGGCACACGGTCCTTTCTGGCCTGAACTGGACGTTCCGCGAGGGTGAAGCGTGGGCGGTCGTCGGTGCCACCGGCTCAGGCAAGACCACTCTCGCGGAAGTGATTCGCGGGAAGCAACTCATCACGGGTGAAGTCCGCTGGCCGCTCCTCGACCGCTTGCGTGCAAGAGGTCGGCGGGTCGATTACCCGTCGCAGGTGATCGCGCACGTCTCGTTCAAGGAGGAGTCGCGGCTCTTCTCGTATGCCGGGCATTACTACCAGCAGCGGTTCGAGTTCGCGGACAGTGACGAGCCGTTGTCACTAGCGCAATTCCTCCGCAGCGGCACCAACGCGACTGACGCGGAAGTCAACGCCATTGCGGATCGCCTCGGTGTGCGCGAGCAACTGTCCCAACCGTTCATGACCCTCTCGAACGGCCAGACCCGCCGCTCGCGCCTGGCTCGCGCTCTCCTCGCGAAACCCGAACTGCTCATACTCGACGACCCGTTCATTGGCCTCGACACCGCTGGCCGCGCTGACCTGACTGAACTCCTTGGCGAACTCCGACGACAGGGCCAACGTCTCGTTTTGATTTGCCGCGCAGACATGGTGCCTCCGTGGGTCACACACACGTTCCAATGCGAAACGCAGGTTGCGGAAGCCGATACGCCGCTTGGCCGCGACGCGGAACGAAGTGGAGCGGAGCGCGTGGGCGAACCCGTGATCGACCTCCGCGCTGTCACCGTCACTTACGGTGAAAAACGCATCCTCGATCGCGTGACGTGGACGGTGCGAGCTGGCGAACGCTGGGCGGTTGTTGGGCCGAATGGCTCGGGCAAAACCACGCTGCTCTCGCTGCTGTGTGGCGATCACCCACAAGCTTACGCCAACGATGTTCGCCTGTTCGACCGTCGACGCGGCACGGGCGAAACGATCTGGGATGTGAAGCGAAACGTCGGCCTCGTGTCGCCGGAGTTTCACCTGTACTTCACACAACCGCTCACGGCTGATCGCACCGCCGCGACCGGATTCTTCGATTCGCTCGCGGATTGTGGAACCACGCCGGAACAGGACGCTCGCGTGCGGGAGTTGTTCGCGGCATTCCGCATCGCACACCTGCATGGCCGACCGTTCCGCACGCTCTCGATCGGCGAACAGCGACTCGTTCTCCTCGCCCGTGCGCTCGTGAAACGGCCACCGCTCGTGATTCTCGATGAACCTTTCCAGGGGCTCGACGCGGACCGCGTAGAAGTGTGCCGTGCCTGGCTCGACCGCGAACTCGGCGACGACCAGACTCTCCTGTTTGTGACGCACGAACTCGCAGAGTTGCCCCGAACTGTGACGAAGACACTGCGACTCGACCGTGGGCGAGTGGTGTGATTGTCTTCGCCGCTTGCAGCATCACAGGTGTGCGAAGCCGCAAGCGGCGAAACTCCTCGTTATCCGATGCCGCACACTTTGCGGTAAAGCGCCTCGTACATTGATGCGCTGCGATCCCAACTCCAGTCCTGGGCCATCGCCGTGAGCATCACTTGCTGGAAGTCCTTGGGGCGTTCGCGCTGCAACGTCAATGCCCACTTCACCGTTTCGTAGAGTGCGCTGGGCGTGTAGTCCCCGAAGCTGAAGCCGGTCGCGCGGCCGTCGGCGAGGTTTTCTTCAGTGGCGTTCACCACGGTGTCGGCGAGGCCACCCGTTGTGCGCACCACTGGAGGCGTGCCATACCGCAGGCTATACATCTGGTTCAGGCCGCACGGCTCGTAACGGCTCGGCATCAGGAACAGGTCGGAACCTGCTTCGATCACGTGGGCGAGACCCTCGTTGAAGCCGAGGTAAATGCCAACGCGGTTCGGATGCCGGTCCCGCAATGCCTGTAATTCGTCGTGATACTCGCGGTCGCCGTCGCCAAGCACGACGATTTGGCAGCCGAGATCGAGGAAACCCGGGGCCGCACTCATCACGAGGTCAATCCCCTTCTGGCTCACGAGGCGGGCAATCATGCCCAGGACGGGGGCGTTGGGGTCTTCGGGTAGATGAAATCGACGTTGCAGGTCGGCCTTGCACAACGGTTTTCTGTCGAACACGGTTTCGGACGTGTATGCCGCTGCAATGTGCCGGTCGGCGGTTGGGTCCCAATGTTCGTAGTCGCAACCGTTCACGATCCCGCTGAGTTTGCTGTGAACGCCCGAAAGCAATCCTTCCAGCCCGCAGCCGAACTCACCGGTTTGAATCTCACGGGCGTAAGTTGGGCTCACGGTGTTGACCGCATCTGCGAACACGACGCCGGACTTCAGGAAGTTCAAGTGTCCGTGAAATTCGAGTTGGTTCAGGTTGAACAGCCAGCCGGGAAGGCCCGTCAGACCCATCACATCGCGGCCGAACATGCCCTGATAGGCGATGTTGTGGATTGTGAAGACGGAGCGGGTTCGCTGGTAGCCGCTCTGAGTGCGGTACGCTTCCGAAAGGAAGACAGGCACAAGGCCTACTTGCCAGTCATTCGCATGAATCACATCAGGCATGAATCCGAGTTGCGGCACCATCTCCATGACGGCGCGTGAGAAGAACACGAATCGCTCGGCGTTGTCGGGGTAGTCGGCCTTGTAGCCGCCCCACATGGATTGCTGGTATAGGCTTCGGCCCTGCGCGGGGTCGTCGCGTTCGAAGAATGGCTGGTGTTCGACGAGATATACGGGCACGTCAGAGTTCGGTAGCCGAGAGCGGAACACGCGGCAGGCCAGGACGCGGCCTCCCATCGGCACGGGTAGCACGATCCCCGTGTTTTCGATAGGTTTTCCGCTGCGGCGCACGGCGTTATAGAACGGCATGATGACCGCGACTTGATTGCCCAGTTTGGCCAGTGCGCGGGGCAGGGCGGCAGCCACGTCCGCCAGCCCACCCGTCTTGGCGAATCCGGCCACTTCGCTCGATGCAACCAAAACCCGCAACCCAGCCACGGCACATCCCCCGTAGATACCCCGACCTGACAAGCACGGGAACTATATAGGCTGTGGTGCCTGCGAATGACAGGCCAACCCCGCAGAACACACCCGTCGGACTTTTCGCCTTCACATTTGGCACACTGGAAAAATGTGAACTACGGTGCTTGCGGTGGCCTCTGCGCGGGGTTACAACACTTTGACTTTCAGTGATCGAGGAGGGTTCAGTTCAGCTCGTCGCTCTGCGACAGGACGATGTTGCGTCGTCCGAGCAAGTTGCCAGACATTCCACCCGGGGAAGGCTGTTCCAGCACCGCTTTCGGGCGCCCAGGGGGCAATTGCTCCCCGGACTGGAACAAGCCCGCCGGTCGTGCTTCCGGGGAGCAATTGCCCCCTGGGCGCCCGGCGGTGCCGTGAGCCTTCCGCGGCACAGGTCAGGTAGTGGACGCCCTCCTCGATTCGCTGAAATGCATGAGGCCCACACACCGCAATGTGTGGCCTTGGGATCACCGGAGCCTCACTCATGGCTGCCCACCTCACGCTCGACGACATCCGCAAGGCGTGGGACGCCCGCGACCCGCGGCTCATCAAGCTCATCGAGCAACTCGTCACCCAGCCGGTCCCGCCGCCGAAGACGCCCGTCCGCAAGGACGCGCTCACGTTCGACACATTCCTCGCGCACCTCAAGGGCTACCACTACCGCAAGCGGACCCGCGAGGAGCAGGCCCACTACCGCGTCGAGACGCTCAAGGCGCTGGAGTCGGCGGACGCGGAGGTGCCGCTCGCCGACAAGCTCAAGGTCCACGAGGTCATTTACGCGCTGTGGCAGTCCGACGACCCGCTCGCCCGTGACTACTTACTGCGCATCATTGCCACCGTTCCGGTCGTTTACGGCCCGTGGAAGGCGCTCAAGCGGATCTTCAAGGAGGCCGAGGCGAAGAACGACACCGAGGTGTACGGCGCGATCTCGGCCCGGATCGACGCGGCGAGCGCCGGCGGCGGCCACGGCAAGGTCAGCGGCGCGACGCTCGCGTACTGCGCCCGCCGCGCGTGGCGGTACCTGCGCCGCGTCGCCGTGCAACTGCCCGCCACGTACCCCGACGCGGCGTGCGACTTCCTCATCAACTACACCGACAACACCAACTGGCGGAACACCTGGGTCTACAACCACGTCCTGTTCCACGACACGAAGAAGTACGGCCGCAACCGCTTCCGCTTCAGTTACCGCGACAACCCCGACCCCACGAGCCTCAAGCACCGGGCCTACGGCGACCTGTGGAAGCGCAGCCACCGGCCGCTGTTCTCGCTGCTCGACCGCGCGAAGTCGGACCCCGTGCGCTCGTTCGCCATCTCGGCGCTCAAGACCGACTTCCGCGAGAAGCTCCGCGAGACCGAGCCCGGCTGGGTCATCCGGCTGGTCGGCGTGCCCAGCGCCGCGATCCACGACTTCGTCGTGTGGATCCTGCAGAACGTGCCGAAGTTCGAGCAGGGCGCGTTCCGCACGCTCGGCCTGCACGAGTACGTGCTGAAACTGTTCGACTCGCCGTCGCAGGCGGCCCGCGAGTACGCCGCGAACTACGCACGCACCCACGCCCGCGACCTGTCGGTCGATGAACTCATCCGCCTCGCCAACAACGACAACGAGAAGGTCCGCAAGCTCGCGTTCGACCTGCTCGGCGAGAAGGACCCCCGCACGGGCGTCGGCCTCGACGCCTGGGGCCGGCTGCTCGAAACCGACCACGGCAGCAAGTTCGCCGCGGACGCGATCACCAAGCACTTCGGCGCCAAGGAACTCACGCCGGAGTGGTTCGCGGGCCGGCTCCTCTCGGCGAGCGACACGGCGTTCGAGTTCGCCTCGAAGCTGCTGCCGAAGACGCACAACCTCAAGGACCTCGGCCCCGCGTTCTTCATCGGGCTCCTGCGAAAGTACCGGCAGGGCGACTCCAACGACGAGGTCGCCGACTACGCGACCCGCGAACTCGCCAGGTTCGACCTCAACGCCATCGACCCGGAACAACTCCGCTGGCTGGCGCTGTTCCCCGCCAGCGCCGACGAGGTGTTCGGCTGGGTCCACCAGAACAAGCTGAAGCCGCAGACGCTCGGGATGGACTTCCTGAAGATGCTGGCATTCCAGCCGGACTGGGACGCGAGCGCCTGGCTGCCGCCGTTCAAGACCGCGAACGGCAACTGGGCGAAGGAACTCAGCTTCGACGAGGGCAAGGCGGGTCAGATCCTCAACTGGTTCCGCGACGTGCGGAAGTTCACGCCGCCCGAACTCGGGTTCGACTGGCTCATGCGGCTCGTCGCCCGCTCGGAGCCGATGTACCACGACTTCGCCAGCGACCGGCTCATCAAGACGTTCGTGCCCGCGGACTTCGCTCCCAGGTCAAGCGCACCCGAAACTTCCGGTGCGGTGGCCGCCGCGTCGACCGTCAACCTCGCCGGCGCCACCGTCTCGTTCACCGGCAAGCTCGCCACCATGAGCAACGCCGAGGGCGACGCGATGGTGAAGGCGGCGGGCGGCAAGCCGGCCGCGAACGTGTCGCCGAAACTGCACTACCTCGTTGTGGGCGACTCGGGCTCGCCGTTCCTGGGCACCGGCGAGAAGGGGAGCAAGCACCTCAAGGCCGAGGAACTGAACGCCGCCGGCGCGAACATCCGCATCATCTCGGAGTCGATGTTCCTCCGCATGCTGGCGGGCCAGTCGACGGGCGCCGCGCCGGCCGATGCCGTCTCTGCGGGTTGCGAACGGCTGTGGCAACTACTCATCGCCCCCGGCCCCGCCGACGCGCCCGTGGGCAAGTTCGCCCGCGAGTACGTCCGGCACCACCACCCGGACATCGGCGCGAAGCTCAACGGCAAGCCGGTCGATCCCGGTGCGGATGTGCCGTCGTCGTTCCTTACGCCGGAGCGAGTGTTCCCGCTGTTCAGCGAGAGCCGCAAGCCGCTCCGCGACTTCGCCCTCGAACTGGCCGGCTTCGAGTTCGCCCGGTGGAACCCGAACGTTGACCACCTCGTTTCGATGTCCGAGATCCCGTTCATGGACGTGCGGCGGTTCGTCGCCAAGTCGCTGCTCGCCGAGGACACGCCGCCGAACCGCCCGTTCCGCCTCGACCCCGCGAAGCTCGAAGCGAGTGCCGTGTACCGCTTCTGCGAGTCGAACGACGAGGAAACGCGTGCGCTGGGCATGGAACTCATCAAGCGCCAGCCGCGGCTGCGGGTGCCCGAGGAGTTGTTCCGCCTGTCGGAGAGCCCGGACCGCAAGGTGCGTGCGTTCGTCATCCGGGCGCTGTGGACGGTCTACCGCGAGCGCGGCGTGACGGCCGACTGGAAGCCGCCGCCCCCGCCGAAGCCGACGGTCGGCGCGAAGGCCAAGAAGGACGCGGAGAAGGCGGCCGTGGCCCGCGGCGAGGGCGTGCCGCACCGGCCCGAGCAGTGGCCCGCCCAGAAGCCGACGCTCGGTGAGTTCCTGCGGCGCATCCTGTTCGAGATCCCACCGGGCCGGCCCGAGAAGTCGCGCGACGCCGTGGACGACGGCAGCGAGCCCGGCGGCGACCCGAACGCGAAGAAGGACGAGAAGGTGGTGAGCGTGAAGCCGCTTCCGGCCCGCCGCGCCAAACTCGACCTCGTGGAAGTGATGCGCGACCTGGGGCTGGAGCAGAAGGACTTCGGCGGCGGCATCCTGCCGCTGCTCGACGAGTTCATGACCTCGCGCGGGCCGAGCGAGCGGGCCGCGTGCCTCGTGGCCGTCACCCGCATCCGGCACAAGTACCCCGAGTTCAAGAAGTCTTAGGCGAGCGGGGGGCGTGAGCCCCCCGAGGTTGGGCGTTGCGAATTCACTCGGGGGGCTCACGCCCCCCGCTCGCCCGGAGTACCCACGATGGCTACCGAAAAGTTCATCACCTACCGGGGCGACATCCGGGCGGCCGTCGGGGTCGGGGGCAGCCTCGCGTTCGTCACCGTTCACCCCGAGGGCGTGCCCACGGCGCTCTACTGGCTCGACTCCGACAAGCTCACGCTCCAGCAGGACGCGCTGCCGTGCGGCGGCGTCGCGCTCGCGGCCGACGGCAACACCGTCTACGTCGCCGGCACCGACCGCCGCCTCTACGAGTGCAAGAAGGGCATCAAGCCGATCGGCATGCAGTTCAGCGGCAGCATCGCCGCAATCGTTCCGCTCGCGAAGAAGCGCCTCGCCGTCCTCAACGGCAAGCAGATCGACATCGTCTCGGACAGCGACGGCGCGATTTACCAGACGTTGGAACTGCCCGAGGACGGCACCTGCCTCGCCACGGACCGGACGCAGTCGTGGCTCGCGGCCGGCACGGTGAAGGGGACCGTCGTCGCGTTCGACGGACAGGACAAGGACGAGTTCGAGGCCGGCGAGCCCGGCAAGCTCCACGAGGGGGCCGTCACCGCGATCATGTTCGAGCCCGAGGAACTGCGGTTCTTCTCGGCGGGCGCCGACAACAAGCTGCTCACCACGTTCGCCCGCGGCACCCTCGAACCCGAGGACAAGGGCCGCGTGAACATGCACGAGGACGTGCTCACCGCGATGGTGATGGTCCCCGGCGACCGCTTCGTCACGGGGAGCCGCGACGCCACGCTGAAGAACTGGCCCCGCGGCGGGGCGATCAAGCCCAGCACCCTCAAGGATGCGTGCGGCAAGGTCGTCGCGCTCGCGGTCGTGACGGTGTACAACCAGCCGCACCTCGCCGCGTGCTGCGACGACAACACCGTCCGCCTGTTCAAGCTCGAAGCCGACGGCAAGTTCCCCGACGACCCCGCGTACGCGAAGATCCACGGCGCCAGCGCGTGGGTGAAGGCCGAACTCGCGCAGCAGCACGACGCGAAGCGGCGCGAGAAGGCGCTGAAGACGCTCGCCGAGTGGAAGGACAACGCGAGCATCGACATCATCGGCGAGCAGGTCACCAAGGACCCCGATCCGACGTTGCGGCTCGCCGCGGTGAAGCACCTCACGGAGATCGACAACCCGCGCGTGAACAAGCTGCTCGAGCGCTCCGTCGGCCACGGCGACGGCAAGGTCCGCGTCGCGGTGTTCGAGGCCCTGCTGAAGCGAACGAAACAGGACCTCGGCCCGATCGACCTCGCGTTCAAGAGCGGCCAGCCGGACGTGGGCGTTCTCGCGGTGAAGGCGCTCGAACCCCTCGCCAAGAAGGACGACCAGGCGCTCACGCGGCTCACGGACGCGTTCAACGCGCCGACGTGGGACGTGCGGAAGGCCTCGCTGGCGGCGCTGGAAACGGTGTTCGACGCGAAGGCGCCGACCGCCAGTCTGACCGCACTCACGTCGAAGCACGGCGACGTACGCGTCCTCGCACTCACGCGCACGCTGGAGCGCGGGTTGCTCGAAGACCCCGCCGTGCAGTCGGCCATCCGCCGGCGCCTCGAAGACGAGGACACCGGCGTCCGCAAGGTGGCGTTCCTGCTGTCGGTCGTCTCGAAGCCGCACCTCGCGGGCGTGCTGCGGGCCGGCGACACCGAGTTGAACCGGCAACTCAACGAACTCGAGAAGGCCGAGAAGTCCGACAGGGCCGCGCCTGTGGTTGCCGCGAACGCCAAGGACAAGCTGACGCCGACCGATTACGACACGCTCCTGCAAGCGACGGCGAGCCGGGCGCTCGACACCTGCTTGCGTGGGGCGCGTGGGCTGGCGGTTCTCGGCGACCCACGGGCGTTCGGGTTGCTGCTGCAACTGAGCCGCGAAGAAGACGTGAACGCCCGCGTCGAGGTGTGCCGGGCGCTTGCCGCCCTCGACGACGAGCGCGCCGTCAACCGCCTGCGGTCGCTGTTGTTCGACAAGGAGGCCAGCGTCCGCGACGCGGCGTACACCGCACTCGCCAAGATCTTCGCCAAGACGCCACTCTCGGTTGCCGAGTCCGGCCTGACCGCTGCCGACGAGGACGTGCGCCGCCGCGGGCTTTCGACACTCCTCGACACGATCAAGAAGAAGAAGCCGGGCGCGAGCGGCGAACCGGGCTGGGATCTGCTGGTGCGGGCGCTCAACGACAGCGCCGCGGGCGTGCGGAGCGAGGCGTTCAAGTCGGCACTCAACCTGAAGATCGCCGGCGGCGGGGCGGACACGCTGCGGTTCGCGCTTCAGTCCATTCACCCCGACGTGCGCCGCGAGGCACTCACGGAGGTGATGGCCCAGGAAAAAGAGGAGTGGGCCGCGCCGCTGCTGTACGAGTTCTTCAACGACGCCGATGCCGGGCTCCGCAAGGAGGCGTTCGAGTACGCCACGAAGAAGAACAAGGAGATCCCGGTTCTCGAGGTGGCGCTCGCGGCGCGGTACGCCGACGCGCGCAAGCTCGCGGTCGATGGGCTCATCAAGAAGCACTCGAAGGCCGCCCAGCAGGTGCTGCTCAAGGCGATCGCGGACGTGGACCGCGACGTGCGGTTGCTCGCCGTGAACGCGCTCGTCGACGACGACGCGAAGGCGCCGCTCAAGGAGGCGATGAAGTCGGACCGGGCGGACATCCGCGTGCGGGCCGCGTCGGCACTGGCACGCCACGGCGACCCGACGAGTTACGAGGTGCTGAAGGAACTCGCGACCGCACCCGAGCCGCAACTGAAGGAGCACGTCGCCGACTGGCGCGACGCCGCGGAGCGTGCCCTGTACGGGCTCGGAGAACTCGGCGACACGCAGGCGCTGCCGCACGTGCTGCCGCTGATCGAAAGCCCGCACTCGGGCATCCGCAAGGCCGCCGCGATGGCGCTCCTGTGGATCGCCCGCAACGACACCGCGCCGGCACTGCGCACGGCGATGCAGAGCAGCGACCCCGAGGTGAAGTTCCGCGGGGCGCTCGGGCTGGCGTACCTCGGCGACGCGACGGTCGCGCCGCTGATCCGCTCGGAGGCCGGCAGCACGGTACTGACCCCCGCCGAGCAGTTCACCGCGATGATCGCGCTCGGTGCCGCGGCCGGCGTCGCCGCGACCGTGTACCTCGACAGCGCCGACGAGAAGCTCCGCGACCGCGCACTGCTCGCGACGCTGTTGCTGGAACTGAAGGACACCGACGGCCAGCCCGAGAAGTGCATCGAGTGCGTGTCGGCGAAGGGGCCGCGGTTCCGCCTCACGGGCGCTCAGGCACTGGAGTCGTTCGCCGACCCGGTCGCGTTCCGCGAGTTCGTCATCAAGGAGGTGAACGACCGCGGCGACGACACGCCGTGGAAGGTCGCCCCGGAAGTCGTGGACGACCTCGCGAACCTGCTGGCGTTCGCGCCGCCGCAGATGAAGGCCCGCACGGCACTGCTGCTCGGTTTGTTCGACAACAAGGAACAGGCGGAGTGGAACGCCGCGTGGACCGTCCACTCCACGCGCTTCGCCGCCGACATCAAGATGGCCCGCGACACCGCCCAGAAGGCCGGCGTGCCGGTCGCGTCGAAGCTCACGCCGGAGCAACTCCGCGAACTGGCGTTCGGCGGCTACGTCGGGCTGGTCCGCGAGCAGGGCGCCAGCGGCGGCGGGCAGCCCATCGGCAAGGTGCGGCAGACCGCGCTGACGCGCATCTTCAAGATCGCCTCCAAGAACGCGGAGTACGCGCGGTCGGCACAGCCGGTGCTGGCGCAGGCGATGGGCGACCCCAACCAGGGCGTCCGCACGCAGGCGTTCGACCACCTCCTCGCGCTGGGCATGGACAAGGCGGCGCTCGGCGCCGAGGCGCTCGAAGCCGGGTTCACCGACCTCGGCGTGAAGGGGCTCGAACTGCTCACCGACGGCACCTCGGCCAAGAAGGGCGAGGCGGTGCTGGAGCGCGTGATGCTCGCCCGCAGCGATGACCTCTCCATCGAGGCCGCGAAACTGCTCCGCGACCGGCAGGGGAAGGTGCCCACGGCGAAGAAGGCGCTCGACGCGGTCCACGAGCCGATGCGGCTGCAAGCCGTCGAGTGGCTGTCGTCCGAGTACGAGACGGTGCCCGACGCGAAGGACGCGCTGCGAGCCGCGGTCGAGTCGCGCTACCGCAAGGTCCGCGAGAAGGCGGCGTTCGAGCTGGCCGGCAAGAAGGACGTGGCCGCTTTCGACGTGCTCGTGAAGTTCCTGCACGACGCGCACGAGGCCGCGCGACAGAACGCGATCGTCAACGCGCTGTCCGGCCTCGGCGACAAGCGGGCCGCGGACGCGTTCCTCGACCGCATCGAGAACGACGCGGCCGGCACCGCAAACGTGTCGAACCTGATCCGCCAGGCCGCGAACTTCCGCGTGCCCGCCACCGCCGACCGCCTGCTCGCGCTGCTCGACCGCCGCAAGGAAATCCAGAACGACGTGTTCTCGGCACTGAAGACGATCAGCGGGCATGACCAGCGCATCGGCGACCCGCAAGACGACACGCCCGCCGACCGCGCCTGGATGGCGAAGCAGCACCCGCGGCACGACACCGTGCTGGCGAAGCTCACCGAGCGGGCGTTCGCCGTCGGCAACGTCGATTACGTCACCGGCGACCTGATGCCGCTCGTCCGCTGGTCGCAGGGTAAGGACGTGGACGCGGTCCTCGCCACGCTCTGCACCAGCCCGAACGCGGCGCTCCGTGATGCGGCCGTCGAGGCGGCGGGCTGGCGGTTCCGCAAGCGCGGCGGCCCGGTCGATCCGCTGCTGAGAGCGGTGAAGCACAAGAACCCTGTCACACAGTTCCTCGCGGCCGAGGGGCTGGCCCGCGGCAAGCGGCCCGAGGGGATGCAGGTCCTGCTCTCGGGGATCGAGTACCTCGAAGACACCGCCCACCGCACGCGGGCGGTCCAGGCGCTGGGCGAACTCGGCGACCCGCGCTCCGTGGACAAACTGCTCACGCTCGCCGCCGAGGACGGCAACCCGCTCCAGGACGCGGCGGCCGAGGCGATCGGCCACCCGAAAAACTCGCCGCAGGCCGACAAGGTGTTCCAGACGCTGGAACGGCTCGCGAAGGGGACGAGCAACGTCTCGCGGCGGGCGCTCATCGGCCTGCGGTGGTACGACACCCCCGCGGGGTGGGACCTCGTCCGCTCGCGGCTCAACGCCAAGGGCGGGTACTACCAGGTCCGCGGCATCAAGCAGACGGTCGCCGAGCAACTCGGGTTCAACGACGACCCCGCGACCCGCGAGGCGCTGTTGAAGTTGATCCGCACCGATGGCGACAACGAACTCGTCGCGGCGGCGTTCGGCAGTGCCCGCCGGCTGTGGGGCCGTGACTCGCTCGACCCGCACTACCACCTGCTCCAGAACGGCCGGGCCAGTGCCCAGATCAAGACGCCCGGCGACGACGAGGACGCGATCGAGGCGGTCGTGAAGCGCGGCGACCCGCTGCGGATCATGCAGATCTTCCCACTGGCGCCGGAGAAGATTCAGGAGCAACTCGAATCGGCGCTGCTGTCGCGGCCTGACCTGCCGGTGAAGGAGGCGGTGGCCGCACTCTCGCACGCCGACGACGGCACCGTTCGCCTCGCGACGCGGCTGCTCGGCCGCGTTAAGGAGCCCGACGCAAGCGTGAAGAAGGCGGTCGGCGGCGCGCTGGAGAAGTGGTGGAAGATCTGGCAGGAGGAGCGCGTGAAGGCCGGCGGCATGGGTGCCATCAGCACCGACGACGATGACGAGGACTACGACGGCGAGGACGACGATTACGACGACGACGACTTCGATGACGACGCACCGAGCTACGACGGCGACACCACAGCTCACAAGCGGGGCGTGAGCCTCGCCCGGCTCGGCGAGTGCGTGCAGAGCCTGCTCCACACGGCGGGCCGCGTCGGCGTGCCGGGGCAGGTGCTGGCCGACATCGCCAAGTCGCGGCCCGACGACTTCCTCGCGAAGGGCATCCGCCTCGAAGCGGTCCGCTGCCTCACGATGGGGAAGGTTTCGTCTGGCATCCTCGACATCCTCGAAGGACTGACCACCGGGCCGGACGCCGACGTGCGGGTTCTCGCGGCCGAACTCGTCGCCCGCTACGACGCGAAGCGCGGCGCGAAGCTCGCCGACAAGTTGCTATCGGATCGACCGAGCTTCAACCGGCTCGTCGCGGCGAAGGCGGTTCACGCTGCTGACGTGGCAAGCGCGGCCGGGCAGGTGCACTATCAGCCGGTCGTGCTGCCGGTGATCGTCGCCGAGAAGGACGTGAAGAGTCTGGCCGCGGTGGCGAAGGACCGCAAGGTGCCCGACGTGGCGCGGCTGGGCGCGGTCGAGGGGCTCGGCGTGATGGCGATTGAAACCGCCGAGGCGGTGCTGGTGGAGATCGGCACGGCGAAGGACGACGACAAGGAAGTTCGCAAGGCCGCGTGGCGGGCGCTGCGGCGGTCGAAGCGTGCCCGCAAGCGCGGCGCGGCGAACACGCTCGCGACGCTGCCCAAGGCGCCGAAGGCGGCCAAGAAGACGGACACGAAACCACCCGCGTAGCCGCGACCCGAAGGGGAGCGTGACACGCACGGAGAGCCGCCGCGCTCCCCTTCGGGTCGCGGCTACGCGATGGGGTCAACGATCACCGCGGGCGGAGCACTCACGATGGCAACCTTGATCCCCGAACCCGTCGAAGACACCGGCGAGGCCCCGCCGCCCCCGAGCACCGGCGCCCAACTCGCCTACGGCGGCGCGAGCCGCGTCGTCACCAGCGGGAACGCCGCGCAGGTGGAACTGTTCGGCAACCTCGCGCGGCCGCCGGTCCGCTTCGAGGGGAAGCTCAAGAACCCGCTGCGGTTCCGCGAGGCCGTGTCGGCGCTGTACACCATCGTCGGCAGCGACTTCCGCTACGCCCCCAAGGACCGCACGCAGTACATCGCGTACCTCCGGCTCAAGCGCGACGCGGCGCCGCTCGGCGTGTGGCACGCACAGCAGGCGTACTTCTCGTGGATCCTGCGGAACGACCCGACGGCGCTGTCCATCCTCGACCCCATCGTCAGCGTCCACCCCGACCAGGTGATGTTCGAGACGTTCGGCAAGGACGAGAGCACCTACGCGTGCCTCGCGTTCAAGCGGACCGCGTTCGAGGAGGCCGGCCTGCCCACGTTCGGCACCACGAACGTGGACTTCAGCGACGCCCTGTATTCGAGCGTGCAACAGGTCCGCGGCTACCGCGACACCGCCTTCGCCATCGGCCACGACGGCGCGAAGCCCACGCAGGAGACGCGCAAGGACACGCTCGAAAAGAAGCTGCAGGTGCCCGACTCGTGGCTCCGCGGCTTCCTCCAGGTGCAGTCGGCCGCGACGCTGCCGTTCGACCACGTCCGGCTCGCGCCGATGGACCTGTACAACGTGCTGCGGCACCTCCGCATGAACGGCGACCGCAAGGGGAAGAAGCGCGGCCTGCGGTTCGAACTGGTGCCCGGCCAGCAGCCGCGGATCGTCGCCGAGCCTTGGGAGACGGTGTTCACCACCACCGAGGACGTGTTCCGCGGCAAGGCCGCCCGGCTCATCCGCGTGTGGGGCCGCCGGCGACTCATGACGATGAAGCTGCTGCTGCCGTTCGTCGAAGCCGTGGACGTGTACCTCCTGGGCAGCGGGCTCCCGAGCTTCTGGGTGTTCCGCGCCGGTGACATCACCCTGACACTCGGCCTCACGGGCTTCACGAGCGCGAACTGGTCGAGCGCCCTGGGCTTCGACCTGCTGTTGCCGCGCAAGACGCAGGACGGCGAGCCCATGAAGAAGATCGTTAACTTCCTCCGCGAAAACCGCTGGAAGGCCGACGCGCGGGAGATTGCCACGGAAACGGGAGTGAAGGGTGCGGGGCTGGTCGAGGCGGTGCAGGTCGGTTGCCAGAACGGCGAGCTGATGTTCGACATCGCCAACGGCGTCTATCGGTACCGGCCGATCACCGAGAAGCCGCTCGACCTCGCACGGCTCCAGTTCCGCAACATGCGTGAGAAGGTCGCCCACGACCTTCTCACGCGCCGCGGGGCGGTGAAGATCCAGAGCGAGAACCGCATCGCAGGCATCGGCCTGGAACTCACCGGGCAGGTCTCGGTCGAAGAGGACAAGCGCGACTACCGCCCGCAGATGGTGCTCGCCGACGAGGGCCAGGTGCGGAAGGTGACCTGCACGTGCGCCGGGTTCCGCAAGCAGGGCATCAAGGCCGGGCCGTGCGTCCACCTCATCGCGCTGCGGCTCGCGTTCGCCGAGAAGGAGGCCAAGAAGGCCAAGAGCGACGACGCCGTAAAGTTCGAGACGCGGGCGTTCGCCAAGCGCGACGGCGAGGTCGAGCACGTCGTGCAGATCTCGCTGGAGCGCGACCGCATCAAGTACCGCTGGGGGCTGTCGGGCCAGACCATGCGGCTCCAGACGCTGAAGTTCAACCACGACACCGACGCCCGCGCCGCGTACTTCACCAAGCTCGCCGAACTGGACGCGAAGGGCTACCTCGACGCCATCGCGGAGTGATCTGAATTGGACTAACCACAGAGGCACAGAGACACAGAGAAGACAGGAGAAAGACTGTTCTTCAACAACACTGTCTCGGTTTTCTCTGTGTCTCTGTGCCTCTGTGGTTATTTATCATCCGAGCCACCATGACTACCGCCACCGCCACGCCGCCGGCTGCGAACACCCCCGACCCGATGGTCCTCTGGCGGCTCATCGTCCAGGCCGGGGGCATGAAGGCGTACATCGACGGGCAGCTCAAGGAGAAGGGCTTCCTCGTCACCCGCCGTGACGCCGACAGCATGTCCGACCGCGAGAAGGACACGTACAAGAAGGCGCTCAAGCAGGAGGCAGAGGAGCGGCGGAAGCTCCGCCGCGAGACGTGGGGCGCGTACAAGGCGAACCACATCGTTCACCTCGGCGAGGGCATCTTCTGGAACGACGAACTCAAGCCCGACAAGTGGGACACGCCCAACAGCGAGGAGCGCGCCGCCGAGAACGAGCTGCCGGCGCTCGACAAGCCCGAGCAGTTGGCCGAGGCGCTGGGCGTCACCATCCCGCAACTCAAGGGCATGGCGTACCACCGCGACGCCGCCACGAGCCTGCACTACGTGCGGTTCACCGTCCCGAAGCGCGACGGCACCGAGCGGCCCATCTGGGCGCCGAAGAAGCGGCTCAAGGCGTCGCAGCGGTGGATCCTGCACAACATCGTCGAGCGGCTCCCCGTCCACGGCGCGGCGCAAGGGTTCCTCGTCGGTCGGTCGATTCTGAGCAACGCCGCGGTCCACGTGAACTCGAAGATCCTGCTGAAGATGGACATCAAGGAGTTCTTCCCGACGGTGTCACTGCGGCGGGTGAAGGGCGTGTTCCGCCGGGCCGGCTACCGCGACGGCATCAGCACGCTGCTCGCCCTGATCTGCACAGAGGCCCCCCGCGAGATCGTGCAGATGGAGGGGAAGACCTACTACGTCTCGCTCGGGCCGCGGTGCCTGCCGCAGGGCGCGCCGACGAGCCCGGCGATCACGAACGCGCTGTGCCTGCGGCTCGACCGCCGGCTCGAAGGGCTCGCCAAGAAGCTCGGCTGGCGGTACACGCGGTACGCCGACGACATGACGTTCAGCCTGCCGATAGAGCACACGGGGAAGCCGCGGCTCGGGGCGCTGATGGGCTGCGTGATGCGGATCGTCGCGGCCGAGGGGTTCGAGGTGAAGCAGGAGAAGACCCGCGTTCACCGCACGGGCGGCCGGCAGAGCGTGACGGGCCTGGTGGTCAACGGCGACGGCCCGCCGCGGGTGTCGCGCACGCTCCGCCGTCAGTTGCGGTCGGCGGCGCACAAGCTGAAGACGGGCAAGCCGCTGCAGGAGGGCGAGACGCTGGCCCGCCTCGCTGGCTACGCGGCGTTCGTCTACATGACCGACCCCGAGTTGGGGAAGAAGTTGCTCAGCGACTTGAACGGTGGGCCCGGGGCGACGTGACGGAACTCATTTCCTGAATGCGGGATGCGCTCGGTCAGGTCTTTGGCTATTATTCAAACGTTATTTCTTCAAGACATGTTATTGGTTCCAGAATGATTCCAGGCATGGGTGGGCAAGTCGCCTGGAAACAATTGATTCGGTCTGAGCGTTGGGTCACTGCCTCCACTCGACTGTCGCGCTCTGCCCGGGCGCCTCTTCCACTTCCACCCGCAGCACCTCGGGCACGAAGTTCTCGTGCGTCTTGAGGGCGTCGCGCAGCCGGCCGGCAATGTAGCGGGCGATCAACTCGGCGGTGGTGTTCTCGATGGGGAGCAGGATGCAGTCCTCGCGGGGGAACATCCACGCGCGGTCGCGGTACGTCACGTCCACTTTGGCGGCCGACTCGTCGACCTTGATGACGGGGTTCCGGGTGGCGAGCAGCATGTGGTGGTCGAGTTCGTCGGTGATCGCCTTGGTGCGGGCCTTGAGCGCGATGAAGTCGAAGACGTAGTGGTCCTCTTGCAGCGGCCCCTCGACCTCGACCGCGGCGCGGTAGTTGTGGCCGTGCAGTCGCTCGCACTTGTGGCCTTGGTAACTGATGAAGTGCCCACAGCAGAACACCAGGTGGTCCTTGGTGACATGAACTTTGAAGCGTTCGGTGGGCATGTTCACAACCAGTCGGGAGAGTTCCAGCGAAACGGTGCACTCGGGAGAACCTTATTCTCCCGCAATGCCACGAACAGGCAAGCGGTTATTAGGTCGGCGGTCGTGCCGGGGTTCAGTTTGTTGCCGTCGTAGCGGAGGTGCTTGTCGAGTGCGACGCCAGCCCGCCGACCTTCGGGCGTCGCGATGCCACCGAGAGCCTGCACTTCCTTCGCCCGCTGCTGCACCTCGACCGCAACCGCGATCCCCCTCTTCCGTGCGATGAGCGAATCGGGATACTTCGCGAGCCAGCACAGTTGTGAATCGATGATCGCCGCCTCGACGCACCCGAATCGCTCAAAGGCATTGAGGAACGCGGGCAGGCCGAAGTCGAACACATCGGCGAAGCCGTTGGCGTACTGCTGGGCAACCATGTCGCGGTCCGCCGCGAGCTTCATGGCTTCGAGCAGCGTGACCGTGGGCTCCTCGCGCACGTCCTGCTCGGGCGCGTCGCCGAGCCCACCGGGAGATGCGAGACGGATGGCCTCGAAGACAAACCGTGCATCATCGGTCGTGAGTTCAACAAGCTCCTTCGCCACAGCGGGACGGAACTCCAGGGGCGGCGAAAAGGCATTCGCGAGCGGTGCAAGGAGGATGATGATTCCCAGGTTGGTGTTTTTGCCGACAGCGGCCCTGGTTTCTTCGACCGCCCGCTTGATGAGCCAGCCGGTTCCGGACGAACCCGGGAAGCGGAACAGCCCCCGGATTGCCGCGGCACTGAGGATGAAGTCCACGGCAGAGGTATCAGGGAAGCTCACGCCGGGGTAGACGTTCCCCGGCTTCCGTGATCCCACTTCCCAGATGCACGCGACTTCTGCAAGCAGATCCACTTCGGAGCGGACGGTGGTGTACTCACTGGTTGCGGTCACGCTCGGCCCTCCGCCACGAACCGCACGATCTCTTTCGCCACGTCGATACCGCACGTCGGGGCCAGTGCCTTCCAGCCGGGGACGGCGTTCACTTCGATCACGTACAACTCGCCGTTCGGTCCCGGCAGCAGATCCACGCCCGCGATGTCGCAGCCCACAACTTCCGCCGCTCGCAGTGCGAGTGACACCGCGTTGTCACTTAGTTCGGCGCGTTCCGTGCGGCCGCCCTGCGCCACGTTCGTTCGCCACTCGGTGCCGATGCGCCGCATCGCCGCCCGCACCTTGCCGGCCACCACGAACACGCGGTGATCGTATCCCGGGTGGTGAATAAACCGCTGCTGGTAGATCAGTTGGCCTGTTTGTTCCAGCACGCGAAACGTGCGCCAGGCGAGTTCTCGATCGCTAATCCGCTGCATCCCGCGACCCTCGGCACCGAACACCGGCTTGATGACGACATCTCCACCAAGTTGTGCGAACGCGACGAGTGCGTCGTCGGCTCGCTGGGCGACGTGCGTCGGCGGCGTGGGCAGTCCCGCATTCGCGAGCCGGACATTCGTGAGGTATTTGTCAACGCACGTCTCGACCGCTCGCGGCGAGTTCACCACGCGAAGCCCACGCGCAACCTCGGCGTGCAGTACATCCATGCGGAAGATCACTTGCTCCAGCGAACCCGCTGGCACCGTGCGAACAAGTGCGGCATCGAACCCCGCGAGCGGTTGCGGTTCCGCTTCCACGCCAGCTGCGAGCGAGCGGAAGTCCACGATCTCGGCGCTGTGCCCGAGTTCAGTGGCGGCACGGAGCACGTCCTGCACATGCCAGCCGGTGCCACCGGAGAGGATCGCGATTCGCATTATGCCAACCCAAACGACTTGCGAACCAAGCCAGGTTCGACGCTGCCGAAACGGTGGCATCGCCCTGTCTTCAGGTTGCGGAACTCGACCTCGGCTGGCGAGAACAGAAGCGGGTCGATCTTGTAGAAGTCGCCGCCGTACTTCGCGAACACCTCCGCGAACGGCGCCCCGTGATCCTTCGACGAACTCGACGGCACCTTCGGCCCGATCTGCTCCAAGAGTTCGTCGTCGGCGCGGACCCACAGCGTCACGCGGCCGCCGTAGAGGATGGCGTCGTTGGTGCGGCCGATGGCCTGCACGAAGTCCGTCGCGACCGGCGGCAGCGGGGCGATGCCGTAGGCCGAGATCACCTGTGTCACGTCGAACTTCAGTTCGTGGAGTTTGTGCAGTGCCGTCTCGACGGAGCGGGCGACTACCTGGGTTGTGCCGGACATGCTCATCGTCGGCGCGACCAGGAGCGTGAGGTGTTCCGCGACCGCAGGCAACTTGGCCACGATCGAGGCGATGACATCTTCCGTGGGGTGCTTGGCGGTTTCGAGGACGCCGACGGCATGCGGCGACGCTTCCTTCCCAGGGATGTGCTGGAAGATGTCTTCGCGTGCCGAGACTGCTCGCATCGGCCCCGAGCCCATCGCGAAGAACTTGCCGACGCTCACCTGCCAGCCGGCGTATTGCGACGCAAGGCACGCACGCACGGGGTCGTCCGTCACCACCTGAACGGCGGGGCCGCCGACCTTGCGGTGCGGGTACGGGACGTAGCTCACTTCCGCGAGATCGGCGAGGCAAACCCTCGCCATCGCAAGCCCAGCCGCAAGGCTGCCGACAACCGCACCGCCGCAGTCGATGACGCGGGCACCGCCGACCTTCGACACGGATACCCGGTATCGGTCGGCGTGGGTCGCGAGTTCGTTCGCAACGATGTTTGCGCGTTCGTTCAGTGTCATGGAGTGCGTTCCGCGAGAAGTTGATCGAGTTCTTGAGCGCGTGATTGTAGCCGTTCTTGGCACTGAGTGGGTGAGGAACCGGACACGAGAAGTGTAATCACCGGCTGCCCTGCGGAAATAACCGAACCCGCAGCGGGAATGTCCGCGAACGCCGGCAGACGCCAAGGATCGAAGGGCGTGGCGAGGTCGGCATCCCACGGACCGCTCGCGGGGAAGTTGATATCGTGCGGGGCGTAGTAGATGGCTTTGCCGACGACACAACAGTCTGCTCTCTGCGCCGGGTCCAATTGGTGCGTTACGAATGAGCATCCGATCGCGTGTTCCAGCACCTCTATTGAAGCAGAATAGCGAGGGTTCAACTCCACAGGCACAGCTTGACCGTTGTGCAGTATGAAGTCGAGGTTCCCGAGTCCAGGAAGAGCAATCCCTTGGCAGGCTCTGATTTGGGAACCCAACACGCCAGGGGGTATTTCCACGGGACCGATCGAACCACAGTAAAGGAACGGCGGAGCGTGGAGCCAGGATTCTCCCACGAGTTGTTCCGAGACGTCCAACAGTGTCGTTCCGACGTATACAGCCGACATCGGAACGCCTTCGATGAACTCCTGGAAGATGTGATCCGGCGATGCTGGTTCGCCCGAAGTGGCGAAGCGGATACCGAGGCCGCCCCCAGAGCGAATTGGCTTGCGAAGCCAGCGGCCAGTCGTGGGGCAAGGCAACTCGTGAGGTACAATCGCGGGAACCCGGAAGCCCACCTCCGCGAGAATCGGGAAGAGCCGATACGGGTCTCGCACTCGCTCAAGCACGGCCGGCGAGTTGCCCCAGAGTTCGCAGGATGCGGCGAGTTCCGCAACCACCTGCGGATGATTCTCCAGGCCGCCTGTGTACATCACCGGACCAGGCGGGAACTGCTTCGCCAGTTCGGGCAAGGCATCAGGGTAATCTTCGAGCGGGCACACCGCACACGGCGCGACCATTGCCAAATCGCGGTCACAGAAAAGATCGACGGCCCACGCCTTGTAACCGGCACGTAGCAGCGAATGCACCGCAGCTCTCGCACTCGCGCCGACAACGCCAATTACCTGGTCGCGGTCCACAGCATTCCTCACCGCACACGCGAAGCGTAGATCCACCACTCCGCGAGCACCACGAACAACGCGGCCAGCACTGCCCACTTCCAAAGTTCGCGTGCTGGACGACGTACTTCACCCGAGGTTGAAGTCTCGCTCCCCACTGTCACCGTGTGGTGCGGCGCGAGATCGCTTTCTTCCGCGTCCAACAGGTTCACTGCAAAGCCCATACGCTCGGTTCCGTCGGTGGCATTGTAAACCCCGAGTTGCGCCGTGTCGGCGAACGAAATTTCGCCACGGTTACTCGGGTCTTGCGATTGCGTGTGGTTATCCGGTGTCGTGACAGTGATCTGCTTCCCAGTCTGGCTACGCAAAGTGACGGTATCGCCAGGTCGCGTGATATCCGTGGTCACTCCGTCGCGAACATTGCCATATGCCCGCACCACGTTCCGCATGAAGAGCACAAAACTCGGCTCGAGTGGCCATAGAGTATTCCACTTTCCCGAATCGTCGATGATCGGGAACGCCAATACAAGATCGGTGAACGGTGGACGTGGTATTCCGGCAAGTAGAACAACGTTCCCGTCAGATTCGATGATACGTTCGGTTCCTGCTGGCAAGTTTGTCAGCCGTGAAGTTTCAGCAATTGGCACACTGTAGAGATCACGCAACCCGCGGGTTACGGGATGCACGCCAGCCCAACCGACAATGCGAGGATTCTTTACGGGAGTTGGTTCGGCGGTCTGACTTGGTGGTCGCGAACCGATGAAGAGTGTGTTCGCACGCGGCATGCCCGAATCTGCAACGGGAGCGCAGCGGTCAAAGATCACCAGTTCGAATTTCCCACTTCGCGCAGGGTCTAGGTATCTCGCGGGATCGGTAAGATCGGTCGAGGCGAGCCGTGTGATTTCCGCAATCTTGCGGGTTTCGGCGGAACCGAAGAACGCATCCAGTATCGAATTCTTCGGACCAATCGCGGCAATGTGGGCCTTTCGTGCAACTGCGGGCACGATCCAAGCGACGTCATCGATCGAGAACGAATCGCTGGTACCTTCGAGCGTGATTTGCAGCGGCAGTTCAGGATCGGGTAACGTGAACTCAATTTCGCTCGAAGCGTTTGCGTTCATCTTTAATGGCTTCATGTAACTTCGCGCCGCACGGTTCCCGTTGAGGACATCGAGACGAGCCGTCAACTCAGCTTGCGAATCACGATAGTTGCGAATGCCTGCGGTCACGCTGAGTTGCCCAGCTTCGTCGCGGGTCGCATCCAGCCGAACCACACCGATATTGTCCGGCTTCTCTCGCACGGGAGGCGAGTGATACTCGAACGCTAGATTCGCGAGGGCGAAGTCATTGACCGCCGGAAAACCGCCATCCGAATAGAGATGCACTTCAGCTGCAATTCCCTCGGTGGCTACGTAAGTGCGATCCTTACTGGGGTCGGCATTCGCTGGTCGACTTGCCTCGTTCTCGGTCGAGTTGGTCGGATTCGCTAGGCCGGCGGCGAGTCTGAGCGCTTCATCGAGTCGAGTTTGGCTCGACGATTGTTTGATTCCGCGGACTGCGGTCCGCAGCAACTCGCGATCTGCCGTGTAACTCTGACGAATCTCGGCTGTTCGATTGAACGTGATCACCATGCCGACATCATTCTCGGCTGAGGCGTCGATCTGTTTGATCGCCTCGGCCTTAACCCAGTCGAGGCGGGTTTGGGGAACATCCGTCGCAGACATACTGGCGGAATTGTCGATCATCAGGATATAGTGCCGACCCGAGCCGGTCGCACCGTGGAGTCGCGGCCCGAGGATGCCATACACGAACAGGAAGGCTGCGAGTAGTTGCAAGAGGAGTGGCACGTTTCTCTGAAGCCAGCGAAACAGTGCGTTAGCGTGCATGTCGTCCATGCTCGCTCGCCAGAACAGCGTGCTGGAAATGACGAGCGGTTGCCGGCGTAGGCGTAGCAGGTGAAGGATGACAAGTGCGAGTGGAACCGCGAGGAGCACGAACGCGGCAGGCAAAGAAAGGGCGAGTTGGTGCGATAGACCGCTGAAGCTTTGCAGCCAGGTGTTCAGGCCTGGACCATAGCCGAACGAGTCGATTACCAACACGCCGATGGCGGGGAGACTCAACAGAATGAGGATCGCAACAGCGACTGGGAATGCGAACCGCATAACGATGGTGTAGCGAATCTCATTGCGGTTCGCGAGCAAATCCGGTTAGCGGGTTTCCAGATAGCGTTGAATTGCCAAACCAAACGCCTGAGCTTCCTCGCCCTGATTGGTGAAGCCCAGTGGTTTCGCCCGGATTCGTGCCGCGTCGTCATTCATTGCATCGACGGTGCGGAAGTGGAGATACCATAACGCACCCGTGCGAACTCCATCATCATCAAAGACGTAGGTTGGGCGGCTCGCTTTGTCCCCAACTGCGTCATTAAACGAGTTCAGGTTCACAGGCAATTTCTCGGGGGTCACCTCTATTGCGACGAATCTCAATCCCCGTCCTTCAGCGACCTCTTTCGCCGCAGAAACGTCCGCACCCGCAGGGTGGAGATAGATGGCGGTACGATAACCTTGTCGTTTCAGGGACTCAAATCCGTCGAGCGCAGGCTTACGGCCATTAGCGACACCGTCTTGAACCTTCACAAACCCCGGCAGGCCCAAGCTGTTGTCCACGGGTTTCGAGGCCAATGGAGGTTCCGCCTGGGGTGGTGTTGGGCCACCGAGAAGCCCCTGCCCCGCATTATTGGGAGAGAAACTCCGCGAAGAAGCACCACCGGGGATAGGGTCCGGTAGAAGCACTTCGGGGGCCGGCTTGGTCGACGGCCCCGGCGGTGGGTAATTTCGCATATCTGCTGGCCCAACGCCCGGCACGATCGGTCCCGCGCTGGGGGCAGGAACGGGAGCCGGGGCAGTCGGGACTCCTGCTGGCGGCAACAGGAAGGGACTATTCGGAGCCTGCGGCCGGAACGGCGCGGGACGATTTTCCGGCTGGTTCAGTCGGCAGCAACGGTGTTTGCAACCAACTGTCAGAACAACGCCGGAAGCGGCGGTGATGAGCAACAAGCGGCGAATCATTAGAACCCCTCCGGGCGAACAAGACCGTATCGAATTCTAGAGCAAGGACGGTCCGATCTCACGGAAGTTGAGCCAATCTCTCCATAATCCGGTCATCCGACGTGACGGACTTACCGGTTGTGCAACTTGCAGAAGTCTCGCGGTATGGGTAAACCTGACCGGCAGACCTTGAGCAGGCGATCGGTCAGGGTTGCTGGTCTCAGCAGCGCGTTCGCCATACTGTTGGAGCCTCCATGCCCGAGCCCGAATCACCGCAACTCCGACGAGAACGAATTGCAGGTGTCGTCACTGCGGCCCTGGTTTGTTTCGTACTCCCTTCCGTTGCTCTGCTGGTCTCGGACGTGGCAACCTCTCCGGAGCGACACGTCGCGGTGTTGTGGTTCATGGGATCATTCGTACTGGGCGTTGCAATCCCGATGCTGTACTGGTCGCCATATCGTGCTATTGGTTTCGCGACTCTGGCTACTCCGGCGTGGCTTGTGGCGGTGATCGTGAGCGTCTGTTTCGTCTCGGGAAACTGGCCAGCGTGGCCACACGGGATCTTGCTCGGCGTGATCTTGGGCTCAGTGGTACGCGGGCGTCGTGGTCCGGAACCGGGAGAGGAAACAACCGCAGTATTCGCAGCAGGCATACTCGGGGTTGGGCTATCCTGGCTCTGCGTGACCCGCGGGCAACCCTTCGACATGTGCGGATACTTCTTGCTGCTCGTCGCCCTCACGATGGTCGGTTGGACCTGGACTCGCCTGTTTCGGCCGTGCTTTGAACTCTGTCTCGAACCACTGGTGTGGTGCGCGTTCAAGATCAGGGGTTACGGTCCAGCACTTGAGAACTTCCCACGAACAGGCCCATGCCTCGTCATCGCGAATCATGCTTGTTGGATCGACCCCGGATTCCTGGGTAAAGTGATCCCACGCCCGATCACACCGATGATGACTGCGCGGTTTTACGATTTGCCTATCCTGCGACGGATCATGGTGTCATTTGGAGTCATTCGCGTGCCCGAAAAGGCGATCAAGCGAGACGCTTCGGAAATTCAGGACGCGATTGCCGCCCTTGATCGAGGCGAGTGTGTGGTGATCTTTCCCGAAGGCTACCTGCGGCGGAGCGAGGAACAACCCCTGCGACGATTCGGCCAAGGGGTCTGGCAGATTCTTCGTGCCAGGCCAACAACCCCAGTGTTCGCCTGTTGGATTGAAGGTGCCTGGGGCAGCTACACGTCCTACTTCAATGGCAAACCGACGCAGAACAAACCCTACGACTTGCGAAGGCCCATTCATGTGGGAGTTGCCGCCGCGGAACGAATTCCCGAAGAGGTGCTGAGCGAACACCTCATGACGCGGATTCACCTCATGAACTTGACCGCCGCAGCACGCGCGGTTCTGGACCTTCCCCCACTTCCGCCGTTTGAGATCCCAGCACGAGGTGAGGATAAATCTGACGAGGTTGAGTCGCTCTCGTGAGTTTACTCGGACTCACTGGGAATCCGAATGGCTATCTGGTTGGCAATTCAAACGAACATGGGCCGCGGGAGGTAACCGCGGCCCATGTTCTGTTCTAGCTCACGTTGTTTCACCAACGACGGAAGCCGAAGTTGTAACCACCATAGGCAGGCAGAAAGTAGTTTGGCTGGTAGTACTGGTAATTGTAACCAAGGCCTGTCCAGGGGTTGTAGCCGAACCCACGGGTGTAGTTTTGGCCGAACATGTCGCTGTACATGGCTTGCGTCTGGACGACGCCCGTGAACGGCGAGTAGTAGCTGTTGTACGACTGGTAGGCTCCCGGGACGTAGGCCGTTCGTCCCGTGACGATTCCACCTCCAACAACCGGACGACTGTAGCCGTAAACGATCTGAGCGTCTGCTTGCTCAGCCGAGACGAGGCTCAGTGTCACGGCGGCAACGGCCGCGATTGCGAAGCGTTTCATGGTGCACCTCTTTGTTGAAGAACCCTGTCTACTTGGGGTGTTGCATCTTTAACGAAATTGGTGAAACTAATTGCGCCATCATTTTCAGATATACTATCCCCATTCATGGGACTTACGGCAGAAGTCGCGCCGTGACCCTGGCAGTTACATGTTTCCGAGTTGATGGAGTCGGTTGAGAAGCACCCAGCATCCCGATGGTTGTTTCCGCACTCGCCGGGATGATTCCGGAGGTGGAGGAGGCTGTCGTGAGAGATGAAATTCGTCGGAACTGTAGGATCTAAAATTTCTTACGAACGATATGATGCATGTCATTCCGGACAGATATGGCGTTTCTGGCCTCGAATCTCGATTCCGGCTGTGGTGTCCCCCGTTCCACCCGGAATGAACGTCCCGGGCTGATTCATGTATGGCTGGGTGGCCCAAAGTCCATTGATAGCGACAGGTCAGTGTGATCCACACCGACCTGTGTGTGCAAGCGATCTACCCAACGAGATTGGGCTACGACTATCACGAATCCAATGGTGGCCACTGGGCGTCGAGCCCCTCTTTCTCGATCACAAGTACTTGTGCCGGTGTGATGCCGTATTCGGCGGCAACGTGCTTGTGCGAGGCCGCTACCTTGAGTCCGCCATCCTGGGCAGCGACAATAGCAGCGAACACGTCACGGCGACGGTCTTCGGGGAGTGTGTCTGTCATCGGGAACCTCCGGATTGGTGATCGGTCTTCGTATTTCGCCCGGTTTGCCCCATTAAATTCAGCGAAACCGGAGTGAAGTTAGGGATAATTCAGTCGTGCCTGCGAACGCCCTGTCGTCCGCTGATTGGCATCAGGTAATCTCTTCAATTTCGGCCTGCAACTCGCACCACCGTTCTTCGGCGGGGTCGATTTGTTGGGTCAGGGCTTGAACCTCATTGTGGAGTCGGAGTGCCTCCTTGGCATCGCTCGATTTCATCAACTCCGCATTCAGTGCTCGTCGCTGTTCATCGAGTTGAGCGATTGTCTTTTCCAGTGTCTTGAGCTCCTTGCGGAGTTCTTTTTCGGTCTTTCTCGGACCACGTATAGCCGTCTTGGTAGCTTTGGAGACCTCGTCTGGCAGTTTCGTCCGGGTCGATGCGAGTTCACGCTCGCCCGCCTCGATCTCCTTGTTCACCCGGTAGACGTAGGATTCGTACTGGCCGTTGTAGTTGGTCACCCGCCCCTCACGGACCTCCACGATGCAGGTCGCTACCCGACTCGTGAAGTGCCGGTCGTGGCTGGTGAAGATCACCGTTCCCTGATACTCCAACAACGCATCGACGAGAGCATCCACGGTATCAACGTCGAGGTGGTTACCCGGTTCATCGAGAATCAGGATGTTGTAATCGCTGAGGAGCAACCCCGCCAAGCAAAGGCGAGCTCGCTCCCCACCGGACAGCACGGAGATGGGCTTTTTGATATCGGAGCCACGGAACAGTAACGAGCCCGCGACTTCGAGAATTTCTTGCTCCTTCTTTCCGAAGGCGGCTTGCTCGCGGAGGTGGTCGATAACCGTTTTCTTCTCCGAGAGGTTCGTGTAGACGTGTTGGGCGTAGACGCCGATCTTGCACCCATGGCCCCAGCGAATCTCGCCAGCGAGCGGTTTGAGAGAATCCACGACCGTTCGCAGGAAAGTGGTCTTGCCCTGGCCGTTGTCGCCAACCACAGCGGCCCGCGAACCGTGGTCGATCTCCAGGTGAATGTCTGAGGCGATCTGACGATCGGCATAGCCGATAGCCAGGTCGTTACACCGAAACGCCGTTCCCTTGCGAGGTTCAACGCGTGGGGCACGGATCTTTGCCGTTGGTTCGTCGCCGGAGACTTCTGCGAGTTCCAGTTTTTCGAGGGCCTTTGCCTTGGACTGTGCAAGCCCAGCAGTCGCAGCCCGCGCCTTGTTGCGGGCGATAAAGTCTTCCAGATGCTTACGTTTAGCGAGAATCGCTGCGTTCGAGCGTTCCTCACGTTCGCGGTTCTCTCGCTGAAAATCCAAAAACGCATCGACCTTGCCAGGGAAGTACGTCAGTTTCCCACGCGACAACCCAAGGGTGTGCGAACAGGTTGCGTTCAAGAAAGCGCGGTCGTGCGACACGATGAGACAAGCGGCCCGGAAGTTCTGGAGGAAATGCTCCAGAAGGATCTGCGTTCGCAGGTCGAGGAAGTTCGTGGGTTCGTCAAGAAGCAGAAGGTTCGGGTCGTGCAAGAGCAGTGCAGCAAGTTTCAGACGGGTTTGCCATCCACCCGAGAGTTTCGCGACCGGACCTTCGAGATAGGACCCTTTCAACTCGAATTGTCCGGCGACCTCCCCGCACTTCCAGTCGGGTTGCTCGCTGTCTCGCATCAGGAATTCGAGGGCCGTTTCTCCAGGGAGGAACGGGTCGTGCTGACGGAGGTAACCGAGTCGAAGGTTTGGGTGACGTGCCACATCGCCACTATCGAGTTCTTCCTCGCCAAGTAGAACTCGGAGGAGTGTGCTCTTGCCGGCACCATTTCGACCAATGAACCCAACTTTGACGTTATCGCTAAGTGTTGCTTCGGCATTGTCGAGCAGAACCTGATCGCCGTAGCTTTTTGACGCTTTCGTGATTTGGAACAGGCTGGCCATCGGGCACGAGATCCTCATGGAAACGCGGTTGGGACTGCTAATGTATAGTTCGTGTCCCGTTTCACCTTGTCTGTTTTGCAAGAGTTGTGCCGTGTAGCCTTGATTCTGGGCAGGTCGTGCCAGGAGGCTCAAAAGCTCTGGAAGAAATTCCGTGTCGTTCTTGCCCGCTGTCAGGGGGAGGGTTATAGTCAATATCAGCTTGCAAGTGCATGCCTTCCCGGTTGGGGTTACCTTCAACCTCCTCCGCATTGAGTCTCGTACCATCCCAACGAGGAGGATTTGCAATGTTTGGACTTGGCGGACAAGAAATACTGTTGCTGGTCGTTCTGGGTGTGCTTCTTTTCGGGCGAAAGTTGCCCGAAGTTGGTCGTTCACTTGGTAAAACCGCAGTCGAATTCCGCAAAGGTTTGAAGGGTCTGGAAGATGAAGTGAGCGAAAGCTCCAGTCCACGCGCGGCCTTGGACCCTGAGCCTGTAAAGGCGCCGCAACGGGTGACACCATCAACCCCCAAACCGACCTTCGATGACGCCCCTGCTGCACCAACCGTACCCCCAAAACTGTGAGTGATCTGACTCTCTAACCTTGCCGAATTGCTAGAGCTCTCGTTGATTATGTGTCTTGCCCGTACCTTCGCGGGCCTTCTTCATCGGGCGATTAACTCAGTGGTAGAGTGCGTTCTTCACACGGACGAAGTCACAGGTTCAAATCCTGTATCGCCCACTCTGCTTATCTCTTGACGACGTAACAACTTACGTTTACCTCCGGGTGGTCCGGGGTGCGGTCTGAGAACAAGGCGGTTTCCGTAGTACTACGGAAATGCGCTGTTTTTGGTCGCAACTATGCCACCCACCACCACTCCCAAACTCTGTCGTCACCAAGCCCAACACCAGGGCTACGTCACCCTCAACAGCCGGGAACACTATCTCGGCGACTGGCCTGCTCGCAGCGGCAAGAAGCCGCCGCCCGAGGTCCGAGCACGTTTCGACGAACTCATCGCCAAATGGCTCGCCAACGGTCGTCAACTTCCCGACGAACGCCCACCCCTGTCCGTAAACGAGGTTTTGCTCGCCTACGTCAAGTGGGCCGAGACGCATTACGTCCCCAGACGCGGGAAAGATGATCAGAACCGCTTCATTCGGTACGCTTCCTCTGTCGTCCGCCAACTGTTCGGCCGCATTCCCGCTGTGGAGTTCGGCCCGAAGAAACTGCGGGTCGTGCAGCAGGCGATGGCAGAACGCGGGTGGTGCCGGAATACCGTCAACGCCCAGATCGACCGTGTCCGCAGGATGTTCAAGTGGGGCGTGGCGGAGGAACTCATTCCCGGCACCGTCTACCACGCCCTTCGTGCCGTCGAGTCCCTTCGCCGGGGCACGCCCGGCGTTCGTGATACCGAAGCCATCAAGCCGGTGTCGCTGGAGGCGGTCGAGGCTGCGTTGCCGCACTTGACGCAAACCATGAGGGCGATGGTGCGGGTGCAGCTGCTGACCGGCATGCGGCCGGGTGAGGTGTGCCAACTCCGCACCGCCGACCTCGACAGAAGCGGCGAGAAGGGCGTCTGGGTATTCCGCCCACGACAGCACAAGACACAGCACCACGGGCACGCACGAGTCGTGATCTTGGGACCACAGGCTCAGGAAGTCCTGCGACCATTCATGGAAGCGGGGGAGGAATACGTATTCTCCCCGCGTGCTGCTGAACATATGCGTCAGGTACAACGCCGGGCAAACCGCAAGTCACCGATGACTCCGAGTCAAGCCGCGAGGAAACCGAAGGCGAAGCCAAAACGGCCGAAACGCGAATACTATGATGAGACCAGCTACCGGAATGCGATCTACCGGGCTTGCGACAAGGCATTCCCGCCGCCTGCTGAACTCGGCAAGAAGCCGATGGAGTCGGGCAAGAAGTGGCTTGCGAGGTTGACCGAAAATGAACGCGTAGCCCTGACCAAATGGCGACGGGAACACCGCTGGCACCCGAACCGCCTGCGGCACGCGGCAGCAACAGCGATTCGGCGAGAACACGGGATCGAAGCGGCACGGGTCATCCTGGGTCACGCAAAGTTGACCACGACCGAGATCTACGCCGAGGCCGACAAATTGAAGGCCACCGAGGTGATGGCTCGGATCGGGTAGAAGGCCGGTGATCACCTCAAGAATTTGGAAGCGGGCAACCCGTCGCCGCGACGCTCACTTAACGAAAGCGCCGTGGTGATCTGGCTGTCGCCCACAGTCTCAGGGGAGATGGGAACTCAAATGCACTCCGACTCACTTCCCGACACCGTTGACGCCCTTGTGAGTCTTGAAAGCGAAATCCGGGCGGTACTCTACTTAGGCTCGAACGAACTTAATCGTCTCGTTCGTCTGGCAGATGGGCATCAGGAACTACGTCCTTTGACCTGCCTCGGGGCCACCAAGCAGGGCGGGATGTACGTTGGGTCAGAGATCATTGGCTTTCTTAACCCGATGGGCTCCGGGGCTGAGGTCAATCACAGTTTGGTGGAGATCGCCACACTTGCGCAGCCGATCCTGAAATACTTGTCTATGTCGGTGAGCGACAGAGCGCACATCGAAGGACTCGCCAGCAGCAAAGCGGGGTCATCCCTTCTTTTGGAAGGGATGATTCAGTTCGTCAATGCCCCGCCGTTGGCCGAAGAGGTTGTGGAAATGAACCGGCTTCGGCTGACGGCCCTTCGCGGTCTGCTCGAGCGTCTCACAGCCCCCCTGACCGAGTTGTCTGCGAAGGTCGTGCGGAAACTGCATCCTCCCGAGGTCAAAGATCGTGTGAGGGTGAACGTTGAGGACCGCGTGCTGAATATCGACGGGGTGGACTACGAACTGAATACAAGTGAGCAGGCCCGCGTCCTTGAGCAAATGGCCAAGGCGAATGGCGAACCGCTGAGTGGGCCTGAGATCGTTCGGCGGGCTGGATTGAAAGAGGGGTTCATGGTTTCCCGCACGCTGAACCAAATCAAGACTAATCACCCGAAGTTGGGGAAGTTTATCCCACTCGCTCGCGACACGGCCCATAGGTTCTGCTTCCGCCTCCCGCCACTCGCCTGATTTAGCCCGGCGTGGGTGGCTTGCGGCTCACATCTACTCGCCGCAAGTTCTGCAAAGCGAGGCACTTTACAGCGGTGACTTGGGCCAAGTCACCCCAAGTCTTTGACCCGGTCACCCCGGCGCAGAAATACTCCTCTGTCGCAAGGCATGCGACGAAATGAGGAGATTCGCAATGCTGTCTAGCTTCTTCAGCCTGTTCGCGTTTGTCATGCTCTGCGGCATCATCAACGTCGGCACCGAGCAACTCCTGACCCTCTCACAACTCGCCAAGCGGCTGCCACGGCACCGCAACGACCGTCCCGTTCACCCCTCGACTTGTCATCGCTGGCGCAGTCCGGGGGTTCGTGGCGTTAGGCTTGAGTGCGTGCGCATCGGCGGGATCTGGCACACATCCTGGGAAGCATTCCAAAGGTTCTGCGACAGATTGACTGACGGCGGCCACGGCTCGACTGGAATCAAGCCGCCGCCCCTGAACAACTCGCTCGCCCAGGCTGGTGATCACCAGGATCGCATCGAGGAGGAACTCCGCGAACGTGGAGCCTGACGATGTGAGTCTTGTCGCCACGAACGGCTACGACACCGCAGCGAACACGCAGTTCGCGAACTTGAACAACGGGGTGCCTGAAGCCCCTTGTCCGCCGTTGCTGTTGGGGGCACACACGGCGAGCACACCCACGCCCCATGTGAGATCGACAATGAAGTACAGTTTTTCGATCGAGGTGTATGCGAACTCGGACACCCCCCGGTGTTTCGAGATGCTCGCTACGGACCGCGCACCATCCTTCGAGTTTGACACCCTCAAAGACCTTGTCGAGTACCTCCGAGGACTCGCCCAAGGGTCCAACGACGACGAGATCAAGGAGTACGCCGAGCAAGTCCAGCGTGAGGGTCTCGCGGTGGAGCGGGCACTCACCCGCTGGGGCGGAAAGAAGGAGGTCACGCTGAGTTCAGCGGTGGGAAAAGAGATCGAGGCTGTGAAGAGGGGTGACAAGCTCAAAACGTGATCGTGTCCAGTTGTCCAGTTTCAGCAGTTGTAATCTGTTGCCGCAACCCCCACGGTATTGAGGCTGTTTCCATTCACGCAAGTGCCCACCGGTGACACGGTGGGCACTGCCTGACTCCCGAAGGAGAACCAAATTTGCCAAAGGATATCTTACCCCGCCACGAGCGCGGTAACAAGGACGGTGCGCGGCGCAAGCCCCGCGACACCGAACCCGACACGAAAATGTACCACCAAGACGACGCCAGCGGCTCCGGCACCATAGATGTCGCGGACCTGCCACTGGAGATCTTCCGCAAGCGGCTGCGGGGAATTCGGGGGAACGGCCCGAACTTCATGGCCTGTTGCCCTGCCCATCGCGATACCAAGCCGTCGCTGTCCGTCACCGAACTACCCGATGGAACGGTCCTTCTGAATTGCTTTGCGAAGTGCCCGATCCAGAAGGTGCTCGAAGCGCTTGGCCTGAAGTTCCAGCACCTTTATCCGAGCGGATACGCTCAACAATTCAACAAACGCGGTTCATCACTTCGTTCGGTCACGAAGTCGCCTCCGAAGTCGTTCGCGACGGTGGAAGAACCCGTCATCAACCACGAGCGATTCCGCAAGATCATCTGCGAATCGCGTGCTCATCTCGGAAAGCGGTTGTTGAAAGTCGCTGGTGATTTGCGTGTCACCGAACCGGCTCTGAACTCTCTGCGCATCGGTGTGCTCGACAAACTCGCCGTGTTTCCAGAACGCGACGACCGCCGCCGACCCGTTGGTATTTGCTACCGTTCGCGGGAAGGCGACCGGAAGTTCGAGAAGGGTGGCAAGCGTGGCCTGACAATTCCCGTGACGCAGCCCACCGACAACGGCCCGCTCTACATCGCGGAGGGAGCAACCGACGCTGCGGCACTGCTGGCGGCCGGGGTTCGAGCGATCGGTCGGCCTTCGGCGAAGCTTTCCGCGCTGGCGACACTCTGGCTGGTCAGGTATCTCGAACGCCACGATCCCGACACCATCGTTGTTGTTGGCGACAACAACGACCCCGACCGTGGCGAGGGAGTAGGTGAAGTTGCCGCACGCGAGTTGGCTGAATACCTGGCGACACGGCTCGGTCGATCCATCATGTGGGGATTGCCACGTCTTGGGTTCAAAGATGTCCGGGAACAATATGCCGCAGGAGAGTGGTCCCGTGGGCTGCGGAAGTGGGAGGCGCGAGCATGAGCACTCCCATCCGATCGAAGTTCAGCAACACATCGAATGACGTGAAGCTGAGCATCGAGCAAATGATGAAGCACGCCCAGGCAGTGAGCAAGAACGCTCTCGTGTGCGTGTCCGACCAACTGTGTTGGGTCAGTGATGGCGAGCTGACGCCCATTACCTCGACACCCGAGCTGTTCGCCCGCGTTAACCACTTCGCCGATATCGAGTGGAAACGGAACGCAGTTACCAAGGACGAGTTCTTCGCGGGTGCCAAGCACTACGTTCCTCGTTTTGCGTGGTCGTCGGACACGCCGCACTTCCCGCCCATTCCGAGCGTGCTGTACCTCAACCCTCCCAGGAAGGCCGAGAAGACGGGCAAGCTCGACGCACTGGTCGCCCGGTTCGATCCGGCCACCGACCAGGATCGCGTCTTGATGAAGGCGTTCATCCTGACCCTGTTCTGGGGCGGACCGTGCGGTAAGCGACCGGCGTTCACGTTCACCTCGGACGCCGGCTCCGACAAGCACAAGGGGCGGGGAACAGGAAAAACGACGTTCACGGAACTGAGTTCCAAGCTGGTCGGCGGCACAATGGCGATCCGCACATCCGTGTCCACCGACCGCGCCTTGGCAGTACTGCTGTCGCCGTCCGCGAAGAACAAGCGTGTTGGCCTGTTCGACAACCTGAAGGCGTTCCGCTTTTCGAGCGACTTCTTCGAGTCGCTGGTGACGTGCGAGGAGATCAACGGGCACCGATTGCACCACGGTCACGCGAGCCGCCCAAACTACGTCACATACGCGGTGACGGTGAATGGTGCCAGCTACTCGAAAGACATGGCCGAGCGGTCGGTCGTCATCAAGTTGAAGCAGCCCAAGCGGAGCGGCACCTGGTACGCCAAGACGCTCAAGTTGATCGAGGAACACAGCGACGAAATCATCGCCGACGTGCGGTGGCACCTCACCCGGAAGAAGAAGGCCATCGAGAAGTACGACCGCTGGGAGGTGTGGTGCGACGACGTGCTCGCCCGCCTGCCGGCACCGGACAGCCTGATCGAGTTGCTCGACAAACGGCGGAAGGAGATCGACGAGGACGACCAGGCGTCGGCCGATTACGTGCAGCACGTGGAGGCGTGCATCCGCTCACACGGTTCGGGGATGAAGCCCGACACAGCCCACGTGTTCATTCCGTCGCCGATGTTGCTGAAGTGGTTGCAGTTGTTGAATCCCGAGATCCGAACCAGCGGGCAGGTGTCGGGGATCGTAACCCAGCATCTGTCCCATCGAATTAAGAACCAGCGACGAGCCGCTGTTCGCGGGTACGTCTGGACCGGCAAGACAGCCAACACGCAGTCGCAGCCGACGATGCTTGAATACAAGGTGAAAACGCACCAGTGATCGAGTGTTGCTGGTGTTGACGTGGAAGGAGGACGATGACGCGATGACGGCGATGACGGGGCAAATACATGGATTTGGGTGTTAAGAATGAAGAATGGGTTTTCAGTGTTTTTCCCGCGTCATCGCCGTCATCGGCGTCATCCTCATCAGTGTCAGGTATTTCGATTCCATCGCATGTATTTCGATTCCTTTACACGATTTGAGGAGACCGTAGACATGGCCGTCGAGAAGAAGAAGACCGCGACGAAGTGGAAGATCACCAAACTCAAGGACCACCCGCGCCAGGCC
>PNLP01000017.1 GCA_013823135.1 Planctomycetaceae bacterium
CACTGGCACTTGTCGTGCTACAGTCTCAATTTTAGCGAGTGGGTCACACCACCGACTTGCGACCACGCAACCACCAAAAGCCGCCCGATGTCAGCAGCAAGCCGCCAACGCCCACAGCAAGGCCGATAGTTTGGTCCGGTCGCCAGCCGCGATATTCGATCTCTGGCCCCGCGACATCGAATTCCACCTTGTCACGGTGGCCGAATGCCACGATCTTGGCGGTGTACTTCCCTGGGCCGGGGCGCGCAAACCGACACATGCCACGTTCATCGGTCTTCGCTTCCGCGATCACGGTCCCGTTGGAGTCGATGATGGTGACCGTTGCCTCGTCGGCGGGAGATTCGTCGTCGAAACCCGCCTCGGTGAGCAGCACGTCCGGCGTCTCGGGTGGCAACTTCACGACCAATCGGAGGTCGTGAGCGTCGGCCTGAGCCGGCGACAACGCGACGCCAACCACGGCGACAAGTAGAACGAGAAGGCGCATTCGCATGAGACGACCCGGCGTGTGACGAATCCGCCAATCATCATACCAAATTTGCCGCACGGAGGCAGCATGTCCATTTGGGAAGCGATCCTCCTTGGTGTTGTGCAAGGGCTCACGGAGTTTCTGCCTATCAGCAGCACGGCTCACCTGCTCGTCACGCGGAAGTTGCTCGGGCACGCACATCCCGAGGATGCGTTCACGGTTGTCATTCAGCTTGGCACCCTCGTCGCCGTGTTCATCTATTTCCGCGCCGATGTCGCCAGACTGCTCGCGGGGTTGTGGGCAGACATTCGCGCGTTCCGAATTGCCAGCACGCCCGATTCGCGTTTGGGCTGGCTCATCGTGCTTGGCACGGTGCCGGCGGTGCTGGTGGGATTCACGCTGAAATCGTGGCTGAAAGCGACGTTCACCCAATTGCTGCCGATCGCGGTTGTGTCGATCAGTTTCGCGTTGCTGATGCTTGCAGCCGAGTGGTGGGCGGCGTGCCGAATCCGGCGCGGGTTGCCCGCGAAGGGTGAATCGGAACTGGGCTGGCGGGAATCGCTGTGCGTGGGGTTCTGGCAGGCGTGCGCCCTGATGCCGGGCGGGTCGCGGTCGGGCACCACGATCACCGGCGGGTTGTTCGCGGGGTTGTCGCGACAGACCGCGGCGCGGTTTTCGTTCCTGTTGTCGCTGCCTGTGATTCTCGGAGCGGGGTTGAAGGAGTTGTACGACGAGTACAAGAAGTTGCGTGTGCCAAACCCAGACGAAGCAGCGAGCTTGTTCGCATCGGGCGACGACATGGCGTCGCTGGTTGTGGGAACGGTGGTATCGGCAGTCGTGGGCTATCTCGCGATCGCGTTCCTGCTGCGGTTCCTTCAGTTCCACACGATGACCGTCTTCGTCGTGTACCGTGTGCTTCTCGGGCTCGTCATCTTGGGGCTCCTCGCGACCAACGTGGTTACGTGAAGATGCCGCCACTGGCATAGGCGCGGGTTGTGTGGCGTGCGTAGACTGCGAGGGGTGCTGGAAGCGGAACCCGTTGACCGCGAAGGACGAATGACCGACCAACACGACGCACTGTACCGCGCAATCTGCGCCGAGCCCGACGAGGATACGCCACGGCTCGTGTACGCGGATCTCATCGAGGAAGCCGGCGATGGCACTCGCGCCGCGTTCATCCGTGCGCAGGTGGAACTCGCTCACGCCAAGGAGTACGATCCCGTCACCGTGTCGGCCCGGCAACTCAACCCCGATGCGTTCCACGGCTGGAGCATGGCCCACACGCTCCCCAAGATTCCCGGCGGGTACGGCTGGCACACGTTCGAGTTTCGCCGCGGCTTTCCCTGGAAGGCCGGGGTCAACTCGCGCGCGGCGTTTGTCGGGGACGGGGCTGGTGTCTTCGATGTCGCTCCGATTCAGGCGCTTGATGTGAACACGCACGACCGCCCGGATTTGGTCAACCTCGCCGAGTGGCCGCACCTCAGGCGAATCCACCGGCTCGAATTCTCGCATGGCTGGTTCGGCCCCGACGCGATCACGCAACTGGGAAACTCACCGAACGCCACGAGTCTTGTGGAGCTCGCGTTCGAGCATGACGGCATCACGGCTGCGGGGCTGGAAGCGCTCGCGGTGTCCGATCTGTTCCCCCGGCTCGAAGTCCTTGAGCTACGGTCGAACCTGATTCCGCCCGCGTTGATCGTCGATGCCCTCGCGGCTGCGAACAAGCCGGGCACGCTCGGTCGGCTCTCGCTGGCGAGCAACTCCATTGCGGAAGCCGACGCCGACCACCTCTTCGCCCTTCCGATGATGCAGGGGCTTCAGTCGCTCGACCTCTCCGACAACAAGCGCCTCGGGGTTGAAGGGGCGTCGGCGCTGGCGGCCAGTGGTGCCCTGCGCGGCCTGCGAGTGCTACGATTGGGGAATACGCTGCCGGGCGTGCCGGGGGTGCGTGCCTTGACGGAGGCCGGCGGCTTCAGTGGCGTGCGGAGCCTCGACCTCTCCGCGAATCGCCTAGGGCCAGTTGCGGTGAAGTTACTCGCGGAGTCCAGCGCGGCCCGTGGGCTCCGCGTGCTGAACCTGGCGAACAACCCCGTCGGCGATGCGGGGGCCACGGCGATCGCAAACTCGCGGGCGTTCGCGCACCTGCTTGAACTCGATCTGGCGGATGCCGAACTGAGCGACAGCGGGGCGATCGCACTGGCAGAGTCGCAGTACCTGGGGAACCTGCTGCGGCTGAACCTCGCGACACACACCGGGCGACCGTTCGGCACCGCCGCCCGCGAGGCATTGATCGAACGGTTCGGGAAGCGAGTAATGTGTGGTTCGTGAACACGGGACGGAAGAAACCTTCGACATTCGGATTTGAGCCAAGCTGTGACTGACCGCGAAGCACTGTACCGGGCGATCCTCGACAACCCGGACGACAACACTCTGCGACTGATCTACGCCGACGCGCTCGAAGAAGAGGGCGACCCGCAGCGGGCAGCGTTCATCCGCACGCAGGTTCAGCTTTGCCACCTTCCCGAGTACGACCCCGCGTGGGTTCAGATCCGATTCCACGACCCCGAGAAGATGCCCGACGCATGGGTGCGAGAACTGCCCGGATTGCCAGGAAGATTGGAATGGACCAGCGAACCGTTCCGTCGGGGGTTGCCGGCGTATGTCGCAACCGACGACGCGACCGACTTCCTGACACACGCCGACGAACTGTTCGCACGATTCCCAATCGAGGCACTCGAACTCAGGATTACGCAGTTGTCGCTATTGTCGTCAGCTCGGGCGTTGGCCGAGTGCCCGTGGATTTCGCGGCTCGTTAAGCTTTCCATCACGCAAGGGCTTGGCGCGGCGACCGCTCGGCTCATGTTCGGCACCACGCAGTACGAACGTCTGCGTGAGTTGCACCTCGGTGCCGGGCTCACAACCCCGCAAACAGCCCGAGTGATCGTGCAGAGCCGGATGTTCCGCCAACTCACAACACTGAGTTGCCGCGACGACCGCGCTGGCGGCCAAACATTCGTGAACGAACTGACACACCTCGCCGACCCACCCCGGCTCAAGGTTCTCGATCTCCAAGGCAACAGACTCAACCCCGAGCGTGTGACTCGCCTTGTGACGGCCCCGGCGCTGTCCGCGGTCGAGGAACTCGACCTGAGCGACAACAACCTGCGGGCCGAGTCGCTCCAGGCCATCGCGGGGGCGCACTTGCCGCACCTTCGCAGTCTGCACCTGCTTCGCTCGCATCCGGAAGAGGCGGGCGTCGAAGCGCTGGCACACTCGCCGGTGCTGAACGAACTGCGAAGTCTGTCGCTTGGTGGGGACTATCTCACGGCAGCGTCGGCTGAGGTGTTGGCGGCCAGTCCGCGAGTGACGAACCTTCGGGTTCTGGATATGCGAGAGAACCGACTGGGCGACGCGGGCGCGATTGCGATCGCGAACAGCCCGCACTTGCGGAACCTCGTTCACCTCGACCTCACGGGCAATCTGATCGAGGACGCGGGTGCCGATGCCCTGGCCGAGTCGCCGCACATGGCGGGGTTGATCTACCTCGACCTGCACGGAAATGTGATCTCGCCACCGGCCGCGAACCGCCTCAAACAGCGATTCGGCGACCGTGTGTTTGTGTGACTCCATCTCCGATCCGAGCCCGAGCGCCAAGCGAGGGTATGACGTGAACCTCGCTCGGCGCTCGGGCTCGGACAGTATCACTTCACCAGTTTCACTTCGAAGATCAGCGTCGAATCCGGTGGGATGTCGTCGCCCGCGCCACGCTTGCCATAGCCGAGTTCCGGGGGAATCCTCAGCCGACGAACGCCACCCGGCTTCATTCCGGGGATGCCCAGGCCCCAACCCTTGACGACCTCATCCAGCGAGAACGAGATCGGCTCTTTGTTGCCCACGTTCGAATCGAACTCTTTGCCGTTGGTGAGCCAGCCGGTGTAGTACACGCTCACGGTCGCGCCGGCCTTCACAGCAGCGCCTTCGCCTTCCTTCACGTCCCAGATTTCCAGACCGTTGTCGAGCTTCTTCCATTCCTTGGCCTTCAGGTCCGGCAGTTCGAGCTTGGCCACAGTCTCCAGCATCTCGACCTCGAAGATCAGTGTCGAGTTCGGTGGGATCGAACCTACCTTGCGGGGCCCGTAAGCCATTTCAGCGGGGATGCGAAGCCGGCGAACGCCGCCGACCTTCATGCCGGGAATACCTTCCTGCCAGCCCTTGATAACACCGGTCAGCGGGAACTCGATCGGCTCCTTGCGAACGACGCTCGAATCGAAGATTTCGCCGGTCGTGAGCCAACCGGTGTAGTGAACCTTCACCTTGGCTCCGGGCTTGACGAGCTCGCCCTTCCCTTCCTTCGAGTCCCAAATTTCGAGGCCAGACTTTTGCTTGACCCATTCCTTCGATTGAAGGTCGGGCAACATAGGCTTATCCACGGGCTTCTCCTGAGCGGGCGACGTGAGGGCGAACGCCGCCCCGACGCAGACCAGCGATAACAACAGACGCATGACGGACGCTCCTCGATTCGGGTGACGCTGAGCAAGCGGAACACCGGGCGATTATCTTACGGCCCACAACAGGCGCGAGCGGAAAACTTAGCGCGGGGCACGCAGGTAATCGAGGGCGCACGTGAGTGCGTCGGCTGGCGAAAGTTTGCCGGTATCCAGCACCACTCGCGGCACGGTGAGCGGTTCGGCGGTCGCCTTGACGGCTGCGTGCAGCGCACCCGTCCTGTTCGCCGCGAGGTGCGTTCCCTCCGCCGCATCACGGTCGAGTCGTTCTCGCGCGGTTGCCTCGTCGCACACGCACTCGATGACGAACGGCTCCTGACCAACTTCTCGCCCCAGCGTCAGCAAGTCCGCAACCTGTGCCGCACGGCGGAATGTGCGGCCATCGAGAATCACGACTTGGTTCGGGTTCGCTCGTAGCAGGTGGCGTGCTGCTGCGAAAACGGCCGCCATCGCGCAATCGTCCTGCGCTGACGAGTAATCGAGTACCTCGGGCGGGAACAGAGCCGAACGCACGACATCCTTGCTGAGCACGACCCCGCCGAGTGCGATTGCGATTCGCGCGGCGAGCGTGCTCTTCCCGGTTCCGGGCAACCCGGCCATTGCGATCAACATGAGGTTCCCTGGAAATTCATTGGGCTGTTGTGGCACGCCGGCTAAATTGTGTGGAAGCGTTTGAATGCCATCGGGACGGCTCCAACTCATCTCAATCGACGGGTCGTGGTTTCTACCACCCGCGAAGAGATGTAAGCGTTGTTGCATTGTCCAGAATACTTCCCCAATCGAGAAGCGGCGTTCGGAACGTTCACTTCGCGTCTTCCCACCTGGAGCCATTGTGAGCCACAACGATCAGCATCATCAGCACCGCAAAGAAGAGCACGAGCATGAACGCAAGGAGAAGAAACACGTCGAACGCGAACGGGAGCAACACCCCGATCGTATTAAACCACTGGTCAAACCCATGTGGTTGCTAATCGGTGGAACTCTGCTCATCGCGGTGATTGTCGTCTGGACGCTGCTGTTATGATTCGCGGTCTGAGCGCCAATGACTTGTTGTGGTGAGGCGTATGCTCATCTGTCGCCCGCCCGATTCCCAAGCTCTGATCGGGGCCGCATGCGGCTCCGTTCTCTGTCGATCGATGCCTTTGTGACGACCCACACTGAGGAGACAACATGAAGATTCGCAGTCTGTTCGGCCTGGTAATGTGCCTGGTTGCTGCTCTGGCGATCAGCCAGTTCAGCGCAAACGGGAAGCCTTCAACCACACCGGCGGCCCCGGAAGAAACGAAGGCCAAAGGCGAGGAAGGAACCGGCAAGGGGAAGCGAGCTCAGGCGTTCATCGCGGCGTTCGAGAAGGGCGATGCCAAGGCGGTCGCCGCGTTCTGGACCAAGGACGGCGATTACGTCGATCAGGCCGGCCGTGAATACAAGGGCCGCGACGCCATCGAGAAGTTGTACGCGAAGCTGTTCGCCGTGCAGAAGGGCTCGAAGCTGAGCATCACCGTCACGTCGCTGAAGCAGGTCGGGACCGATGTGGTTCTCGAAGATGGGATCACCGAAGTCACACCGGCCGATGGTGGTCCAGGAACCATCGCCAAGTTCTCGGCAGTGCTGGTGAAGAAGGATGGCGAATGGTACTTCGAGAGCCTCCGTGAAACGGTCGCTCATCCTCCGACCAATGCCGACCATTTTGAAGACCTCGAGTGGCTCCTCGGCGACTGGGTTGGCGAAGCGGAAAAGGGCGCCTCGGGCACCGCATCGTATGACTGGGCCGAGAACCGCAACTTCATCGTCTCATCGTTCGCCTCCACCCTGAACGGCGTTCCCGTGATCGGCGGCACACAGTGGATCGGCTGGGACGCGATCGACAAGCAAGTTCGCTCGTGGTCCTTCTACTCGGGCGGTGGCTTCGGAGAGGGAACGTGGACGAAGGACGGCGCGAAGTGGACCGTCAAGACGACTGCGAAGACGGCTGACGGCAAGAAAGTCTCGCTGACCAACGTGCTCACCAAGGTCGACGCCGATCACTTGACCTGGCAGGTGACGCAACTGACCGTCGATGGCAAAGTAATCCCCGACGGCGAACCCGTGAAGATGAAACGCGCGAAGTGATTGGCCGCAATCTGTTCCTCACACACCAGGAGTTGCCGATGTTGAACAAGTTCATTCTGCCGGCAATCGCGGCCGCCTGCATGGTTCTCGCGATGCCCGCTCAGGTCGATGCTTACGGCGCGGCTCACCGTGGCTACACGCACGTTGGCCCGAATGGGGTCTACCACACGGGCGCGACCGTGGCAGCCGGCCCGCGAGGCGTCGCGGTCACGGGGCACACCACAGCGGCGGGTTATGGCGGGGGTGCATACCGCGGTGGCTACGGTGCTGGCGTCGGATATGGCGGCGCGGCCAGCTACGGTTTCGGCGGCGTGGGTGCGAGCTACGGCGGCTACCGCTACGGCTCGAACTACAACGCAAACGCTGCGGCCGCGGCCCGGAACGGTGCGTTCCGTTAAGCCGGGTTTGTCGCGATTTCGTGAGCGGCCGCAATGCCGCCGCTCGCTGTCATCTGATCCACACCAACGAGGAGATTTCTCATGTCTCGCAAACTCATCCTGCCAGCGATTTCCGCGGTATGGATGGTTCTCGCAATCCCCGCGCAGGTCGATGCCTACGGAGCGGCCCACGTCGGGTACACCCACGTAGGGCCAGCCGGTGCGTACCACACAGGTGCCACAGTCGCCACCGGTCCACGAGGCGTCGCGACCGCGGGCCATACCACCGCAGTTGGCGCTGGTGGTGGCGTTTATCACTCGGGGTATGGTGCCGCGACGGGGTTCGGCGGAGTTGGCGTTGGCTACGGCGCGGCCGGATACGGTTACAGTTCGCACGGCGCGAACTACAACGCAAACGCTGCTGCTGCGGCCCGAAACGGTGCGTTCCGCTAGTCCAGTTTCGAATCCCTGCTGGCCGTAAAGGAACGGGATGCAATCCCTGTTCCCTTGCGGCTCGCTCCATTCGCACCCTCAATCCTGATCCGAGATATTCAAGTGAGTTCGCTCGAAATTACGGCCATCGTCTTCGCGTGCGTCTTCGGTGGCGTTCTCGTCGGCGTGGGGATCAGGCGAATCCTGCCCGAGCATCACCTGTCGGCAGACTCACGCGATGTCGTGAAACTTGGGATGGGATTTATCGCGACACTCACCGCGATGGTCCTCGGGCTACTGATCGCCACCGCGAAGAGCACGTACGACAACCAGAACAGTGCCGTGAAAGAACTCTCGACGCGGGTCATCATGCTCGACCGCACGTTGGCGGTCTACGGACCGGAGACGAAAGAAGCTCGCGGTTTGCTTCACACCTCTGTCGAAAGCACCCTGCACCACCTCTGGCCTGAAGACAAGAAGCAACACGCGGACCTGACTCCGGGCGAGTCGCGAGGCACTCTGGAAGCGATGTACGAGAAGATATCCGCACTGACGCCGCACACTGATACGCAGAAAATTGCCAAGAGCCGGGCAATGGATCTCACGGTCGAGTTGGCTCAAACGCGCCTCCGACTTTTCGCGCAACAGGAGACTTCCCTTCCCGTCCCGTTCTTCATCGTGCTGGTGTTCTGGCTCATTGTGCTATTCGCGGGATACGGCACGCTCACGCCGACGAACGCAACGATTGTGGTGGTTCTGACCATCTGCGCCATGTCGGTTTCCGCAGCCGTCTTCCTCATGCTTGAATTGACGACTCCGTTCACGGGCACGATTCGGATATCCAGTGCCCCGCTGCACCATGCGTTCACTGTGCTGGGCCAGTAACGCAGTTGAACCGTCGGCATCTAACCCTGCTTTACTCCAAGAGACATCATGAAGCGTTCCATCATTGCTTCGTCAGCGCTCGCCACGGCGTTCGCTGTCGCCTTCGCAATCGGCGGGCAGGCTCAACTGCCTCCGAAGGTTGCGACCCCGTTACCCGCGACTGTCGCGGCCGCAGCGCCGAACGAGGCAGATCGCGAGGCCATCGTAAAAGCCTCCCGCGAGTTCGCGGAAGCCTTCAACAAGGGCGACGCAAAGGCGGTTGCCGGGATGTGGACCGAGAACGGTGAATCCCGCGAGGCCACGGGCGAAACGTTCGTCGGCCGCGCTGCGATCGAGAAAGCCTATGCGGCGTACTTCAAGGCCAACCCTGACGCGAAGATCGAGTTGCTGGTGAAGGCGGTTCGCTTCCCCGCGAAAGACATGGCGATCGAGGAAGGTTTGATCCGTCAGTCACGCGGCCCGAAGGATTTGCCCCGCACGACGTCGTACGTCGCGGTTCACTCCCGCGAGGGCGGCCAGTGGAAGGTTGCGTTGTCGAGCGAGGCCGGCGTCGGGCAAGATCGGCTCGAAGACCTGGAATGGTTGCATGGTGAATGGACAACCAAGGTGAAAGACGACACGGTCAAGTTCTCGGTGGTGCGGGATCCCAAGAAGCCGACGATCACGGCAACCTTCACCCGCACCCCACCTGGGAAAGACCCGATCACGGGGAGCATTCGCATTTCGCTCGATCCGGAGACGGGCCGTATTCGCTCGTGGGGCTTCGAGGACGACGGCGCACACTGGCAGGGACTGTGGTTCTGCGACGGGAAGAGTTGGGTGATCGACGCTCGTGGCGTGCTGGCGAACGGCACACCCACGGCTGAGCGGATCGTGTTGCAGCGAGTTGGGCCGGACGTCATCACGTGGCGAGCGATCGACCGCGTCGTTGGCGACACCCATCTGGCCGACACCGCCCCGATGCGACTCACTCGCGCCGCAGCGAAGTAAACCACCCGAACAACACCTTCACCAATCATCAGGAATAGCCATGAAACACGTTCTTCTCTTTACCTTTGTCAGCGCAGGGGCGTTCGCAGCGGTTAATGAAGTCAGCGGTCGCGGCTACGGCGGCGGCGGTGCCAGCTTCAGCCATAGCAGTTACTCGGGCGGCTTCGAGCACAGTTCCGGCAGCTTCAACAGCTTCAGCGGTGGCGACCGGTACGGATCCTACTCCGGAAGCCGCACGACCGAGGCCGCTTCGGGTTGGGGCGGTCGCGCTGCTGGCACCTCCTACGATCACACCTGGAGCGACGCGGCTGGTGCCAGCGTCACCACATCCGGAAGCCGGGGAGTTGCCGAGAGTCGTTACGGCGGCGTGGCGGCTGGTGGCACCCGCGACACAACCGTGACCACGGCGAGTGGCAAGACCTACACCGCCGACCGGTCGGCCGGTGTTGCCGCAGGTGCGGGGGGTCGCACTGTTGGTGGCGCTTCGAGCACCGTCGATGGGGTTCACGGGTCGGCGAGTTGGAATAGCGCGTTCTCGGGCAACCGATACACGGGCGACATGAGCCACTACTCGAGCGTGTATGGTGCCGGCGGCGTCCACAGCACCGCTTACTGGTCCGGCGGTTACATGACCACGCGAGCCGGATACGTTCGCACCGGGTTCGGCTACTACGGCACGTTCAACGCGGGTTGGTACACCGCGCACCCTGGGTGCTGGGTCGCGGCTGGCTGGGCTCCCGGGTTCGCGTGGAACTTCGCGACCTATCCCGTCATCGCCACCTATTGCAGCATTCCCGCCATCAACCCACCCAACTACGACTACGGCAGCACGGTGGTTTACCAGGACAACACCGTGTACATGGACGGCCAACCGCAGGGGACCGCCCAGCAGTACGCCGACCAGGCCACAGCGATTGCCACACAAGGCCAGACCGCGACAGCGGCCCCGACCGAGGACTGGAAACCGTTGGGTGTCTACGCACTGGTGCAGGGCGACGAGAAGACCTCGAACAACATCTTCCAGCTCGCGGTGAACAAGGACGGCATCATCCGTGGCAACTACTACGACGGCCTGATGGACACGACGACCGATGTGTACGGTTCCGTGGACAAGAAGACGCAGCGTGCAGCCTGGACCATCGGCAAGAAGAAGGACCGCGTGTTCGAGGCTGGCGTGTACAATTTGACACAGCCACAGTGCTCGTGTCTTCTCCACCTCGGGGCTCAGAAGACCGATCAGATGATGCTCGTGCGAGTCGAACAACCCAAAACCAACACACCCCCGGCAACACCATGAGCCACCACAAAGAACATCACGACGAACCGCACTTCAAGGAGAAGAACCACCCGGAACGGCTTGGGCGGTTGCCCTTCCAGCCGCGGTGGTTGTTCATGACCGGCTTTGGACTGATCCTGCTGTGCATGTTGGTTTGGGTTTTCATCCGCTTCTAGTTTGAGGCTGAACCCCAATTGCCGTACGCCGGATGTTGAGACCAACCATCGACATAATGCCCCTGACATCCATGAGGATTTTACCATGATCGAGAAACTCCCCAGTCCGTCCGACAAGGTTCTTGGCTTCAAGCTGTCCGGCAAGCTGCACGACGCAGACTACAAGACGTTCGTGCCGCTGATCGACGAGGCCGCCAAGTCTGGCAAGGTCCGGCTGCTGTCCCAGTTCCACGACTTCCACGGCTGGGATCTCCACGCTCTGTGGGATGACATCAAGTTCTCGACCACGCACTGCACCACGATCGAGCGAATCGCGCTCGTCGGCGACAAGACCTGGGAGAAGTGGATGGCCAAGGTGTGCGTGCCATTCACGATGGCCAAGGTGAAGTACTTCGACGTTTCCGAGATCGACAAGGCCTGGGCTTGGCTCCAGGAAGCGTGAACGCGGTGCCTGGCGAGCGGGGCGGCGTAAGCCCCCGAGTCTTGGTATTCTCAAGACTCGGGGGGCTTACGCCGCCCCGCTCGCCGATTCACTTCGCCAGTTCAATTCGCGCAATGCTGTAGACCAGGAACTTTGGCACCGTGAACCGCACGTAACCGGCGGCCACCGCGAACTTCACATCCACAGCGTCCGGCGATTCGGGTGTCGCCACTCGTACCGCCTTCACCTTCGCCCCAGTCGGCAGCACGAAGTCGACCACTACACGCTCGGTGGCGATGGGTTTCTCGTCCTTGATGCCGCTGCCGGGATCGCGAGGCTTGGCCGGTTCCGTGCGGTTGTAGTTCACGAAGTGCAGCGTGACTTCGCCGCCGACCGGTGGAACGCTCGCGGACACACGCACGGCTTTCGGTGCCGTGAACGCACTGCGGCCCGTTGGCAGGTCCGTGGGTTTCGCGGCGTCGAGCACGGCACGGTAGCGTTCCTTGATCGCGGGTGTCAGCATGTCGTCGGGCAGAACATCGAACAGGACGTGATCGTCGAGCAGCGATTTGCCGAGTTTCTTGAACGCCTCGACGGAAGCCACGTCGCCCTTGTGAACGCTGCTCCGCGGGAACAGCAACAGCACCTCGGAGTGCGGGCGGTTGCCGCGGTACACGGCGTCGTACTTTTCGAGGAAGTTGTAGTAGCGGGTGATTTCCTTGCGGGCTTCGGGGTCTTTGAATCGCGTGTAGAAACCCATCGGTGCGCCGCCGTTCGCGGCGAGTTCGGCGATCGCGGCGCGGATGCGGGTGCTCTCGTACTTCCCGAGCGTGAACGGTTTGTCGTCGAACGTCCCGCGGATGTAGCGGGCTTGCAGCGTTCCTTCGCCATAGATCCCCGCAGCCAGATCGGTAAAGTTCGCAGCGCCGCCCGTGCTGTACCACAGGTAATCTTCATCCTTGCCCCACAACTCCGATGGCAACATGCTGCGCTCATCGCCCGACACCTGGTTGAAGTCGCCGAGGTGGTTCCATTGCCCGACGATCAACCCTGGCTTGAGCGAGCGTGCGTACTTCACGAACACGTCGTCGAACGCCTGCTTCGTGCTGATCTGCGACCACTTCAGCATCTCGCGACGGAGCGGGGTCGATGCCTTCGGGTCGTGCCAGCCGACGAGTTCCGTGAACTGGTGCTTCTTCAGGTCCGCGATGTCGAACTGTGTGCGGATCTGTTCCGGCGTGAATCCCGCGGTGAGGTGCTCGCGGAACCCCTTCTGGCAGTGCTCGCACACGCAGTTGTGCCGGTAGAAGTAGTTCGCCACGTAGCCATCGACTCCGCGTTCGATGCCGCGCTTCGCCCAGGCTTTCAGCACGGTTCGCCAGTGCGGGTTATTCAGGCACGCAGTGTATTCGCGCATCTGGCCGATGCTGTATTGCTTCGAGGCCATGGGCGTGCCGTCGGGGTTGCGGGCCAGCAAGTCGAGCGGGTCTTTGACGGGCTTGGGGCCGAGTTCCTTCTCGTCCCACAGGTCGCGGTAGAACTTGAAGAAGCCACGCGGGCCGTCCTTGCTATCGGGTTCGCCGACGAGGAACGTGACGTTGAAATGGCCCACGACCTTCGCACCCAGTTTGTGAACCGCCGCGTTGCGATCCTCGAACCACTTGCCGCCCTCGGCCAGACCCTTCACCGGGAAGTGAGCTGGGTAGCCCTTGTATTCCGGCGTGTGGACGAGGCTGTAGAAGTGGCCGCCGTAGAATCCGAGCTGGCAAACTTCGGGGCGGGCCTCCTCCACGAATTTCAGGTAATCGTCGTCGCCGTAGGCGTCCCAGTGGGCGATCAGTCGGTTAAACTCGACGCGATGGGTTTTGGGTGGGTCGGCGGAGAGTGCGACCGCGGTGAGAGTCGCGACGGCGAGGGTCGCAATGAGGGGACGCATGGTCGCTCCGTTCGCAAGAATGACAGGGTGCAAAATAATCGCCGATCAGATGCGAAATAGACTGAGAGCCGAGAGCAGAGTTTCGACAGGATAACAGGATCGTGCGGGATTCAAAACAATCTTGTGATCAGGGTGGAACTCTTGCGGCTCATTCGGGCAGCACTCCGACTCTTCATACGTCGTCTGCTGCTCGCCCCGTGCATTCCCTGGGTTGGGTTGGTATAGTCACCCATACCCTAGCTCCGACGGTGCCGGCAACCGCCGGCGAAACCATTTCTCAAACCCGAAAGGTGGACGCGATGGCAGACTGGAAGAAACTCGCCAAGGCCGTGATTCTGGCGGATGGCTACATCGAGGAAAAGGAAACCGACATCATCCGCAAGGAACTCCTCGCGGACGGCGTCATCAACAAGTCCGAGGCCGAGTTCCTGGTGGACCTGCGGAACAGCGCCCCGAAGGCCGTGGCGAAGTTCCACGCGTTCGTCTTCGAAGTGGTGAAGAAGGCCATTCTCGCCGACGGCGACATCAGCCCCGCCGAGGTCACGTGGCTCCAGAAGTTCATCCTCGCCGACGGCAAGGTGGACGACACGGAGAAGGCGTTCCTCAAGGATCTGAAAGCGTCGGCCAAGAAGACGTGCCCGGAGTTCGACGCGCTGATCGCGAAGTACGCGGCGTAATTGCTTGCGATCGTCATCAGGTTGGTTTGGGCCGGGGGAATTCTCCCGGCTCGCTTCGGTGAATCGTTCCCCCATTATTTCCCAGGTGTCATCATGGCCCGTGGTCTCGGGTTACTCGTCTTAATTGCGCTCGTCGGTGGCGGCGCATACCTTTTCATGTTCAAGAAGGCCGACACGGAACGAGCGGTGAAGGGATACAAGAAGGCAGAGACGCCGCAGATCGCCGCCGACATGTTCAAGGAGGCGATCAAGAATCGCGAATTCAACATGGCAGCGTTCTACTGCACGACCGGGTACGCCGAGCAACTCAAGCGCGGTCACGAAGCCGCGAACAAGCTCGGCACCGCAATCGACAACCTCGCATACCAGATGAACGAGCGGAAGCTCATGCGCGACGAGGTGAAACTCGTGCTCTACGCTCTGGACCCGTTCCCCAAGGAATTCCAGGTCACGGTTGGCAAAGAATCCGGTGACACGGCCGAAGGGACGTTCGTCTTCTCCGGTCCGGGGATGAGCGGCGACACACCCAGCTCCGGCACCTGGAACATGAAACCCGAGATCTTCCACGTCTACATCCGCTCCATGAAGACGCCCAAACCCAACACGGTCGTTGCTCCGATGAAGAAGGAAGCCGGCGAGTGGAAGTTCGACTTCGCGGCCGACAACAACCTGCAGTTGCGTGTCGCGTACATGAACGACAAGTACATGAACTATGTGAACCCGATGGAGAAGGTGACGCAGGAAGTGAAGAACGAGCCCGAGACTCGCGAGAACGCAACGGCCCGGATCAAGACGCTGATGGAACAGGCCGCGAAGGAGTAATCACGATCGTCGCCCGTTGACCACAACTACGGAGTGCGGCCTTTCGATCTTCGAGGGCCGTCACTCCTTCCCCATCACCAAATCGACGACCCAACACCCGCGAACGTGCGTTCCCTTCTCATCGCGGCAGTGATCAAGGATGTCGGCGTCGTCGCACCCCGCATCTTGCAACGCATCCGCGAGAATCGGCATCGCTGAGAAGTCCCGCGACTCGTACATCTGCTGCGCAATGGCGACCGCCGTGGACGTGCGCCATTCGGGCGAGAACGCCACGGGGTGGAATGGATTCCCGAAGATGTCGCGTACCAAATGTGCATTCTCGCGCTTTTCAAAGCCGAGTTCGTCCGGGGGAACCGTGTGAGCGGGGTCGTATTCCACTGACGCGGTAATCCAGATGCAGCAAACGACGTCCCAAATCGCCGAGTAATGAGCCCTGGTCCCGAGCGGCCCGTGCTCGGCGAGGCTGTAGCTTTCATCCTCGGCACTCTCCTGGTTGCGATCGAGAGCGTCGTTTGTGACCTCCCCGTTAATGGCCGCCTCGACCAGTTCGAGGAAATGATGGAGAGTGTCTGTCAACAATTCCGGCCGGCGTCTGCACACTGCCGCAGTGTACAACAACGGTTTCCGGTCGTATCCGTCGGCGTTTAGATGATGCAACATCGCCACCGGAGACTGACTCCCCACCCACTCTTCTTCGGTCATCGGTCGCGCTCCTCTCCGAAGACTCCGAGTCGCGGCTAAGCTCGGCCTGCTTCACGAGTCGTGGCTAAGCGTGGCGGCCGGCTTTCACGATGCCGCCCTGGATCACCGCGATGAAGCGGGTGCGGTTCTCCAGTATCGAGATGTCCGCGAGCACGTCGCCGTCCACGATCAGCACGTCGGCCAGTTTGCCTGCCTCAAGCGTGCCAATCTCGTGACCGCGACCCAGGATATCCGCACCGTTATTCGTCGCGCATTGAATCACTTCCATCGGACTGAAGCCGACATATCGCACGAAGAACGTCAGTTCGCGGGCGTAGTCGCCGTGCGGGTTCCACGCGAAGCCATAGTCGCCACCCATGCCGAGCTTGCCGCCGGCCTTCAGGATCTTGCGTGCGCTCTCCGCGCCGCCTTCGAGCGTTTCCTTGTGCCCGTCGATCACCTTTTGCGGCATCCGGAACTCGGGGCCGCGTTCGATGCTCGCATACTCGAAGTACAACGCCGGCACGCAAGGCACGTTCCGCTTGAGGAGCAGTTCCAGGGATTCGTCATCCATGAAGGTGCCATGCTCGATCGCGTCGTAACCCGCACGCAATGCGTTCTTGATCCCCTCCGTGGCGCGACAGTGGCCGGTCACCTTCAGCCCGTGATTGTGTGCCGTGGCGACGACGGCGTTCATCTCCTCGGCCGTCATGCAGAGCGTGTGGTGGTCGTTCGTGTCGGGTGCGGCCGCGTCGCCAGTGGGGTACGTCTTCACCCATTCGACGCCGTCCTTCACGAGCTTCCGCACCGCGGCACGGGCTTCACCGGGGCCGTTCACCAGCAGCACGAGGCCGTCCATGCCGATCTTGCGGAAGTCCGGGTTCCAGTCCATCAGCCCGCCGACGCCGCAGATTTCCCGCCCGCTCGAAGCGAGCCGCGGGCCGGGGCAGATGTCAGCCTCGATAGCCTTCTTCAGCCACACGTCGATGTTGAAGAGGCTGCCGCCGCTGCGGGCTGCGGTGTAGCCGCACTCCAGCGCGAGTTTGGCGTTCGCCGCCGCGAGCAGCGTGACGTACTCGACGGGATACTTGATGTCGAGGTCTTCGAGCGCCGCGACGTTGAAGTACGTCGGGTGGAAGTGCGCCTCCACAAGCCCTGGCATAATCGTGCCGCCGCGAGCGTCGATCCGTTCGGTCTGGGTAGGAACGGGCGGAGCACCCGCGCTCGGCCCGGCATACGCGATCTTGCCATCGGTGAGCACGACGGCCGCATCGCGCACGGGTGGCCTCCCGGTGCCATCGACGAGGGTGCCGTTGGTGATGACCGTCGTTCCGGTGGCGAGTTTCATGGAACACCCTCGGGGAGGCTCGGGCAGTGTCAGCGATCGTACCCCACGAGACAGCGTCGGCCCAGGATTCTTCGGTCAGGACCGGGTCAAAGTGTCAGGACGATCGGAGGAACGCCTGTCGCGGGCGAATGCTCAGTATCCTGCATCCTGCATGCAGTATTCTGTTCCTATCCATTTTCGAGGATTGGGTCAAGGCGCCAGGAAACTGCGAACCGTCACGACTGTGCCACGGGTTTCCGGAGAGTGTTCAGCGGTTTTGTGTGGCATGAACTGCCGTCTGATATCGCAAACGATTTGGCTGTCGAGTGATGCGGCGAAAAAAGTTAGTCTAATGATCTTTCTTCCAGACAGGTCTACGCTTCCAGAACGGTTCCACGGATGGGTGGGCATATTGTCTGGAACCGATGAGAAGCACACATCCTGCTTGAATGCCATCACCACGAGTGGAGCGCCGCGAGTGGCGGCGAACGAGGTGTCACAACGATTCCAAAAATCCCAACGTCAACCGCACGCATGCTTCGGTCGCAAGCCAGTGGATCAGGTGTCCGACGCCGGGGACATCCACTCGCGTGCAATCGGTGATCGTCGCGGCCATGCGGTTCGCGTCGGGCGTGGGGAGCATCCCGCCACGGGCTTCCTCGCCACGCAGCAATAAAACAGGGCAAGCAATCGCTTCCCAGATCGCATCCTCGTCGTAGCCTCGAAGCCACGTCCCATCGAGAAGGGGATCGAAAACCCGTGGGTCGAGGTCGGGCAGACACCGCGCCGAAAAGCGCAACATGCTGGCATCGCGGAAGTCGCCGAGGCGTGCGGTGCTGCCGTTCGGTTGTGGGAGCGGGGTGTTTGCGAGGTCGCGAGCGATGTCCGCAATCGGGCGATGCTGCCCGGCGAGCTTTTGTGTAGCAACGAACTGCGTGTAGTACATCGTGCGATCGAGCTTCGCCAGGAACCCGGCACTGGGCGGGTCTTCGAGAACAACCGCTCGCACTCGCTCGGGCTCCGCCGCAGCGACTGCAGCGGCCGTGACCGCTCCGAGCGAGTGCCCGAACAGCACAACTGGCACCGGGAAACTCCGCACAACCGCAGCCGCATCCCGTGCGTAATCCACAACGCGATACCCACCGGGTCCACGACTGGACTGCCCGTGCCCGCGGTGATCGAGCGTGTGAACCTGCCAGGCATTGGCGACAGCGGGAAACAGCGGTGCGAAGTCTCGACCGATGCGAGAAACACCGTGCAAGAACAGGATCGGCGGACTCTCATCAAGACCGCTGAGAACCCGGATGTGGCTTTCGCCGGAGTCGATGAATCGTTCGGTAAACATGACCGGCAATGATACCACAATCGGCCGGGAGGTCATCCCCGCGACACGGAACCGAGCGAGTTTGTTCGGTGGGAGTGCCCCGCAGGGTCCGACGTGATAAAATGCCGCGATCGGGCCTGAAGCTCAACGGTCGAGCAGGGTGCTCATAACACCTTGGAAGTCGGTTCGACTCCGACCGGGCCCACTGACGAAAAGACTGATAGCCGAAGCGTTTAGATTACCTCTCATCGGACGAGAGAGCGGCACGATCACTGGCCAAGCCACCGTCACCGTTCGCGATTCGGATAACCGTCGTGTCTACGCCGAACGGGATAGCCGTTCTGGGACTGACGGCTGACCAATACAAGGTGATCCCGACCTATACTCCGACGACCTATCCGGGCTTCTACACCCCAACGTACGGCACGGAGATCTATCGGTATTCCGGCCTGACGCAGCGAGAACTCCGACGACTCGGGCCACCACTAATCGTCCGTCCGTAATCCGATGCAGCCAGAAACAGCGGGCCGGATACGGTGGGCGACCCTCGGTCCTGGCCCGCTTCGTTGCGCTAGCCCGCGTACCAGAACACTGCGAAGTAGTGACAGGTGCTACCGGCAAGCACAAAAAGATGCCAAACGAGATGACCATAACGCAACCGCGAATCGGTCGCGAAAAAGGCGACACCCACGGTGTAACACAAGCCTCCCACGAGCAACCACAGCAAGCCCGCTGTTGGTACCTTGGTCATCATGGGATCGAGCGCAATCACACCCACCCACCCCATCAGCACGTAAATCCCAGTGGAGAGGATCGGATGGGAGACCTTCCCGAACACTTTCATTGCCACCCCAGCGAAAGCAAGTCCCCAAACGATCACGAGAAGCGTCCAGCCCCATACGCCACGAAGTGCCCCGAGTGTGAGAGGCGTATACGTGCCAGCGATGAGAAAAAAGATTGCGGCATGCTCGATGACTCGTAACACCCCCTTGGCCTTCCCAGGTGGAAGCCCATGGTAGAGCGTCGAGGCGAGGTAAAGGAGTATGAGGGTCGCAGAGAAGACACTCGCGCCGACAAGGGATTCGACACCTCCGTGGCGTGCGGCATGTCCTAGCAGAAACGGAGTTGCAACGAAGGCGGCGACGAGTCCGATACCGTGGCTTATTGTGTTCGCAATTTCTTCCGCTTGCGATTGCTCACGTTTGGGTCTGCAAGCACTTTCCGCACCCAACTGCATTTCGATGCTTGAAGAATCCATTTGGCTGAGAGTGCTCTGGGGAGAGTTGGTTGTCTCACGTTGGGCAGCCTTGCCCGTATCGAAATCATTATCAACAGCGACAGCAACATTGAGGAGTGCGAACAGTCGATTACCTCTTCCCGGGTGTCAGCATCACAAACTGTGTCCTGCGTGCCAAAAACTGGGCGAGGGGTAGAGTTGGGATAACCAGAGGTTGAGGAGGTATCCCATGGCGATGGCGAAACCCTGCTCAACAAAGCCTCCTGAGTCGTGAGATATTATCTCGGCCTCGCCTGCGCGGATCGAAGTCGATTCGTGCTTTGCAATCCCGCCATCGCCTCACATGGGATCTAGTTGATCACGTCAAAGATCTGAGACACTATTGGCGATCTGATCATTGCGAATCCTCTCCAAAAATGTCAACTCTCTCCTGGCGATCCTGATAGATCAGCCATGATCGAAACGTGGCGTGGAACGAAACCGTTTGTCATTTCCCGGGTTGAATGGTTGAAAAAGCGACATGGCTCAAGCCGGGTGAAACGGACTATTGCCTCATGAAATACGCTTTCCCGAGCCTCATCGCGATGCTGCTGCCCCCACTGGCCGCAGTATGCGGAGCCGAACCGGCACAAAAGCCAAACATTGTCTACATCCTGGCGGACGACCTCGGGTACGGTGACGTCGGTTGCTACAACCCGGCGTCGAAGATTCCCACGCCGAACATGGACCGGCTGGCCAAGGAGGGGGTGCGGTTCACGGACGCGCACTCGCCGTCCGCGGTCTGCACGCCGACCCGCTACGCTCTGCTCACCGGCCGGTACGCGTGGCGAACGCGGTTGCAGCGGAACGTGATCGGTCCGTTCTCTCAACCGCTCATCGCGGACAAGCAACTCACGGTTCCCGGTATGCTCCGTGGGCAGGGGTACGCCACCGCGTGCATCGGCAAGTGGCACCTCGGGTGGGGTTGGCCCAAGCCCGGCGAGGGCGGCAAGCGCGACTTCTCCATTCCGATTCCCGACGGGCCGACCACGCGAGGCTTCGACCTCTACTTCGGGACCGACGTTCCCAACTACCCGCCGTACTGTTTCCTGGAGAACGACCGCACCGTCGGCATCCCGTCGGAGGCCGCGCCCGTCGGGCGGGACGCCTTCAACATCGCCGGCCCGATGGTCCCCGGCTGGGAACTCGGCGATGTGCTGCCCGGGTTGGAGAAGCGTGCGGTCGAGTACATCGAAAAAGCCGCGAAGGGCGACAAGCCGTTCTTCCTGTACCTGCCCCTCACGTCGCCGCACTATCCAGTCGTGCCCACGGCGGCGTTCAAGGGGAAGAGCAAGGCGGGCGACTACGGCAATTTCGTGGCGCAAACCGATGCCGTGGTGGGCGCGGTACTCGACGCCCTGAAGCAGAGCGGGGTCGCGGAGAAGACCCTGGTGATTTTCACCAGCGACAACGGCCCAGAGGTTACCGGCGAGGTGAACCCCGGGGCGTACGACCGGCTGAAGGAGTTCGGGCACGCGAGCATGGGCGCCCTCCGCGGGGCAAAACGGGACGCCTGGGAGGGCGGCCACCGCGTCCCGTTCATTGCCCGGTGGCCCGGCAAGATCCCGGCAGGGAGCACGTGCGACGAGACCGTCTGCCACGTCGACCTCATGGCCACACTGGCTGCGCTGCTGAACGTCAAACTGCCCGCCGACGCCGGCGTGGACAGCGTCAACGTCCTGCCCGCGTTCCTCGGCGAAAAGCGGCAGGCCCCGATCCGGGAAGCGACGGTTCACCACAGCGGTCAGGGCACGTTCGCGATCCGTCGCGGGGACTGGGTGCTGATCCTCGCCCCGACGGGGGACGACAACCGCAAGCAGGGCGAACCCGCGTGGTTTCGGAAGGACCGCGGGTACGAGCCCCACGCCGCGGCCGGGGAACTGTACAACCTCGCCACGGACCCGGCCCAGAAGACGAACCTGTACGCGACCGAGACCGCGAAGGTGAACGAACTCGCGGCCCTGATGGAACGCTATGTGACGGAGGGCCGGAGTACACCTGGGCCAAAGCAGAAGAACGACGTGGACGTTTCCTGGGACAAGCGGCCCAGCAAATAGATGGTCCGGGGGCGGCGATCCGTCGTCCCGACCTTCGTGGGCGCTGTTCCAACTCGGCCGGGCGAGGCATATCCTCACTTTGGCGACCACACCACGACTACCGGAGGCAACCCGATGATCCCCGCCATTCTGCTCCCGCTCGTTCTTCTCGCGGCCGAGGGCGACTTCGCACCGGACCAGAGTAAGCTCCCTGTCCCGCCGCCGAAGGGCGCACGCGTGCTCCTCGACGACAAGGGGAACCACTCGTTCCTGAGCATGGCGGGCGAGAAGATCGACTGGCCGGTCGAGGACGGCGTGGCCACGTCCACGCCCAAGAAGAACCAGAACCACATCGTCTCCAAGCTCCACTTCAAGGACGCCGACATCCACGTCGAGTTCCTCCTGCCGGAGAAGGGCCCCGCGAACAGCGGCGTCTACCTCCACGGGAACTATGAGGTGCAGATCCTGAACTCGTTCGGCAAGGAGAAGATCACGCAGGAGGACGCCGGCGCGGTGTACGGGTTCTCGCCGCCGCTGGTGAATGCGTGCCGGAAGCCGGGCGAGTGGCAGGTGTTCGACATCCGCTACCGGGCCCCGCGGCGGGACGAAGCTGGCAAGATCACAGAGAACGGGACCGTGACCGTGTGGTTCAACGGGAAGAAGGTTCAGGACGCGGCGCAGTTCGGCGAGCCGAAGTCGACGTTCCACCCGTTCCGGTTCGGGACCACCCCGTACCTGGAGAAGATCCGGGACCAGCAGAAGAAGACAATGACCGGCCCCGTGTTCCTTCAGGATCACGGCAACCCCGTGAAGTTCCGCAATGTGTGGGTCGTCCCGGCGGATGACCGGGCCTTCGTCTACGAACCTGGCGAAAAGTGAGCCTGTCTGACAATGAACTGAGGGCAACCGGCCTGTCGGGGGTGGCTCAGGTATCCCGCGAGAGGTGAGGTGAGTTTCATGCGATCTCAACGAACCGGGGCGGGCGGCGTCTCCCGCCGCAAGTTTCTCGCCGTCGGGGCGATCGCCGCGGGCCTTCCCGCCGTCGCACCAGCCGCCGACCCACCGACGCACCGACAGGCGAGTGGGGTGAAGGTCGGTGAGGTGACCGAATCGACCGCAATCGTCTGGACAAGGCTCACCGCGGGCGTGGGCCGGAACGACGACGGGACGAAGATCGTCGGCAAGAGTGTTAAGGAGGACTCGCCCCTGGCAGACGCGGAGGTGCGGAAGCTGCACGGTGCTTGCCCTGGCGGGGCGGGGCGGGTCCGCGTGCGCTACGGGAGCAAACCCGACCTCGTGGACGCGAAAGCCACCGAGTGGGTCGAGGTGACCGAGAAGACCGACTCCAGCCACCAGTTCGCACTGACCGGACTCCCTGCCGACTCCGTCGTTCACTACGCCGTGGACACGACCGACCCGCGGAAGATCCCACACGGGTCACTCACGGGGTCGTTCCGCACCGCGGTGAAGCCCGACGCCGAAGCCGAGGTCACGTTTGCGGTCGTCACCTGTCAAATGTACGCCGACCTCGACCACGCGGACGGGTTCAACATCTACCCGGCCATCCACACCCTTGCCCCGAGGTTCGTCGCGTTCACCGGCGACAACGTGTACTACGACAACGAGCGCCCGCGTGCGGTGACGCCGGCTCTCGCCAGGTACCACTGGGAGCGGATGTACAGCCTGTCTCGCCACGTCGAACTCCTCCGCATGGTCTCCACCTACTGGGAGAAGGATGACCACGATTGCCTCAAGGACGACTCGTGGCCGGGCCAGAAGATGGGTGACCTCACGTTCGAAGAGGGCCAGCGTATCTTCCGGCAGCAGGTACCAATGGGCGAATCCATCTACCGCACCTTCCGGTGGGGCAAGTTCCTTCAGGTGTGGCTTACGGACGGCCGCGACTTCCGGTCGCCGAACACGATGAAGGACGGCCCTGAGAAATCCGTCTGGGGCAAGGACCAGAAGGCGTGGCTGTTCCGCACGCTCAAGGCGAGCGATGCGGCGTGGAAGGTGATCGTCACGCCAACGCCGATCGTCGGCCCGGACCGCGGCGGCAAGGGCGACAACCACGCCAACAAGGCGTTTCAGCACGAGGGCGACGAGTTCCGGGAGTGGGTCAAGGCCAACGCCCCGGCCAACGCGTTCACGGTCTGCGGCGACCGGCACTGGCAATACCACTCGGTCCACCCCACGACCGGGCTGAACGAGTTCTCGGTAGGGGCAGCCAGCGACGCCCACGCCGGAGGCTCACCGGGTGAGAACAAGGAATACCACAAGTTCCATCGCGTGAAGGGCGGCTTCCTGTCCGTCACCGCACGTGCGAAGTCGATCGTGTTCCGGCATCACGATGTTCACGGCAAGGTGGTCTACGAGCACGAAAACAAACCCGGCTGAAGTCGTCAACCGATCTCGTTCTCCCGATCCACAGAGGTGTTCCCTTGACCCGATCCCTCACCGCATTCGCCGTCCTGCTTTGCATTTCGCAATGCGGGGCCACCGCCGCCGACCCGATCGCGGGCAAGAAGCCGAACATCGTATTCGTGCTAACCGACGACCAGGGGTACGGCGACATCTCGGCACACGGCAACCCGGTGCTCAAGACGCCGAACCTTGACCGCGTCCGCGCGGAGGGGATGCGGTTCACCGACTTCCACGTCAGCCCGACGTGCTCGCCGACCCGGTCCGCACTCCTGACTGGCAGGCACGAGTTCAAGAACGGGATCACGCACACGATCCACGAGCGAGAGCGACTCACCCCGAAAGCGACCACCCTCGCGCAGGTATTGAAGAGCGCCGGGTACACAACCGGCATCTTCGGCAAGTGGCACCTCGGCGACGAGCCGGACCGCTGGCCCGACAAGCGCGGGTTCGACGAGATGTTCATCCACGGGGCGGGCGGCATCGGACAATCCTACCCGGGCAGTTGTGGTGACGTGCCCGGCAACTCGTACTTCGACCCGACCATCCTCCACAACGGCACGTTCGAGAAGACCAAAGGGTACTGCACAGACGTGTTCTTCACCCAGGCGACGAAGTGGGTCGAATCGGTGAAGGGGAAAGACAAGCCATTTTACTGCCAGATCACCACGAACGCCCCGCACGGCCCGCTCAACGTTCGCCCCGAAGACGAGGCCCGCTACAAGGATCTGGTCAAGCAGCCGAACGTCGCCAAGTTCTTCGGCATGATCGCCAACATCGACGACAACGTCGGCAAACTGCTGGGCAAGTTGAAGGAGTGGGGGCTGGAGAAGGACACGCTGGTGATCTTCATGAACGACAACGGCGGGACTGCCGGAGTGCCGGTGTTCAACGCCGGGATGCGCGGGTCGAAGGTGACGCCGTGGCTCGGTGGCACCCGGGCGTCGTCGTTCTGGCGCTGGCCCGGAACCCTCATGCCCGCAGACTGCGACCGGCTCGCGGCCCACATCGATTTCTTCCCGACCCTGGCCGAACTCGCCGGCGCGAAACTGACGGACGAGGTGACGAAGCAGGTCGAGGGCCGCAGCCTGGTGCCGCTGCTCCAGAACCCGAAGGCCGAGTGGGCCGACCGCACGCTGTTCACGCACGTCGGTCGGTGGCCCAAGGGCGCGAAGCCTGACGACCACAAGTTCGCCGGGTGCAGCGTCCGCGTGCCGCGCTGGCACCTGGTATCGGCGGGCAAAGGGAAAGCCAAAGGGAACTGGGAACTCTTCGACCTCACCGCAGATCCGGGCGAGACGACCGACGTGGCGGAGAAGCACCCCGATGTCGTGAAGAAACTCAGCGCCGAGTACGACACGTGGTGGGCGTCGCTGTCGCCCTATCTGGTGAACGAGGACGCGGTGCCCCCCAAGGAGAACCCGTTCAAGGAACTCTACTGGAAGCAGTTCGGTAAGTCGAAAAAGGACTGACCCGTCCCGGAGAACGCCATGCTCTCTCTTCGCTCGGCTCTCGGCCTCGTGGCCGCACTGGCACTTGCCGCCCCGGCCACCGCGGCCGAGCGTCCCAACGTGGTGGTGTTCCTGATCGACGACCTCGGGTGGACCGACCCGGGGTGCTACGGGAACACGTTCCACGAGACCCCGCACATCGACCGTCTGGCGAAGGACAGCGTGCGGTTCACCAACGGGTATTCCGCGTGCACCGTCTGCTCGCCGACGCGGGCCGCGCTGCTCACCGGCCAGTACCCGGCCCGGCTCCACGTAACCGACTGGATCGCCGGTCACAAGCGGCCGTTTGCAAAACTGAAGGTTCCCGACTGGACGATGCATCTGCCGCTCGAAACGCACTCGTTGGCGGAGGCGTTCAAGGCAGCCGGGTACGCCACCGCGAGCGTCGGCAAGTGGCACCTCGGCGGTGCGGACTACTACCCCGAGAAGCACGGCTTCGACCTCAACGTCGGCGGCACCAACGTGGGCAGCCCACCGGGGTACTTCTCCCCGGAGAAGGTCCCGACGCTCCCGGCGGGAAAGGCCGGCGAGTTCCTCCCCGACCGTCTGACCGCCGAGGCGATCAAGTTCATCACCACAAACAAAGAGAAGCCGTTCTTCCTCTACTTCCCGCACTACGCGGTCCACACCCCGCTCGGCGGGAAGCCCGAGGTGATCGCGAAGTACACGAAGAAGGCTGAGGCTCTGGGCGCCAAGAAGAACGCCACCTACGCCGCGCTGTTCGAGGGCGTGGACGACAGCGTCGGAGCGGTGCGGAAGGCACTCGCGGACCTCAAACTCGACCAGAACACCATCGTGGTCTTCACCTCCGACAACGGCGGCCTTTTACCGATCACCGCGAACCCGCCGTACCGGGCCGGTAAGGGGTCGGCCTACGAGGGCGGGGTGCGCGTTCCGTGGATCGTTCACTGGCCGGGCGTCACCAAACCGGGCAGCACGTCCGATACGCCGATCATCACCTGTGACCTGTACCCGACGCTGGTCGAGGCGTGTGGGTTGAAGGTTCCCGCGACGCACACGGTGGACGGGGTGAGCATGGTGTCGGTGCTGAAAGGCGGCACGGCACCCGACCGCGACGCTCTGTACTGGCACTACCCGCACTACCACCCGGGCGGGGCGACGCCGTACACTGCGGCCCGGTTCGGTGATTGGCGGATCGTTGAGTTCTTCGAGACGGGCAAGGTCGAACTTTACAACCTGAATGATGACGTCGGGGAGAAGACGGACCTGGCCGCAAAGGAACCGGAACTCGCCGCAAAGCTCCACGCGAAATTGAAGGGGTGGCGGGAATCCGTCGGCGCACAACTGCCGACGCCGAACCCGGACCACAACCCGGAAAAGGACAAGCCCGCGCCCAAGAAGAAGTGACCTTCGCCCCGAACTCTCGTTCCCCAAGGACCCGGTACCGCCATGCCCGTCTCTCCCTCGCGCCGCCTCGTGCTCACCTGTGCGACCAAGCTCATGGCCGACGCCCGCGAGGACCACCGGGACTGGCCGCTCCGCGACGCCAAGAAGAAGAACTGACCGCCACACACCACGGAGCCCCCCATGCCCCGGTTGATCTTCGCGCTCGTCGTCCTGCTCTCGGCGAGTCACGCCCCGCTGGTGTCGGCCGCAGACAAACCCAACATCCTGCTCATTGTCGGCGACGACATGGGCTACAGCGACGTGGGCTTTCACAACTGCAAGGACATCCCTACGCCGAGCCTGGACGCGCTCGCGGCGGCGGGGGTTCGTTTCACGAGCGGCTACGTCAGCGGGCCGTATTGCTCGCCTACACGCGCGGGGCTGCTAACGGGGCGCTATCAGACGCGGTTCGGGCATGAATTCAATACCGGCGGAGCGGGCGGCGGTCTGCCGGTTACGGAGTCGACCCTCGCGGATCACCTCAAGATCGGTGGGTACACCACCGGTCTCGTGGGCAAGTGGCACCTCGGAGACCGACCGGTCATGCACCCGCAAAAGCGCGGGTTCGACGACTTCTTCGGCTTCCTCGCCGGCGCGCACAGCTACACCGCCCCGGGCGGAATCCTGCGGGGCACGGAGCCCGTGAAGAAGATCGGCTACGCGACCGACGAGTTCGGCCGCGAGGCCTGCGCGTTCATCGAGAAGAACAAGAAGCAGCCCTGGTTCCTCTACCTCGCGTTCAACGCCGTACACACCCCGATGCAGGCGACCGACGACCGGCTCGCGAAGTTCGCCACCATCGCCGACAAGCAGCGCCGCACCTACTGCGCGATGATGCTCGCGCTCGACGAGGCGGTGGGCAAAGTCCGCGACAAGCTGACGGAAACGGGACAGGCCGAGAACACGCTGATCGCCTTCATCAGCGACAACGGCGGCCCGACGATGGCAGGCGTCACGGTGAACGGCTCGCGCAACGACCCGCTGCGGGGCAGCAAACGCACCACGCTCGAAGGCGGTATCCGAGTCCCTTTTGTTCTCGCCTGGCCGGGGCACATCAAGCCCGGGGTCTACGATCACCCCGTGATCCAACTCGACCTCCATGCCACGGCGCTCGCGGCGGCAAAGGTGGAAGCGAAGCCGGAGTGGAAACTCGAAGGCGTGAACCTGCTTCCGTTCATCTCCGGAGAGAAGACCGGCGCGCCACACGACGCCCTGTATTGGCGGTTCGGCACGCAGATGGCCATTCGCTGCGGCGACTGGAAACTTGTCCGCTACGACAAAGTTGCCGATGGTGGTAATGGCAAGAGCAAGGCCGTGGACGCCGCCGCGATCGTGACCGAGACAAAGCTCTACAACCTTGCCAAGGATATCCACGAGGACAAGGATCTCGCGAAGGAGATGCCGGAGAAAGTGAAGGAACTTCAGGCGATGTGGGACGCCTGGAACAAGCAAAACATTGCTCCCGGTGGTAAGGACGACGGCCGCGACAACGATGGCAACGAACCCGGCGTTCCCCCGGCCAAGAAGCAAAACAAGGAGCAGGACAAATGACCACGACAGCAAACCATACATTCGCGTTGTTGGCCGCCGTGCTCCTGGGGCAGCCCGGTTCTCTTTGGGCCGCAGACGAGGCGAAGAAGGCACCCAACATCGTGCTCATCTACGCAGACGACATCGGCTACGGCGACCTGAGTTGCTACGGCGCAACGAAGGTGAAGACCCCGAACTGCGACAAGCTCGCGGCCAGTGGCATCCGGTTCACCGACGGGCACAGCGTGGCGTCGGTGTGTACTCCTTCGCGCTACTCGCTGATGACCGGCGAGTACGCGTTCCGGAAGAAGGGCACCGGGATCGCCTCGGGCCTGGAAGGGCTACTCATCGATCCGGACCGAACGACCCTGCCCTCGGTGCTCCAGAAGGCGGGCTACCGCACCGGGGTGGTGGGCAAGTGGCACCTGGGGCTCGGAGCAACGCCGACCAACTACAACGAGGCGCTCAAGCCAGGGCCGCGCGAGGTCGGGTTCGACTACGCCTGGATCCTGCCCGCGACCGGGGACCGGGTGCCGTGCGTGTGGGTCGAGAACGACCGCGTGGTGAACCTCGACCCGAAGGACCCAATCACGCTCGACTACTCCGTGAAGCGCGGCGACAAGGAGTCGTTCGTGAACGGCGTCCCGCGGATCGGCGGGCAGACCGGCGGGAAGGCGGCGCTGTGGAAGGACGACGAGATGTCGTTCGTGATCGCCGAGAAGAGCTGCGAGTTCATCGAGAAGGGCAAGGACAAGCCGTTCTTCCTGTTCATGAGCACCCACAACATCCACGTGCCCCGCGTACCGAACGCGAAGTTCAAGGGCAAGAGCGACTGCGGGGTCCGCGGGGACGCCATCGTCGAGTTCGACTGGATGGTGGGGCAGGTGCTCGACAAGCTCGACAAACTCGGACTGGCGGAGAACACGCTGGTTCTGCTGACGAGCGACAACGGAGGAGTCAACGACGACAACGGGCCGGACAAGGTGAACGGGATCGGCGACCCGGACGCCACCAACGGCCACAAGCCCAACGGCGCGCTCCGCGGCACAAAGGGGACCGTGTTCGAGGGCGGCACCCGTGTGCCGTTCATCGTCCGCTGGCCGGCGAAGGTGAAACCCGGCACGTCGGACGCGCTGATGAGCCAGATGGACCTCCTCGCGAGCTTCGCCGCGTTCACCGGTCAGACCGTTCCGAAGGGACAGGCGCCGGACAGCGAGAACCACCTCGACGCCTTGCTCGGGATGAAGAAGACGGGCCGCGAGTACCTTGTCGAGCAGTCGAACAACGGTGCGCCGTTCGGGTTCCGCCACGGCACCTGGAAGCTGGTCCCCGGCGGGCCGAAGGCCAAGGAAGCCGGTCCAGCACTGTTCGACCTCGCAGCCGACGTGAGCGAAACGAAGAACCTCGCCGCCGCACACGCCGACCGCGTGGCCGCGATGCGGACCAAACTGGCGGAGATCACCGGGCAACCGCTGCCGAAGAAGGACAAGAAACCGGAGGGCGAGTGATGCCTGGTCCGTTGCTCACGCCGCGAGCAGCAATGCTCGCACTGTTTGGTTTGGTGCTCCTGGGTGGCGTTGCCCCGGCGGCCGAACCGGCCAGGAAGCCGAACGTCGTGTTCATCCTGGCGGACGACCTCGGCTGGGCGGACCTCACGCCCTACGGCAGCACCTTCCACGACACGCCCAACCTGCAGCGGCTCGCCGACCGGTCGGTGCGGTTCACCAACTACTACGCGGCCAGCCCGCTGTGCTCGCCGACGCGGTCGAGCATCCTCACCGGCCTTTACCCGGCTCGCACGGGCATCACCGCGCCGGTCTGCCACCTGCCCACGATCCAGCTCGAGAAGCGGCTCGTCGCCGGGTCGCCGAAGTCCCGCGTGCTCCAGGCCGACAGCCTCACCCGGCTCAAGGGCGAGTACGTCACGCTCGCGGAGGTGTTCAAGGAGTCGGGGTACGCGACCGCCCACTTCGGCAAGTGGCACCTCGGGCACGGGGACGGGTACGAGCCGAAGGACCAGGGTTTCGACGCAGACATCCCTCACACGCCGAAAGCCCCCGGGCCGGGCGGCGGGTACTTCGCCCCGTGGAAGTTCATCACAGACCCGCAGTTCAAGGGCAAACCGGGCGAACACATTGACGAGTGGATGGCCGGGGAGGCCGCGAAGTTCATCGCCGCCCAGAAGGGCAAACCGTTCTTCCTGAACTTCTGGCTGTACTCGGTCCACAGCCCGTGGAACGGGGATCCGAAGCTGATCGAGCAGTTCAAGAAAACCACCGACCCGAAAGCCGCCCAGCGGAACCCGGTCTACGCCGCGATGCTCAAGAACATGGACAACACGGTCGGCAAACTGCTCGACTCGCTCGACGCGGCGAAGGTGGCCGACGACACCATTATTGTGTTCACCTCGGACAACGGCGGTTGGGCGTACCCGCCGAAGGCGACCGACCCGAAGGGCTACGAAGACGTCCCGGCGACGAGCAACGCGCCGCTGCGGAGCGGGAAGGCGTCGAACTACGAGGGCGGGACGCGGGTGCCGTGCCTGGTCGCGTGGCCCGGTAAGGCGAAGGCGGGGACGAGCGACGCGCTGTTCAGCAGCGTGGACTGGTTCCCCACGCTGCTTGCGATGACCGGCGTCAAACCCAAGTCGATGCCAAAGGTGGACGGCGTTGACCAGACGTCCGCGATCCTGGGACAGAAGCCCGTCCGCGACACGGTGTACGTCCACTTTCCGCACGGCAGCGAGACGCAGGAGGTTGGGATTCCCGGGTTCTGGCCGGCGACCTGGGTCCGCAAGGGCGACTGGAAACTGATCCGGTTCTACGCCAAGAACGACAACGGCACCGACAGCCTGGAACTCTACAACCTGAAAGATGACATCGGTGAAACGAAGAACCTCGCTGCCGAGAACCCCGCGCTGGTGAAGGAACTCGCGGCGTTGATCAACGCGTTCCTGAAAGACACCGAGGCGGTCGTCCCGAAGGCAAACCCCGGGCTCGGCAAGCAACCGGCGGCCGGGGGCGCGGGCGTCTGGACGCCGGGCAAGGACGCGGCCGTCGCCACGAAGGACGGGGTTCTCGTGATCACGTCCACCGGCGGGGACCCGTTCATCGTCACCCGCGACCTGCCGGCCGGGACCGGGCCGTACACGGTCGAGTTCAAGATGAAGTCGGGGAGTCGCGGCACCGGTCAAATCATGTGGACGACCGCTGACGACAAGGGCTTCCACCGCGACCGGTCCGCGACGTTCGAGCCGAAGCACGACGGCGAGTGGCACGACTACGCGGTCAAGCTACCAACTGAGAAGGCGCTGACGGGGCTCCGGCTCGACCCCGCCACGGCCGCCGGTGAAATCCGCCTCGAGGCAATCAAGTTGAAGGACAAGGACGGCAAGGCGATCCAATCCTGGCCCAACCCGCCCGCGGAAAAGAAGTAACCGCGGCTGGACACACACGGAGCAAGCTCACCATGACCTCGAAACTGATTTCCCTCGGTCTCGCCTTCGTCGTCGCGTGGCCCGCCCACGGCCAGGCGCCGAAGGGGACTGCCAAACTCACCGACGCGAAGGTCGTCACGGCCGACCACGTCTACAAGAAGACGGCCGAGGGGGAGTTGACGCTGCACGGGTTCTTCCCGGCGGACTGGAAGGCGACCGACAAGCGGCCGGTGATCGTGTTCTTCTTCGGCGGCGGGTGGAAGAGCGGTGCGTTCACCCAGTTCGTGCCCCAAGCCGAATACTTCGCCAGCCGCGGGATCGTCGCCCTCTCCGCGGACTACCGGATCGAGTCGAAGCACAAGACGAAGCCCGACGCCGCGGTCGAGGACGCGAAGAGCGCGATCCGCTGGGTGCGGGCGAACGCGGCCAAACTCGGCGTCGACCCGGACAAGGTGATCGGATCGGGCGGGTCCGCGGGTGGGCACCTCGCGGCCGCGACCGCGCTCGTCGAAAAGTTCGACGCTGCCGACGACCCCAAGGTGTCGTGCAAGCCGAACGCGCTGGTGCTGTTCAACCCGGTCCTCAACCTCACGGGGGCCAAGATCACCGGCCGCGACGGTTCGATCATCGCGGAGGCGATCTCGCCCACGCTGTTCCTCAAGAAGGACGCGCCGCCGTGTGCCATCTTCTTCGGTACGGACGACAAGTTTCTCGAGATGGGTAAGGAGTACGTCGCGAAATGCAAGGAACTCGGCGTGAAGGCCGAACTGTACACCGCCGCGGAGCAACCGCACGGGTTCTTCAACCGGGACCCGTGGCGGGGCGTCACGACCCGCAAGGCCGACGAGTTCCTGACGGGGCTGGGGTACCTGAAGGGCGAGCCGTCACTGAAGCTGCCCGAGAAGGCTCCCGAACTGAAGAACGAGACGGTCACCGTCAAGCCCTGAACCGCCCCGCCCGCCGCGACTCACCGGGGTCGCGGCCGGGTGCCCGTGGGCGTCACTTCTTCTTGACCGGCCCGCCTCCGTTGGGGCTGAGCCGCTTCCAGCAGTCCGGCCCGTCTTTCTCGATCTCCGCGGTCAACACCTTCAGTCGTTTGGTCATCGCGGTGAGTCGCTCCGTTTCCTTGTCGCTCAAGTCGGGTGCCTCCTTCGGATCCGTTTTCAGCTTGAAGCAGGGCTACGCAGAGGTTGAAGTTTGGTAGGGTGGGTCGCGACCGGCTTTGCGGTCGAGCCCCACCATCACCTGGGGAAATGGTGGGGCTCGTCGCGAATCACGACTCGACCCACCCTACCAAAACCACCCAAGCTCACTCGCTGCGTAGCCCTAGATTTCTCCCGTTTTGCACTTTTCACCCGGACGCTTCCCCGCTACAAGCCCCGCGAACTTCGCACCCCAAGGGATCGTCATGCCCTCGACGGTGGCATTGAGCCTGACTGATGTTCGCGTCCGCTATGGCGACCGCTTCGCCGTGGACGGCGTGTCGCTGGACGTCCGGCGCGGTGAGATCGTCGGCTTGCTCGGTCCCAACGGGTCGGGGAAGAGCACGACTCTCGCTGTTGCAGCCGGGGTTCTCGATGCAGCTGAAGGCACGGTCACGGTTGAGGGGATCTCGCGAGCTACAGATCCAACCGGGTTCGCCATGCGCGTCGGGTTTGTGCCCCAGGAATGCGCACTTTACGAAGAACTCAGCGCGGCAGAGAACCTGAGCTTCTTCGGGAAACTGTACGGCCTTAGCGGTGCCGATTTGCGGCGTCGGGTGATCCGGGTGCTGGGTCGCGTTCGCCTGCAAGAACACGCTGAGCAACGCGTCGACACCTTTTCGGGTGGCATGAAGCAACGGTTGAACCTCGCCGTCGCATTGATCCACGATCCGAGTTTGTTGCTGCTCGACGAGCCGACTGCCGCCCTCGATCCCGCAAGTCGAGATGCCCTGTTCGCGGACCTGACCCGCCTCCGGGACGACGGCCACGCCGTGGTTCTTTCCACGCACCACCTCGATGAAGCCGAACTGGGGTGCGACCGCATCGCCGTTCTGGATCGCGGCAAACTCGTCGCATGCGGGCCGCCTGCGGAGTTGCTCCGATGCTACGCCAAGGACCGGCAGGTGCTGTACGGCCACCTCCGCGTGCGACCACCGCGGTTCTTGCATAAAGCGTTGCAAAAGCGATTCGGCACGCGAATTGAGTTGGAGATCACGGGACGCCGGTTGCGACTGAGCGCCCCGACCAACGAAGATCTGGGAATGGCACTCGCAACCCTTCTCGCGGAAGGTATCGAGTTGGAGACTTACCGCACGCCCGCCGGCACGCTGGAACGAACGCTTCACTGCGGAACGAGCGAGGAAGAGCCAGTGGGACAGAGTGGGAGAGTGGGAGACACGGAGAGGGGGAGATGAAGAGATGGGAGACAGGCAAAGCAATGGCTTTCTGTCTTTTCTCCCCCTCTCCGTGTCTCCCGCTCTCCCGCTCCTGTACTCAGGTGAAAATGAGATCCCATGAGATACGCGACATTGATGCTGACGCTCGCAGCCAAGGATTGGCGGCTGTTCTGGGCCGACCGGCGTGCCGCGGTCATGTGCTTCGTCGTGCCCGTTCTGCTCGCCTCTGCGTTCGGCATGGTCTTCAACCGCCCGACCACGAACGCTGCGACGACCCGATTACCCATGCTTGTCGTCATTGAGGACGACGGTCCATTCACGGCCCAGGTTGCGGCCGAACTCCTCTCATCGCTCAAGACTGACGCAAAGGTTGCGACCCGAGCGGAAGCGGAAGCCGCCCTGCCCGACCGTCACCCGGCAATCGCGGTCGTACTTCCCAAGGGCTTCGAGCGACTGAAAGACTGGCAACCTGGCAATACCAGCGAACGACCGGAAGTGCAAATCTTGCATCACCCTGCTGCCGGAACGGAACGCCAGTGGGCCGAGGGCGTCGTCACGGAAGTGGTGATGCGTCGGCTCGCCCGGTCGAAACTTGACGGCTTCATGGGCACACAGGCCGAGGCGGCATTCGCCACGCCCTTCCAGGTGAACGCGACCGCGGTCTCGACTGGGGGCGATGCGAAGTTCAACTCGTACTCGCACAGTTTCTGCGGAATGACGCTGCAATACCTGCTGTTCTGGGGCATGGAAAGCGGCTTGCTGTTCCTTCGTGAACGGCAACGCGGCGTGTGGAAGCGAACTCGAGCCGCACCGGTTTCGCTGGGTTGTGTGCTGGCGGGCAAGGCGCTCGCCACGGCAGCCATCGCGATGCTTCAAGTGCTGGTTACCTTTGGCTTCGGCTATCTGATGTTCGGCGTGAGCGTGACCGGTTCATTCATCGGTTTCGTGCTGCTGGCCCTCGCCGCGTGCGGGTTGGCTGCCGCAACGGGGTTACTGGTCGCGGCGATTGGTGGCACCGAGGCCCGCGCCCGAAGTGTGAGTATCCTCGTGATCCTCGGAATCTCGATGATTGGCGGGCTGTGGCTGCCGACGTTCCTGCTCCCGGAATGGGTGCGTGACACGGCGCTATCGCTGCCGACATCCTGGGCGATGCGTGGGCTCGGCGGCGTGACGTGGGAAGGGCTTGGCCTGCGAGCCGTGCTGCCGAATGTGGCGATGGTGACAGCCTTCGCCGCGGTTTTCCTGGCGATTGCCGTCCTGCGACTGAAATCGGATGAAAGACGACTTCGACAGGGGAACGTGTGAAGTAGCGTGCCACGGGGTTCATCCCCGTGGTCTTTGAATCACCAGAACTCCACGGGGATGAACCCCGTGGCACGCAAGGCTGGTAAGCACCATGACTCCAGGTGGCAAACCCATGATCCGCACACTTTGCTTGGCCACACTGGCAGCGTTCGCCGTGCCCGCGTTCGCGCAACAACCCGCGATTCCGAAGCAGACGGAACTCGTACTCGAAGATCAGTTCGACCGCAAAGCCGAACTGGCCGAACTTCGCGGGCAGGTTGTGATCGTCGTGTATGGCGATCGCAAGGCAACGGACTCGTGCCGGAGTATCGGCGAAACGCTGCACGTCTGCTGGCACCCCGACGCAAAGGGGCAACCACCGCAGAAGGCGCAGGCCGCGCCCGTAGTGCCGCTGGCCAACCTCAAACCGGGGCAAGTGTCGCCGAACGTCGCGGTGGTGCCGGTGGCGTGCTGTGGAAAAGTTCCGGGGCCGATTCGCGGCGTGATCCGCACGCAGATCGCGAAGGCATCGCCGGACTCGGTCGTGTGGCTCGACTTCACCGACACGATGAAGACGACGTACGGCCAGACTGCAGGCGAACCGAACGTGCTGGTGTTCGACGCGGCAGGCCGCTTGCGAATGAAGATCAACGGTGCCCTCGACCAGTCCGCGATGGACAACCTCGTGAAGTCCGTACAGGCACTGCGTGTGGAAGCCGTCAAGTAGTTCGTGTGGCCAGGTTTGTCCGAGCCCGAGCGCCAAGCGAGTAGTAAACGTTATTCCTCGCTTGGCCCTCGGGCTCGGACCAGTAATACCGAGTTGCTCCTCGCTTTCGCGTCGCGGTTACCCGCCTGCGAGTCGCGTTCCCACCGCGGTCCACACGTCCTCGATCACTTTGTGAGCCGAACCCTGGAGGAGTCCCTTCGGGACCATCTTCAGCAAGCCCGTGACGTGCGTCAGATCACCCATCCAGTGAACCGTCGTACCGCCGTTCTCGGCTTCCGCGAAACGAAGCGAGACGACAACCGTGCTGCTTGCGCCAATCGCCTTCGCGATCACTTGATACGCGACCGACTTGCCCGCCTCCCGCCCCGTCGCGGTCAGTTCCACATTCAAACTGCCTGAGAGGAACGCCAGTTTCGGTTTGATCTTCCACGCGGCGTGGTCGAGAGTTGCTGCGGCAATCTCGGCGTCTGGCAGACACCCGACCAGGAACGAGGCATCGGACAACTTCGCCGCAACCTCCGCCACCGGAAGAGGGAACGACTTGTCGCCTTCAAAATGAATCATGGGGAGACTCCGAGAAACTCGCCTGTTGCAAACGGGTGAGTTTTTTTGCATTATACCGGCGTTGCACGAAACCGGATTTCTGACGAGCAATCCCGACTTGGGAGTCCTATCCTAATCGGGGTCATTCTCGTCCGACTCGCATCGGCCGCATTCTACGGAGCAGCCCATTTCGACCGCCGCACCATCGGGTGTGCTTCCTGCGCTCCCAACCATGAAGTTCCCCAGTCCCTCCACCGGTTGGATCGGTCGCATCCGAGCCCTGCCGTTCATCCTCCTGCACGTCGCGGCTGTTGTCGCGCCGTTCTTCGTGGAGATCACCTGGACGTCAGTCGGGTTGGGATTACTACTCTACTTCGCACGCATGTTTGGCATCACGGGTGCCTACCACCGCTACTTCGCCCACCGTGCCTACAAGACGAGCCGTTGGTTCCAGTTCGTGCTCGCCTGGATCGGTTGTTCCGCCATGCAGAAGGGGCCGCTCTGGTGGGCCGGGCACCACCGACATCACCATAAGTATTCCGACCAGGAAGAAGACCCACACTCGCCGATTGTGCGATCGGTGTGGTGGTCGCACGTGGGGTGGGTGATCTCCGGCAAGTTCCGCGGCTTCCCGAAAGCGGGAATGCAGGACTTCGACCGCTTCCCCGAACTGCGGCTCCTCGACTCGTTCTTCACCTGGGTGCCGGGGATCCTGCTGGGCGCCTTGTGTTACTGGATCGACGGCTGGAGCGGCGTGGTGTGGGGCTTCCTTGTGGGCACGGTGGCGCTGTACCACGCGACGTTCCTGGTGAACTCCGCGTGCCACCTGTTCGGCACCCGCCGCTACGCGACGACCGACTTCAGCCGAAACTGCTGGTGGGCCGCGATCCTGACGATGGGCGAAGGCTGGCACAACAACCACCACCACTACCAGAGCTGTGCCCGCCAGGGGTTCAAGTGGTGGGAAATCGACATGAGCTACTACATCATCCGAACGCTGGGCTTCGTGGGGCTGGTGTGGGACATTCGCGAGCCGACGCCGAAGGCTCTGGAGCGGAACCTGATCGTGGCGCAGGAAGCGAAAGTATCGGCACCCGAGAAGCAACCCGCAGCGTGAACTGGCGAGCGGGGGACGTGAGTCCCCTGTTCATCTGGGAACAACGGGGGACTCACGTCCCCCGCTCGCCAAATCCTTTCAGTTCCGGCCCTGTGCCATCAACTGTTTCACGATGTCCGAGAAGATGCCGTTGCCCAGATTCGGGTATTCTGGTTCCCCAGCGCTGTCACGCCAGAAGCACTTCAACGCCACCTGAGCACACCGTTCCTGGAACTGTGCCGGTGTCTCTTGCAGGTCCGGGAACCGCTCGACGAACTCGAGCATCTCCATGTGCTCCTTCTCGTACACCCCGAGAATGCGGGTCGCCATTCGCTTCTTGTCGGCCACTTCCATGTACGTGAGTTCGACGGCTTTGTCGATCCGGCCCGGCCGCGTGCTGATGAACTCGGTGGTGCCGTCGGGCAGCTTCCGCGGCAGCCCGAGCGCCGGGTCGATCTTGGTCAGGTCGTTCGTCGTGATGATGGTGAAGATGCCATCAGCACGTTCGACGCCATCGAGACAGTTCAGCAGGCAGTCGAACGTGAGCGGGGCCAGCGGGCTGCGGGGCTTGTTGTGGTCGCCGTCGCCGTCGCGCTTCTCGCTCACCATCATGGGGAAGATGTTGTTGCGTCGCACGACGTTCTCACGGCCGTGGAACACGTTGTCGATGTCCTCAATGAGCGCGATGCACGGCGTGTTGGTTTGCATTTCGGTCCACGCCTTCATCAACTCGTGGTTCCCCATCTCCGCAAGATTGTAGACGTAGATCGGCATGTTCAGGTCTTCGGCGAACGCCCGTGCGATCGCCGTCTTCCCCGTGCCGGGAGGGCCGTAAAGGAGCCAGCCACGCTTCCACGCGATCCCCTTGTCGGCGTACCATTCCTTGCTCTTGCGCCAGAGTTCGATCTCCTTGATGAGATCCTTTACCCGTTGCGGGAAGATCAGGTTATCGAGCGCCTTGCCGTTGTTCGTGCGGGCCTTGCCGAGTTGCTCCGGCGTGTGCGCAAGCAGGCGGTAGCTCCCCTGCTGATACCACGCGAGGCCGTCGTTGCTGCCGCCGTACTCGTTGTTGCCGTCACCGCGAGCCGGGACGTGGTGGATGCAGAAGCGGTTCTTCGTCGCGGTCTGTTGATCCTCGACCGCCCACGACACGTTGTTCCGGGCCATGCACGCCTCGCGCAGGATGCCCTCAACGTCGAGCGTGCCACGGATGAACGTGATCGTCGAGAAGACCTTCATGCCGCTGCCGGAACTGTCGCTGTTCCCCTTCCCGCTGGCCGCCTTGTTCTCGACCTGGTTCGCGAACAGGAACGGGAACCAGCCGCTCCACAGGATGAGGAGGCGGTTGCCGAACACCTCATACGGCACGAGCCCGTAGCGGCCGTCGCGCTGGTATTCCCAGCTCGCGCCGTACATCTTGTCGTAGTTCCGCGACCGCTTGAAGTTGGCGATGAGGTGCGCCACCATCGCATCGTGCCCGGCCTCCGTGGGGATCTCGACACGTTGAATGAACATGCCGACGAGTCGCCACGCGACCCCCTTGAGCTTCGTCCACATCGTGGCGAGGACGCCGAGAGCCGCGCCTCCGGCGAGCATTCCAAGAACGGTATCCTGCATGTGTGGTGTCCTTCCGGTTCCGGTGCGTTTAGGCAGGTTGAAAAACACGAGCCGCCTCCCGAATGCGACACGCATCGTGTCGGTGGGGTTCGGGTTGGTTGGGGTGGGGATTGTACCGCGTGAGTGGCTACCGCCGCGATGACGGTAGAGCGGTCGAAAGTGACGATCCGCGACAGCGAAAGTTATTCCCGGGAATTGCGAATGATCGTTGCGTAGCCGCGACGCGAAGGGGAGCGCTCCGCTGTCAGTACTTCTCGAACAGATCCACGTCGGGCCACTTCTTCACGGCGTTGGCCGCGTCGTGCATCGGGCCGTCGATCAGTGAGGCGGGTTGCTCGCCCTTGGGGTTGGCATCCGTGTTGAACAGCACCGCCCAGCTTAACCCGTCGTTCCGCCTGACGAGAAGCGTCGAGGTGCCCGAGATCAGCCCGTTGTGCCAGGCGTTTACCCGGCTCCCCTTCCCGACGGGTCGCACCATCCACCCGCATCCGTAATACGCAGCGAGCGGCTGGCCCTTTGCGTCGTGCCCCGCGAGGCCATCGGGGCGTGCGAGCGTGTCCTTGATCGCTTGCTGGGAAAGCGGCGACCGCTTCCCGCCGTCGAGCACGGTCGCGAAGCGCAACAGGTCGATCGGCGACGACACCCACCCGCCGTGCGCCTCGAAGCCCTCAATGTTCTCGCCACCATCGGGAAGCAGCACCTGCTGGCGCATCCGAGGTGGATACAGGCAGTCGCTTTTTCGCTGCTTCGAGTCGTAGTAGTGAACCTCGTTGGGTGCGCGATCTTCGGGCAACCCGCGGCCGAGGTGCATCGCGGCGGCACCCACTGGTTTGAGCACGTTCGCGCGAATCCATGGCGCATACTTCATCTCGGTGACCGCCTCGATGACGCGACCCAACACGAGATAGCCGACGTTCGAGTAGACCATCTTCGCTCCCGGATCGAAGTCGAGGGGATGGCCCATCATGTAGCGAACGACGTCGTCGGCCGTCGGGGCGTGCTTGATCTTAAGGGCGTTCATCACGTCCCACGGAATGCCGATGGCGTCGAAGCCAGATTTCTTGTCGCGATCCCAGCCGGCGGTGTGGTGCAGGCAATGGCGAATGGTGATCTGGTTCCAGCGTTTGTCGAACTTGCTGCCGGGGAACGGAGCCGCGTCTTGCTTCACGTACTTCAACACGAAGTCGTCGAGCTTGACCTTGCCGGCATCGACGAGGTGCATGATGCCGGCGCTCGTGATCGGCTTGGAAATGCTGGCGAGCCGGAATGCGGACGTCGGCTCGACGGGCGTGTTCTTCTCGACGTTGGCGTGCCCGAAGCCGCGTGCATAGACGAGCTTTCCATTGCGTGTGACCGCAACCCCTGCTCCCGGAACGGAGTTCGCTTTGACGAACTTTGTGAACAGATCGTCGAACGGCGACAGTGCCGGATTCGCGACTCCGGTGACGGGCACATCGACCGCACTGGCGAATCGCGGGACCGCCAGTGCAGCAGCAGACGCAAGAAACGCGCGACGTGTGTGCATGGAAATGTTCTGTGTAAGTAACGAGGCTCAACGCATCAGTAGGAGAACCTTCGCCAACGGCTCTGGGATTGGTTGAGAAAGCGGGATGTCGTAATAGTCATCGTGAGATATTTCAAATGAATTCGACGGGAACGCTATGGCGAACCTATCTTGATCGTGCGAGACATAGATCGCACATTTCTCAGTGGTGCCGGAGGTGAGTCGGACTTCCGCCAAATACGTTGTCCCCAACTTTTTGACTTCCGAGGCACGACGGAACGCCGCCGTCAGATATCGTGTCGATGCCTCGTCGCTCACGGTCCTTTCACCGTCCCAAGCACGCAAATAGACGGTGATTGACTCCACTTCAGAGTTACCCCGCCCTCGCATGATATCCCGGAGTTCATCGGCCCGATACTCAACGTACCTGCCGGCAACGAAGAGCCCTCCGCACGACAGCACAATCAAGACGATCGGGGTTAAGACGCAATGCCCTTCAGTTAGGGACGGCTGTTCACTGCTTTGTCGCCGTAAGTCGTTATTTCGCAACGCCAGGGACCGCGGTGAGCGCCTTAACTGAAGGGCATTGGGTTAAGACGATGATGCAACCAAGAGTTAGAAATCGCTGCATCGTTGAGCCTCCTTGAAGCATTCATCACACCAGTTCCTTGATCGGTGTGGGGTCGTCCACGATCGGAACGGGGCGGCCGCTGTGGTCCTTGAACGTCTCGTTCGCGTCGATGCCGAGTTGGTGGTAGATCGTCGCCAGCAACGCCTCGGGCTTCAATGCGCGTTCCACGGGGTGCTCGGCACGCTCGTTCGTCTTGCCGACCACGACGCCCGGTGTGATGCCGCCACCCGCGAGCAGTACCGAGATCGCGTTCCCCCAGTGGTCGCGGCCCGGAATCGGAATCCCCGGCTGGCCCGTGTTGATTCGCGGCGTGCGGCCGAACTCGCCCATCACGCACACCACCGTGCTGTCGAGCAAGCCGCGGTCTTCGAGGTCGTCGAGCAGTGCGGAAACGATCTTGTCCACGACGCGGATCTTCGGAGCGTGCGACTGCACCAGGCTGCTGTGGTCGTCCCAGTGCGGCATGTCCACGCTCACGAACGTGACCCCCGCTTCCACCAACCGGCGAGCCATCATCGCGTACTGGCCCCACGGCGACGGGCCGTAGCGGTCGGTGGACTTCGGGTCTTCCTTGTCGATGTCGAACGCCACGCGGGCCTCGCTGCCCATCACCAGTTCGAGCGCCTGTTGCTGGTACTTGTCCATCGTGGTCATGATGCCGGACTGGTCGATGTCGCGGCGCATCGTGTCCAACTGCTTCAGCAACGAGGTCTTCCCGACCGTGTTCTCGACCGCTTCCTTGGTGCCCCCGAGGTTCGACAGCCACTTCGGCGACCGAACCCGCGTGCCGCCAAACGCACCGAGGTACTTGCTTTCGCGGTCCACGTCGAACGGGTTGTACGCGCCGCCGAGATAGGCCGCACCCATGTATCCGGGGAAGAGATAGACCGTCTCGGCCGAAGGCAGCCCCACATACGCAGGGAGGCCGGGCTTGTTCGTGCCGCGTACCTTCGACACGATCGAGCCGACCGACGGATACTTCTGTGCCTGGCTCACGCTCGTGGAACCGAAGCGGCCGGTGGTCATCCAGTGCGCCGCAGCGAAGTGGTCGCCGTTGTCGTGGTGCAGTGAGCGGATGATGGAATACTTCGAGAAACGCTCGGCGAGGTTCGGCATCAGTTCGCTGACAACCACCCCCGGAGTGCGCGTCTTGCGAACGCCGAACGGCCCGCGAAACTCGGCCGGCGCGTCGGGTTTCGGGTCGAAGGTTTCCAACTGGCTCGGCCCGCCGTCGAGCCAGATCAGGATGACGGACTTCTGACCACTTCTGGCGAGCGGGGGGTGTGAACCCCCCGGTTCGGCCTTCGCACGGAGATAATCGGGGAGCGCAAGTCCGGCGACACCAAGGAACCCCGCCTTGAGCGTGGCGCGGCGAGTGAGACCGCAAGACCCAATGCCAGATTGAAGTGTGAGCATGAGGAGATACCCGGCGGGAGGGACCAACACACGAAGTGTACCGCGCCGCGGAACCGGATGGGAGGACAATCACTTTCTGGAGACGGCTCCGGAATCGCGGTCATTTCACTTCCCGGAGCGTGCAATCACCAGTGCGCTCACCGCCTTGAACTTCGGATGGGCTGCGTCACACGTCCACTCAAAGGCAACTGCTTCCACGGTCGTCGGCACGGCCCCGGCCTGTTCGAGTCGCCGAAGTGCCGTGTCGTGATCGAGCGAAGAACGAGCGCCGAGTGCATCCACCGGCAGGTAGACATGCAACCCGGCCTGAAGCAAGTCGAGAGCCGTCTGCGAGACACAGACGTGCGATTCCATTCCGACGAGCACAACGTTCGGCCGGCGAAGCATTTCCAGTTCTTCGAGGAACGTCCCGGCTCCACAACAACTGAAGGTGGTTTTCGCGGGCACGGAACTGGGCAGTCGCTTCGCGAGTTCCGGCGTCGTAGGCCCGAGCCCCTTCGGGTATTGCTCGGTCGCCTGCACGGGGACGTCGAGCAGCGCGGCCACATCGAGAAGGAACGCCGCGTTGGTGACGAGCGCCGCCGCGTTGGGGATCTTCACGAGCAGTTTGTCCTGAACGTCGATCACCACCAGAACCGACGTCGCGGCCCGGAGCCTTTTGACAGGTGCGGACATGCATCACCTCGTGTGTGACCCGGCAGATTTCAGAGAACGCTTGAGCACGCGAAGCCCGGCGTCGAGCATGTCGAGCCGCTCGGGTGTGAGTTCACGGCCCCCGAACCGCGATTCATAGTACGCATCCACCCACTCGCCCGGCACCCCGGCCACCAATGCTGTTGTGGGGTTCACCGCGAGCAACTGGCTTACCCTGCGGACGAACTCGCGTGGAGTGTCGCCAACCTGAGCGACATAACCGCCGGCAGAAAGCACTGCAAATAGCCTGGTGAGCAACTCTGTGTGTGCAGCCGCGACCGGGCGAGAACGCCGCCACCGAACAATTGCGAGGACTGCCACCACAATCGCAAGGGGCGGCCCCCAGCGTTCGAGCCACTCGAATAGCGACGCACCCACCCAACGCCGTTGTGCAAATGCGAGTCGCGAGAACGCATTCTGGAGGAACCGAATCAGCCACGCACGCGACGAGGCGGTCCAACTGTCGTCCTCGGGATCCGTAACGGATTCTCTGCCCGGGGTCGGGTCCAGTGTTCGCCAGCGGCTCACGGGTCGCTCATTCCGCTCCGGGATGGCGGGCTCGTATTCCACGATCAGAGCGTCCACCCAGGCGTGTGCGTGTTCTTGCTTCACGACGTACCGCTGCGGGTGGTCAGTCGATTCCCAACCCTTGAACCCAAGTACCAGAACGGCGGGAATCCCCTGCGAGCGGAGCAACATCGCGAGTGCCGAAGCAAATCGTTCGCAATGCCCGGCCTTGGTGTGGAACAGAAACTCCTCAATGGGGTCGAGGTCTTTTCGGGTTCGCCGCAGTTTGGTCGTGTAATTGAAATCCGGGGAAGTCGCAAGGTGCCTGGTGAATGCGACCGCGATCTTGTCGTGGAACTGCGGCCGGGGCAGATCTGTGACGGGGTCGCGGCAATCCTCCGGCAGTTGCCCGGCATGGATGAGTGCATTGACAAGCGTATCCCCGTAATCCTTCGCCCGGCGCACGGGGTTCTGGATGAGCGGTCGGATCTTCGTGCTGGGGTCCAAATCGATGATGTGAAACCTCGGACTGAGATCGGAGTCCGCCCCTGGCTGCCAGACCTGAACGTAGTGGTGGGTTTCGTGTCTCCCGATCCGGCCGGACCACAAGAAAGAGCCATCGCCGCCCCACAACCAGGGCTGAGGCCCGTTCACGGTGATGCTGGCAACGGGGACGGGTTGGTCGGGTGCCCAGACGATTGGCTCAGCAAGGAACTGACCCGGTAAAGATGAGGGAACGTTGTACGTGAGCGTCACCTGGCCGGGGCCGAGGTGCGGCGAAGTCCATTGGAGTAGACTTCGCGGCGCACCGTCCATTCCAGGCAGCGGCAGGTCGCTCGCTTCCCACGTACCCTTGGAGTAGTTCCGTAGCACACGACCACGCCACAACTGGTCGTGGGGAAGACCGGGGAACAACCCCGTCGTGGTCGTCACGGAGACCTCAAACGCCGGGGCTGGGTTCTCTTGAAGATTCCCGGCCTGATTCAGGTCGATCATCTGGCTCGCTGCGTAACCGATCTCAACGCGTGGCTTCCCGAACTCCAGTTTTTCGCCTGGAGACCGCGGAGTGACGAGATACACCGGAACGGCAAGCGTGACGGCAGCGAGGCAAATCCCGACTGCTGGCCACAAACCCGAATGCGTTTGGTGATTGGATACGACACCGGTGACGGCCCTCGGCACCGAGCCATTCGGGATCGGGGCGACGATACCCGCCGTCCGGCGGAGGTGGAACAGGGTCAGACTCCAGACGGCGACGAACGCATACAGAGCGATCAGTGCGGAACACACCGGGTCTTCAGCCATCGCCCCGCTGAGGCTGACGGCAACGAGCCCCATCGCCTGAAGCGCCCAGTAGTCACCCACATGCTGCTCGCGGCGGGAAAGCTTTGCTGGGATAAGGGTCATGAGCAAAGGACCGAACAGGGCGACGATCGCGTGCTGGATGTTGGTATCGCTTTTCTCCACCCGCTGCATGACTTGCGTGATTCGGAACGCGGCCCAGATGAGATTCATCAGCCCCACGACGAGGCCGAGGCGGTTCGCGTCGGGGATCGTGAGAAACTCGACTCGCGATTCGAGTCGGTAGAGAATCGCCAGGACCACGATGGTCCCGGCCGCGATGAACGGCACCTCGGGAAAGATGTCGCGTTCGGCGTACCCAACGCAAAGGCACGCCAGCGAGAGCGTCAGGTACAGACTCAGTCGAAACGCGGTATCGCTGGGCATGGTCGGAAGCCAGAGGACGGGCGAAGTCAGAGATTAGAGTACGGCTGCGAGGGCACGCAGTCCTTGCTAACTCTCCCTGAATATCGACCACTCGAACTACCATTGAGACCTTCGGTGGTTGGCCCGACTACTACCGGTGGATTCACTTCCTGCGCTCGCCAGCGCACAATCTCTCATTCTTCACACTCATCCCATCGGAATGTGGCCCTGACCCACGGGAATGTCCGGCGGGGCGGTGGGCTTGCTCCCGTAAACCAGACTCACCAGGTCGGGCGCACCCACCGGATGCGGTAGCGCGAACAGTTCACCGAACTTGTAACCGCACTTGAACCCGTGGTAGCCGTTCGTGGAACTGATGAAGTGCTTCACCCGCTCGAACCGCTCGTCGTCGAACTGCGACCGGTACGCCCGCACCGATGCGAGCTTCTGCTCGAAGGTCTCCGTGATATCAACCACGAACGTGCTGTGCCAGTTCCGCTGCTCGGCATCCGTCGGGAACGGGACGTAGACCAGGTGCGGCACGCGGTACGGGGTGGTGCCGTCGAAGCGTTCGTCCCACTTTGTGAGCTGCGAATAGAACCTTGCTGCCTCGCCGATGAGGTGGCCCTGGTGGTGGTCGGGTGAGGCGGCCGGCGTGCGGCCTGCGGCGACGATCACGATCCCGGGCCGGTAGCGGCGGAACGCGGTTGCAAGTTTGAAGCGATTTTCCGGGGAGTCCATGAGCACGCGGTTCGGCATCTCGATGTTGATGCGAAGCGGGACGCCCAGAATGCGACGGGCTTCCTCGGCTTCGGCCTTGCGGGTCTCCAGGCTGCCACGCGGGGTCGGTTCGCCGCTGGTCATGTCGAAGATGCCGACCTTGTATCCTTGCTTGACGAGCTTGGCGAGCGTGCCGCCGCAAAGGATTTCGAGGTCGTCCGGGTGCGGGGCGACGGCCACAACGTCGAGCCGTTCGGGCAGGGGAGCATCACTCACGGGAACCTCCGGGGTCGGGTCACATGACCAGATACCGGGACGTTGTACGAAGACTTACAAGCCTGCGGGTTTGATTTGGTTCTTGGCGAGCGGGGGTGCGTGAGCCCCCCGAGTTCTTGGCTTCGCTCACAACTTGGCGAGCGGGAGTGCGTGAGCCCCCCGAGTTCTTGGCTTCGCTCACGCCTCGCCAAAACTCAAGCATCCCGGTCCGGGGTTCGCGTTGGCACGCGGAGGAGTCGCCGGTAGAATCGGTCGGTTGTTCCACCGTTTCGCGGAGGTCACTCCATGGTCGCCGGCCTGCTCGTCGCTTTTGCCCTTGGGGCACCGCCGGCGGAAGCTCCGAGCCTTCGCCTGCCCACCGCGTCCGAAGCACACAAGGACGCCGTCACGAAGTTCGGCATGGCGGTGTGGAACCTTCGCCGCGAGCGACTGCTCACAGCCGTGAAGCAACTCGAATCGGCCGCGCAGGCCGACCCCGACGCCACGGCCCCGCTGCGAGAACTCGTGTGGGTCTACTCGCAGATTGGGCGGGAACCCGAGGCCATTCGCATCGCGAAGCAAGTGCTCGCGAAAGACCCGCAAGACGTCGATATCGCCCACGCACTTTCGCGGCTTCTGTTCGACGCGGGCGACATCAAGGGAGCCGTCGCGGCGGCGAAGCTCGCAACTGAAGGGCCACTCCCCGCCGACCGTGCCGATAAAGCCGTTGCGATTTATCGCGACCTCGCCACGCTCTGCGAGAAAGCGAACGACCCGGCTGGGGCCGAAGCCGCTCTCCGCAAGGCGATCGTCTGGCTCACCGAGAAACGGAAGGCCGTGATTGCCGCCGGTGCGTTCTCGCCGCGTGGAGCGGACACCGCGGCCGCCGAGTGCCTGGAGCGACTCGGCAAGGTGCAGACGAAACTCCGCAACTTCGACGCTGCCACCGAATCATTCACCGTCGCTTCCAAGCTCTATGGCGATCCCCTCAAGGCGAACGATCCCGGTGCCGCCGCATTGCTCGCATGGCATCTGTCGGGTGTGTTGCAGGCGAAGGGTGAGCCCGCGGCCGCGCTCAAGCAACTCGAAACATTCCTGCGGCTGCGTCCGGTTTCCCCCGACCCGTATGCCCGACTGGCGAAACTGCTCCGCGAGGCGGGCCGCGACGGCGACGTGAACTCGGTCCTACGCAGATTCCACGACGCGGACCCGAAGAACCTGCCACTTCAAGCGGTGCTCGCCGCGGAGTTGTCGCGTGATCCACGCACCCGCCCCGAGGCCGACGAGTATTTCAAGACGCTCATGGCCGCGACGAACGATCCCAAGGTTGTCGATGTGGTTGTGCGGTCTCACCTGGAAAACAAACGGCCCCGCGAAGTCCTCGCCGAGTTGGACCGGGCGTTCGTCGTGCTGAAGGACAAGGAGAAGTCGGACAAGCCCGTCGATGCCGCGGAACTGGCTGCCGCTCGTGCGTTCGCAGCGGAGAAAGCCCGCGTCATTGCCGGCATTCTGCGAGACGATCGCGAGGCCGTTGTTGCCATCCTGGGTGCAGCGGCGGCCGATGCGGAAACGGGGACGAAGCGCACGCACGGCGTCCACTACTTCCTCGGCCAACTCGCCGCCCGGCATCGGGAACTGGAACTCGCGGCGTTCCACTTCCAGACCGCCGTCCGCACCGCGTCCCGCAACGGAAACCGCGAGACCATCGGCGACGCCTACGGTGCACTCATCACCGTGCTGAACGCCGCCCACAAGCCCGCCGACGTCGTGCGTGTTTGCCAGGATGCCCTCCAGGGAATCGACAACCCGCCGCACCTCCCGCTCGCCCCGCACTACTTCAACTACTACCTCTCCGGGGCACTCGCGGAACTCGGCGAGGAGAAGAAAGCCCTCGCTGCCGCCGACCTGGCCATTCAGCAAACCGCCGACGGCGACCGCCTCACGGTGCGGCTCCACAAGGTCTATGTGCTGCGAGTCCTCGGAAAGTGGGACGACGCCATCGAACTGGGGAAGAAGCTGTACGACGAGTTCGCCACGCGAGCCGACCGCAACAGCATCCGCTACGCACTGGCCGGCGCGTACTGGGGAGCGAAGAAATCCGCGGAAGCCGAGGCCGAGTTGCGGGCCATCCTCGAAGCCGACCCGGACCACGCCCCGGCTGCCAACGACCTCGGGTTCCACCTCGCCGACCAGGGCCGCAGCTTACCCGAAGCCGAGCAACTCGTTCGCCATGCCCTCTCGGTCGATAAGTTGGAGCGTCGCAAGTCCGGAGACGCGGAACCCGAGAACGCCGCGTACCTCGACAGCCTCGGGTGGGTGCTGTTCCGGCGTGGTCAACTCGCGGAAGCGCGAGCCGAATTGGAACGAGCCGCGGCACTGCACACGGGAGCGTTCGACCCGGTCGTGTGGGACCACCTGGGCGACGTGCTGTTCCGCCTCGGAGAGAAGGCCAAGAGCAAGGCCGCCTGGGAAAAGGCCGTGGAACTGTACGAGGCCGACACCCGCCCCGGCAGCCGTGGCCGCCGCGACGGACGCCTCGACGAGGTGAAACGGAAGCTGAAGCGCGTGCAATGACGCTGACGGAACAGGGAGAACGCCATGACCGCTGCCACAATCACCCCGCCACCCGCACAACCACCGGTCGCGGTTGCGGGAACGACGACACAACCAGTCACCTCAACCACTGGCTGGACCCCGCACCGCTGGACGCTCGAAAGTTACCGCAAACTCGGCGGCATGGATGTGTTCCGCGACCTCAAGACGATCCTCATTCACGGGGAGATTTACGTCATGGTCTTCCCTAATCCGCCACACAACACCGCGCTGTGTCTGGCAGCGGAGTATCTTCGAGCCGCGTTCCCCGTGGGTCACCACGTTCGGAATCAGATGGCTCTTGATGTGGGAACAGATAACGACCCCGGTCCCGATCTTTCCGTGGTGCCTGGTACGATCCGCGACTACGCAACACGCCAGGCCACAACCGCGGTGTTGGTGGTGGAAATTTCAGACTCAACCCTGTTTATGGACACGACGACGAAGGCCGAACTGTACGCCACAGCGAAGGTTCCCGAATACTGGGTGATCGACATCCAACATCGGCAACTGCATATCTTCAGCGATCCGGTGGCGTTGCCAGAGGGTCTCGGAGCAACGGCGTATCGCAAGCACGTCATTCACGCGGAGAACGACACCATCGCCCCGCTCGCCGCGCCCACCGCAACCATTCGCGTCGCCGAGTTGCTGCCATGACCGCGAGGGCCACGCAATGACCGAAACCGAGTGGTTGCACACCAAGACAGACTTGCGAGTAGTGGTTGGCTGTCTCGATGACGGCAACGGGGTGAGTCGGCGGAAGCTGGCTCTCTTGGCAGTCGCATTTTGCCACCGACTTTGGCATCTGATGTCAGACCATAGGAGCCGAGCCGGGGTCGAATACACTCAATCCCTCGCCGACGACCCAGATGACCTTGGGCAGCACTGGCCCCAAACACTTCGCCGCTCTGCTCCAGAAGATGCGTGTTATGAAGCTCCGCTTGGAGTTCTCCAAGGCGCTGCTGAACTTGCTTACGAGGTTTCCGGCTTTCTCCGTTGGGGAACTTCTGAACCCGAGAGGGTTCTCGACCTAGCCGAACTTGGCCATCGCACGGTTGCGGCTGATCGAAGCGGTCAGTCGGGCACCCCCGATCAAGAAATTGCTGCACACTGTGATCTTGTTCGCGACATCTTCGTCAACCCGTTCCGGACTGTCACGTTCTCGCCGGAGTGGCGCACGTCAACGGCGGTCTCGCTCGCGAAGCAGATGTACGAGTCGCGGGACTTCTCCGCGATGCCGATTCTCGCCGATGCGCTCCAGGACGCTGGCTGCGATAACGCGGACGTCCTCGATCATTGCCGCGGAACGGGGCCGCACGTTCGCGGGTGCTGGGTTGTTGATATGTTGTTGGGGAAGGAGTGATCTTCCTCGCTGGTGGAGTTGCTGTGCCCGATGAGTCGCCACCGCCGGCCCCGCACCCCACCGAACTCGCGGAGGTCGCCAGCGGCTTCATCCACGAGATCAAGAATCGCGTCAACACCCTGTCGCTGAACCTCCAACTGCTCGCCGAAGACTTCGAGACGCCACAAACGCCGCGCGAACGCCGCGCCCTCGACCGCGTAAACCGCCTTCAGGGCGAGTGCCAGAAACTCGTCGATCTCGCGTCCGACTTCATGCGATTCGCCCGCGTGCAAGACCTCACCACGGAGCCGACGCCGCTCGATGCCGTCGTCTCGCGAATGGTGGACTTCCTCTCGCCAACCGCACGCCAGCAGAAGGTCGAGATTAACTGGTATCCCGCCTCCGACCTCCCACTCGTGAATCTCGACCGCGACCTGTTCGAGTTGTGCTTGCTGAACCTGATGCTCAACGCCGAGCAAGCCATGCCCGACGGCGGAATGCTCACGCTTATGGCCAGCCGCGATGGCGACGCCGTCTGCCTGGATGTGATCGACACCGGTCAGGGAATTCCCGCGGAGCAACTACCGAAAGTGTTCCGCCCGTTCCATACCACAAAGGCCAATGGCCACGGGCTCGGGCTGGCGACGACGCGGAAAATCGTGCTCGCCCACCGCGGCACCATCGACGTGCAAAGCGAACCGGGTCGTGGAACGAAATTCACCATCCGCTTGCCTGCGGCTCAGTAGCTCCAGGTTCCAGGTTCCAAGTTGGGGTTCCCATGGCTTCACCTCGTCCGCTCGCTCTCATCACTGGTGCCAGCGCCGGGATCGGGCTCGAAATCGCCCGCATACTCTCCCACGACCACGACCTGATCCTGACCGCTCGCCGGGAGCCGGAACTGCGTGCGATCGCAGCGGAACTCGCGCCGGCCGTGTGCCACGTGTTCCCTGCCGACCTCGCCGACCCCACCGCTCCCCGCAAACTGTTCGACGAGATTTCCGCCGCGGGTCTGAGCATCGACGTGCTGGTGAACAACGCCGGGTTCGGCGACCTCGGGCCGTTCGCGGAAGCCGACCTGGGGAAGATGCTGCGGATGATTCAGGTGAACGTGATCGCACTCACGGAATTGACGGGCCTGTTCCTGCCGAGTTTGCGTGCGAAGGGCCGCGGCCAGATCCTGAACCTCGGCTCGGTGGCAGGCTTCCAGCCTGGGCCGTACATGGCGGTCTACTACGCCACCAAGGCGTATGTGAACTCGTTCTCGGAGGCGTTGTCGAACGAGCTTGGCGGCAGTGGCGTGACGGTGACCTGCCTGTGCCCGGGGCCAACGGTGAGCGAGTTCGCGGTGGTTGCCGGGGTGCAGCAACTCAAGCAATTCTCGGTGAGCTCGGCCGCAGCAACTCGCCCGGTAGCCGAGGCCGGCGTGCGTGCAATGCGTCGCGGCCAACGGCTCATCATCACGGGCTTCCGCAACAAACTGCTGATCTTCGCCGAGCGATTTGTTCCGCGAGGTGTGGTGATTAACGCCGTGCGTTCGTTGCAGGATAAACGCCGCGGCGGGAAGGCAGAGGGGGAGACACGGAGAGGGGGAGAGGGGGAGAGAAATTAACTTTCAATTCGGGGAATCACCCACTGCTCAGGACTGCACCGCATGGCAACAAGCATTCGGATGATATCCTCGTAGATGTTGTGAAGTTCCAACCCACGATCACGTTGCAGGTAACCGCATTTCACTGCAAAGGCGATCCAAGTTTGCGTCTCGGCAGATTCACTTTCGGAGTCATTGATCTTGCTGACGAACGCAGCTTCATAAATGCGCTTTCGCCATGCCTCTGCGAGATTGGCACAGACTGATCTGGACGAGCGCCGCATCTGGTCCGTCAGAGAGTATTTTTCTTCAGACGGGAATGACTTCGAGATGTCGAACAAATTCATCGCTGTGTCGAACGCCTTCTTGTATACGTCTAACTCGAAGTGAGACTTGATGCGAGTCGGCATTGTCCCCTCTGTGTCTCCCCCTCTCCGTGTCTCCCCCTCTCCCACTCTGTTTTCACAACCCGACCATCGTCGCGAGGGGAACCATCAGCGCATCGAGCGATTCGCCTGCGCGTCGGCGAACTTCCGCATCCTGGTCGGAGGTGGCAGTGCGTAATGCAGCAACGACGTCGTCGTCGTGTGGACCAATTTGGGCAAGCAGAGTTATAACGCGAGCCCGAAGTTCCGAGTCGGGGTGGCGAAGCCCATCCAGCAACCCCGGTATGGCCAGACCGCCGATCCGCTTCAGGGCAGTCGCGACGACCACCCGCGTCCGGGTCTCGGGGTCACCAAGCATGGGCACCAAAGTGGGAACGGCCCCTGACGAGGAGGGGCCGAACCGACCAAGCGTACCGGCGGAATCGCGACGAACGCTTGCATCGGGATCACGAAGTGAGACGGTCAGGGCGGGGATTGCGGGGAGACCATAGACGCCAAAATCACCCAGCGCACGAGCGGCCCGGCGACGAACACGCGACGACGGATCACGCAGCGCAGACACCAACCCCGTCACGCGGCGGGCCGGTGCCACGGGGAGCTCCGCAAGCGCAACCACTGCCAGTTCCCGTACCTGCGGGTTGGGGTTCGACTGAGCATCGAGCAGGACATCCAACGCTAGCCCCGTCTGGGCATCGGGAAGACCATGCACGAGGATCGTGAACACCAGCTTATGCATCACCTGCGGTGATAGCGGTTCCATGAGCTTAGGCGAGGTTGGGCGGAAGACGACCACCGGACCGAGAAAATGGGCGCGGTGTGGTGGCCGTCGGAATGATGTCACCCCTAAATGTAGGGCACGTTTCGAGCATCAACATCGATACTGTCTGATTTCCCCGTCACAATCCTCGTTTCAGCCGTTATTGCTGCCAAAATTCGCTTCGAATCGCAATTTAATAGTCGAGCCACAATAAAATCTGTGATTCCACGAGGATATTGAGGTACAGCGAGAGAAAAAGATCCTCCTCTCGCCCTTGCCGCTCTGATCCTCATTCCGAGATTCCGAAGTCTCCGGGGAGCCGTCGCCAGGCGCTGTGGATGTGGTTGGCGGGGTTCTTCGCGGCATCGGCTTGCACGTTCAGGAACTCGACGACGAACTCAGGAGCGTACACGCGGTACGTGTAGGGCTTGCCCGGTTCCGTGCTCCCCCAGTACGCGAAGTACAGCTTGTCGAGCGGGGTCTCCTTCGCACGCTTGTCCTCGACCGCGGCGAGGTCTTCCGGCATCCGCTCCGTGTAAGCCGCCAGCAATTTCGTGAGTGTGGAACGCTGCTCGGCAGTCAACTTGGCAGCGGGAATGCCGACGGGGTCGCCGACGCCGGCCTTGGGTTGCCCTTCATTGATCTCGCCGAATTGTTTCGGCTGCACTGCGACCTTGACCTGTTCCTCGGTGAGCGACTTGATCAGAGCGCGGGCGTGGTCCTCGATCGCTGGCAGCGGGCGAAGACCCTTCTTGGCTCCGTCCTTCACTTCGGCTGGGTTCGACGCCAGCAGCATCGGCGTGGCCGAGATCACTTCGCCCTTGTCGAGCGTGTAGTTCACGGACAGGTGGTGCCCTTCAAATCGCCAGCCCCATTTCCCGGTGGCGGAGGGTTCGCCGAAGATGCTGACGAAGTACCAGTTCGGGTTCCGGGTCATGGCACCCTTTGGCCCCTCAAGCGAAAGCAGCAGTTCTTCGAGACCAATGATCGTCGATGCGGTTTCGTAGCCCTTCGCGGAAACGCCCGTCTTCAGGAGGTCAAGCGCGGCCACCTTTTGCTCAGGGGTCATCTCCTCAAGGCGTGCGCCCTTGCGGGTGAACTTCTTTTCCTTGTCCTGCTGCGGGGTGAAGAACCACTTGGTGCGGTGGGCGTCGTTGAAATCGAAGACGCTCTTCGTCTTGAGTTCGGGGGTGAGTGCGGCAAGGTATTTCCCTGCGGCGAGTTGCATCCGGCCAGCGGAAGTCTTGGGGACTTCGTTCCCGACGAGTGCGACGGCCGCGAAGGCAACGAACGTGATGGTGAGTGCGGCAAAGCGAAAGCGAATCATGGTGTGAGAGTCTCCTCGTTCCGCGGGAGAACCGGCGAGAACCGGGCACAGGTGCGGAGCGGCTACGGCTAACGACTTTCACGAGGATACGCGACCGCCGGGGAAATGGGAAGCGATTAGAGTTCGACTTCCGAATACCACTGCGGGAAATTTGGCGTTATGATGGAGTTCTCTCCGCAACGCCCGGAGGTGAATTGGGATGGTGACGCGGAATCAACACGACGGCGCGAGTTCGAGCGGGTGGTGGGACGATCTCCCCTCCGCGATCAAAAAACGAGTGCAGCGCCCGGAGACTTCCGAGGCACCCGCACCTCGTCCGTCGGAGGAGCCGGCACCCTATCGCCCGGCCGTGGTGTACGATTTGTCCCGTCTCGCGATCCTGTTCCTGGCTGTCGCCGTGGCGAACCTGCTTTTCCTGTTGATCGCGCTATCGTTCCTCTCGGGCCACGACCCGCTGGGCCACTGACTTCACTTCCAGCGAACGACGAAGCTGGCGTTCCCGACCACGACGAACTCACGTTCGGCGATCCCCTGTGCTTCGAGGTGGTCGAGCATTTCCTGGGCGGCGTTAAGGCTGACGAATGTCTTCACGTGCCACTCGGGTGGCTTGGGCAGGGCCGTCCCCCCGGTGATCTCGACCGGCTCGGTTGGTATTGCGACTGGCTTGTCGTACTCGACAGGTTGAACCGCGAACACGACCGCCGTCGCGACTGCGCCGCCAATCATCAAGAGGGTGAACGTCATGGGCAATCCCTCGGGTGTATTCTGCACGTCGTGTGCTGGCCAAGATTGTAGACCACCTTTGGCGTGTATTGTCAAAAAATCCCGGATGTGAGAATCGCCACATTCGGAACGTCTTGCGATTTGAGTGTGGTGTGTGCGGGATGTGGTGATTATGGCGGAAAATCTCGTCCGAGCCCGAGCGCCAAGCGAGGCGAAGGTTTACCCTCGCTTGGCGCTCGGGCTCGGACCGTGAGACGGTGAGAAACCCAACAACGAGTCACCCCGCGTCGCGCATGATGAGCTCGTTCACCCGTCGGGCGAACGCCACCGGATCGGGCACGGTGGAGCCCTCCGCGATCAGCGATTGCTCGAACAGCAACCGGGCGTAGCCTTCGAGGCGTGGGTCAGCCGCATTCGCGGCGTGGCGTTCGCGCAGAGCCTTCACGGCGGCGTTCGTCGGGTTCAGTTCCAGCACCCGCTTGTTCGCTCCGGTATCGCGACCCATCCGTTCCATCATCCGTTCGAGGTGGGCGTTCACCGCAGCGCCATCGGCGACCAGACACGCAGCGCTTTCCGTCAGGCGAGTCGTGAGCCGCACATCCGCGACCTCGGGCAACTGCGTCTTGATGTAGCCGAGCACGCCCGCGAACTGCTCCTTCACGTCGGCGGGGACTTCCTCGCCGGTGGGCGTGTCGCCGCGGTCGGCGGCCTTGAGTTGCTTCCCCTTGTAGTTGTTCAACCCCGGGATGGCAAACTCATCGACAGGATCGGTGAGCAGCAGCACGTCGCGACCCTTCGCCCGGAACGCTTCCAGATACGGCGATTTCCGCAACTGCTCCGCTTCTTCACCCGTGAGGTAGTAGATGTCCGTCTGATCGGCGGGCATCTTCGAGACGTACTCGGCGAGCGTCGTGAACTTCCCGGCCTCGGTGTTGGCGCTCTCGAACAGCAGCAGGTCGGCGATCTTCTCGCGGTTCGCCCAGTCGCGGCTCAGCCCTTCCTTGAGCACCGAGCCGAAGCCCTTGAAGAACGTGAGGTACTTGTCGTATTCGAGGTTCTTCATCCCCGCGAGCGTGTCGAGAATGTTCTTCACGACGCTTTTTTGGATCGCGTCCAGCAGCGGGTTCTGTTGCAGCAACTCGCGGGAGACGTTCAACGGTAGGTCGGCCGAATCGACGACGCCCTGCACGAACCGCAGGTAGAACGGCAGCACCTGCTCGCATTGCTCCATGATGAGGACGCGCTGCACGTACAACCGCAAACCACCCTTGGGTTCCTGCCAGTCGAACGCGAACGGCTTCTGGCCCGGAATGAACGCGAGCACGCGGAACTCGGTCTTCCCTTCCGCCGCGTAGTGAATCACCTCGGCGGGCGCTTCGTGATCGTGCGAAATCGACTTGTAGAACTCGGCGTACTCCTCGGGCTTGATCTCGTTCTTGCTGCGCAGCCAGATCGCTTTGCGACTGTTCAGCGTTTCCTCGGTCACTTCCTTCTTGCCATCGACTTCCTTCTCCTCGTCCATGACGACCGGGAATTCGAGGAAGTCGGAGAACTTCTTCACGAGGCTCTTGAGGTGATACGGTTCGAGGAAGTCTTTCGCGTCTTCTTTCAGGTGCAATGTCACGTCAGTGCCGCGACCGGGCTTCTCGGCGGGGTCGAGGGAGTAGGTGCCCTGCCCGTCGGATTCCCAGCGTGTTGCCTCGGCGGGCGTGCTGCCGATCGGCCGCGTGACGACCGTAACCTTGTCGGCGACCATGAACGCGGAATAGAAGCCGACGCCGAACTGACCGATGAGGCCGGGGGTTTCCGACGCCTTCCCCGCCTGCTTGGCGGCTTCTAGGAACGCCTTGGTACCCGACTGTGCGACCGTGCCGAGATTCTCGATCACGGCTTCGCGCGACATGCCGACGCCGTTATCGGAGATGGTGAGCGTGTTGTTGGCGGCGTCTGGCGTGAGTTTGATCTTCCAGTCAGTGTTCCCTTCGAGTTTGTCGGCGTGGCTGAGTGAATCGAACCGCACCTTGTTGATGGCATCCGACGCGTTCGAGATGAGTTCGCGGAGGAAGATCTCGCGGTCGGAGTACAGCGAGTGCGTGATGAGGTGAAGAAGCTGCTTGAGTTCGGCCTTAAATTCGAGCGTTTCTGCCATGTCGTTAAACCTCGTCTCGGAATCGTCAGGGAGTGTGTTATTGTAGGGGGATCGTCCAGACAGTGTGTAGCGGTCGCCCCAACGGGGTGACGTGCGGACTCGCTGGGTCCGCCGCTAACCCTCACTCGTCTTTTGTATCGCGCCTGCTAACTCGTCTTCCTGTCGCGGGAATACCGCTCGCAGGTCCAGCAGCAGTTTCCCCTCCTGCACCCGACCGACCACGGCGGGCGTGCCAGTTCGCAGTCGTGCCGCGAGTTCAGCTTCGCTCAAACCCACGACCGTTACCGCAAGCACCACGGTCGGCACGGCCACATCGGGAAGCGAACCGCCACCGACATACGCCACATCGTTACGCACCTCGACCGTCACGCCCGGTATCGTTCGCAGTCGCTCGGCGAACGCCTCGCTGCGGCGTTGCAATTCTTCGGGCGGCGTCGTGAGCATTCGCAGCGTGGGGATTTCGCGGAGTGCTTTCGCCGGGTCGCGGTAAAGTCGCAGCGTCGCTTCGAGTGCGGCGAGCGTCATCTTGTCGAGGCGGAACGCACGCATCAGCGGGTCGCGTTCGATCCTCGCGATGTGGTTGGCCTTCCCCGCGATGATCCCCGCCTGCGGCCCGCCCAGGAGTTTGTCGCCACTGAACAACACGAGGTTCGCACCCGCCGCGATGCCCGCCGAAACCAGCGGCTCGCCCTGTAATCCGAACGGCGCCAGATCGACCGCTTGCCCGCTCCCCGCGTCGTCGATCACCGGCAGGTTGTGCTTCTTGCCGAGCAGAACGAGTTCGGGAAGTTCGACCGCTTTCGTGAAGCCACGGACCCGGTAGTTGCTCGTGTGAACCCGCATGATCGCGGCCGTGTTGGGGCCGATGGCGGCTTCGTAATCCGCGAGACGTGTGATGTTCGTGGTGCCGACTTCTCGCAGCGTGGCCCCGCTCACGGCCATAATGTCGGGAATGCGGAAGCTGCCGCCGATCTCGATGAGTTGCCCACGCGAGACGATCACTTCACGCTGGGTGGCGAGGGCACGCAACACGATCACGGTCGCGGCCGCGCAGTTGTTCACGGCGGTTGCGGCTTCGGCTCCAGTGATAGCACGAATGCCCGCACGCACGGCGTCCTGGCGACTGGAGCGTATCCCGGTGGTGAGGTCGAGTTCGAGGTTGAGATAGCTTCGCCCGGCTTCGTACGCGGCTCGCGCGGCATCCTCGTGAAGCGGCGAACGGCCGAGGTTGGTGTGAAGGACAATTCCCGTGGCGTTGATGACCGTGCGAATCGCCGGCACCGCAGCGGAAGCGAGTCGCGATGCGACTCGCTCGGCAGCAGCCGCGAGATCGAGATTGGGCGAAGTGCCAGCCGCGAGAGCGGTGCGCAACGCCTCCACCTCCGCGCGTGCGGCAGCAGTAATCGCGTCAGATGAGTGTTGATCGCGAGCCGCGACCAGGATCGGGTGTTCGAGCAGTTGAGTGATGGACGGCAGGGCGCGGAACGGATTGCTCATGCGGGCGATTGTATTGGCGAGCCTGTTACTCTTCCGCTTCGGGGGAAGCCAGCTTCAACCCGATCATGCAGACGATCATGCCGCACAGGAAGAACACACGCCAGAACGTGGCGGGATCCTTGAACCACACAATGCCGATGACAGCCGTGCCGAACGCACCGATCCCCGTCCACACGGCATAGGCCGTGCCCAGGCTGATCCGTTGTGCGGCGAGCGTCAGCAGTCCGAAGCTCACAATCGACAGGAGCACGAACGCGACAGCCCAGCCAACTCGCGTAAGCCCTTCGGAGAGCTTCAGGCAGGTGGTGAAAGCGCATTCACACAACCCCGCCACGATCAGGATGGACCAGTACATCGTCACCGGAGTGGTTGGAGCGTTGGGCGTTCTTGCGTGCCAGCAGATTCCAACAGTATGACCTCGTCATTCACTCCACAGCGCGGGTTCCTGAAATTTCCGTTTGCTACACGTGTTGCACTGCTGAAATTGTGGTGTGTGCGAACGGCGTGGCGTAAGCCCGCAGCCTTTCCCCCCATAGGTTACAGGGATTCGGCTTACGCTACGCCGCTCCCCAAATCACCCCACCACCAAGTTGACCATCTTCTTCGACTTCACGATCACCTTCTTCACGAGTTTCCCCGCGAGCGCTTCCTTCACCTTCTCGTCGGCCATCGCAGCCGCCTCGAGTGCCGCGTCGTCGATCTCGGCGGGCACCTTCAGCACTGTCTTCAGCTTGCCGTTCACCTGCACGGGAATCTCGATCTCGTCGGCCTTCGCCAGCTCCGGGTCAAACTTCGGCCACGGCTCGTAGGCCAGCGTCGTCTTGTGGCCCAGCGCCTGCCACAGCTCCTCGGCGACGTGCGGCGCGTACGGCGCCAACAGCAGCACGAACGGCTCCAGCACCGACCGCGGCTTCACCTCCAGCTTCGTCATGTGGTTGACGAACTCCATCATGGTGGAGATGGCCGTGTTGAACCGCAGCGACTCGGTGTCCTCAGTCACCTTCTGGATGGTGTGGTGCAGCACCCGCAGCGTGTCGCGGTCCGGCTCGACCTCGCGCACCGACGGGTGCAGCATCATCGTCTCGGTGATGTCGTCGACGATCAGCCGCCACGCCCGTCCCAAGAACTTGTACACGCCCGCGATGGAAGCGGTGTTCCACGGCTTTACCGCCTCCAACGGCCCCATGAACATCTCGTACAGCCGCAGACTGTCGGCACCGTACTCCTTCACAACATCGTCGGGATTGACGACGTTGCCACGGGCCTTCGACATCTTCTCGTTGTTCTCGCCCAGGATCATGCCCTGGTTCACCAGCCGCTGGAACGGTTCCGTACACGGCAGGTAGCCGCGGTCGAACAGCACCTTGTGCCAGAACCGGGAGTACAGCAGGTGCAGCACCGCGTGCTCCGCGCCGCCGATGTACATGTCCACCGGCAGCCAGTGCTTCAGCTTCGCGGGGTCCGCGAACGCCTGGTCGTTGTGCGGGTCGATGTAGCGCAGGAAGTACCAGCACGACCCCGCCCACTGCGGCATCGTGTTCGTCTCGCGCTTGTACTTCTTCCCGTTGATCTCGACGTTCACCCAGTCCGTCGCCTTCGACAGCGGGCCCTCGGGCGTACCCGTCGGCTTGAAGTCGGCCAATTCCGGCGGGATCAGCGGCAGGTCCTTCAGCGTCAGCGGCACGATCTCGCCGTCGGGGCCGTGCAGCACCGGGAAGGGCTCGCCCCAGTACCGCTGCCGGCTGAACAGCCAGTCGCGCAGTTTGTAGTTCACCCGCCGCTCGCCGATGCTTCGTTCTTCCAGCCACGCGGTAATCTTCGCCTTCGCCTCGGCCGTCGGCAGGCCGTCCAGAATCCCCGAGTTGACCGCGACGCCTTCCTCGCAGTACGGTTCCTTCAACTCGGTCAGCGTGCTACCGGTCTTCTTCAGCCATTCCTCGGTCGGTTTCACGACAGGCACGATCGGCAGTCCGAATTGCTTGGCGAACTCGAAGTCACGTTCGTCGTGGGCCGGCACGGCCATGATCGCGCCGGTGCCGTAAGTCGCCAGCACATAGTCCGCGATCCAGATGGGAACCTTCTCGCCGTTCACGGGGTTCACCGCAAACGCACCCGTGAACACGCCGGTCTTCGTCTTCGCCAGTTCCGTGCGCTCGAAGTCGCTCTTGCGAGATGCACCCTCTTGATACGCCTTCACCGCGGCCTTCTGTTCCGGCGTGGTGATTCGCTCGACCAGCGCGTGCTCCGGCGACAGCACCATGTACGTCGCGCCGAACAGCGTGTCCGGCCGCGTGGTGAATACGGTGATCGTCTCGGAACCGGTGCCATGACTGGCACCGCTCGCCAAAGCAAAGACAACCTCCGCGCCTTCGCTCTTGCCGATCCAGTTGCGTTGCATCAACTTGATCGACTCGGACCAATCCAGCGGGGCCAGATCGTCCAGCAAGCGCTCGGCATACGCGGTGATCCGCATCAGCCACTGCTTTAGCGGCCGGCGCTCGACGGGGTGGTTGCCGCGTTCGCTCTTGCCGTCGATCACTTCTTCATTGGCCAGCACAGTGCCCAGCGCCGGGCACCAGTTCACCGGCACCTCGGCCTGATACGCCAGCCGGAAGCTGTCCTGATACTTGCGAACGGCTGCGTCGCCGCGAGCGGCTACATCGGCGGGGATCGGCAGCTCGCTGATCGCTCGGCCCTTCTTCTGCTCGGGGTCATACCACGTATCGAAGATCGTCAGGAAGATCCACTGAGTCCACTTGAAGTAGCTCGGGTCGGTGGTGTCGACTTCCCGGTCCCAGTCGTAGGAGAAACCCAACGATTTGATCTGCCGACGGAACGTCTTGATGTTCTCCTGCGTCGTAATCCGTGGGTGGACGTTCTTCTCAACCGCGTACTGCTCGGCGGGCAGGCCGTAGGCGTCCCAGCCCATCGGGTGCAGGACGTGGAAGCCTCGCATTCGCTTGAATCGCGACAGAATGTCGGTGGCGGTGTACCCCTCCGGGTGGCCGACATGCAGGCCCGCCCCGCTCGGGTACGGGAACATGTCGAGGATGTAGGACTTTGGCTTGCCGGCCACTTCAGGCGAATCCGGGTCCGGCGTGCGGAATGTCTTGTTCGTTTCCCAGAACTGCTGCCAGCGCCGTTCGACGTCCGCGGGGTTATAACTCGGCATGTGAAGCCTTCAATGTCGTGTGTGGTGCGCTCGAGAGCCTCGCCCGATTCCTCGAAGCCTCGGAATAGGCTCGTCGCTTTGGCTTATGTTAGTGGCGAAAGCCCGTCCACAAAGTGACACACGACGAGACGAACGGTTCATGGCTTGAGTGTGGGTTAACCTGGACTGGAACGTTCGTTGATCCCCAGCGGTGGCCGAATCTGCCGAGTGATTCCCTTGTGAGATCCTGATGCTTCAGCACGTCTGCCTCTTTCTGTTGGGCCTGGTTATCCTCAGTATCGCGGCTGAATGGCTAATTCGGGGTGCGGTGCGAGTGGCTCGCGCACTCGGTGTGAGCCCGTTCGTGGTCGGTTTCACCGTGATTGGGTTCGGCACCTCCGCCCCGGAGATGGTCGTCAGCGTGTCGGCGGCGCTCAAGGGAAGCTCCGACATTGCATTAGGGAACGTCGTCGGGAGCAACATCGCCAACATCGGGCTTGTGCTCGGGATCGCGGCGATAGTGAGTCCACTGGCTGCACGCATGCGGTTGCTGACGGTCGAGGTTCCGCTGGTGATCGTGGCAAGCCTGTTGCTGCTGTTCCTATGCAGGGATAACCGCCTCAGTCGAGGCGACGGCATCGCGCTGCTGGTCGCGTTCCTTGGGTTGTGCGTGTATATGTTTCGCAGCGCTCGCCAGGAAAGTTCCGAGATCAAGGAAGAAGTCGGGAAGTCGGCGGATGGGCACATGCGCGTTTGGGTCGCCACCATCCTGATGATCGTGGGGCTGGCAGGGTTGATCGGCGGAGCCCACCTGATGGTGACCTCCGCCGTTCAGCTTGCACGGGATCTGGGCGTGACGGAGTGGCTGATCGGGCTCACGGTGGTAGCCGTTGGCACATCGCTGCCCGAGATCGCGGCCGGCGTCGCCGCTGCCTACCGCGGGCAGCCGGATCTCGTTCTGGGGAACATCGCGGGATCGAACCTGTTCAACATCCTGTTGGTTCTCGGTACGACTCTGACCATTCAGCCGATTCGAATCTCCGATTCAATCGTGATGAACGAGATCCCCGTAATGGTGATGTTCTCACTACTGTTGCTTGTGACGGTGGCCAACGGCATGATCGTGCATCGCTGGGAAGGCGCGATCCTCATTGCCGCGTACGCCGGGTTCATCACCTGGCAGGTCACGAAGTGATTGCGATCAACTTGCCGCCTCAGCCCTCGTGGTATCTTCATCGAGGTGCTTCGCACCCCAAATCCACAACACCCCGCTGATGAGAATCAGCGGCGAGATTGCCATGAACGCCGTGTGGAGGCTGCTGTAGTCGGCGATCAGGCCGATGATCGGTGGCGAAATCGCATCGCCCAGCGCGTGGATGATGAGGATGTTGACGGCGAACGCCGTCGCCCGGATCTTCGACCGCGTGACGTTCGCCAGGATCGTGTTCGCGGGGCCGGTGTTGAAGAACAGCAAGAACACCGCCACGAACATGAACACCCACCCGAGCGGGAATGGCACGTGGAGCATCGCGATGTACGCGGGGAACGCGATGATCATCCCCCACCCCGCGACCTGGAAGTATGCCCCCTTCACGCCGCGGTTCCGGAGGTAGTCGCCAAGTATTCCGCCCAGCAACGTCGCCACCAGCCCGCTTAACACCACGATCGCACCGAAGTACAGCCCGATGGTTCCGTTCGTGAGCGATCCCTCGGCCGGGGAACTGTCGAACACCCACGAACTGTACAGCGTGAACTCCTTGTCCGTGAGCGCACCCTGGAGTTTCTCCCGGAACTCCGGCAACGCCATCCCTGCCGGCCAGTCGGCGGTTTTCAACTTGTTGAGAACGGCGTCGGGCACCACCCGTGCCCCGGTGCTGTCCTTCAGGTCTTCGAGTTTGGTGATCGCCTTCTCGGTGATCGTGAACCGGGCTTCGCGCTCGAACAGGTACAGTTGCACCATCGTGGCCACGCCACCGAGAACGAACGTGGATGCCGTCATCCCCGCACAGCACAGCACGAACGACCGCACGCCCTTCAGTTCCCGCAGCACGGCCCAGTAACTCGGAGTCGGTTCTGCTGGCGTTTGGGCCGTTTCCACTGCGGCGACTCGTTTCTCATTCCGGGCGTCTCGCATGAAGAAGCAGAGCACGCCGAGGGCGATCCCCGGAAAGACTGCCACGTGGAACGCCACCCGCCAACCGTATTGCTCAGCCACCTGCGAACCGATGACGAAGCCGAGGGCGCTGCCGACCGGAATGGCCATGTAGAACCACGCCATGATCCGGCCACGGTGATCGACGGGGTACAGGTCCGAGAGCATGGCCGGCGCGACCGGACCATAGGCGGCTTCACCCACCCCGACGAGGCAGCGGGCGAAGAAGAGCATCAGGTAACCCGTCGCGAGGCCGGTTCCACCTGTTGCCAGGCTCCACAGAATGACCGCGACCCCGACCAGCACCCATCGGGACATGGTGTCGCCGAGCCTGCCGAAAAGCGGCGAAAGCAACATATACGCGACCATGAACGCGGTCGTCAGAGCTCCGAGCTTCGTCTGTGCCAACGGATCGTCGGGGCTCAGAATCGTCGCGTCGAGGCGAATTTTCGGCAGCGTGGCCGAGAGAATTTGCCGGTCGATGTAGTTGAACAGGTTAATCCCGAGGAGTAGGGCGAGTGCCCACCCGGCCCCCGGCATCGGCCGACTCGGCCCGCCGTGCGCCGACATTGCTTCCCCACTCGGCATCTTCCGATCCCCCATTGCGGCAGTATCTTGTTGAACGGTCGGTACGCTACGGTAAAATCAACAAGAAGTCGATAAAGATCTCGGACGCGGCACCGAAGAACAAATCAACGGGCGTCCGTCGCCCGCCGTTCAACCCGTCCCAATCCGTGTTCGACCAGTAGAGGGAGACTCGCCATGTCCGTCGAAGAAATCAAGAAGCGGTTCGTGAATGAGATCAAGCTCCGGGCGTACGATGACAAGTACCTCGACAAGAACGAGGAACGCGAAATCCTCCAGATCGCCATCCAACTCGGTGTCGGGATCGACAGCGCTCGCGGCGCACTCGTCCAGGTTTGCGACGACCAGGGTTACGTGCTGGAAAGTCAGATCGTGAAGCAGATCAAGGACCAAATCGAGGCCGCGGCCGGCGATGACGGTAGAGTCGATCAAAAAGAATTCGACATGATCTTCCACACTGTCAAGAAGGCCGCACAAGGCAAGAAGAACGATCGCGACATCAAGAAGATGATGGTCACGATCATGGAAGAGACCGGGAACAACAAGGTGAAGACCGGTTGGTTCAGCGACTGGTACACGACCCTCAAGAAGGATCTCGGGATGGCGTGACCCGCCCTCGGCGGAATGTGAAAGGTGAAAAGGTAAAAAAGTAAAATGGGAGGTCTCGTCTTCCATTTTACTTTTTTACCTTTTCACCTTTCACATTCTCTCACCGACCCCTTTCCCCTATTTCATTTCCCACTAGGATGGCACTTCCCGAATTTTCGGAACTCACAGTTTGGTAACATCACGGCGAGGGTGGGTAGCGCGTATGATCCGGAAGAAACTGGGCAAGAACCGCAAAAACCGTTGCCGGTTCTGCACGAAAGAAGGCTGCCCGCGTCCGGCGTTTGTCGACTACAAGGACGTCAGCAACCTCAAGAAGCTCATCACGAGCCAGGGTAAGATGTTCAGCCGCAAGCGAAGCGGGCTGTGCGCGACATTCCAGCGAGCTTCGGGCGACGCTGTCAAGCGTGCCCGGTTCATGGGATTGCTCCCCTACGTCGGCGAATAAACACGTTCGGTTTGCGGTCATTCCTTTTCGCGGTCGCCCCACCGGGGCGACCGGCGGACCCGTTGGGTCCGCCGCTAACCTCCATGCGCGATGCAACACGTCGTTCACTTCTTCTTGCCAAACAGCGACCACCCACCACCCGACCCTTCCGCTTCGCGGAACAACACACTTTCACGCTGGAACTGACGCACCGCACCCCACAACGCCAGCCCGATGCACGCCGTCAGAGAGATGGCGACTGCTGGAACATGCTGCCAGGGGAACGCATCGGTGCGAACAGCCATCAACCGCTGTTGGAGCAAGAGGGCGTTCGTCACAGGCATCCAACTCGTCACCGAGTCCAGTTCCATCCCCGGGCTCATGCTCCAGTACGCCAGCGGCAGCGTGATGAAGAACATCGGCACCATGTAGTAGTTACCTTCTTTGGTGCTGCGGGCGAAGATCCCGAGGGCCAGCGTGCTGGCGGCAATGAGCATGGCCAGCGGCAGCGCGGCCAACATGCACAAAGCCAGCCCGGAGAGCGAGATGAGCATGTGCGGGAAATAAACCTGCACAATGGCCGTGACGATGCACATCAAGAATACGTTCCACGCGGCCGTTCCGAACCCCATGACCACGACTGCCACGAACTTCCCCATCACAATCTCGATGCGCTCCGCGGGGCTGATGAGCAGCGTTTCCATCGTGCCGCGTTCCTTCTCGCCTGCGGTCATGTCGATGGCCGGGTAAATCGCACCCGTAAGCATCCACATCACCAACAGAAACGGGATGGTCTTCACGAGTACGTCCCGCAGTTCGTCGAACACCTTCTTGTCGGGCGCTTTCTCGGACTGCGGGTCGCGTACATCGACGGGGACATCAAAATCGGCCGCCAGCCCAGCCCGTGCGAATCGGGTCAATTTCACTTTCTCAACCCAGGCGTGAAGAATCCCGTTGAGCTTGCGCACCGCGAGCTTCGAGTTCTCCTCGCCGTCTCGCCCGAGTATTCGCACAGTGGGCCGCTCGCCGCGTTCCAGCTTCGCGGTGAAGTCCGGGTCGATGACGAGCAGGGCATCGGCCTCACGCTGAGCGAGAAGGCCTTCGTCAGCCGTGTCGAGCAGCCTCACGACGAGCCTTCCGCCATCAGTTTCGCCCACGAGATCACTGCTCGCGAACTTGCCATCGGCGATCAGAACGGGGAAGTTTCGGGCGGACTGCTTGGCGAACGCGGCGGGCACTCCCGCAACCGCACCAGGGGCAGAAGGAACAGTCTCGGGTTGTGGTTGTGGCAGGTACTGCGCACCTGTTACCCCCACGACGAAGACCTTCTCCTTGATCGCGGCAATGAACAGAAGCCCCACTCCGACGAACAGGGGATACATGAGAACCGGCAGTCCGAGAATGAGGAACAGCGTCCGCTTGTCGCGGAACTGATCGCGAACCTCGCGTCCGGCGATGAGGCGTACGACCGACCAGCGAAGCATGGCGGTATTCCTTTGGGAGACTTGTGTTCCCAAGAGTGTACGGCTGCTGTTGGCGAATAACCAACTCGCCGCGATTGGGTGAGTGCCTATCGGAATCCTTCTCCGTTATTGGAGAGGCACACCACATTGATCTCACATTTCGGGTTTGCCGTGGAGGTGCTCGTCCAGGAAGGCGAAGTATTCCTCCTCCCAGGGCGGAACCCGGCGGTGGTTCTGCGATAGCCGGCGGTAGTCGTCGAGCATCAGGAGTTTGCGTTCGCGTTTGCGACCGAACCGGGGGACGTTCATGACGAACGAGGAAGCGTCCGGGTTCCAGTCGATGCGGCCCGTGCTGTCACGGAACAGGCGAAGACTCAGAATCCAGCCGATCTTGCACTCGAAGGTGAACATCGTGGTGGCGAGATTCCCCATCGAATACGCGACCATGGACTTTCGCGGCGGTCCCTCGCCCGTCAGTGCCGAGTTCTCCTTTGCGAGATGGCGATAAGGTTCTGGCAGACGGTCCTCGTAGCCATTGAAGAAGAGCGTTTCACACGGTTGCTGAACGTGCGGGTGTGTTCCCAGAACGAGATCGGCCCCGAGTCGAGCAATCTCGTGCCCGACTCGCATCACGTTGGGGCACGGGTAGTACTCGAACTCGTAGCCCCAGTGAACCGCGATCACCCGGTACTCGCATCCGTCCGCAGCCATGTCTGCCAGCACGCGGCGAATTTCAGGCAACTCGATGGTGGCACCCGGTTCAAAGATCCCGCCCGGAAGCGCGTTCATGTGGACGTTCGGGTTCGGGGCCACGAACGAGTTCAAACCCCACGCCGCCGCGTAGAACCCCACGCGGATGCCGTTCACCTCAAACACGGTATAGGGGCGAGTGTTGTCGTTGAACGTGATTCCCGAGTGGGGGATGCTGAGTTCGTTCAGGAGTTCCTGCGTGTCGCGAGCGCCAAGTTCGTCGCGGTCGAGTGCATGGTTGTTCGCGACCGATAGAGCCGAGAATGTGCTGCCTCCACTGGGTCGGCGGAAGGTACGGACAAGGTTCGGGTGCGAGTTGTACGTGAAGTAATCGGGGAACACACTGGGCACCTTGAACCGCGTCGAAATGACCGATTCGAGGTTCCCGAGAACCGCCTCGTGTGCGTTCATGTAGTCGAGAACGCCGGGGTCGAGGAAGTTATCCCAACCATCGCGCAACCACATGATATCGCCGACGATACCAAGTCGGACGGCCCCCGGCTCAGCGGGTTGATTCATCAGGTAACGGAAGATTTGTCGCTGCCCGGCAAAGTGTTGCACGACCTCGGAAGGGGCCGAACGCTTCTTGTAGATCGACTTGCGAATGTACGAGATGACGTTCAACGCGGAATCGCGAAAGGATAGATTCTCGACCCGCAACTGCTGCCACGCAGGAATCCGTTTTTCCGGCGTATATCGGTGTGGGAAACGATCGGACATTGTTCGTGAGTTCCGGTGCGAAGTCGGGTGAGTGGAAAATTATAGGAGCAAATCGTTCCGAAACCGCGAGCGCAGAGCAACCCTGTCGCCGGACACCACGAATGGCAACGCCGAGCGTACGGAGCAACCGCCCGAACTCTGTGATATTGTGCGAAAAGTGACATCGCCACGCTCATTGGGTTCGGGGTATCATCACAACCCAATGGAATGACTGATTGCGCCCGGCCACGGCGGCGGGCGAGGTTTGTGAGCTGCCATCGAAAGGAATCGAGTGGCCACGAGAGCGTTACTGGTTGTCGCACATCCTGGGCATGAATTACGTCTGCACCACTGGATGGAGTTGACGAAGCCCGACGTTCTGGTGCTTACGGATGGATCCGGTTCGGCGAGTATTCCGCGACTTGATTCGACTCGTAGGGTCCTTGATGGCGTGGGCGCTCGGTTGATCGACAGCGAGAAGACAGTTCCTGACTCACGTGTCTATCGAGCTCTTCGCGAGCATGATGCCGATTTCTTTGCCGCGATTTTGGCTCGTGTAAGCGAACAAGTCGCTGGGGGATACGACCTCGTCGTGTGCGACGGCCTCGAAGGGTTCAACACCTCTCACGACCTTTGCCAGTATCTCGTCGCAGCGGCGGTCGCCAATCAGACTGAAGGCGTCCGGCCTGAAGTGCGGGAATTTCCGCTCGAAGCGCCGCCCGCGAGTTGGGCGGGTGACGATAGCCACGTGCTGACGCTGGGAGAAACCGCACTCCATCGCAAGCTGCAAGCCGCGTTCGGCTACACCGAACTCGCCCTGGAAGTCCAGTCGTCGCTCGCCCAAATGGGTGAGGCTGCGTTCAGTGTCGAATCGATGCGGCGAGTGTGGCCGGAACCTACTCCCAAAGCCCCACCAGGCACTCCACCTTACTACGAAACCTTTGGCGAGCGTCGTGTGCGGGAGGGAGTTTACGCCGAAGTCATCCGCTGGGTGGATCACGTCCTGCCGATGGTGAACCGCTTCTGGAATCAACCGGTAGGAACGCCATGCACGTGTTGATTACCAACCTGTTCCTACGTGGCCGATCGGGAACAGAGACGCACACGTATGACCTCGCGGTTGAACTGCGGCGGCGCGGCGTCGGGGTCAGTGTGTTCAGTCCGGATCGCGACGGTCCGCTTGTGCCAGGGTTGCGAGCCGCGGGGGTCGAAGTCGTGGCCGATCCACGGGCTTGCGTCACTCCCCCGGACATCATCCACGGCCACCACAACCTGGCACTTCTCACAGCGTTGACGGCGTTTCCGCAATCGCCCGCGGTCTTCGTCTGCCACGACGCCAAGGCCTGGCACGACCGCGCGCCGCGGCTGTCGCAAGTTGCGTGCTACGCAGCGGTCGATGACTTGTGCCGTGAGCGTGTTGCCGCCGACGTCGCGATCCCGCTCGCCGAGGTCGCATTCCACGGAAACTCTGTGGACCTGTTGCGATTCCAACCCCGCGGCCCGCTCCCGGTGCGACCACTGCGTGCGCTGGCATTCAGCAACTACGCGGCAGAGGAAACGTTTCTCCCGCTGATCCGCACCGCGTGCAGTCGGGCGGGGTTGCAACTCGACACGATCGGTGTCGGTTCGGGCAACCCGAGTGACTCGCCCGAGACGGATCTGCCGCGCTACGATGTCGTGTTCGCGAAAGCACGCTGTGCGATGGAAGCCCTTGCGTGCGGTTGTGCCGTGGTGCTCTGCGGCGACGAAGGGATCGGCCCGCTCGTGACGCCGGGCAACTTTCACGAATTGCGGCGCTGGAACTTCGGGCGTCGCACGCTGACTTCGCCCCACGACGTGGAAGCACTCGTGAGCGCGATCGAGGCTTACGACGCACCGACGGCCGAGGCGACGGCGCAACTGGCGAGACAGGAACTGAGCCTGACCGCCGCCGTCGATGCCTGGCTGGCGAGGTACGAAGCAATCCTGGCAGCGTCGGCGGAACGCAAGGCCGACAACCGCGACACGGGGATCGTCGGCGAATTGTTGCAGATCAACACTGAACTCGATCGACTGCACGTCGTCACGTCCCAGAACGCGTGGTATCAGCGGAAAATGGAGCAGATCGATGCCACGCCCAAGATTCGAGACGTCGTCGGCACGATGCCGTTCATCGTTGGTGCGCCTCGTTCCGGCACCACGCTGTTGCGGTTGATGCTCGACTCGCACCCCTGGCTCGCGATTCCGCCGGAAACCGGTTTCCTGTTCCTTGCCGAAGAACTGGGCTGGGCCGCCGACATCGCAGCCGACGAATTCGTTTCGCGTCTCGCTCGCCACCCGGCGAACGCCCCGCACTGGCCCGACTTCAACGTATCGTTGCCCGCGGTACGAAGCCGCCTTCCCGAGCGAACGAGTGTCGCCGCAGGTCTGCGTGCCTTCTACGCCGCATACGCAGACCGCTTTGGTAAGCCGCTCGGCGGCGACAAGACTCCGGACCACACGCGTTCCATGGCCACGACCGCGGCCCACCTGCCCGAAGCCCGCTTCCTCCACATCATTCGCGATGGAAGAGACGCCATCCTCTCCTGGCAGAAAACGTGGTTCGCGCCAAGTCAAGACATCGAAAGCCTAGCCCGCGAGTGGGCGACACGAGTGCGAATCGCACGAAAGCAGCGACTACCCGCAGCGCGGTATCTCGAAGTGCGGTACGAAGCACTGATCACCTCGCCGGAAACGGTACTGCGCGAAATCTGTACGTTCCTGAACCTGCCATTCGCCTACGCCATGCTGGAGTACCACAAGCACGCCCCGCAACGGTTGGCAGAACATCAGTCGCGGCATCGCGCCGACGGCACGGTCGTGGCCACCCAGGAACAGCGACTATCCCAGCAGCGGCTGACCTGCCAACCACCGCAAACTGATCGCGTCGGCGGGTGGCGCAGGGTCTTCACACGGGAAGACAACAACGCCTTTCACCGAGGCAGCGGCAACCTGCTGGCGGAACTGGGCTACGGGACCGAGTACCGACCCATCACCGTTCGCGAGCGGATTCGTGAGTTCGCGGGGCGGTTGCTCTTCAGGAAACGAGCGGACACGCGGGCCGAGTAACCCGCGCTAAGCCGCACGCGGCTGTCGCTTCGCGTTGCGGTTCCGGCCGTGGTGGGTTACAACCCAGATCATGTCGTCTTCCGATTCCACGCTACGATCGCTGTTTACCCCACTGACCGATGCGATGGTCGCGCTCGGCGACTGGTCGCTGTTCTCGATGCGGGCATGCTCGGGGGTCTTGCAGCGTGCCTTCCGCGGTCGCGAACTGTTGCGAGTCGCCTTCGAGGTGGGCTACTCCAGTGCCGGCGTCGTCGGCGTCACCGGGTTGTTCATCGGCATGGTCCTCGCCGTGCAGGCATACGGGCAGTTCCACACCATCGGGCTGGAGACGTCGCTCGGTGCCGTCATTCACATGTCGGTGGTGCGCGAGTTGGGGCCGGTGCTCGCCGCGGTCATGCTTGCTGGACGGGTGGGGTCAGCGATGGCGGCCGAGCTGGCGACGATGCGAGTGACGGAGCAACTCGACGCGCTGGCGTGTCTGGGCGTCGATCCCGTGAAGTATCTCGTGGCTCCGCGTCTGATAGCGTGCGTCCTGCTGCTTCCGCTACTCACCGTGCTCGCCGACCTGCTTGGGCTCGCTGGAAGCACGCTGATTTCACTTCATGTGTACCGGATCGACAGTTACCACTACTGGCGACACACGCAGGAATTCGTGAAGGTCTGGGATGTGTGTACGGGACTGGTTAAGGCGATCGTATTCGGGGGGGTTCTGTCGCTGATTGCCTGTCACCGTGGGTTCCACGGGCGGGCGGGTGCGGAAGGCGTTGGCCGTGCTGCTACCGAGTCGTTCGTGTGGTCGTTCATCGCCATTCTGGTGATTGACCTGTTCATGGCGATGTTCGCGAACAGCCTTTATGCGATGCTGTGGCCCGCAACCGCAAACAAAGTGGCGTAAGTAGTCTTGGCGAGCGGGCTGACGCGCACCCCCGCTCGCCAGGCTGAAATCAGTGTGGGATCGGCACGGGGATCATGTTGTCGAACAGGCTCGGGGCGTTCGCCACGGGCTTGTACCCCTTCTCGTCCTCGCTGGCCTTCAACGTCATCCTGGCCAGCAACTGTTTGGTCTGGTTCAACGCGGGGTCGCTCGGGCTGTCGAACTGGCCAATGGTGACGATGCTCGCAGTGCGGGTGTGAAGCACGAACGCCTCGAACCCCTCGGCAGGGATCCCCTCGCCTCGCATCTTGCGGAGGGCTGCCGCGAGTTGCTCGGCTTGCTCGGCTCCAGCTTTCAGCACGTCTGCGCCTTTGCCGCCCAAACCAAGCTGCCGCATCACGCCGCCCGAGCCGGAATCCTTGCTGACGATTTCGACTGGGGCGCTGAACGACTTCACCCCCAGCGTCCAACTCTTCTTGGCCTTGAGCAAGTTGTACGGGCGACCTTCGTTCAGCTTGACAAGGAACGGGTCGATCGTGACCGCTTCCGCCGGGTCCGCAGCTCTTGCAATCGTCGGGTTCGGGACAACGTGAGCCGTCAGATACGGGTTCAGGTAACCTTCTTCGAGCATCATCTTGCCGTTCTTGTCGGCCCGCTGAATCACCGCACCATCCATCAGCGCCTTGTTCTTCGGGGCCGGCCAGGTGCGAACCGTGTTCAACGCCTTGCGAGCGTCTTCCTCGGATTTGAACCCACCAACAAGGACCGCGATCTGATCCGTGTAGTTCATCGTTTTGAAGTGCAACCGGGTGTCCGGTGCGAGAAACTCCATGCCCTGAAGCGCGGCCTGCTGCTTGTATTTGTCGATCTGCGACGCGAACACCTTGGCCCGTTCGCGGGCCGCGGCAATGGAAGCCATTTCCGCCTTGCGCTCGGGAGAGACGTATTCGTACAGCAGCGCCTGCACCTTGTAAGTCTCGCGGATGTCGGTCGCGAGTTGCTCGGCCAGCGTGCGGGCCGACGGTCCGCTGTCCTGGGCAGTTGGCTTGTTCGGCCGAGAATAGCTCTTCATGCAAATGAAGAATGCGCCGTGTTCCGGCTTCACGACCCACGGGTGATTCGCGCCGAGAGCCGACCGAATTTCAAGGTCCTGAGGCGGCGGGGTTGCGGCTGGCTGGGTTACGCTTGGAGCTGGCGTCAGTGCGCCAGCAGGAAGCACGGGATTCCTGGTCGGCGGAACCACCCCACCAGCAGGCGTGACGCCGGGAGGCAACGGCGGTGGAGTGGACGGAGACACGGGCGGAGTGGGGGCACGATCCGCGGCGAACTGTGCGACGCCGACACCGGCCCCGGTCAGAACCCCGGCAAGTCCGAGACCGAACGCGAACTGAATGCGCATGGTCGCACCTCCGTGCGTGGCGTAACGAAATCATCCTCAGGGTGCGGACTCATACCCACTGCGAATTGGCGATGCCAGGGGAAAACCTTCGGAATTTCTCACGTTGTTACGCGGGCACACCCGCACGCTGCGATAATGAGCCTGTCATGTGGGATCTCTTCACTACCCATCGCACGGTGTGCCTCAATCCGGACGGGGTTGCCGTCGCGGAGCCAAGGCCGCTCGCGTTGCTCCCCGGGTCGTTCAACCCACTCCACCACGGGCACACCACGCTCGCAGCCGTCGCAGCAACGCGCCTTGGCGTGCCGGTCCACTTCGAGTTGTCGGTCGCGAACGCCGACAAGCCAGAACTGCCCCGCGAAGAAGTGCAGCGCCGGGTCGCCCAGTTCACGCGGGTCGGCTCCGTGTGGGTGACGCGGGCCGCGACCTTCGATGCGAAGGCGGACCTGTTCCCCGGTGCCGCGTTTGTGCTGGGTTGGGACACCGCCATCCGCGTGATCGACCCGAAATACTACGGGGGCGAGGCCGGGCGTGATGCGGCCATGCGGAAGTTGATGAACTGCGGTTGTCGATTTGTTGTCGGCGGACGGGTGGATTCCCGCGGCCAGTTTCGCATCTGGGAGGGCGGGTTAGCCGACGAGTTTGCCCCGCTGTTCGTCGCGCTGACCGAGGACGATTTCCGAACGGATGTGTCGAGTTCGCAGTTGCGAGGTAGGGTTTAGCTGTCGCCCCAGCGGGGCGACTTGCGGTCCCGTCGGGACCGCTGCTAAACGATAACCAACATCACGGATTCTCAATCAGTCGCACGGGGCCTTTGCGCCACAGTTCGGCGACCAGTTTTTGCACTTCACCTTCTCGATACTTCGACAGCAACTTCTCGCGAACGTCGCTCTGCACCTTGGCATCGAACGGGCGAACCCCAGCGTATTCTCGCTTCATGACTTTCACGATGTGATAACCCACCGGCGTCTGAATCAACTCGCTGACTTCGCCTTCCTTCAGTGCCCACACAGTTGATTCCACGTCGGCGGGCTGAATCTTGCCACGCTCACTGCCGATGCCAAGCCCTCCCTGCATCGCGGAGAGTCCGTCGTCGTACTGCTTGGCGAGAGCCCCGAAGTCGGCTCCCAGTGATGCCTTCTGGAAGACGCTCATCGCGTGATCGTAGGCGGCTCGTGCCGTGGGATGTTTGTTGAAGCTGACGAAGATGTCGAACCACTTCACCCGATCAGTCGTTTTGAACTCGTCGGGATGTTTGTCGTAGTAGTCGCGGATGTCGGCAAGGCCGGGCGTGCGGGCCTTGTCCTTGAGGACGCTCCGGACGTACTCGTCAGCCATCGTTTGCCGTTCGAGTTGGCGACGGATCACGGGAAGCGTTAAGCCCTGCGTTCGGAGAATCTCCAGGAACTCTTCTTCAGTCACGTTCCCGTAGTGCTTACGAATCCCTCGCAAGGTGTGATCCGCGGCCTTGCCGGCGTAGTCTTTGATGTCGTCGATGGCGGCCATTTTGCCGCCCTTTTTGAGCTTGCCATACATCTCATCGAGGATCAGTTCGCGTGCGATGATCCGCCGGAGTTCGGCCGCGTACAGTTCCTTTTCCTTCTCTTTGCGAAGGTGCGCATCGACCCCGTTCAACTCCCCGAGCCGCTGCCGCACGGCCTCGATCACTTCCTGGTCGGTGACCAGGTTGGTCGCGCCGACGAGTGCCACGACCTTGATCTGCGGGATGCCATCCTTGAGTTGTTCGACGCCTTTGCCGACCGCAGGCAACGGTGAATAACCCGTCTTCTGGATGTCGGGCACCATCGGGCCAGAGTTAACAGGAGTGCCCGCAACCGGAGCGCCCGGGACGACTGGGCCGCTCGGGGCCATCGGCGCAATTGGGTAGGCTGGGTCGGCCGGAGCCTGGCCGCGAGCGCTGAGCGCCGACGACACCCCGTTGGTGTTGCAGCCGATCATGGCAGCCAAGGCACTGGCCATCAGCAACCGAGAAAGCGGCTTCGCGGCATCCATGCCTGCCCCTTCAACGCGGAAAATTCGTGCGGTATGAGCCACGCATATAGCGTGTGAACTGAGCGATGCAATAGTGAAGATGAATGCACGCAGGGCTACGCAGAGGTTGAAGTTTGGTAGGGTGGGTCGAGACCGGCTTTGCGGTCGAGCCCCACCACAACCTGGGGAAATGCTGGGGCTCGTCGCAAATCACGACTCGACCCACCCTACCAAAACCACCCAAGCTCACTCGCTGCGTAGCCCTATGAATGCACGGGTGCGATTGGTTTACCACTGGTTTCCGGGGTGTGCTTGGCGGTTTCGTTTGGCATGAATTGCAGTGGCAAGTCGCAAACAATTTGGATGTCGTGTGATGCGGCGAATGCGATGATTCTGATATTCTTTCTTCCAGACAGGTCATCGCTTCCAGAACGGTTCCACGGATGGGTAGGCATTTCGCCCGGAACCGATGAGAAGCACACATCCGATTGCATACCAGCAAACCTTGTCTCCGGAGACCAGTGGCACACCCGGTGCGATAGCCGCTTGCGGCTTCACAGGCAGCTACGCGGTTGGCTTCAGCAATCCGACCAACAACTGGTACAACGCCTCCGGTGTCGCGTCGTCCTCGACCTTGAGCCGCAGGTAGATCGTTTTTTCGTCCACGACTTTGAGCCGCCCGCGACTCTTCGCTGCGAGTTGCTTTGCAAGATCTGGGCTTCGGTACGTGAAGATCAGATCGCGGCCATCACGGTGGACGCTTGATATCTGCCAGCGCACACAAAGCAGCCGAATCTCCGTGGTGCGGAACAGCCACTCCAGCGTTTCAGGCGGCGGGCCGTAGCGGTCACGCAACTCCTGCCGGAAGTCGTCGAGCTTCTTCATGTCGCGTAATCTGGCCAGTCGGCGATACACCTCGATCCGCAACTTCTGACCGGGCACATAATCACGCGGCAAGTACGCGGGCCACGGCAGGTCGATGTTCACCTCGACCGCTTGCCGCGGCGGTTGATGCTTCAGCGAACGCACGGCGTTCTCGAGCAACTGGCAGTAGAGTTCGTAACCCACACTCGCGATGTGCCCGCTTTGCTCGGCCCCGAGAATGTTGCCAGCCCCGCGGATTTCCAGGTCGCGCATGGCGATCTTGAACCCCGAGCCGAGCTCCGTGAACTCCTCGATCGCTTTCAGTCGGCGCTGTGCGGTCGGCGTCAGCATCTTGATCGGGTTCACAATCAGGTACGCATAGGCCCGGTTCTTCTGCCGGCCGACGCGACCCCGCAGTTGGTGCAGGTCGGCGAGGCCGTAGATGTCCGCGTCGTCGATGAAGATGGTGTTCGCGTTCGGGATGTCGAGACCGCTCTCGATGATGGTGGTGGCCACGAGAATGTCCGCTTCCTTGCGGATGAACGTGACCATCGCCTTTTCGAGTTCGTCGGCTGTCATCTGCCCGTGGCCGACGACAACCTTCGCCTCGGGAACGATGTACTTGAGTTTGTCAGCGATGTCGTGGATGTCGTGAACGCGGTTGTGGACGAAGTACACCTGCCCGCCGCGGTTCATCTCACGCAGAATCGCATGGCGAATGAGTTGATCGTCCCACCGGATGATTCGCGTTTCGACGGGCTGGCGTTCTGGTGGTGGCGTTTCGAGGTTCGAGATTTCGCGGATGCCGAGCAGAGCCCCGTGGAGCGTTCGCGGGATTGGCGTGGCGGTCATCGTGAGAACGTGAACGGTCGCCCGCAGGTGCTTGAGCCGTTCCTTGTGCTCGACGCCGAACCGCTGTTCTTCATCAATGATAACCAATCCGAGATCCTTGAACTTGACGTCCTTGGAGACGAGCCGGTGTGTGCCGACGATCACGTCCACACTCCCCGCGGCCAGTTTCTTGAGTGCCTCCTTCTGCTTCGCGGCAGACTTGAAGCGGCTGACCACTTCTACCGTGAACGGGTACTCGGCGAACCGCTGCGTGAACGTGCGGTAGTGCTGCTCCGCGAGCACGGTCGTGGGAACGAGAATCGCGACTTGCTTGCCGTTGTCGATGGCCTTGAACGCGGCGCGGATGGCGACTTCGGTTTTGCCGTAACCCACGTCGCCGCAGATGAGGCGGTCCATCGACTTCGGTTTCTCGATGTCGGCTTTCACCTCGGCGATTGCAGAGAGTTGGTCGGGCGTTTCCTGATATGGGAACGCGGCCTCGAACTCGCGCTGCCAGTCGGTATCGACCGGGAACGGGTAGCCGGGTTGCGACTGCCGGACGGCCTGAATCTGGATCATGTCGGCGGCCATGTCGCGGACCGCTTCGGCAACCTTGTCCTTCTTCTTACCCCACGACGCGCTGCCGAGCCTTGATAACTCCGGTTCCGCGTGCTGCCCACCGACGTACTTCTGAACGAGATCGATCCGCGTGGCCGGGACGTAGAGGAACACGCCGTCGCGGAACTCGAGGATGAGGTTCTCCTCGAACGCGGAACTCGGAGTGCGGAGTGCGGAATTGAAGTCATCCTGCTCTTCTTGCTCTTGGTCTTCATTCCGAGTTCCGGGTTCCGCGTTCCGCGTTTTTTCCAACATTCGCATCCCGCGGAATCGGGCGATTCCGTGGGCGACGTGGACGACGTAATCCCCTTCGTTCAGGTCGAGGAAGCTGTCGATGGCACGCGATTCGACCCTCCGACTCGACTTCCCAGCTTGAGCAGCGGCCTTCACCCCCGGCGGCAGCAGATCCTTGTGGAAGATTTCGTGACTACCAATCACCACGATGCCGCTGCCCACAAGGCGGAACCCAGCGCGAACGTGCCCCGTCACAAGCCGCAACCGATGCGATTGCGCGAGCTTGCCGGCCTTCAGTACATCCGTGAGGCGATGCACCTCCGCGTCGGACTGGCACGCGATCAGCACTTGCTGCGTGTCGCCACTCGCCACGGCGTCGAGTTCGTCTCGCACCCGCTGCACATTCCCGCTGAATCGCTCGACCGACTCGACGCGAAGATGTGCCGACGCCTCCACGCTCGGTCGCGGCAGGGCGGTCACGGTCACGCTCGGGAGCTTGAGCAAGTTCGCGAACGCGGCCTGCGGTACGAACAACCCCGTGGTGTCGCCGACTCGCTCGAAGAAGTGCTTTCCTTGCTCCTTGAGGTCAGCCGGTTCGACGAGCACAACCCACGATTGCGGCGGGAGGTAATCGGTGAGGAAACCGACGACATCGTTTGGCCGCGAGCCAGAGGCGAGCGTGGCTGGCACGCTCCCCTTCGGGTCGCGGCTAAACGACGCGCTGATGAGGGTCACTGCGGGGCGTTTGTCCAGACTTCGCTGGCTGCCCACCGCGAACGTGCGGATCGACTCCAGTTCGTCGCCGAAGAACTCCAGGCGAGCGGGATCGGCGGTATCCGGCGAGAACACATCGAGGATGCCGCCGCGGCGAGCGAACTCGCCTGGGTATTCCACCGCATCCACCCGCTTGTACCCGTTCGCAACCAGCCATTCCGCAAGTTCGGATGGTTCAACAATTTCCCCCGCAGCAAGTTTCCGACCCCGTGCCGCGAGGTCGGCTCGCTCCGGAACCGGCTGGCACACTGCGGCCATCGTCGCAACGACGATCTTTTGCGGGTCCGTCGAGAGCTGCTGGAGGAGTCGGAGCCGAGAGGCCGTGATGGGGTCCAGCTTCCCCTTATTCGATGTGACAGGCCAAGTTTCCCACGCCTCGAATACGGCCGGACGAATGTCCGAGAAACTGGTCAGGTCTTCCACCCACGGCGACAGGTCAGCGGGGTTCGCGACAACCACCAGCAACGTTCCGGGAACATCCGCGACGAGCGCAGCCGTGGCCAACGCGGCCGACGATCCCCACGCTCCGTCGATCGTCCCACTGTTCCCGGCAAGCAGGGCCGCACGCAATCCGGCCCAGCCATCGTTGCTCGGCAGGAGCGCGGTCAGTGCGCGCAGTCCTGCTTCGGCCGGCACCCCGACCAACGTGGTCATCGCGGTTCCTCGGTCAATCTCCATCTCACCATCATTATTAGCGACTGGCAGCAACTGCCCGCCAGATCAGCAGATTCGGGAAACACCGCAAACGCACGATAATCAGAGAAATCGGCAGTTTAACGACTCTGTGGATAAGTCCGGGGGATTCTTGAATCGGTCTGGGGGGTCGTTCCATCTGATGTTGGGTCGAGTTGGAAAGGGGGATAATTTCAGAGATAGAGGGTTGCCAAACTCGCACGTTTGTCGCAATAGTAACGATGTTGCAGAGAACATGTACAGGATTGGGACACTTTCACACTACAAGCCGGTGTGGAATCCCTGTGGTTCATTTAGCGTCACTCTCGAAAGGAGTAACACTCGCCAATCGCCACCCCTCCCCAACCCCACATTTGAAGCCAACAATTATGGAGAAGTACCCTGATGTGTCGACTCGCTCGCCTGCTCGGCCGGCCCAGCCCAAAGCCGTCCTTGCCTCCGGTTCAGGTTCCTGGCGTCCTCCGGCGCGAAAACGCCGTACTTAGTGGTGCCGATCTGATCCGCTCGTTTGGTCGTGGCGAGACGAAGTCGTACGCGCTCAAGGGTGTGTCGGTTGAGTTCCGCAAGGGCGATCTGAACCTTCTCATGGGGCCAAGCGGTTCCGGGAAATCGACGCTACTAGCGGTCTTGTCAGGACTTCTGCGTCCTGACGATGGTGCGGTTGGAGCTTTGGGTCAGGACGTATGGCGAATGACCGAGAACCAGATGGAGCGGTTTCGTCTCCAACACTGCTCGTACATTTTCCAGGGATACAACCTCTTCCCGGCCCTCACAGCCCGCGAACAACTTGAAATCGTCCTGAAGTGGGGCGAGGGTTGCTCACCACGGGAAGCCCGCAAACGCTCCGATCAGGTTCTCGGGCAACTCGGTCTGACGAACAAGGCTCACCTGCGACCGGCTCAGATGTCGGGTGGCGAAAAGCAACGAGTCGCAATTGGTCGGGCGCTGGTGAAGAATCCCACGCTCGTCTTCGCGGACGAACCGACCGCGGCACTCGACTGGGAAAACGGTCAACAGGTCATCAAACTGTTGACCGAGAACGCCCGCGAACGCGGCGCGATGGTCTTGGTCGTAACCCACGATCCGCGACTCGTTCCCTTCGCGGACAAGGTTCTTGAACTGACGGACGGCCAACTGACGCAGGAAGGCACCCCCGGCGAGGTGCTCGACCGCCCCGACATCCACGAGTTCACGCCAGCCCCCCCCAAGAAGGGGCCGCGACTTCGCTTGCACGTCCCGCAACCCGCGTTGGCTTGATACTTTTGGTCCGAGCCCGAGCGCCAAGCGAGGGATTTGCTGTTACCTCGCTTGGCGCTCGGGCTCGGACGGAAAACAGTTAACGACGCGAGCCGGGGGGCAACCCCGGCTCGTTCGCGTTCCCGTGGCGCTTACTTCAAGACCTGGCACGCGGAAGGCTCACGGCACCGCCCCTCGTCCGCCGCAGGCGTGACGCGGTCGGACCCCGGTCGGCGGGTCGCATCCGGCCGCCGGGGCGCGTTTGCTGTGGACGAGGGATGAGCGGTGCGGGAACAGCCTTCCCCGGGTCGCATGAGGGGCCACTCGCTCGGGCGACGCAACATCGCCCTGGTGCAGAGCACTGAGCTAAACGGTCCGCGGGAACGAAACTCACAGTAACCGACCCGTCGAACGCGGGCAAGGGGCGTGGTTCTTCGCCGCATGCGACTTCGCGGGTTGCGCCCGCGAAGTCGCATGCGGCGACACAAAACCGCGGATCAATAACGGTAGTGGTCCGACTTGTACGGGCCTTCCTTCGGCACGTGGATGTAGGCGGCCTGCTCCGGCGTCAGCTCGCTGAGCTGGACGTTGAGCTTCTTGAGCTGCAACCGTGCGACGTGCTCATCGAGCTTCTTGGGCAGGACGTACACGCCGACGGGGTACTTGCTGTTGTGCTGCCAGAGTTCGATCTGCGCGAGGGTCTGGTTCGCGAACGACGAACTCATCACGTACGACGGGTGGCCGGTGCCGCAACCCAGGTTCACCAGCCGACCCTTGGCCAGCAGGATGATCCGCTTGCCGTCCGGGAAGATCACGTGATCGACCTGCGGCTTGATCTCCTCCCAGCGGTAGTCTTCGAGCGACGCCACGTCGATCTCGTTGTCGAAGTGGCCGATGTTGCAGACGATGGCCTGATTCTTCATCGCCTTCATGTGTTCGTGCGTGATGACCTTGAAGTTGCCGGTGGTCGTCACGAAGATGTCGGCCTTGTCGGCGGCGTACTCCATGGTCACGACGCGGTAGCCTTCCATCGCGGCTTGCAACGCACAGATCGGGTCGATCTCGGTCACCCACACCTGTGCGGAGAGGGCACGCAGGGCCTGGCACGAACCCTTGCCCACGTCGCCGTAACCCGCGACGACGGCGACCTTACCCGCGATCATCACGTCGGTGGCACGCTTGATGCCGTCCACCAGCGACTCGCGGCAGCCGTACAGGTTGTCGAACTTGCTCTTGGTGACGCTGTCGTTCACGTTGATGGCCGGGAACTTCAACTCGCCACGCTTGTGCATCTGGTAGAGGCGGTGAACGCCGGTGGTGGTCTCCTCGGTCACGCCCTTCACGGCCGCGAGCCGCTCGGAGTACCAACCTGGATGCGTCGCGATCTTCTTCTTGATGGAGGCATAGAGGATGCGCTCTTCCTCGCTGCCGGGCTTGTCGAGGACGTGAATGTCCTTCTCGGCGCGGGCGCCGAGGTGCAGCAGCAGAGTGGCGTCGCCGCCGTCGTCGAGGATCATGTTCGTGAAGCCGCCATCGGCCCACTCGAAGATCCGGTGAGTGTAGTCCCAATACTCGGCGAGCGACTCGCCCTTGTACGCGAACACGGGGATGCCTGCTGCGGCGATCGCTGCGGCGGCGTGGTCCTGGGTCGAGAAGATGTTGCAAGAGGCCCAGCGGATTTCAGCCCCGAGGTCTTTGAGCGTCTCGATCAACACGGCCGTCTGGATGGTCATGTGGAGCGAGCCGGTGATGCGTGCGCCCTTGAGGGGCTGCCGTGCGGCGTACTCCTCGCGGATGGCCATGAGGCCGGGCATCTCGGTTTCGGCGATGGCAATCTCGCGGCGGCCCCAGGGGGCGAGCGCGATGTCGGCGACGTGGTAGTCGGTGAAGGCGGCGGGCTTTTGTGCAACAGCGGTCACGTTCAAAGTCTCCTGACAAATGAACGGGCGCCGTTGCACGGTAGTAATCCACCTCTGCGAGCCTGGCAAGTACGCCTACGCGTCCCGTTGCAGCGCCCCTCGAAGAGTTGGGTGGTTTCGTTTATCGGTTCAAGGCATGGCCTCGTGAAGCGATCGATCTCATGCCAATATACATAGCAAAGCAGGCGGATCTAAAGCAAGCACTGTCGAGAATTCCCGGCACAGGTGCATTGTGTCGTTTTACGGATCGAACAGCGAACGACGACTGCCGGGGCGACCACCAGCCAGACCGTTGATGTATTCGTAGTAGCCCGCGAGTTTGAACTTCTTCGCGGTGTTCTCCGACGTCATGTACCGCACGGTGCCGTAAACCGGGCGCTCGGGTGCCCACGGGCGGTCGAACAGGCCGAAGCACCACAGGATGCCCGTGTACGAGTTCGGGTCGCGGCCGTCGATTGCGTACTTGTTGTTGAGGTGTTCCAGCACCGCATACGCCTCGGCGGGTGTCTTCGACCACTCCAGCACCTTCTTGCCCCAGAGCATTCGCAGGTAGTTGTGGATTCGGCCCGTTGCGACCAGTTCCCGCTGAGCGGCGTTCCACAGCGGGTCGTGCGTGTCGGCGGCCTCGAACTCGTCCAGCCGGTAGAGGTGCTTGCGGGTGTCGGCCTCGTGCTTGCGGAGGGTCGCCCGTGCCCACTCGGACAACGTCAAGTCCAGTGCCGTCGCCGCGCCGGGAGCGAAGTCGAACGAGGCGAAGTTGAAGCTCGGAACTCGGACCTCAGAACTCGGAGTTGCAGACGACTGTTCCGAGTTCCGAGTTCCGAGTTCCGCATTTCTGGTAAAGTGCCATTGATACCCCACGTCGCGCCAGGTGATCGCTTCATCGAGGAACCCGTTCACGTTGGCGTCGCGGCAGTAGAAGTCGTCGCGTTTCCCCTTCGCGCCCATGTTGATCTCGGCCGGCGTCCAGTCGTCGCCCAGCACGGCCTCGGCCACTTCCTGAATCGAGAGGTGCCCGTGCCGCAGGAATGCGCTCAGGCCGCTGGCCGCGTTCCGCTCCGGGGCGTCCGGGTTGTTCCGCTCCTCGCCGTATTTGTGCAGTTTCCCCGTGACGAAGGCGTGGAGTGCCGCATGCCCCGCGACGGAACCGCCTTCCACACCGGGGACCGCTGCAACGCACTGGTCGATATGAAGAGATGCGATGAACCCCGCGATGTCCTGCGTCGTGTCCCACAGCGTGAACGGCGGGTCGATCTTCGCCTTCGCCGCCTTCGGGATCGTCGGCTCGGCAACCGCCCGGTGTTTCCACGCTTCCGCGAACTGCTTGTGAATCCGGGGTCGCAGGTGCGCCGCCGCCGAGACCGTGGCTCCGAGTTGCGAGAGCGGCACGAGGGAGTTGCCGTCTACGAGGATCACCGGAACGTCGCACTTCACCGCGATCGCACGGTTGTGGGCGGGAACGATGTACGCCGGATAGTCGTCGGTCACCACGGCGCACGCCTCTGCCGCGAGTTTCCGCACGAGCCCACGCGCCGGTTGATCGGGCGTCTCCACGAACGGCCAGTACGTGACCCCGAGCCGCTTCGCGGCCGCGGCGTTGTCCCGCATCCCGTGCAGCATGAACGTGTGGTGACGGGCGCTCGCCCAGGGGTAATCGAGCTTCAACCCCTCGTACACGACCAGCGGCTTACCCAGTTCAACGGCCAGCTTCAGGGCGTGGTCGAGCGCGTGGTTGCTGTGCAGCCGCCGAAACATCTGCGCCCAGTACAGGACGTACTTCCCCCGGCCGTTCATGGGGCGGGGGTTCGCAAGGCGAACGCGGGTGTCGTTGAATGTGCTCATCGGTCCTATAGTAGTCGCCATGCCCGAGCGAATTCTCGAAGTCACGGATGTCCAGAAGCGCTACGGCGAAAACGTGGCGCTCGGCGGCGTTTCGCTGACCATCGATGCGGGCGAATCGTTCGGTTTGCTCGGCCCCAACGGTGCTGGCAAAACCACACTTATCTCGATCCTCAGTGGGCTAAGCGATTCCGATGGCGGCGAGGTAAAGCTGTTTGGCCAGGTGTTCACACGGGCGAAACGCGACCTGCGGCGGCTCGTCGGCATCGGCACGCAAGACCTCGCCATCTACCCCGACCTCAGCCCGCGCGAGAACCTCCGATTCTTCGGCAAGCTCTACGGTTTCGGCGGCAATGCGCTCGAATCGCGCGTCGATGCCGTGCTCGCGGAAGTGGGGCTCACGGATCGTGCCAACGATCGCGCCGGCACCTTCTCCGGGGGCATGAAACGCCGGCTCAACCTCGCGGTTGCCGTGATCCACGGGCCGAAATTACTGTTCCTCGACGAACCCACAACCGGCGTGGACCCGCAGAGCCGCAATCACATCTTTCGGCAAGTCAAGGCGCTGAACTCCAGCGGCGTGACGGTGATTTACACCAGCCACTACATGGAAGAAGTGCAGGAATTGTGCCCGCGCATCGCGATCCTCGACGGCGGGAAGGTTCGAGCCTGCGATACGTTGCCGAACCTGCTCAAAACGCTTGACGGCCGCGTTCGCTTTCGCCTCTCCGCACCCGTCCCCGGATTTGAGGAACGCCTCGCGAAACTGCCCGGCGCGAGGCAGGTGAAGCCGACCGACAATGGCTTCGAGGTCACGACCGATTCCGTACCGCAACTGCTGCCTGCGGTGATGACGCTCGCAGCCGAATTGGGCGCAACCATCACCGCGATCGAGCCACGGGAGCCAACGTTGGAGCGCGTCTTCCTGCACCTGACGGGCCGCGAACTGCGAGACTAACGTTTAGCCGCGACGCGGAGTCTTCGGAGCGGAGCGCTCAACGCCCGCGCTCCGTTCCGAAGACTCCGCGTCGCGGCTAAACGAGGTTACGGATAACACCATGCCCATTCTCACCCTCGCCGCGAAAGACCTCCGGTTGCTCCTTCGGGATGCCCGCAGTGCGGTCATTCTACTGGTGACGCCGCTGGTGCTCATCCTCGTGTTGGGGATGGCGCTGGGCGAAAGTTTCGGCGAGAAGCCCGACGAACGGCTCCGCATCTCCGTTGTGAACCTCGATCGCGGCCTGCCTGGAAAGCAAGCGTTCCCCGATAAGCCGTGGTCCGAAGTCGTCATGGACGACCTCACCGCGACGGCCGGCATCCGCCTCGAACTCATCACCGATCGGGCCGAGGCCGAGCGACTCGTTGCCCGCAATCGCCGGGCGGCCGTGATCGTGTTTGAACCGGAATTCTCGGAGCGAATGAACCGCTGTTCGTTCCTCTCGCAGGCAACCCCGCCGCCGATCAACCCGTTCGACCGTGATGGCGTCCGCACAACCGAGGTGGGGCTCAAGCTGCTCAAAGACGACACGCAGCCGGTCACCGCGAGCACCATCGAACAGGTCGCGCAGGTCACGCTGTTGCGAGTGCTGATCCCGTGGATGATCGGCCGGGCCTTCGAGCGGGTCGGCGACGATGCGTTCATGGAATCGCTCGCGGTGAAGTTGAAGGACGCGAAGCCGCTGCCTCCCGCGGTGCTGAAAGAACTCGACCCCGTCGTGCAGAAGTTGCTCGACTCGCTCATGCGCGATCCCGAGTTCGGAGCGATGATGTTGAAGGCCGTCGGCTTCCGGGATGCCACCACCATCGCGAACCGCTCCAAGGAATTCAAGGAAGTGATGAGCCAGGCGTTCAACAATCCGAAGCTGATGGCTCGCGTCGGGAAGGACATCGCGTTCGGTGAAGTGATGACGCCGGCCGTGCGTGCCGAGGTTGGCCCGAAGGTCCGCGACGGCGTGCAGGAAGTGCTCTCGAACTACGACTTCAAGGCGAAGACGTGGGCGGGGCTGAACAAGGATCGCGCCAGGACCGCGAACCCCGACGGCGTGACTGAGTACCGCGACACCAGCGGCAGCGGCTTCCTGAACCGCGGGGCCGTGCGGTATCAGATTCTCGTGCCGTCCTACACCGTGATGTTCGCGTTCTTCCTGGTGTTGAGCGTCGGCTGGCTGTTCGTCGCGGAACGGAAACACGGCACACTCGCCCGACTCCGAGCCGCACCGCTGACTCGCGCTCAGATACTCATGGGCAAGCTGTTGCCGTGCCTGTTTGTATCGCTGACGCAGGGGTTCTTCCTGCTCGCGGCTGGCTGGCTACTGTTTGGCATGACGTGGGGTTCGCGGCCCGATCTGCTCGCGGCCGTGGTCGTCTGCACTTCCGCAGCGGCAGTGGGGCTATCGGTGTTCGTGGCAAGCATCGCCCGCACCGAGACGCAGGTCGCGGTCTATGGCACGCTGCTGGTGCTGGTGCTGGGTGGCGTGAGCGGTTCGCTGATGCCGCGCGACCTGATGCCCGAGAAGATGAAGACGGCGAGCCTCGCGACACCGCATGCCTGGGCACTCGATGCCTACGCACAACTGCTCGCGTCCCCAACACCCGACGTGACGATGATCGCCACCGCGTGCGGCGTGCTGCTGAGCTTCGGAGTCGTGTTCACGGCGCTCGCGTGGTGGCGCATGGATTTGGAGTAGGTTTCGGCGAGCGGGGCGGCGTAAGCCCCCCGAGTCTTTTGTCTTTGCATAGACTCGGGGGGCTTACGCCGCCCCGCTCGCCCGTGCGCTACTTCTTTTTCTTCGCCGGCCCGTCGATCGTTTGCAGCGGGAACAGCGTGCTCGGCGTGTGCTGTTCTTTCAGCAACTTCTCCATCCTCGCCAGCACTTCCGGGTTCTTGTCGGCCACGTCTGTCGTCTCAGATTCGTCCTTCGACAGATCGTACAGTTCCGTCTTCACGACGCCCTTCCCGAGTGCCTGTCGCACGGCCTTCCAGTTGCCCGCGATCACCGCTTGCTGGCCACCGTAACCTGGGAACTCCCAGTACAGGAAGTCGTGCGGTTTCTGCTCGCCCTTCCCGCTGAGTGTGGGCCACATGCTGATGCCGTCGATGTCGGAGGGTGCCTTCGCACCAACTACGTCGCACAGCGTTGGCATCACATCCGGGAAGTAGAATCGACCATCGTTCACCGTGCCCGGCTTGATCTTCCCGGGCCAGTACGCGATCAGCGGCACGCGAATGCCGCCTTCGTACACGCTCCCCTTGAGCCCGCGGAGGTTGCCGCCCGACTTGAAGAACGTCGAGTCCGCACCGCCGACGTTGTGCGTCGGGCCGTTGTCGCTGGTGTAGATCACGAGCGTGTTCTGGTCTATTTCCTGTTTCTTAAGCTTGTCCATAATGCGGCCAACGGTGCGGTCCATGCGTGTCACCATCGCCGCATATCCGGCGTGTGGGGCAGGGTGCGGCTGGTAGCCCTTCTTGCCGTCATATGCGGGGTCGTCACCGAGTTTGTCCTTGTACTCCGCGAGCGAATCCTCAGGCACCTGCACCGCGACGTGCGGCACCGTGAACGGCAGATACAGGAAGAACGGCTTCGCCTTGTTCTTGTCGATAAAGTCGAGAGCTTCCGTCTCGAACAGATCGTGCGAGAACTGCTTGCCGGTCTTGCCGTCGTTGTCCTTCAACTCGAAGCGTTTGTCGTTGCGGTACAGGTGCGTCGGGTAGTGCGTGTGGGCGTGGGCCTGGCAGTTGTAGCCGAAGAATAAGTCGAAGCCGTGCTTCAAGGGGCTACCGGTCGTGTCCCACATGCCAAGCCCCCACTTGCCCATTGCCCCTGTCGCGTAGCCCTTCGCCTTCAGCAACTCCGTGATCGTGATATCTTCCGCACGGATCGGGAACTGCCCTTCTTCACCCTTCTTGAACTGGATGTTGTCGCGAACGGTCGTGTGGCCCATGTGCTTGCCGGTCATGAGGGCACAGCGAGACGGCGCACACACGGCGTTGCCCGCGTAGAAGTGCGTGAACTTCATGCCACCTTCGGCGAGCTTGTCGATGTTCGGCGTCTTGATGAGCTTCTGGCCGTAACAGCCCAACTCGAAGCACCCGAGATCGTCGGCGAGGATAAACACGATGTTGGGCGGCCGCGCTTCGTCGGCTGCGCGAAGTGCCGAGTTTGGCAGCACGAGTAGCACCATCGTGACAAGGCAGGAGAGGCGGAACATGGGGCGACCTCGCGGGGGGCGACGAGCAAAAGGTACTCGATTACTGATGGTATCAAATCCAGGGTCAAGGAGTGCCACTCATGCTTGCGAGTGGCTATTCGGTGAGATTTGTTCCGCTGTCATCGGTGAGTCTGTCGTCGCTCTGGTGAAAAACCTCAGGAACCGTGTTGGTTCCATCCCCGTAGCCACCTTGATGCTTCTCTCGCTCGGTACGCTCCTTGGCGGGCGGCAGTGCCAAATAGGATCAATGCCGAGTTCACTTGCGACCCCACGATATTCCGTGGGGTTTTTCGTCGTACTATCCGTGCCTTTTTGACTATACCCTATTGACACTATCCGTAGAATTACTTTGGATAGGACGAATCGGACGAATCTGTTATCGGGGGATCACACGATGACCGTGGCCGCTTACGTCCGAGTCAGCACCCGCCACCAGAAAGACGACGGCCAGCGTGCTGAGATCAAGAAGTGGCTGGACGCCAGCGGCATCGACCCGAAGAAGGTGGAGTGGTACTGCGACAAGGAGAGCGGCACCACCTTGAAGCGGCCTGAGTTCGACCGGCTGCAAGCCGACATCTTCCACGGCAAAGTCAAGACGGTGGTGTTGTGGAAACTCGACCGCCTCAGCCGCAGGTTGAAGGACGGCATTATCACGTTGGCCGACTGGTCGGAGCGGAACCTGCGGGTCGTTGTCGTCACCCAGCAGCTTGACTTCAACGGCTCGGTTGGCCGCATGATCGCCGCCCTGCTGCTGGGCCTTGCGGAGATCGAGAACGAGTTCCGACGTGAGCGGCAGGCCGCTGGGATCGAGCAGGCGAAGAAGAAGGGCGTCTACAAGGGCAGGGCGAACGGCACGTTGAAGGGGAACCCGGCCCGTGTGGTCGAACTGCGGGACAAGGGGCTGACGGCACCGGAGATCAGCACGGCGTTGGGCGTCTCGCTGCGGACGGTCTTTCGATACATAGGGCGGGGCCAGAACGAGCCAGTCAAGACATCGGGGTGACATGAGGGTGTGGTCCAGCCCGGATGGCATATCCCCAAACACGCAGCACTGGCTGAGCGGGTTGTGTTGTAGCCCTTACTTATCGGTCATTTCTCACGCTTCTTGGCCTTCTTTGATCGCACGACCGGCTTCATAGCCGTCAAACCAGGATTGGGTTTCGTCACTGGCTGAGTTGCGGCATTGGGCTGCAACGACACCTGTCGAGGTCTTCCAGGCTTTGCTTTCTCCTGCTCGCCGACCGGACCCAAAAAATCTTGGCACGTCGCTCCGAGTGCGTTCGCCAGTGCGATCACAGTTGCCCACCCTGGCTCGCGTCGTCCTTGTTCCAGGTCGGCGACACCGGCTTTCGACAGCCCTGCACGGTCGGCCAACGCTTCTTGGGTCATTCCGGCTTGCACACGCAATTGTTTGAGCCGGCTTGCAAAATTCGCGGTAGTCATAATACGCCCCTAAAAATACGGCATATGCCGTTGTAAAGTACGGCATATGCCGTATAATATCAATGTACGGCAGATGCCGTAGCGTACTCCCGGTTGGCCGGTAGACGCAAGCCCACTCCAGTGAGAGGAGCTTACCCATGACTGCTCGCCTGATGCTTCATCGCGGCGCGCACCACGTCAGCCGCGAGGAACTGGCTCGCACTCCCACGCCGGCGAGGGTCGTCCCGTCTGCCGACCCCGTGCTTCGCGAGTCCGTCGCCAGGGTCACGGCGAGGAAGCCGCAAACGTGGGGGTTCGTTCTCGCCCGCTTGCGTGTTGCTTTGGGGCAGACCTTTGCCGAACAGGCGAACGCGATTGGTTGCTCCGAATCCGCCCTCACCTATCTCTCAATTTGCCGAATGCCGCGTGCCGGTCGGCATCGCGACCTGGATTTGATGGCGACTGCTGATTTCATCGCAGTTTCTGTCGTCGTCTTGTTGGATTTACTCACTGCGAACACCGCCACTGGTCAGATGGGTAGCGTGCCGACAGGGGAGTGCCGGAGAAACTCTATGCCCGATCCTCGAATTACCTCGCCGGGGCAGCCGACCCCACGCCAGCCACGCGCCGGGGCGGCTCCATCGGTCGCCGCATTTGGGGCGAGCCGCAAGCCGCTTGACCCCCTGGTCGCGGGCATCGCCGACATGATGACTGCGGGCCTCGCCCAGGCGTCGGCCGACGGCGGCGCGGCCAGCGAAGCGGTTCGCAAGGCCGACAACAAGCACATTCCGTGCCTGTACCCGGCCGTGAAGCCGCCCGAGCTGAACGACGACGGCAGCCTGGTGGACCCCGACGCCGGCCCGCCGGCCCTGCCCAAGAAAAAGAAGAAGACGCCCAAGAAAAAGTGACGGCTTGAGTGAGTTGCTGGTCACCGTTTCGGCTCGCCCAGATTTCGTGTCTGCGCGGGCCGTTGTTCACTCAAAGGGCCAGTTTCACTCGGAGTGAAACTGGCCCTTTGAGTGAACACTTGGCTGGTCGCTTTGTGCGTGATACCAAACCCACCAATTGAATCTCGCGACCGCGAGAACGTGCAGCGAGTGCGGCCATGATGCCCACGTTGCCCGACTTGATTGCACCTGCCCTCGCTGTGCCCGCTCACGCCGCCGAGCGGCTCCCAGCATCAATCCGATGCCACTGGCTGGGTTGGTCGCGGAAGCACTCGCTGAGTTGCGGCAGAAGACCACGCCGGAAAGCGAACCGACCGGCGAGTCGTGCGTAATGCCGGAAGTTATCCGCACAGCAGTATCACCGAAGCTCGCTGAAATGATCCGTGCGGTCGATGCCGCGATGATCGAAGAGTTCGGGCTGGGCGGGTTCGCCTTCGCGATGACGGCAAACTACGGCATCGTCGCCGTCCACAACGCTCACGATGGATTCGTCGTCCCAATCGTGCCTTGGGCTACTCCGCCGACTCTACCAGCCGGCAGCTAACCCATCTCCCCCGGAATAGCGGGGGCGAAGAACTTTACCGCCACCATCACCACACACAAGGAGTGCCGATGCACGCAAATTCCAGGTGTCCGAAATCGAGCATGGGCGAGCCTTCGACGCCTGGAGGTCTTCTGTCCTTAGCTGCACCGAAATTGCTGGTTGCTCCCCGACCCGCTCGCAAGCGGCGTGTGAAGGGTGTTTCCGCAATCACGAACAGCCCCGATCACTTGACACGCTACGCGAATGCTGACGTTGGCGTCATGGCTATTCTGTCGGCTCTGCTTCCGGCGGTTGCGAGGCTGCGAGTTTGCACGAAGTGCAAAAGCCCAAACTGGGATCGACCGAAGAAATTTGTACGGAAAAGCAATGATACTTGGAATTCAATCTGTATTTTTGCGATCTTTCGTTTCTAATTCCAGTTCCAATAATCTATATTGGGGAACAGAATATGCCAATATCGTGCCTTCTGGGGCGTCTGCTTGCTTGACAAGTTTCCCAACGACGATCATTCGCCCGCCAGTATCCAGTGAGCGTATGACTGTTTCCCGCCACCTTTTTTCATCGTAGGTAAATAGGATAAAATCACCGAACGACCATTCGTCGTCCATGCTATCTTCTTGATCCATTAAAAAAACGGGACCAACTTCTCTTAATAGAAACGTGTTTAGAGTAACATCGGCATTTGTTACTTTGCCTACCGCTCTAATCAAATCAGGCCATGGTATAGATCGAGGCATCGAATTTCCGAGCTTGTTCATATTGCTCTTCATCGACGCGCGGATTTTTGGCCGCAATTCTTTGCTGAGAGAAACAGTTCGCCGCCTTTGAGCAGAGACCAATCTGCCCCCAAGTTGCACTTCTTGCACATTGTTTCTGCCTGACGGCGTCAATTTTTCAATAGCATTTAATATTGCAACGCTTTCTTCTGGCTCGTTTTCCGGCTTATCCATGAGATCGGGTGTCGCGGCCCACGCAATCACCTTATTAAGTAAACGCTCGATTTCTGTTGCAACAAAATTCGCTTCTTTCGTGGCAGCATCGTCTAATCGATCATTTACAACCTTAGGCATTTTCATATCAACTTCTAAGCTTGCTAACAGAATTCCACTTACCGGCAAATCAGACAATTCTCTCGCTTGTTTATCGCCAAAAAGTTTTAGATCATTGCGAGCAATCACATACTTTGCCAAACCCTGTACAGTGGCCATAGTTCTCTCCGATGCGTATTTCATCGAGCTTAATGGCGCGCTCTCCTCACTCATTGTTGGCCCCAGGAGGCGAACCGAAAAATCATACTTTTTTGCGCCCGGAAGGTAGGCATTGTGAGCTGGGCGATATTCTTCTGGCAATGTAGCCGGTTCAACCTCAAGAACGGATATGATCTCACCATAGTGGTTAATATCGACCACCCAGCCCCAAGGCTGAGTTAGCATATGAACCAGAGTTAAGTCCCCTTTAACAAGTCGTTCAATTTGAGAATTAGAACTCGGCACTACGGTATAGCGTATTTGTTCAGAATCTTCATCGCTGAGGTAGGCGAACAGAAGCCGCCCGTCATGTCCGGAAAATGTAAAAATGCGAAGACCGTTGTACTCTACGAGTACACGCTCTGGCTTCAAATCACCAAAATAATCTACGCTTCGCTTAATTCCATCAATGATCGCATTCATAGTGGGCACACCACTACGAATAGGGAGAATCTATCGACAACAGAATCAGAAGGCCACCAAGTCATATGAGCATCTGAGTTTCCGGTTGGTGTGGATGCAACTCGCCCATGAACGGGTTGCAAAGCACCTTCAGCGACGAATCGCCATTTTGATTGTTGCCCCCTCGCGATGGTCTCAACGAAATCAATGCAATCCGTCACGGAGGGGAAGACTGACAAGCCACGACGTTTACAGGGATCGGCTGTCCGGTAGACGTTTCTTTCTTCGGCTGTTTTCAGCGTTTCGCCGTCAGGAGTTATTGGATCAGTAGTACATAAGTGATAATATTTTCCGTTCGCATCTATAGCGATGGTTGGCGGACATTCGGAGGTGCCACCAAGCGATGCGAGCTTCGCCATGTATTTCTCTTCCGAACCGTCTACGTCAGCGTGCTTCTGAAAGACAAGGCTATCCGAAAATCCGCAACGGGCCGAGAAGCAATTTCAGATAGAATCACTCTAACACGATACCGCCAACGTTTGGTCGCCCAGTCCGTCAAAGGCCTCAGAATTACGACAACCAACAAAAATGGCAAGATGAGGTGTTTCGCCCAACTGGCCTCGGCCTTGGCTTGCACCTTGATGATTCCGCCAGTCGTCTCGGCCCCGTGCCGCCGGGCTTCGGCCGGACCACCTCGATCTCGCCGTCCAGCCCGAAGTCGTCCTTGGATAGTCACGCAAGATGCACAGTCATTGGTTTGCCTTTCCAGTCATTCAGACCATAACCATACTGTGTAACTTCCTTCGCGCAGTTTGTACAGGTCGGTAGGAGGGTGAGGAGAGGTGAAGACGAGTTCGCGGTTCGAGACGTATCCACGCCAATTTCGGTGCATCGAAGGAATAAATTGGCCACGATCCTGGCGACCCACTTCCTGCTGACCTAGCCTTGGACGGGGGCGTGCTGATAATACTCCGATTCGATAAAGTGGTTCGCTGGGCGATGAACAAGGCAGATGCCGCCGAAGCGGTTTCGCATGGGAGACGTTGTCACCCCTCAATCCACGACGGGGCAAACGGAACGCCCCACCATGCCCGTGAGATATTCAAGTGTTCAGGATGTCGTTGTGTTCCAATCTTACCCCGATTAACCTTCCACCGACCAATTGGCCGGTTAGCCGACCATATGCCCAGATGGCCGCGTCGGATCACCCGCCAGTCACGCCAGCACACTTCCACACAGAGTCATTTTCACCTCCCGCTTCGCTCAACACCCGAGTCCGCCCGATCCGCCGATGCCAAGCGATAGCCGAATCGACGCGAGGTGTGCGGTTCTGCCAGGCGGTGCCAACTCGGTCGGTCGGCAGTGCCAACATCCGGCGTTTCGGCGTCTCCCCTGTAACCCCGGCCGTCGATAAACGAAACGGCGGAGGTGGCGAATGACGGCCTTCGATACGAAATTGCCAGTATCGCTCGGCTTCCGCACGGGCAACACCAGCGTCCACACCAGTCGGACCATGATGCTGGAGGAGCTTTCGCTCCTCTTCGGTAAGGTCGCCCAGGACGCCACCCGTGCCGCCTACCCGGCTGCGATCACCGACGACAACGTCCTCGGCAAACCGACCCGCACGACCCGGCTGCTGACCGCCAAGCGACTGTCCGAACTCTACACGCTTGACCCGTCCAACACACTCTTCCGCCTGCTGCGACACTTTTGGTCCGCCGACCGTGCTGCCCGCCCAGTGCTGGCCTTCTTGACCGCCGCCGCCCGCGACCCGCTTCTTCGCGAGGCGACCCCATTCGTCCAGGCGATCCCCCAGGGCGAGCCAGTCAAACCGGATCAGATCGCCAGGCACCTGAATGAGGTGTATCCCTCCCGCTTCAAGGCTTCGACAGCCCTCGCCACCGCCCAGCGGCTCGCGTCGTCATGGGCACAGGCGGGTTTCCTCCAGGGCAAGATCAAGAAGAAGCGATCCAGGCCTACCGTCACGCCGGTCGCGGCCGCGTTCGCCGTCCTGCTCGGTTACCTATGCGGCTTACGCGGCAAACGGCTGCTCGACTCAGTGTGGACGCGGCTCCTCGACCGCAAGCCGAGCGAGGTGACCGACCTCATCACCGAGGCGTCCCGGCAGGGCTGGCTGACGCAGAAAGCAGCCGGCACGGTTGTCGAAATCACGTTCCCCGGATTGCTCAGACCGCAGGAGGAGAAAGCCGCCCATGAGCCGGATTGACACCCTCCGCAAGAACTACCAGCGGGTCTGCGGCCTGCACTGGGACCGGAACGTGGCTGGCCCGCAGCGGGTCTGGTTCGCCGTCTACGACAAAGAAGACGAGCGGAAACTGCGGCTGCGGTTGCCCCTGTTTGAGGAGGCGACCCATCAGGCCGGGCACGGCTGGCACCACATTGATTTCACGAACGCCTTCGCGGAATGGCTTTGCAGCCCGCCGTACTCCGACTACGCCGAGAGTTATTTCGCTGCCCCGGCGCGGCTCGGGGCGGCACCGCTCTCGGCGTTCAAGAAGACCGTTGCCGACCGGCTGACTGACGCCCTGAAAACCGTCGAGCCGGGCGATTCCACGGTGGTCGCCATATCGGGTGTGGCCTCGCTGTTCGGGTTCGTCCGGGTTTCAGAACTGCTGCCCCTTGTCGAAGGGCACATTCGCGGCCGGCTGCTGCTCTTTTTCCCTGGTGTTTACGAACAAGACAACTACCGACTGCTGGACGCCCGAGACGGCTGGAACTACCACGCTGTCCCGATCACCGCAGGCGACGGAGAGGTCCGACGATGAACAACCGTGAGGTCTACGAAAAGGACCCCAGCACCAACCGGCTCCTGAACAACGGGGTCGCCAAGGTGTCGAGCGGGCAGTCCGACTCCGAACTCGACACCCTCCGGTATGAGGTCGGCAACTTCGTCTGCGACGGTCAGTACGCAGACGGGCTGGCCCGCGTCCTGAGTACCTATCTCGACCACCTCGACAAGGCCGAGCAGCCGGGCGTATGGGTTAGCGGGTTCTTCGGCAGCGGCAAGAGCCATCTAGTCAAACTGCTCCAGCACTTGTGGATCGACTACGAATTCCCGGACAAAGCGAAGGCACGCGGCCTCGCCAAGTTGCCTGAGAAGGTCCGAGAACTGCTCACCGAGTTGTCGAATCGGGCGAAGCGGTTCGGCGGTCTGCACGCCGCCGCCGGGACGCTCGGGGCCGGGGCCGGCGACAGCGTCCGGCTTGAGGTGATGCGGATCATCTTCACTTCGGTCGGCTTGCCGGAAGATTTCGCCCGAGCGAATTTCGTCATGTGGTTGCGGCACGAAAAGTTGGAGGGGGCCGTCCGCAAACACGTCGAACAAGCCGGCCGGGACTACGAACTGGAACTGGCGAACCTGTACGTTTCGGACGCGATGGCGAAGGCCGTCCTCGCCGCACGCCCGGACTTCGCCCAGTCACCCGCCGACGTGAAGTTGCTGCTGGAGAAGCAGTTCCCCGAGAAGGCCGACGTGTCGATTGACGACATGGTCAAGGCTGCGAAGCGGGCCGTCGCTCGTGAGGGGAAGCCGCCCTGCACGCTGCTCGTACTCGACGAAGTTCAACAGTACATCGGGGATAGCGTTGACCGGGCATACGCCATCGACGTGTTGCAGCGACAATTCGTCCCGAAGATGGGGGCGACCCTCATCGTCGTCGCCACCGGCCAGAACGCCCTGAGCGGCATTCCTCTGCTGCAAAAGATTCAGGGCGACTTCCCGGTCGCGGTCGAGTTGCAAGACACCGATGTCGAACAGGTCACACGCGAAGTCGTCCTGAAGAAGAAAGCCACTGCTGAAACGGCGGTCAAGAAACTGCTGGGCGACCACAGCGGGGAAATCGAGCGACAACTGGCGGGGAGCAAGATTGCGTTCGTCCCGCGGGACCGAGTCTTGCTCGTCCCCGACTACCCGATCCTGCCCGTCCGCCGGCGTTTCTGGGAGAAAGTGCTGAGGGCGGTGGACAAGGCGGGCACGGGTGCGCAACTTCGCACGCAACTCTGGATCGTCTACGACGCCGTTCAGCAGACCGCCGATAAGCCGCTCGGCACCGTAATCGGCGGGGCGTTCCTGTTTGAACACATCAAGACGCGGGTGTTGCAATCCGGCGTGCTGTTGCAGGAACTATCGGAAACGATTGCTCGGCAGAAGCAGGAAGAAGACGGCGACCTTCGCTACCAGATTTGTGCCCTGATCTTCCTCATCGGCCAGCTCCCTCACACCGGCCCGGCTGACGCAGGCATCCGAGCGAATCCCGAAACGTTGGCCGACCTGTTGGTCACCGATCTCACCAAGGGCAGTAGCAAACTCCGCAAGAGGGTTCCTGAGCTGCTCGACAAGCTGGTCGCGTCCGGGGCGGTCATGCTGGTCGAAGACGAGTATCGGATGCAGACTCGCGAGGGTGCGGAATGGAATCAGGCGTTCCACGAAGCCCGGAACAAGCTGCTGAATGAGGTCGGCAAGCTCGCCGGCGAGCGGTCGCAACTGCTCAAGTCCCAGTGCGGCGAAATCCTGAAGAAGGCGAAATTGCTGCACGGGACCAGTAAGGAGGCCCGGAAGTTCGACCTCCACTTCGGGGCTGACGCCCCGCCGACCGGCGGCAACATTCCAGTTTGGGTTCGGGACGGGTGGGACGTGCCCGAGAAGACTGTGCTGGCCGACGCCCGTGCGGCCGGAGACGCCGCTGCCGTGTTCGGGTTCGTCCCGAAACGACAGGACGATGAACTGAAGCAGGCCGTCGCTTCGTACTACGCCGCCACGGCGACCATACAGGGCAAGGGCACGCCGACCACGCCGGAGGGAATGGAAGCCCGTAAGGCGATGGAAACGCGGCAGGAGCAGGCTCTGCGGACCCGCGACGGCCTCATCAACGACATCCTGAATGAGACGGCCGTGTACATGGCTGGCGGCGACCCGGTGGCCGGGGTGCTGTTGGAGGCGAAAGTGCTGGACGGGGTCAGGACTTGCTTGGACCGGCTGTACTCGCAGTTCCACCAGGCAGACTCGGCTGATTGGCACAAAGTGATCGAGCGGTCCCGCAAGGGCGACGGGGACGCCCTTGCGGCGGTCAGCCATAAGGGCGACCCGGAATCGCACCCGGTGTCAAAGGCGGTTCTGGCGTTCGTCGGCAGCGGGAAGAAGGGTACCGACATTCGCAAACAGTTCGGCGGTCCTCCTTACGGTTGGCCGCAGGACGCAGTGGATGCCGCACTGATCGTCCTGACCGCCGCGGGGTCGCTCCAGGCCCGTACCGCGACCGGCCCTGTCGGCAAGGGCGGGCTGGACCAGAAGAACATCGCGGCCGCCGAGTTCCGGGTTGAGTCGATCACCCTGACTACGGTCGAGTTGATCGCCCTCCGCACCCTGTTCAAAAAGGGCGGGTTTAACACCACGCCCGGCCAGGAGTCAGCTCACGCCGCCGAGTTCCTTGCAAAACTGGTGAAGCTGGCTGAGGAGGCCGGAGGCGACCCACCGTTGCCAAAGCAACCGGGAACGACCCACCTCAGTGACCTCGCCGGCCGGGTTGGCAACGACCAGTTGAAGGCGATCCACGACGCCAAGGACCGACTCGGCCAGGAGGTGACCGAGTGGCAACTGGTGAAGGAACTGATCACCAAACGCTTCCCCCGGTGGCGGCAACTGACGGCCCTCCTACACCACGCGGCCGACCTGCCGGTCGCTGCCGAAGTCCGGCCTGAGGTCGAGGCGGTCGAGGCGAACCGCACCCTGCTTGCGGACCCGGACCCGGTGCCCGGTTTGGTGGGCAAGTTGGCCGACGCCCTGCGGGTCGCGCTGAAGCAGACCCATTCGGCCTGCACGTCTGCCCACGACGCCGGCATGGCCGCACTAGACGCTTCGCTGGTGTGGCAGAAACTTCTCCCGCAGCAGCGGTACGATTTGCTGACCAAGAACTGGGTGCGGACACTGCCGACCGTCGAGGTCGGGACGACCGAGGAAATCCTCGGCACACTTGGCACGGTAAAACTGAATGAACTCCGGGCGATCTCTCACGCCCTGCCGGGCCAATTCTCACACGCCGTAACCGACGCGGCAAAGTTGCTGGAACCGAAGGCCCAGACGATCACGCTCCCGAGCAGCACGGTCAAAGACGAAGCCGAGTTGCAGGCGTGGTTAGACGATGTGAAGGCCCGCGTTCTCGCCAAACTGAAGGAAGGCCCGGTGATTCTGTGACGCCCCTAAATTCCGACCTCCGGCGGCAACTGGAGAACGTCGTCGTCCAGGCCCGCGATGAAGCCGAGGCGTCAGCACGCTCTGCGTTGACCAAACTGGCCGTGGACGCGGCCGATCCGTTTGACCACTTCGATGCCAATCAGCGAGATCGGCGGAATCGGCTCCGTGCCCGTGGCCGGCAGGTCGGGGACCTGCGGCACACGAACTCGACTCAGTCTATCGACCAACTGACTCAGGAGTTGGCTTACGAATACTGGCACCGGATGTTGTTCGCCCGGTTCCTAGCCGAGAACCACCTGCTCATGCACCCCGACGGGGTGCCGGTCAGCCTGGACGATTGCAAGGAGTTGGCCCCAGACGAAGGAGCGGCGGACGAGTACGTCCTCGCCGCCCGGTACGCCTCGCGGATGCTGCCGCAGATTTTCCGCACTGACGACGTGCTGCTGGAGATCGAGTTCGCCCCGGAACAGCGGCTCGCCCTGGAGCAGCTACTAGCCTGCCTGCCCAGTGAGACCTTCCTGGCCGACGACAGCCTCGGCTGGGTGTACCAGTTCTGGCAGACGAAGCGGAAGGATGAGGTGAACAAGGGTGGTGAGAAGATCGACGGCACCACACTGTCTGCGGTCACCCAGTTGTTCACCGAGCATTACATGGTGCAGTTCCTGCTGCACAACACAATCGGTGCATGGTGGTGCGGCCGGCACGGGATCAAGGGGCCGGCAGGCGGTGCGGGCGTGCCGACCGGGCAAGCTCCAGCCGAGATGGAGTACCTTCGGTGGGGGGACGACGGTTCTCCGGCGGCGGGGACGTTCCCCGGTTGGCCTAAGACGCTATCCGAGTTCACGGGCCTCGACCCGTGCTGCGGGAGCGGGCATTTCTTGGTGGCGATGTTCAACCTGCTGGTCCCACTGCGGATGAAAGACGAAGGGCTGTCGGCGGCGGAAGCGTGTGACGCGGTCCTCAAGCAGAACCTGTTCGGGCTGGAACTCGATCCTCGGTGTGTTCAGATCGCGGCGTTCGCCTTGGCCCTGGCGGCGTGGAAGTACCCCAACACCGGAGGCTACCGCGAACTTCCGCCGCTAAACATCGCCTGCTCGGGGCAGGGTGTGTCGGGCAAGCGGGAGCAGTGGCTTGCCCTCGCCAACGGGGACGCGGACCTTGGTGAACAGATCGAGTTGCTGTATGAGATGTTCATCCACGCTCCACACCTCGGGTCGCTCATCGACCCGGTGCTAATCGGCGGGCCGCTGTTCCAGGGCATCTACGCGGACTTGCACCCACGGCTGGCACGGCGACTGGCGAAGTTCGTCGGGGACGCTGACCAGACCGCAGTTGGCGTGGCTGCTCAGGGCATAGCAAAAGCCGCCGAGCTTCTTTCCGGCCGGTACACACTGGTGATCACGAATGTGCCTTACCTCGGGCGCGGCAAGCAAGCGGATGTGGTCAGGGGGTTTCTGGAGGCGCATTACGACGAAGGGAAAGCCGATCTCGCCACCGCGTTCGTGTTGCGGAGCCTGGAATTGTGCAAGTCTGGCGGTAGCACGGCGTTGGTTACGCCGCAGAATTGGCTGTTTCTCGGCAGCTATCGGAAATTACGCGAGACTCTGTTGAAAACGCGGACATGGAACACTGTCGCCCGATTGGGGCCGCGTGCGTTTGAGACAATCACCGGCGAGGTCGTCAACGTAACGCTGTTGGCAATCACCGCCACGAAGCCCGACGACGACGCGATGATGGCTGGGTTGGACGTAGCGGACGCGAAGACAACCGGCGAGAAAGCCGCCCGCCTTGCCGGTCGCCAAATGACTCCCATACAGTTTGTGCGACAGGTGGACCAGTTGCGGAACCCAGATGCGGTGCTGATTATTGGCAAGAGCAATGTCGGTGAGTTGCTCTCAACCTACGCACATAGCCATAAAGGTATTTCTACAGGTGATGATGCACAATTTGTGCAATCATTTTGGGAGCAAGCAGTCTTTCACAACGGCTGGGTCAATCAGCAGAGTGCCGCCGACCAAACCGATTTATACAGAGGTTTGCATTACAAATTGCTTTTTGAGAATGGCAGGGGCCGCCTCCGCTCGTTGAACTCTCGACAGGACAGGGATAGAAAGCGTGACTTGCACGGCATATCCATTTGGGGTAAACGTGGTGTCTCAGTCAATCTGATGGGAGAGCTAGAAGTATCACTCTACGCCGGTGAATCGTTCGACACGAACATTTCGGCGTTAATACCGTATGATCAAAACTTGCTGCCAGCTATCTGGTGTTATTGCTCATCACAACACTTTTCTGACCATATTAGAACTATCAACCAGAAACTGAGCCTTGCCGATTCAACTCTCGTAAAAGTTCCATTCGACCTGGCGCATTGGCAGAGCGTCGCGGCTGAGAAATACCCAGACGGTCTCCCTGAGCCGCACTCGAATGACCCGACGCAGTGGCTGTTCAAGGGGGACATTGCGACTTGCACTGAGCCACTTCAGGTCGCCGTAGCCCGGTTGCTCGGTTACCGCTGGCCCGAACAGCCCGCCGGTCCGGCCGCCGTGGATAACCTCGCGGACGACGACGGCATCGTCTGTCTGCCGGGCGTCCGTGAGGAAGCACCCGCCGCCGAGCGGCTGCGGGACGTGCTGATCGCGGGCTACGGCGTGAAGTGGTCTGAATCGGTCCTCACGAAGCTGCTCACCGACGCCGGCTGCAAGGCCGGAGCCACGCTACACGACTGGCTCGCAACGTCGTACTTCGATCAGCACTGCAAACGGTTCGGCCAGAGGCCGTTCATATGGCACCTCTGGGACGGCCGGAAGGACGGCTTCTCGGCATTGGTGAACTACCACAAGCTGAACCACAAGACGCTGGAAAACCTGACGTACTCTTACCTCGGGGACTGGATCACGGTCCAAACTACTGAGGCGAAGGCCGGTAAGGTCGGGGCTGACCTCAGGCTCGCCGCCGCCCAACAATTGCAAGACGCATTGAAACTCATCCTCGCTGGCGATCAGCCTTACGATATTTTCGTCCGATGGAAGCCGCTATCTGAGCAGGCTATCGGGTGGAACCCAGACTTGAACGATGGGGTGCGGATGAACATTCGCCCCTTCGTGGAAGCTGGTGTCCTCCGCAAAAATCCGAACCTGAAGTGGGCGAAGGATCGGGGCAATGATCCTACGCGGGACAAGGCTGAGTTTCCTTGGTTTTGGGACGGCGACACTGCGACCGGCGAGCGGGTCAACGACATTCACCTCACTAATGCCCTAAAGCTGACATCCAGGCAGTTGCCACCAGACCGGGAAGTGCGGCCGGTCAACCACCTGTTGATCCGCAATTTCAGGAGCATTCGGGACATTCGGATTGATCTGGATCGATTCACGATGTTTGTCGGAGCCAATGGCTCAGGAAAATCAAGCATCTTGCAGAGTCTCGACCTGATCTGTAGGGCCTTTAATTCGTCGGATAACAAAGAGGCCGGCGACCTTGCTCAAGCCACAAGCAAGGTGCAAGAGGCTCCGGTCGAAATTAGAGTCGGCGTCAATGGAAGCTGGTATCGCTACCGCACGAATAGACCAATAACGACTGTTGGCTCAGCAGCCCAGGAGGCTGCTTGGACGCCCGGGAGTCGAGAAGTCACCACAGACCTCGACGCCACCGTTTGGAAGCAGTGGAAGCAAGCGTCGAGTGGTTCGCAACCGCTGCCTCAGTCCGCCTTACTCCGTCTCGGGGCTTCGAGGCTCGCAGGGTCGAGTCGAACCGCTTTGGACCCAATCCTTTCGGGACATGAAAGGGCAGACTTGTTTGCCGCGTTGGTAAACATTGCACGGAATGACCGGGAGTCGTGGCAACGGTTACAGTCCGACCTCCGGCGGATCATCGCCAGCGTCCGTCGAATTAGGGTAATTCCACTGGAGGGGGGGGAGCCGGCAAACCTCCTGTTCGACACTCCCTGGGCGGATTCGGTCCAACCCGATCAGCTAAGTGAAGGCACCTTACTCGTTCTCGACTTGCTGGTGGCACTCTATGAATCAGGTCGTCCTAGTCTCATCCTACTCGATGACTTGGATCGAGGGTTACACCCGAAGGCTCAAACGGAGTTGGTTACACTGCTACGGCGGCTGTTGGAGACGTATCCAGACCTGCAAATAGTCGCCACGACCCACTCGCCTTACATGCTCGATTCCATGAAAGCGAGTGAGGTTCGGATGACCACGCTGCGGGATGACGGACCAACAGCGTGTGCCGCCCTTACCAGCCATCCAAACTTCCCGAAATGGAAGGACCAGATGTCTCCAGGCGAGATGTGGAGTCTGGTTGGTGAAAAGTGGCTGCTCAATCAGGAGGCCAGCGAATGACCTTACGATTCGCGGTTGTCCATGAAGCCGAAGCGGATTTCAGCACTGCGGTCGAATTAGCAGACCGAGTATTATTGGACACATTTTCATACTGGCTTGATGAGGAATCACTGCCTTTTCAAAGGGAATGGATTGCTGAGTCTGCCGAAGGCTGGCGGCTAACATGGAAAGGTGTCAAGAAGTTGGCGGATGAGGCTGGCGTCCGTGCTTATGGGCATTTTGACGGCGAGCCGGGCGAGGCTGACGCGAAGGCGGCTCGACGGGCGATTCTGTATCTACTCGCCAGCATCCCCAGCCTGGACGGAATTCTGTTCATCCGGGACCAAGACGATCAACCCGAAAGATGGGACGGGCTGGACCAGGCACGCCACCAGTATCTAGACGGGATTCCCATTGTCGTTGGCTTGGCCGTCGTTGAACGAGAGGCATGGGTGATCTGTGGTTTCGACCCGCAGGACGACAATGAGACAGTCCTGATCGAGGCCGAGCGGCAGAAGCTGGGATTCGATCCACGGCACCGAAGCCACGAATTGACGGCGGGCAAGGACGATCAAGCTCCCCGCAGCCCGAAGAGAGTCCTACGGCAATTCTCTGGCGACAACTGGCACCGAGAACGCCATTGCTGGACGAACACCCCGCTGGAGGTGCTGCGGGAGCGGGGCGGTGAGAACGGACTCACGGACTTTCTTGACGAAATCCGCGACCGGATCGCCCGGCTCATCGGGCACGTCCCAGAAGGATGAGGCCGCTATGACTCAACCCGGAACCGTGTTCGATGCCCTGCTGGCCTCGGCCCAGAAGGCGACGGACTTCAACCACGACGACATGACCTCGCCCGCGGCGGTCCTTTGGACCGATGAGAAGCGGGAGTGGGAGCGGCTTGTCCCCCGGTTGCGGGCCGCGTGGCCGCACTTCTTCACCTTAGGCTCGTTCGACAAGGTCAACCGCTCCGGCCCGGCGATCTGGCTCCGCTGCGTGCTGGCCGGGAAGGTGCCCGATCTCGCGGTTCCGACCGGGACCGTGCCGGTCATCTACATGCCCGGCGTCAGTCGCTCGACCCTCCGAGCCACCGAGGAGTGCCCGGCCGACCTGAAACCAATTGCGGAACTTCAGTATCGGGGCGTGTTCTGGTCACAACTGAACGGTAAGGATTGGACGGTCACCGGCTTTCTCCAAAGCGGTAACGGCGGGCTGGAACTGACCATCGCCCGAGATGCGGCCACGGCTACCTCGATCCGCCGGGCCATCGAACACCTAGCTGGTGTGCCGGTGGCGGACCTGAAGGCCAAGTCAGCCAGCGGCGAACTGAGCAGCCCGTACTTCGACGGGTTGGTGGTCGAAGATTTCGTGGACGACCTGTTGTGTTGGCTATCCGACCCCAAGGGCACCATGGAGCGGTGGGAGGCGTCACGTTGGGAGACGTTGTGCAGTCGGTGCCCGACCGACTACGGGTTCGACCCGGCCCGCGACGGCGAATTGGTCGGAGCCGAGAAACTCGGACTTCATGAGAAAGTGGCTTGGAAAACGGCCTGGAAGCGGTTTGCCACTGGCCCCGACCGCTATCCCGGCCTGACGAACTTGCTCCGACAGGCGAAGCCGAAACCTAAGAAGGGGCCGGGACTGTTCGACTCACAAGAGTCGGAGGCGTGGCCGCAAGACAACGAAGTGGGCGAGGCCGAGTTAAGGCAGGCGCTGCTCGATCTGACCACGTCTCCGGTGCCCGAGGCCCGCAAGCGGATCGCGGAACTGGAGGCGAACCACGCCCCACGCCGCGAGTGGGTGTGGGCGAAGCTCGGCCGTTCGCCTCTCGCCTACGCGGTGCGGCACCTCGCCACGCTGGCCGACGCCACGAAGGCGGCTTTGGGCGGTGCTACGGCAGCGGACATGGTCCGGACCTACGCCGAGGGTGGCTGGCGAGCCGACGCGGCCATGCTCGATGCCATCGCCTCAGTGACGATTCCCCAAGACCGAGACGCTGTGTGTGCCACAGTTGCCCACGTTTACCAACCGTGGCTCCGCGACGGGGCGGAGGTGTTCCAGCAACGGGTGATGACCGAGCCACTGCCGGGGTCGAGCGTTCGTCGCCTCGGGGACGTGCCAAGCAGCACCTGCGTGCTGTTCGCAGACGGTCTACGGTACGATCTGGGTGAGAAACTCCGTGCGGCGTTGAGTGGTCGAGTCGGCCAGGTCGCCATGACGCACCACTACGCTGCCCTGCCGAGCGTGACCCCGACCGCGAAACCTGCCGTATCCCCCGTCGCGGGCAAGATCGGTGGCTCCGTCGCCGGTTTGGATTTCCTTCCGGCTGTCGCCCTGGATGGAAAAGAACTGACGACCGACCGCTTCCGCAAGCTGCTGGACGACGCGGGCTATCAGGTGCTGGGTTTGGCCGAAGTTGGCGATCCGAGCGGTAAGTCCTGGACCGAGTACGGGAACGTGGACAGGACCGGCCACGACGAAGGGATCAACCTCGCCCGGCGGATACCGGAACTGATCGACAACCTTGTCCTGCGGATCGAAGCCCTGCTCGCGGCCGGTTGGCGCGAAGTTCGGGTGGTCACCGACCACGGCTGGTTGCTCATGCCCGGCGGTCTGCCGAAGGTCGAACTGCCGAAATACCTGACGGCCACCCGGTGGCGACGGTGTGCGGTCGTGAAGTCCAGTTCGACCGTCGAGCAGCCGACGTTTTCGTGGTTCTGGGCGGAAGACGTGCGGATTGCTTGCCCGCAGGGGATCGGGGTGTTCATGTCCGGGGTCGAGTACGATCACGGCGGGTTGAGCCTGCAAGAGTGCGTCGTCCCGCAATTGAGCATCCAAGCTGGTACGACCCCGGTCGTTTCTGCGAAGATTGAGAGCGTCAAGTGGGTGAGATTGCGATGCCGGATCGAACTCTCGGGCAGCTTTGCTGGGTGTAAAATCGATCTCCGCGACAAGCCGGCCGACCCGACAACCTCACTGGCGGCGGCGAAGCCGGCCGGGCCGGACGGGTCGGTCGCGGTGGTGGTGACGGACGACACGCGGGAGGGGAGTGCGACGACGCTGGTGCTGCTCGACCCATCTGGCCACGTCATCGAAAAAACTCCCGTGACCGTTGGAGGCTAAGGCGTGGAACTGGATCAGCTCGACCGTGTCGCCGCCGAGGCGTTCGACGGGTATATCGTGCGAAAAGACTTGGTCCGGCGGTTCGCCCGCCAGTACCCCGTGCCGACCTACGTCTGTGAGTTTCTCCTAGGCCGCTACTGTGCCAGCACCAACGAAGAAGAGATTCAGGAAGGGTTGGGGATTGTGGAGCGGCAACTCCGCGACCGCACTGTCCGCAGCGGTGAGGAAGAACTGTTCAAGGCCAGGGCGAGGGAGGGCGGGACAGTCAAACTCATCGACATCCTGTCGGCTCGCCTGGACGCAAAGACCGACTCATATCTCGCAACGCTGCCGAGCCTGCAATTGAAGGATGTGTCGATCCCGGACAAGCTGGTCCGGGAGAACGAGCGGATGCTGACCGGCGGGTTCTACGCCGAGGTCGATCTCACCTACGATGCGGTGATCGCCCAGGAGACGAACGGCCGACCGTTCGGTATCGCCGGGCTTCGTCCCATCCAGTTATCGAAGCGGGAAGTTCTCGACGCCCTGGCCGAAGGGCGAAAGAAGTTCACTACCGCCGAGTGGAAGGAATTCCTGCTCAGGAGTATCGGGCTTGAGCCGTCCGCGATGACCGAGCGGAACCGAGACGCCATGCTTCTGAGGATGGTGCCCTTCGTGGAGAACAACTACAACCTTGTCGAACTCGGTCCACGGGGGACCGGGAAGTCGCACCTCTACCAGCAAGTCTCGCCCTATGCTCATCTGGTGAGCGGCGGCAAGGCAACAGTAGCCCGTATGTTCGTGAATAACTCGACCGGCCAGCGGGGCCTGGTGTGCCAGTACGATGTCGTGTGTTTTGACGAAGTGTCGGGCGTGTCCTTCGACCAGAAGGACGGCGTCAACATCATGAAAGGGTACATGGAGTCCGGCGAATTCAGCCGGGGCAAAGAATCCATCAGGGCCTACGGCTCTGTGGTGATGGTCGGCAACTTCGACGTGGACGTGCAGCACCAACAGCGGGTCGGTCACCTCTTCGGCCCCATGCCAGCCGAGATGAGGAACGACACGGCCCTAATGGACCGCATCCATTGCTATCTGCCGGGTTGGGACGTGCCGAAGATCAGCGAGGCCATCAAGACGAATCACTTCGGGCTGGTGTCCGATTTTCTCAGCGAGTGCTGGAGTCGGCTGCGGGGTCAGAGTCGGGTGACGGTCCTTCAGGGGCGGGTGGCATTTGGGGGTGCCCTGAGCGGGCGCGATCAGAACGCCGTCGTGAAGACGATCAACGGGCTTCTGAAGCTGACGAACCCGTCGCCGGAGGAGCCGGTCCCGGACGAAGACCTTGAGTGGGCGGTTCGGCTGGCCTTGGAGTGCCGCCGTCGCGTCAAAGAGCAGCAGAAGCGGATCGGGACCGCTGAGTTTAGGAACACGCAGTTTTCCTACACCCTCGGCAAGGAGGGGATCGAGAAGTTCGTGGTGACCCCAGAGTTACAAAGCGAAGACCATGTCGGCCGCGATCCGCTCCCACCAGGCCAGGTGTGGTCGATCAGCCCAGGCGGGCAGGACGACGCCTCGGGGTTATACCGGATCGAAGTGACTGAAGGGCCGGGTGGCGGGGTGCGGATTCTGAACAAACCCGCCCCTCCGGCGTTCGCGGAAGCGGTGCGGTACGCGGAGGCTAACCTTTACACGCGGGCCGTGGAACTGGTCGGGGACCGAAACCCCCGCGAGCATGAGTTTTCCATCCAGTTACGGGGGTTCGATGCGAGCAAGACGGGACGCGGTCTCGGAGTCGCGGCTCTGTTGGCGATGTGTTCTGCTCTGATCAACAAGAATCTGCGGGGTGGCTTGGTGGTCGTCGGAAGTATCAACCTCGGGGGTTCCATCGACCTCCTCCCGAATGCAATCGACGTGGTCGAACACGCGGTCGAAAAGGGAGCGACGGTGGTCCTGATGCCGATCTCCTGCCGGAAACAATTGTTCGACCTGTCTGACGACGTTGCTACGAAGATCACGACCGTGTTCTATCAGGACGCTCGCGAAGCACTCCTCAAGGCGATTGCCGACTGACCGAATTTTTTTCCCAATACCTTTTTGAAGACGGAGGATCGAGTCTTTATAACGTAGTATAACCGACATTTTGCTGTGGTTGTTGAGGTGTGCGAGCTATGAAATCTCGACTCCGTCGAGTGTCGCTTTCCCTCAACAAGATCGTGATGCAAGGAAGCTGCGAGGTGACGTTAGCGAATGTTGAAGTCACGTTGAAGTCATTCCGTAACGACGGTGGCACCCACCTCCCTCCAATCCCCATTCTCTGCCCGCATTACGGTTGTGAAGAACTGGAACTTCACTTTCACCCCGAAAGCGTTCTTGGAAGACACATCACCTGACACGGTCCACGAGTTGTCGGGGTTTTGCATGCTGGTGCGTCCCAAAATACCAAATTTTGCTTCCTCCGGGAACAGTAACTGTCGTTTGACGAATGTGTGAGCGGCCGTGGTCGCATCAGAAGAATCGCCGTATCGCTTGCGATTCGCTGCTTCTTCCTTGCGATCTTTCTCCCTCTCTGCGCGCTCCGCTTTTTTCCTGTCTTCCGCTTCTTTTTTCTTGGCCTCTGCCTCAGCTCGTTCACGTTGAATCCGGGAGAGGATGTCGCGAGCGGGTTGGCTTTCGTATGCGATTTCAACGCCCCCGCTCAGGCCCATCTCAACCCAACGCCGAGCCTCCGTATAGTTGCCCGAACTCGCCTCGAAGTCAGCCACCCGCTTGATGATTTCGGGTTTCTGAGCGTCTGTCGCGTGAGAGAAACCGGACTTGTATTTGACGACGGCTTCGGCCTTCTTCCCGTCGGCGTAGAGCGTGTCGCCCAAGGCGATCTCCTCCAGAGCCTTCTTCTTGATCTGATTGCAGACGCCGAAGCCACCCGCACACATGAAGATAAGCAGGAGCAAGCAACCGATAGTAGAACACATTCCTCCTCGCTGTGTCGGCTTGCCGTGTTCCTCGACTTCTGGTGGGGCAACTCTGGCTGCTCGCGAGGCCCGACGTGCAGGGTTGCTCGCCGACCGAGCCATCGCAAATATGTGGTCGCACTCAGGACAGAGGATGCGGCCCTCAGCGGCCAGGTCATCAGAAATCGTCAGCTCGGTTTCGCAATGCGGACAGGTAACGCGAAGCGACATGAGCGAGGTCCGGAAATGAAAACGGAGTGCGGCGCAAGCCCGCTCACGGAACCTCGCTACAAGGTGAGGCAAGACGGCCCTGGCCGCACCCCTTCTGGGGTGCGGTCTGAGGCCACTCTTGCTTCGGATACAACAGCCGGTTGCCCGGCTGAGGGTAGCGATTTCCGTAAGGTGGAATCAGACGCACTATGTGCGTCGTCGAGTTGTTAGCGACCAGTTTCGGCCGCGAGAACGCTCGAACTCCTGGTATTGCGTGAACACTGATCGAGGTTGGTCTCAGCACACTGCCGAGACCCACTTCCAAAGTGTACCTGACCAATTGTGCCAACGCCATCCGGTAGCTCTGTTTCACCGCTCTGGGCGTGAGTGAGACCCCGGCGGGGCTACCCGAGTGACGTGACGAATGACGAGTGTGCTGTTGCCGCCCCGTCCTTGACTCTCCTCCGCGAGGAGGCCGGTCTGTGGATGCACGACTGCCTTCAACGCGGTCCGCTGATTGGTCAGGACGAGTGCCTATTGGCGGTCCACGGTTTCCCGCCGTGGGCGGCGTCCACCGGCAGCCGGCCGGTGGCTGGCGGACGTGTGCTTCGCGGCCGCTCAAGGCATCTGTCTGAAGGTCGTCAAGCTGCCTGAGATGAAGTAGGGTTTCGTGCTGTTCCTATGGCGGTAGTCGAGCGGAGCTTCGGGTGGCGGGCCGGTTCCGGTGGTTGGCCGCGACGTGTGCTTCCTCAACCCTCGATTGGGTTTGTCGGCTGTGCCAGTATTTAATGTTCTTATGATCGTATTGGCTTATGTGCAAATTTATGGGGTAATTGGGCTGGGGCGTGGGCGCGCCCCAGGAACTCACACAACCGAGGTCCACCAGCCGGACGGGAGGGGTGCGCGCTCCTCGCTCAGCTCCTGGATCGAAATGTGGGAAATCCGAATCGCGTCCATCGCCGAGATATGTTCCGCTCCGGCCAGCGGGGCACTGGAGAGCGTCACACTCGTCGGGCCGGTGACGACGTACAGCCACCGCTCATGGTTCGGGGCAGCTTTGGGGGCCGGCCGGGGGGCTGACGGGGCAGGCATCGCGTTGGCGACGGCGTTGGGCAGGCTGGACAGTGGGATCGTGATCCCCCAGATTCTGGCACGGGCACACATACGCTGGGCACGCTTGGCCGCCGGGATGGTAAGCAGGAGGTCTTCGCAGTTTGTCGATTGCCAGACCGTGCCGTGCAGCAAGTATTGCCGGACCCTATCTGCGTGCAGGAAGAGTGCCCTCTTGCCAGCGAGGACGGGCCGGCGGACGCCTGGTCGCTCCTCGGACAGGGCCACGCCATAGGTCTCCAGGTCGTGGTGGTAGCATCGGTAGGCGTCGGGGTCAGTGACCACGACCGACACTGAGACTGGGGGCCTGGCGTCGCCGACGTTGATCGGGCTGGCCAGGATGGACGCGAGCAAGTCGGCTGCGTCGAGGCGGGATCGGATCATTGAACAAAACTCCGGAAAGGGCTGGGCACCATCCAAGCTCGATTGCTTGGCGTGAAGGGAAACGCCAGCTCCGGAAAAGTGTTCAGGGGGCAATCGCCCGAATTGTGGAAGTTTTTTTGTCGGCCGATTTTTTTGCCCCAGAAAATCGGCGGCCGCCCGAGAACCAACTCCCTGAGTAGTGCCAGGCCGGAGAGCGAACTCCAGCAATTCGGAAGACCACAAAAACACCTACTAATACAGGAGATTAGAGAGAGAGAGAGAGATTTCTAAGTAAATATAATATAGAGGGGGGATAGGTTGCTGAGAGGGTCTGGACGGCGGTGTTGTCGGGTCTCTGGTCCCTATGGGTCTGTTTTGGCCCGCAGTTCAGGAAAACTGAGCAATCAGACGCAAGCCCTTTAATAACAACAGGTTGCGGCGAGTCCAATCGCTTAAAGGCGGCCAAGCAGGCCCCCAGCAGTTGGCCGGTTGGCCTGGCTGGCCGTTTTTGACGACCCTTGCCGAGCCGCCGACGAATCCGTAGGCCCGCCAAATCGATAGGGCGGCCCCAGGAATCGCATCGGCCGTCTTAGATGAGACCGGTATCGGATTTCGGGTCGAAGCCGCTGCCGAGCCTACCAGCCACCTTAAAATGCGTCGGCCATTTTGTACAAAATCTGAACAGTTGCCGAAGCGAGGCCGGCCGGCGGGAGTTGGGCTGGCCGGCGGCCCGCTTCCGCCACGCCGGCCGGCGGCCTGGGCCGATTTTCTGGGGGCCGGCTGACGGGCGGAGTCTAACGGCCAAGAACTCTCCTTATAGAGGGGACGGAACCGCCACCCTTCGGCCTGCCGGCGGACTGGAGACGAAGACACCCGGCTGGGTGGCCGGGTGCGTCGTGCTTGAATCGGGTGTCACTTCGGTTGAAAGATTCGCGTCCAGGACTCGTTCGGCCAGTCGGCCTTGCAGTATTCCGCCAGCGGGCTGGTCCCTTTCTCGGTCGCTCGCTTGGCCGCCGCGAGTAGATTCTTCTCGCCCAGGTCGGGGTTGATGATTTCCACTTTGGTGTGGCGAATGCTCACGCACTGCGTGATCGGCTTCGCCAGTCGATGGTGGGAAAGGAAATATCCTTGGGTCGCGCCACTCCGAAAGACGACGACGACGGCCGCAAGCCGAAGCCGTCGGTGAGGCCCCGTGAAGAGACATTTCACGTCTGAGATGCTGCGTCGTAGTGCCGCCTTGACTTTGAGCCGCATCTCATCGGACGGGTTGTTCTCCAGCAGCCCGATTAGACTCCGGCATTCGCCCCACGCTTCTGCGATTGGGTTTGCCGCCGCTCGCCGTGCGGTCGCCAGTTCCTCATTCAGCCCGCGAAGCGTCAGGTTGATTCCGGTCAAGTGCCGCTCCACGTCGGCCGCGATGTCCGGGTTATACATCTTTGGCAGCCAGGTCGCCTTGCTCGCTTCCAGTTTCTTGATTCGGCCGGCGATGGCCGAGACGTTCTTCGCCGCGTCGTCTTCGCCCTGGATGTCGGCAACGGTCACCTCTTGGAGTGCGGAGAGGATGGCGGACTCGAAGACGGTGAGCGGGAAGCTACTCCACTGGTCGCCGGCCCCTGTCACGGCGTTCGCCGGGATGATCGCGCCGGCCCGGCCCGGCGAATGTTCGCAGGTCATGGCCCCGCCGGTCCGCATGTCGGTGATTATGCCCGCGAAAAGGTTGACGTGCTTCCCGCGCCGGCCCGCCCCCCGCTTCGACCGTGAGGCGAGGGCCGACTGCACCGCGTAGTAGTCTCGCTCGGTGACAATCGCGGGGTATAGCGTGACGGCGTCACCATCGGGCTTGCGGTTCTTACCCCGCCCCGTGTGCGGATGGTATTTGCCGATGGCGCTCGGCGATGTCAGGAAGTTGTGTATCAGCCCCTTCGTCCAAGTGACGGTGTGCCGATTCTTGTCGGCCGTCGGGAGGTGGCGTTGGCCGCGAGCGGCGATTACGGCCTTGCCGAAGGGCTTCACCCCCTCATCGTTTAGCTGTCGGGCAATCTGGGCCAAGCCCACCCCCTCGAAGGCGAGCTTGAACAGCCGACGCACTATGGCCGCCTTGCTCTCGATGACGGTCGGCATTGCGTTGGCGTCGGCCCCGCGCTGGAGCCAGCCCGGCAGCCGCATCCCGGTCACGGTCCCGGCGCGTGCCTTCGTCCGCTTGTTAGCCCACGCGGCCCGCACCCGTTCTGACTTTATTTTCGACTCACGGTGGCCGCGAGAAAGTTCCATGATCGCATGCATCAGGTCGGCCATGTCGCTTTCCTCCGTGAACTCCTTCACGCTCGGCGACAACTGCACAATGGTGATTCCCTTTTCGAGAATCGAGAGGAAGAGCCGCGTGCCCTTCACTTCCTTTTCGCGGGAGAGCCTATCCAGGTTCTCGACGAGCAAGTAGTCGCCCTGCTTGACGTAGCCCGATTCCGCTTTGCGAAGGAAACCCGCGAGCGCGTAGGCGTCCCAGTCGTCGCGGTCGTAACCGGACAGCCCCGCATCGGTCATCTCAAGTGTCGTGTCGAGTGGGATTTGGGGGTGAGACTTGAGCCACGATTCGCGGTTGGCGATTTGCCTCCGAAGTGTATCGCCTTCGGCCTGCTCGGGCTTGGAAAATCGTAAATACGAGTAGGCGGTCGGCATCGTGTTCCCCTGAAAATCCCTGAGAATCGCAAGGATAAGGGGGCTTGAAATAGTAATCAATGAAATTGTCTAAATCACGAGCGTGTTCTCGTCGAGCTTCAGTTCCTTGAGCTTGTCCATGACGCGGCCAACGGTGCGGTCCATGCGGGTAACCATCGCGGCATAACCGGCGTGCGGGGCCGGGTGCGGCTGGTAACCCTTCTTGCCATCGTAAGCGGGGTCGTCGCCGAGCTTCCCCTTGTACTCCGCGAGCGAATCGTCGGGCACCTGCACCGCGACGTGCGGCACGGTGAACGGCAGGTACAAGAAGAACGGCTTCGCCTTGCTCTTCTCGATGAAGTCGAGTGCTTCCACCTCGAACAAGTCCTGTGTGTACTGCTTGCCGGTCTTGCCGTCGTTGTCCTTCAGTTCGATTCGCGTGTCATTGCGGTAGATGTATTTCGGGTAGTGGGTGTGCGCGTGCGACTGGCAGTTGTAGCCGTAGAACAGGTCGAACCCGTGCTTCAGCGGGCTGCCGGTCGTGTCCCACATGCCGAGCCCCCACTTCCCCATCGCGCCGGTCGCGTACCCCTTCGCCTTGAGCAGTTCCGTGATGGTCACATCCTCCGCACGAATGGGATACTGCCCTTCCGGCGGGGTTGCCTTGTTATCGCGGATCGTCGTGTGGCCCATGTGCTTGCCCGTCATCAGGGCACAGCGCGACGGCGCACAGACCGGGCATCCGGAGTAGAAGTGCGTGAACTTCATGCCCGCTTCCGCGAGCTTGTCGATGTTCGGCGTCTTGATGAGCTTCTGCCCATAGCAACCCAGTTCGAACATTCCGAGATCGTCGGCCAGGATGAAGACGATGTTCGGCGGGCGTGCTTCGTCGGCCGCGCAGAGTGCGGAACCGGGGAGCAGGAGAAGCAACGCGGCAAGCCAGGAGCGACGGAGCATGGAGAGTACCTTGAGGGTGATGTGGGGCAGCGATTCGTTAGCCGCGATATATTAACCCGATCCCGACCTGTCAGTATCGAGGAAAGCACCGTGCCCGATTCGAACTCGCCCGAGCCGGAACCCGCAGAGATCACGCTCGAAGAGTGGATCGCGTCGTGTCAAAGTTGTTGCGGCATTGAGCCGGAATCGTGGAACGCACCGAAACCGAACGCGTGCGCATCGCCCGACGATGCGGTACAATCGGATGACGCCCAACAACCGTGACGGGTTCATCGATGGCTGAATCGCCAGAGCCGAACCGCAAAGGCCGTCCCAAGGGGTCGAGTTCATTCGCGTGGCGAGCGTTCTTCCAGCACTCGACCACACCGATCTTCGTGCTTGGCAAGGGCCGCAGACTTCGCTTTGCGAATTTGGCCTGTGAAAAACTCATCGGCCTCAAACTCGCCGATTCCCTCGGGATGGTCTGCTCCGAGCGTCGCCACAGTTCGCCTCTCGCGGTCGCTCTCGCTCCCACACCCGAAGCACAAGCCGGCAAGCCGGACAGGGTTCGTCGCGCCGCTCCGACTGGTCGCAGTGGTCCGCCGTGGTGGGACATCTCGTTCATGCCGCTCGCAGGTGAAGACGGACTCTACGGCATCGTCGGACACATCACGGTGGTGGGTGAAGCGCTTTCGGTCGCGGCTCGCCGTGTGCCTGCGAGCATTGCCACGCTTCGCGAGAAGCACGCCGGGCACTTCACGTTCGACCTGTTTGCGGGAACGTCCGCGCCTTCGGTTCGGCTTGCCGCGCAACTCCGGAACGCAGCCGAATCCACCACGCCGCTGTGGCTCATCGGTGAACGCGGCTCGGGGAAGGAAGTGGCGGCACGCACAATTCACCACGCTGGTCGTCGCCGCAACGCGGCGTTCGTCGGGCTCGATTGTGCTGGGTTGCAGCCGTATCTGCTCGAAAGCCTGCTGTTCGGCCACGGCAGTATTCTCGGCACAGATCACGTCGGCACTCTGTATCTGAAAGAACCGGCGGCATTGCCGCGAGATCTGCAACAGCGACTCGCGGAATTGTTCATCCAGAACGCCCCCGGCACGCCGCGACTGATCTCGGGTTCGTCGCGAACAGCGGGCGAACTTGTCGCTACTGGCAAGCTCGTGCCCGACTTCCACACGGCGTTATCGGTGCTCGAAATCGCTGTGCCACCACTGCGTGATCGCTTCGCAGAGTTGCCGCGATTCGTGGCGCAGTTCCTTCCGGGTGTTGTGGTCGAACCAACAGTGCTCGACGTGCTTCGAGCGCAGCCGTGGTCGGGTAACTTGCGGGAACTCGCCGACACGCTGACCGAAGCCGCGACAACCGCAACCGGTGGCCCACTGAAGGCCGAACACTTGCCGCGAGAGTTGCGTGTGCGTGCGGGTATCGACCCGCCACCAGCGACACCAAAACCGCTGACACTGGACCCGATTCTGGAGGCGGTAGAGAAACGGCTCATCGAGTTGGTGCTACGCAAAACGAACAACCACCAAACACTTGCAGCCGAACAACTCGGCATCTTCCGATCACGATTGTGGAACCGGCTCACAGCGTTGGGCATTCCCGTTCCACCGCAACCGCCGAAGCCTCGCAAGAAGGACAAGCCACCAACGCCATGAAATCGCCGCGTGTGATCGTCCTGGAACTCGACGGTTGGCTCGCGAGGCAACTCCGCGAACTCGCCGCCGAAAGCCGTTGGCTCATCCGGGGTGTCCGTAGTGCTGACACCGCGTTGTCACTCGTACTCGAACGCTCGCCTGCGGTGCTGCTCGTGCAGTTCGAACCCAGCGACGAGAAGACTACGCCACTTGCTCTGATCACCGACGTGCATCGCCTCGCACCCGATGTACCCGTCGTTGCGATTGCCGACTCGAAACTACCTGATGCCGAACGTGCCGCGTGGACGGCCGCGTTGCTCGATCTCGGCGCGCGATATGTGCTGTTCCCACCACTGACGAAGTCAGTTCTGGAAGATGTGGTCAGTGGACTCCTCACCGCCACCATTCGGCGAGTTGTTGGCGACGAACCGGCGTTACCGTTGCCTTCCACGCGAACCACTGAAAACGTAATTGATCTGGCCGATGAGGATGGAGAAGCGTGAACGCGATTGCGGAACATCCGGTGGTGAACGCGGCCCGCTGCACGGGTTGCGGTGACTGTGTTGCCGTGTGCCCCACCGACTGCTTGGCAATGGCCGGTCGTGTGCCGTGGTTGCCGCGCCCGCTGGATTGCGTGTCGTGCTCGGCGTGCGTGTTGGTGTGCCCCGCTGATGCGATTCAGTTGTTGAGTCTCGGCCGATTCCTCGAAGACTCGGAATAGGCTCGCCTTTTGGTGTCACACGATCCGCAATGATTTGCACGCCGCTAAAGCAAAGCGAACCGCCGGTGAGTTGCCCACCGGCGTTCGCACCCCTGAGGCTTACCCCTTATAGAGGTAACCTGGTGGTACAGTCTTGGGTGACTCCGTTGGGCATTTGACGCCAAAATCCGCCAAGAACTGTTTGAATGAGGGGCGCGCTGCCGACCAGTTGAAGGTAGCCTCGCGGACCATGTTAAATTCCTCTCCCTGTGCGCGCATAGTGTTCCGCGTGAAGCTCGTCAGAGATGCCGTTACCTCGTCGTCATCGAAGTTCAGAACCAACATTTTTATCGTTACCGGGTACGTCTCTGGGGTTGTCACCAGGAAAGTGACCGAGAGTTGGCAAATTTCGATGTTGAGTCGGGCGTCTCTCAGATTGTGAGCATTGTGCCTGAGAATCGAGCACCACGTCTGCCAGAGTAGGAACTGATCAGTACGCATTTCGATGAGTTCGGCGGACGCAACCGGAGGGTTCTTCTTTGCGACGGGTGTCTTCTTCTTTGCCACGGTGCAACCCATAGTGAGGAAAGGCACAGGATAACATGTGTCCCACTCGACTGCAAAGAGGGCGATCAACGCACGAAAAGACCCGCCGCGAAGAATCGCGACGGGTCTGGGTTCGTGACCGGGATTATCGCGGGAGCAGTGGGCTTACGCCCACCGCTCGCCATTAAACAGTTGCCAGTTCACCCGCCAACCCGGCGAATCGCTCCGCCAGGTTCGGGTCGATCGCTTCCAGCGCGTCCTTCAACCGCTGACGAGCGACGTGCAGACGGCGCTTGATGGTCCCCGTCGGAACCTCAAACTCCCGAGCCATCTGCTTCAGGCTCCGGCCCCGGATGTAGAACGCCTCCAGCGTCTGCCGATCGAGCGGCTTCAACTCGGCCAACCCGAGCTTGAGCTGTTCGACGGCCTCGCTGACTTCCAGCGCGTCTTCCGGGCTCCGCTCGTGACCCTGAACGGCGTCGAGCATTTCCGGATCGGCCCCAAACAGCGGACCCTTGCGGGTCAACCGGTTGATCGCCATCCGAGCGGTGATCCGCCGCAACCAGCCGGCGAAGCACCGAGGGTCACGGAGCTGCGGCAACTTCCGCATCGCGTGAACGAACACGTCCTGTGCCAGTTCCTGTGCTTCGAGCGGGTCGCGGACCCGGCTCAGCGCCATCGCGTAGACGCTGTTCTGGAACCGAACGACCAACTCGCCATACGCTTCCCGATCGCCAGTCTTTGCCTTCTCGACCAGCACGGTGATCTCATTCCAGCTCATGATTGGGTTCCTGTCCCGATCCCGTGATTGCATCAAGCTGGCCCGCAGGTCTGGTTGGGAGGCGGCCCGCCCCAGGATCAGAGGAAGGGGGGCCGAACATCTCCCGCACAGGCGGTCCACACACTTCAGTTCCGCGACCAACCTCTCAAGCGTCTCTTCTTGACGAAGGGACATCGAGGCTGAACGTCATCGCGAAACGAAACGGGGATACCGCAGCGGCTTTTGCCCTGGATGGTGAAGACGGTGGGTGTCTCGGTACAGCACATGCGTTGGTGCAATTCGCAAGACGACTGGGGCGATGGGCAACCCCGTCTGTCTCGCGACACCAGCGCACCGTGTGACACGGCGACGCCTCCGACAACGCAATCCGGGACCAGCGTGGTTAGGGTTCGATTTCCTGGTAGTGACCGATGGCTAACAGCGCAACGACAACTGGTTGTGCATCTGGACCCGCGTCACACCTGTGTGAACGACGGGCTTTCGAGGTCAATCCGATGGTCGTGTTACGTTAAGCCGTGGGTCACCTCACTTTCCGGCTGCCGTTGCCGAGCCGACTTTCCGTATCGCGTCTCGTTTGTCGTGTAACCGTCGGAGCGATTGGCAGTCGCGTCCAAAGCGGTCCTGGCGACAGAGATCACGGGAAAAGTCTGCTTGGCGCGTCCCGACGATCAGGGTTACCTCGCGGGTAAATCCTGTCGGCGGTGTCCTCGTCAGTCTGTGCCAACTTCCCGATAGAGAAGAGGCACTTGGCGACTCGGACCGGCTTGCCGAACTACCAGGGAAACATCCGGGCGAACTTTCCGGGGGCACGGCATCGCTATCCGCTTGCAAGTGCTGTTGCACCTGCATCGCGGACAACTCTTCCCGTGGCCGGACCTGTTCGGGTTCCGGATTGTGGGGCATTGAGAATTGCCCCTGGGACAGGTTGTCCGTCGGATAGTTCGCGACGCCGCGACCCAGACCGATGCGATCGGCCGGGGTGGCCAGCTTCACGCCGGTCACCTTCGCGGTCTTCAGCACCAGAGTCTTCAGGGTCTTAAGCATTGCAATCCCTCCGACAGACGGTTGGGGTGGTTACTCTCGCGAGAGAGGCACCCGAGAATGAAAGTTAGGAGATCATCTGAAACGGTTAAGGGTGAACGGGTTACAGGTAAACAACAACAGAACGCGGGTCGGGCTTTCCCCGATCAGGATGTGAGAGTGTATCACTCTCCTGACCGTTTAGCAACCCGCTCGCAACTGAGTCTGGTTGTGCCATCCGAGGCGAACCCCGGTGTTGGTACTCCTCTCAGACGCAGACACCTACACCCAGGTTCGCGCGGTTCGCGGATTTCTTTCGGGATTTTTTCCCCCGGTGAATTCGCTCGCCAAGTGTAGGTAACCGTGTGAAACGGGCGCGGCATGGATACTTGACACGAAATCTGCGGATTCTTGCGCCCAGAAATGAGACTGTAGCATTGTGAGTGCCACGGTCTTTTGTCTTTGCCCTGAAGGGGCAGAACAACATAGCCCGGGGCAAGCGAAGCGTCGCCCCGGGGTCAGCCAACACCAAGAATCCACCCTGAAGGGGTGGGACAATGACCTTTCCCCACCGGGATCTGCAAATGTGTGTCGCACCCCGTTGGGGTGCATTGGGTTTATGTCGTTGGTCCCGGGGCGGCTACCGCTTCGCGGTCTTGCCCCGGGCTATGTTGTCCTGCCCCTTCAGGGCAAAGACATTATCCCTCTCACACCCGAACACTGGCACTTGTCGTGCTACCGTCTCCCGGAAATGGAGAGATGGGTGAACGCAGAACGCGAGCGTGCCAGGCTCGCGTTCTTGTGTTTGGCGTTTCCGTGTGAACACTACTTCCGTTGCTGGATAACTACGCGAACGCCTTTCTTGTTCGAGCTGATGATGTCCGGCAACTTGTCGCCGTTGATGTCGGCGACTTCGAACTGCGTACCAATCCCCGAATCATCGTCAATCAGCATCGGAGTGAACTGCACGATGCCATCGGCACCCTTGGTGTTCTTGAACCAGTAGATCGACGCGGGGGCATCGGAACCGGGTTCGCTCTTGCCGTGGCTCCACCAGCGCTTGCCGGTCACGAGGTCGGGGCGGCCGTCGCCGTCGATGTCCACGAAGTGGGCCGCGTGCGTTTCGGACACCAGCTTCGGGAACAGGTCCATCTTCTGGAACGTCGGGTTCGTGTCCTTATCGCTGCCACGTTGCTTGTGCCACCAGATTCCAAACTTGTGAGCGGAGGTCGTGATCACGTCGTTCTTGCCGTCGCCGTCCATATCGTAAGCGAACATATCCGCACAGGCTTCGCCGAGGTTCGCCGGGTGGAACACCCACGGGGTCTTGCCGTCGGCCTTCTCGGGTTGTTCCCACCAGCCCGCGGTGCAAAGCACATCGAGTCGCTTGTCGCCGTTCACGTCGCCGACGCCCAGACCGTGGCTGTACCGCTGCGTGGCCGGGATCTCCTTGCGGGTGCCCGCGACTTCTTTCCCGTTCTCGATCTTGGCGGGTGTGCTCGGCTCGCTGACCGGGTGCATTTCCCACAGTGCGGTTGGGTCTGAACTCGGCGTGAAGTACGCCATTTGCCCCTCGTTCGACTTACCCTTGGGCTGCGCACCCATCAACAGCACCTTTTTGCCGTTGCCGAGCAGGTCGGTGTAGATCGGGGTCTCGTTGCAGGCCGAATCCCAGATGATGTGCTTCTTCCAGTGAAGCGGCTTGCCGTCTTCGCCGTTCGCCTTCCCCTTGGGGTTCTCCATCCAGTAGCACGGGGTGCCGGGGTGGTCGATGACGATCAGGTCGGCGAAGCCGTCGCCATTGAAGTCGTCGGACCAGCAGTTGAACACGCGGCTGTAGTTCCCGAGACCATCCTTGTGATCCTTGAAAGGCTGCATTTCGTGCGCCTTCCAGTCGGGTGCCTCGTACCAGTATTCGCCGTTCATCACGTCAATCTTGCCGTCCTTGTTCACGTCGCCGATGGCAACGCCTTCGGAGCGGAACTTGGTATCGAGGACGGTCTTCTTCCAGGTGATACCGGAATCGGCTTTCTTGTCCTCGGCGGTCGAGTTGCCCGGCAACCCCGCAGCCGCGGCTGCAATGGTGAGGATCAGCAGCATACGAAACATCGGAGAGGCTCCTTGGAATGCGAAGAGTGTAGGCGGGTGTGGCTGAAGGAGATTATCGGGCGAGAAGCAAAGCGAAGCAATACGCAACGATGTGATGGACAGGCGAGCGGGGGTGCGTGAGCCCCCCGAGTGTTTTCGCGAAACCAAGACTCGGGGGACTCACGCACCCCCGCTCGCCTGGAGCATTCACATATCCAGGCTCAGGAATCGGTGGTTGGAATCGAACCGGCCTTTAAAGGCAGCGTCGCGAAGGTAGTTCGCGCGGGTGTGCCGGGTGATGGGCTGCCCCGTGATCGCCACGAGCATCTCATCGGCGTGCAGTTCGCTCGCCAGTTGTGCTTCCATGTCGCCCAACACCGTTCGCCAGCCGACGCGGGCCGCGTGACCAGGCACCCCGAACGCCTGGAGCACGGCGGCGTTGTTCACGATCGCTTCCCAGTTGGTGGGGTACAGCCGCATCAACTGGCTGAGATCCTGCCAGAACGTCCACACCTGTAAGCCATAACCCCGCAGCAAACTCACGGCCTGGGGAAGCAGGTCGAGCGACCCGAGTTGCGCGGCTTCGTCCAGCAGGAACAGTGTGCGTTGCTTCGGGAGCCGATTGCGGCGCATCACGGTTGTCAGGAGCGTGACGACCCACAGGCGCATCAACCCGCGGTGACTGAGCAGCTTTTCCGGTGGCAGCACGAGGTAAATCGTCATCGGCTTGTTGTTGAGCAGGTCGCACAGGTCGAACGTGGAGCGTTCCAGGCTCCGCGACACGGCACTGCTGCCCAGGCACTTCACGAACGTCGTGGCGGTGGTGCGGATGCACGGCCGGGTCTTGTCGGAAGGCGCGGCGAGGTAGGCGATGAACTCATCGCGTGCCAGCGGCGACATGGTTTTCTTACGGGTGTCGAGCGCGACCGCGAGTGTGTAGTCGAGGTCGTCGTTGTAAAGCATTTCCCGCAGGCTGCAGAGGTTCCGTTTCTCCAGGGAGTAGCTCGTCGCGATGTCCGCAACCAGCCCGGCGACCAGTCCGCGGCCGGTGTCTTCCCAGTAGCGGTCCGAGGTGAACTCGTGCCCTACGGCGAGCTGGGCCGCGATCATCTCGGCGTCCGATTCCGGGTCCGAGCCAGGCACCTTGAACAGGTCGAACGGGTTGAGCCTGTCGGCCTTGTCCTTCGCGGTGACGAGTCCGAACGGGTCGAGCACCACGACCTGCTGCCCCATTTCGCGGCGATACCGGGCGGTGACCTGATAGTTCTCGCCTTTGATGTCGGTGACAATGACCGAGCCGGGGTACGTGAGCAGCGCCGGGATGATCGCCCCGACTCCTTTCCCCGCGCCGGTCGGGGCGATCGTCATGAGGTGGCCATCGCCCGGATAGGTGAGAGCGGGGCGGGCTTCTTCACGGGCCGACGACGGCTTGAACCCGAGCGTGGGGACGTGCTCAGTGCCGTCCCAGCCGAGGAACAGCGCCGAGCCATCGTCCGGGAGTTTGGCTTTCCCGGGAACGGATCGTGCCGTGCGAGGTTTGCGTTTCCGCCTGGCCTTCTGGCCGCGCGCAGTTTCTTCGGCCGGGTCGATCATGGGAAACTGCTCCATCGGATGCAGTCGGGTGTAGACCGGGAGCGGGGGTGAAGATACCCCATTGTACCCGACACGGGAAGGCAAAGAGATGTTCGGAGTTGAGGAGATTGCGATGTGGGTGTTGTAGGTTGGTTGTGGTTTGTTGTGATTTGGTGATGGGATCGGTTGCCATCCCACCTGAATCCAACACCCAATCCACGACAACCAACGAACACACTTCCCCAAAGTTCAAAACAAAACCGCCCAGTCAGAGTGATGGCTGGGCGGTTGGAATTGTCACGAACTCATGACCAGATCACTTGTGAGCCTTGTGGCAAGCGCCGCACGAGCCACCGATGGCTGCGAGGCCAGCGTTGACGCCCTTGGCGTCCTTCTTGTCGGCGGCTTCGAGCACGGCCTTGGTGCTGGCGGCATACTTCTCGCACAGCGCCTTCCACGAATCGGCGTCGCCCTTGGAGGGCTTGTTCTTGCCGAGAGCTTCGCCGAAGAAGGCCAGTGTCTTGGCGTACTTCTGAGCGTCTTCCCACTTGCCGTCCTTGGTCGCGGTCTTGATCTTGGCGAGGTAGGCGTCGGTCCCCTTGTGGCCCTTGGCCATAATTTCCTTAATATCCGGCACTTCGTCCTTCTTGTCCTGTGGGCTGGCGGTGGCTGCGCCGTACGCCAGCAGCGTCGCGGTCAGACCCAGAGCGGCTACCAAACTCACCCGAATAAGCTTGCGCAACATCGATGCACCTTTTCTTTCACACGAGACCGTCCGAACGCGGTTCGGGCGAACGTCACCCGTTCCGCGCGCAGACTGTATTCAGGTCGTGGGGTGTGTGCCCCACGACTTCGCGAGTTTGTGGAAAGTGGCCTACGGCGGGAATCGAACCCGCGATCGACTGGACTACCGGGAAGGACGCCCGGCCGGATCGTTGCCAATCATCGAGAGCGTGGGGTTCCTCTCACAGAATCACCTCTCGCGTCCGGCCGTCCATCGCGACAGTCGTTGTAACGCCGATCTCTCGCCGGTTGAGACGCGGGCCGTTCGGGGGATATTCACCGAAACCCGACGCAAATCGCGCAGGTCCAGCGACGATACCGGAACGAACGGCCTTAGCGTTTGGGTGGCGGAGGCTGCGGGGGATGGGAGAAGCTGGCGGGAATTCGATCGGGAACACGATCGGCGGGCACATCCAGCGTTGCGAACCACCGAGTCGGCAGTTCCACGTCCGGCGAAATGGCAGGTTCAACGGTTGAGGAGGTCGGTGAGCGGTCGCACGAGCACTTGTGAGCGGAACTCAGCACCGGGGCCGTTGTCGGAACGACTTCCGTGGCCTTCGTTTCGGATTTCGCTTCGTTTGGCGTCTCGACGGGCGCGGCATCTTCGCTGGAACAGCACGACTTCCGCTTCGGCTTCTTCGGCTTGGCTTCGCACGCCGTTGCGACCGGCTTGGGCTCGGGTGCGGGTTCTGGTTTCGAGCAGCAGCATCCCTTCGTGACTTTCTCGATGACCGGGCACGCACACGTTGCCGGGGCGCACCCGCTCAGGCCGACCGTCGCTTTCGGGCGGACAACCGCGAAAGCGGGCGCAACGACAGCCGGGGTCACCTGGCCGAGCAAGGCCAGAACCGTGAGGATAAATCGGTGAGTGGTAAACTGGGTCAACAATGCCGAACCCTGGGACACGATGCTGCGAAGATAAGGTCGGCAGCAGCCAGAGTCAAGCGAGGGGAGAAATGAAGTTCACGTGAGGCCAGGGCCGGTCCGTGTTTCATATTTGGTGGTTTGGCCTGGCGAGCCGCCCCGGTCACGGGGCGGGTTTCGACTCAAAACACCCTCCCTGTGACTGGGGCGGCTCGCCAAAACCAGAATACCAGCACAACTCCATGTGAAACACGGAATGGCCCTGCACGTGAGGCGTCGTTTGTGCTGGTTGGGATTTCTCCAACCACCCGGCAGCCTGTCGCACACGTGGCCTCGCCAGAGCACCCGAATTCCCCCCAATTTCTGGAGACAGTAGCATCGCGAGTGCCACGGTCTTTTATCTTTGCCCTGAAGGGGCAGAACAACATAGCCCGGGGCAAGCGAAGCGTCGCCCCGGGGTCAGGCCAACACCAAGAACCCACCCTGAAGGGGTGGGACAATGACATTTCCCCACCGGGGAACTGCAAATGTGTGTCGCACCCCTTCAGGGTGGATTGGGTTTCTGTCGTTGGTCCCGGGGCGGCGACCGCTTCGCAGTCTTGCCCCGGGCTATGTTGTCATGCCCCTTCAGGGCAAAGACATTATCCTTCTCACACCCGAACACT
>PNLP01000018.1 GCA_013823135.1 Planctomycetaceae bacterium
TCGCTTGTACCAGTTGGGCAAACCCACTGCAGGAGCAGATGGGCGAAATCCGTTCCTGCCTCGCATGATTCTGACATGGACTCGGAGAGGAGCTGCAGCTCGTGGGCACTCCACCCGCGTGCAACCGTCTGCGGGCGATTACCTTGAAGCGTTTCTGTGGGTTCTGAAATTGTTCTGATAAACTTAATTCCGTACGAATGGAATGGTTCCGAGTCTGGAATCATTGGTTCCAGACGTGGGGTGGGTAAGTCGCCCGGAATCAAATTCCCACACACCTGCTGCTTGACATGACCAAGTCGTTAGGTCCGCATTCGGGATCAATCCGACTTGGCTCCGGTGACGGGAATTGGGATCACCTTGCGAACGAGCTTTGTGGGGTCGAACCCCTCAGGCTGCTTCTCACGGTCGAACAACAGGCGGTAGATCGGGAACAGACCCTTGGCGCATTCCGGACCCTGGGAGTGGCGGCTGCGCACGATGTTCACCGGCGGCAACACCGCCTCGGAGGCAAGCAACACGAAATACTCCGTCGCCTTCTGCTCACCGGTGATGACATCCACGATCTTGAAGGGAGCACTTGCGCCGGGCGAAAGCACGACCTCGTCCTTGTCGAAGAAGCCGTTCTTGTTGGTGGGTTGGAGACGCACCGAGCCGTCCGCTTGCACGAGGTACAAGGCGAAGTAAACGTTCCGCTTGGCGGTCACCTTCAACTGGAACGGCTGTCCGGTCGGAATGGTCTTGAGCGGCTTGCCTTCAACGCTGACAAGTTCGGCCGCAACGCTGAATGGTGGCGAGTCCGCCTGCACGTCTCCGGCATACCAGGCACTGAACGGCAGGATCGGTGATTTCGCTTCGGGCTTCGCAGCGAGCGGCACGGGGTTCTTGTTGCCGAACGGCCGGACCTTCGGCCCACACGGCATCTTCTCCTCGCGGCCCAGATCGGGGAACTTCTCCTTCGCCAGTGCCGCACTCAGTTCTGTCAGGCTGCGGAGATCGTCAGCCAGCGGGAGCGGTTCGTTCTTCTCCGCGAGCAGCGATCGCGAGACCCAGTCCGCCCGCAAGAAGGGAACCGGTGCGACGAGCTTGGCACTGGCGAAGTATTCATCAAGCCGTTTATCGCCCTGAGCCAACGAGCCGTGGGGGTATTCGAGGAGCAGCACGTCGTAGGCTGTGAGCGGGTTGATACCACCCGCAACGCGGTTGTCGAAGCGATGAAACAGTTGTCGGTTGTCCCAGCCCACTTTTCGCACGTCGAATCGGAAGAGGGTCGCGGAGTCGTCAACGGGTTCGGGGCTCGCATCGCCGAGCACGCCAACCGATGCCAGGGCGCGATTCAGGTCGCTTTCCGCCTTCTTCAGATTGGGCGGTGGGCTGTCCTCTCGAACCAGGTGTGAGAACGAAAAGTAACGGAGATGGGCGGCGTCTGCCTGATGGGAAGCGAGATCGTTGATGATCGACTGTACCGTGCCGGCGTCGTCGAACGCGGTTGGGAAACTCGGGGCCGCCTCCGCGACCCACCGCTTCAGCACCTCAACCTCTTCCGGCTTCAGCCGCGGACGGTTGCCGGGCGGCATCGAGCCATCTTCGATGAACTGGAGGATCTGCGAACCAGTCACATTCTTCGGTGCCACGAAGGGAACAGGGTTCCCCGTTGCGGTCAGCCTGGCATATTCGAGCACGGGTAAGGTGCTGCGGGCTTTCGCCCCACCGTGGCAGTCGTGGCAGTGCTGTTTGAGGATCGCTCGGGCGTGGATCGCCAGATCGCCCCGCTCACGCCGGGACAACTCCATGGGTTCATCGGCCAGTACCAGCTGGGGCGTGGCAATCACCAAAATTGCGGTGATTCCAACGAGGCGAGTCATGGCGTTCGGCACGTTACGCCTCACTTCTTCGGGGTGAAGTATCGCAAGCTCACGTCGGCCACGGGCAACTCGGGCGAGGTGACGAAATCGACTGCGTTCGTCTCGAACTTCTCAGTTTTGCTACCTTTCACGACGTACCCACGGGAGCCGCTCGTGTCGTTCCGGCCTCGCAAGTCGGCTTGCAATGCCTTGAGCGTTTGCGGCTTTGCACCGGGGGTGCGGGTACCCCGTGTGCTGGCGACCGCGAACACGGCGGAATCGTCGTTCGTTCGCTTCACAAGCATCCCCGGTTCCGTGGCCTCGACTGACTTTCCGTGGAACACCACCATGCGGAACGTCCCTGCGTGTTCTCCGTAGTTTACCGCATCCTCAGGAACCTCGTCGGGCGGCAAAACTCGAAACGGTGCGAGTGTGTCTGGACCTGTCTGGAACCCGCGTACCGTAACCGTCGTGTTCGGGGACAGTACCCACTTGCGACACACGAGCGGCGCGGAACGTTCCTGGTAAAGAGTGCTCTCGCCGTTCACGAGCAACACGACACCGTATGTGCCCGGCCCCGGATTCGTGAGCGTGAACTCGACGCGGTCATCTTCCTTGGGCTCCGGCACAACGTTCCCGGAAACCTTCACAGGCTTACCGTTGTAGAGCACGCCCCACTTGATTGGCGATGTGGTGAGCAGTGAGATCGGTTCATCCACTTCTGTCGTGTTGGGGGCGACGATTTTCTCCAGAGCGTCGCGGCGTTGGGCTTCAGGCGTGACCGCTTCACCAGCCAAAATCGCTTTTTGGCGGGCCGCCGCAATAACATAGCTGAAACCACACTGCCCGAGTAACTCTGGCGTGGTCGTGACCGACACTTCCCCCTGCAAATCCTCCATCTTTCCAGTCTTATCGAACCACTGGAAGCGAACGGTGAATTTGCTGAGATCCGCGGAGAACGTGGCAACGCCTGTGAGGAACACACCGGGTTCCACCTTATCGCGACTCCAGGCGAGTTCGTACTTGCGACCGAAGAACGCCTTCCGCCCGTCCTCGGTTTTGTGGTTCGCTGTGAGCAACTTCGCACGCATGACGGCATCGCTTGCCCGATCAATGACCCCGAACCCGTCGTCCGTGTTGGCAAGGATGAGGGCAACCTCGGTCTTGTTCGCGAGCGTCAAGTTCAGATCGCCCACATCGTCACGTGCCGGGCCATCCCCCTGACGGACAAGGAATTTCAGCACACCGACGTTGGTGAATTTCTTCTGCTTGAAGGTGTCTAGGACTGACTTGGCGTTCTCGACGAGTGCCTGATCGAGAGGATCGGCTGCCTGGGTGGAGTGGGAAAGTGAGACCACCACCGCAAGCGTGGCAAAGAATCGGAACACGGCGGACCTCCTGAAGCCTGGGTCGCGTTCATGCATGGCTTGCAGGTAATCTATGCAGAATAGTCGCCGAGAGCGGCCACGATCTGGGCGAAGATGTGTTCAGCCAAATTGCGAACGCGTGGCGAGCCACCGGGATGGGATCCCGATGGCTCGCCACGAACGATTCTTAATCACGGACTTGGTTGTTGAAGCGGTTGCGGTTGCTGCTGCGACTGTTGGATAGGCAACGGCTGCTGAAACTGTTGCGGCGTCGCGGGCTCCGTGAAACTCGCCTGTCGGAGCGCGTTCTGGTCGGGAATCGTGCCCGACACAACCTGATCCAACTCGACCAAGAACTCGCGAGCCTCTGTGTAATTTGGGTCAGCCTTGAGTGCGAGTTCGAGTTGATCTCGGCTCCTGGCAAACTCGTTTTGGTGTTCCATGACTCGGGCCATCAAGTATCGAGCCTGAGCTTCTGGTAGCACCTGGAGCATGATCTCGAGGCCCTTCTCCCAGTTTCCGGACCGAGCGTAACAGAACGCCATTGTCTTGCGGGTGGTCAAATTCTCCGGATCGAGCTTCATGGCGAACTCACACCAGGAGATTGCACCGGTCCAGTCCTTCCACTGAGCGTGCGCCACGGCCACTTCGTGAGCCACAGCCTTATCGTTCGGGACCATGGTCAGATACTTCTTGTACATTTCAACCGCCTTCTCGCGGTCCGACACCCGTGTGTAAAACCGAGCAAGTCCCAACATGGCGGGGCCATTCTTTGGGTTCTGCTGAAGTGCTTTCTGATAGCCCTGGCGTGCGGTGTCAAGTAGTTCTTGCCGGTTGGGAACCTGGCTTTTCTCGTCGAGTGCCCGTTCCAGTTGCAAGTCGGCGATAGCAATCAGAGTTGAAGGCTGTGGAGGCCCCTTTCGAGGTGCTTCCGTGGCGATTTCCACGGGAAGATTCGAGGAAGAGCCGCTCCATAGCGGTTTCTTTGCAGAAACCGACGGCATTACACCACTGTTCGTACCTCCCGGAGCATCCCAGGGCGACTTTTCAGTGGTGCGACAACCCACAACCGCTGGGATGAGACACCAGGCGAGGCACCATTTGCGAATCATCCGGCCGTCCATGGCCTACCTCGGTTTTCGTGTTTGGTGTTTGGTGTTCGGTGTTCGGTGTTCGGTTCCGCCACGCGTCTGCATCCTGGTAAGGATCGACTGGAGCGAAACACAAAACACAAAACACAAAACACAAAACACGATTCAACTGAACTCGGCGATGAAACTGGCCGCCGCTTCCATCATCAAATCGCGCGTAAGAAGCACAGGCTGCCGTCTGTATCGACAGATAGACTGGACAATTTCCAATAAATCGCGACAGTCGCTCGCCCGGGTTGATCGGCCGCGGTTGTAGTACCTCTCGTACAAGTAATCGACAGCACCCATATCGAAGTTCATTCCGAGCCGTTTACAGTTGCTCGCGAAGATTTTCTCGTACACCTCGCGGGTCGGTGCGATCACCGCCACCTTGTGCCGGATTCGCCGCAAAAAGGCATCGTCCACCAGATCCTTCGGGTCGAGGTTGGTGCTGAAGATGATGAGTTGCTCGAATGGCACCTGGAACTTCTTGCCACTCGACACCGTAAGGAAGTCGTGCCGGTCTTCGAGCGGCAGAATCCAGCGGTTGAGTAACTCCTTCGGGCTACACTGTTGTCGGCCGAAGTCGTCAATCAGAAAGACGCCGCCGTTAGCCTTAAAGTGAATGGGTGCCTGGTAGAAGTTGGCCTCCGCGTTGAAGCGTAAGTCGAGCATGGCGAGGCTCAACTCACCGCCGGTCACAATCACCGGACGGCGAATGCGAACCCATCGGGGATCCATTGAACCGCTCGAGAGCAATTTGCGAACGGTCGCATCTGTCTCGTCGGCATACTCGGTGGCAATGTCGTCGATGACGTGGAGCGAGGGGTCGTAGACAGTGACCACGTTCCCGTCCGCCACGAATGCGTAGGGGATGTAGATTGCCCCACCTGCCGTGTTCATGAAGTCGCCAATGGCCCGCGCCATCGCCGTCTTTCCGTTTCCTGGGGGGCCGTAGACGAACACCGACCGACCGCTGATGATCGCAGGACCGAGGTTGTTGAACATCGACTCCTGCATCACAAGGTGTGAAAACGGCGCTTTCAACAACTCCGGAAAGCACTGAAGGCCACTTACCGTCTGCCGATAGCATTGTTCGACGTAATCTTCGAGAGGTACCGGAGCTGGCCCGATGTAGGCGCACTGGGACATTGCGTCCTGTGCCCGCTTGCGCCCCAGATCGGTCAAACTGAACTTGTAGCTGACCTCGCCGACCAAGTCTCCCCCATCAACCTGAATCGACTTGTCATCTTTGAGAAAACGTAGAGGTTCTCGGATAACCTTGAACGGCAGGCAGAGCAACTGTGCGAGGTCACGCCCGAGCATCGTGCCACGGGTGTAGATGGTGCGCAAGATCATGTCGCAGATGAAGCCAGCCGGGAGACCAGCCTCTTTGAGCGTTTCCGGAACGATCGGAGCTTCTGGAGCGGGGTTTCCATCCCAGTCGGGCATCGCTTGCTGGCCCAGAGTCATGGTTGCACCGAGTCGAAAGGTGAGAATCAATTAGGATGTGGCAAGGAATCCAGCGATCCCTGGAACTGGGCGGTTGAACCGGGTTCTCTCAAGTGTAGTTCACACAGCCCAAACGGGGCCGTAATCCAATTGATTGGCGTCATTTCTCGTGGCAGAGAGCAGAGGCGACACGGATCGTTCGGAACGTCGCAATGGTCTCTGCACCCAAACTTTCCCCACGTCTCCCGTTGTAACCGGTCATTTCGGCCCTTTACTGCGGGTAATGATCAGCAAGGCAATAGCACCGACAATCAGGACGGCGATCACCACGCTGTTCTGTTGTTTTACCTTCTCCCTCCAATACGCGATGAAGTCATCCGTGTAGCCGCCAAACAGCGCGGCTTCACGGACACCTGACGCAAGTGCTGGAGTCGTAAGTAGGAGGAGAACACACGTCGCCAGAGCAAACAGGCGGAGGTTGCATTTCATCGGAAACTCCTGAGCGACTGTTGTGAGAGTTCAGAAACGGCACCAGACCGGAATCAGATGGAGCCTCGCGAGGAGTTTCCATCCGATTCCGGTCCGTCGAGATCCCAGCGTGGGCTGAGTGATGAGTCACTCGCGTGGAGCGGTCACCACACCTCCAGGACCCACTTCGCCTGATCCCATCGAGTCAGGCGTGATGTCGGAGAGACATCACACCGGAATTCGACACAAGCCAATTTCTTCTCAAATCACGGGGTGGGTGTACCACCCATCGCACCACCTGGGGTGCCGGATGGAACCGGAGCAGTCCCACCACCTGCACCACCAGCCGCCCCAGCGCCACCGCCAGGAGCCCCACCGCTAACAGATGCCCCACTGTTACCAGAGATCTGTGTTTGTTGCTGACCACCGGTCAGGCTACCGACGTAGCCAATTGTCTGGGCTCGGAGGGCACTAACAGCGAACGGAGCATAGAACCGCGGAGTTGGGCCGTTGTGGACCGCGATGTCGTATTCGGGAGTGCCAGGCTTGGTAGCCATGTACTCGCGAACAACTGCGGCCCGCTTTGCAGTCAACTCATGCCGAAGTTCAACGACCTTGTCGGCGTTATCCGGTGTCAGAGGCAGGTCGGCAGCATGCTGCAAATAGATCTTCGTGTCTGTGTAGTTGTGAGACATCGCATTCAACTTCGCCATGCCCGCTGGGTGGAGTCTTTCACTCCCAGGCTCGAAGTACCAATTCCAGAGTGTACGTTCCTGGAAATTCCCATTCGTGACCTGTTGTGCGAACGGAGCCAACACAGCCTGCTGGGCCGCGTGGTTGTAACGGTCGGGCCACGAGGTATCGACAACATTTCGATACCGCTCGCCTCCACCCTTGCCGGTGTGGACACACCCGATTGACCCGAATCCGCTAACCATGAGCAGCGCAGCCGCAGCCGCGCGAGTATATCGGTTCATCGCTCTCCTCCTTGAGATCGGTCAGGACATCCTGTCCTGCCCTACTACCGTCGTCCATTTATGCTCGCCAACTCAACCCTTACTGAGAAGACCCTTCTGAATCTGGATAGCCGCAGGGCCGACCAGAACCACGAAGATGGCCGGGAAGATGAACAGAACCAGCGGGAAAATCAGCTGAACAGCCGTTTTCGCCGCCTTTTCTTCCGCCAGCTGTCGACGCCGAACTCGCATGGAGTCCGACTGAACTCGTAACGCCTGGGCGATGCTCGAACCGAAGCGGTCAGCCTGGATCAGAATCGCCGCCAAGCTTCTGACATCGTCTACGCCGGTCCGCACGCCAAGATCGTGGAGCACCTCGCGGCGGGGGCGACCCATTTGCAATTGCAGGTTCGCCAAGGAGAGTTCTTCACAGATAACCTTGGCGTGCCCTTTCATTTCGTCAGTCACCTTCCGCATTGCCGCATCCAAACCAAGACCGGATTCCACGCAAACAACGAGAAGGTCCAGAGCATCAGGCAGTGTGAGGAAAATTTCCTTCTGCCGGGTACTTTTCAGGTGCCACAGGAACAGCGGCGGGATGTAGAAACCAATGCCGCCGAGGATCACCGTGTATTGAATCGACTGCATCGTGAAGCCGTCTTTGAGCAAGAAAAAGAAAAGCGCAGGAAGGAGGAACGTGATGAGGCAAATCACGCGGATACCCTGGAAAACGGTCGTCGCATTCTCGCTTCGGAAACCAGCATTCGCCAATTTGAGGCGAACCGAGTTGCGTTCCAGTTCATTCCCACCGTCCATCACCCCAGCGAGGTTACTGACGGCTTCCTTGAGCCCGGCGAATCGTCCGCGGGACTCAGCCTGAGACATCTCGATTTCGACCAAGGATTTCGGCCGACCGATTCGGTCGAGGCGTTCCTCGGCCTGGCTATTGCGGCCGGAGATCATCGACAACAATCCGAACACCCCGATCATGATCGACACGAATACCCCGAGGGGCATGAGTTCTTCGGTTGATAAGAATGCAAATAAGTTCACGGCTCTTCTCCGGTGGTCGTCGGCGGATGTTTTGTTGCCTGTGGTGGTGTTGATTGCGTCCGGGAGTTTTGTGGCCGGCGGGCGGCTCGAAGCCAATTGCCGACACACAACTCACCGATTCGCGAATGCACTCAAACCTTGATGTCGATGATCTTCTTGATGGCATAAGCGCCAATCAACACAAGAATGATCGCACCGATCGACATCTTCTGGCCCAGCGGATCCTTCCAGAGAAGTTCGACGTAATCCGGCTTCATCCACAACATCATCAGGAACAACCCGATAGGCATGGCGATCAGGACGATACCCGAAAGCCGACCTTCCGCGGTGAGAGCCTGAACCTGGCCAAGAATCTTGAACCGCTCGCGGATGATGTGACCGATACGTTCGAGGATTTCCGCGAGGTCACCACCAGTCTGTCGCTGGATGGCAACGCTCGTCACGAAGAAACGAAGATCCAAGTTCGGAACCCGATCGCACATCCCCTTCAGTGCATCTTCGAGTGCAATACCAAGGTTCTGCTCGTCGTACACCCGGGAGAACTCACGGCTGATCGGAGCAGGCATTTCTTCAGCAACACAGTGGATACCCGAGGCGAGCGAGTGACCGGCGCGAAGGGCGCGGGCAACAAGTTCCATAGCGTCCGGGAGTTGAGCGGCGAACGTCTTGAGCCGCTTGGCTCGCTTCATATAGAGCCACATCCAGGGCAACATGAAGAAGATGATCGCCCCAATCGGCAGAATGTACAGATTCACGAGCCAGATGCTCAGAGCCGCACCCAGAACGGCCAATCCAGCCGAGATCCCGAAGAGGGCACTGGGCTTGATGTTGGCGTCGGCTTGCTCAAACCACTTATTCAGGTTGAGCATCTCTGGTGTGAGTCGGTCGAGAAGAGACCGACGGTCGGACTCCTGGATAGCCTGCTTCAACAGCATGTCGGCTGAGGACTCTTTCCGGATGTTACGACCGACGAGTGTGTCGAGACGGTCAGCAACCGCCTCATCGCTCCCCTTGCTAAACGCCAGGTAGAGGCAGACGATCATGGCGATGACCAGACCGCCAATCAGGAATGCGAAGATCGTGGGGTCCATCGTTCTCACCTGGCGAGGAGAATGACCTGCGGGGCTGAGGCCCCACTTGTTCGGGTTCTGCCGTCCCTGGTCGTCGTGCCCGACCCCGCATCTTGCGAAGTCAACAATCCCATCCTGGGCGAGAAGACTGCCACTTCTATCCGGTGCCGTCCCTCATCAATCCCGCATGAGGACTCGCTCAGCGAACATGTTCGCCGGCAATTTGACACCCTTCGATTCCAGCCGGTTAATGAACGTCGGGCGAACACCGGTGGCCTCGAACTGGCCGTAGGCGCGACCGTTCTGGTCGATCCCGAGTTGCTTGTGCCGAAAGACTTCTTGCATGATGATGATGTCCTGCTCCATGTTCATCACTTCCGTGATGTGCGTCACCTTACGGGGACCGCCCTGGAGCCGGTTCGCCTGGATAATCAGGTCAATGGCAGATGCGATCTGTTGACGCATCGCCTTGATTGGCAACTCGAATCCACCCATCATGATCATCGTTTCCAGCCGCGTGAGAGCTTCGCGCGGCGTGTTGGCGTGCAGTGTGGCCAGAGAACCACCGTGACCGGTGTTCATGGCCTGGAGCATGTCGAGGGCTTCTGATCCTCGAACTTCGCCGATGATGATTCGTTCAGGACGCATACGCAGGGCGTTTCGCACGCAATCGCGGGTAGAAACCGCACCCTTTCCTTCGATGTTCGGTGGCCGCGTTTCGAGCCGCACAACGTGGTCCTGCTGCAACTGCAGTTCGGCGGCGTCTTCGATCGTCACAACACGCTCATCGCTAGGAATAAAACTGGAGAGCGTGTTCAGCAGTGTCGTCTTACCGCAACCCGTACCACCACTGATGAGGACGTTAAGTCGGGCCTTGATACAGGCCTCCATCAACATCGCCATTTCGGGGGTAAACGCTTTGTAATTCAACAGATCTTCGAGCTTGAGCGGGTTCGCACCGAATCGCCGAATGGACAGGCTCGCTCCATCAAGTGCAATCGGTGGAATCACCGCGTTCACACGAGAACCGTCTTGAAGACGGGCGTCCACCATTGGGCTCGTTTCATCAACTCGCCGACCGACCTTCGACACGATGCGGTCTATGATCTGAAGGAGGTGGTCGTTGTCTCGGAACTTCACTTCAGTCTTTTCGAGCTTACCGCGGCGTTCGACATAAACCTTGTGTGGGCCGTTCACCAGAATATCGCTGATCGACGGATCTTTGAGGAGGATTTCCAGAGGCCCAAGACCCAGGGTTTCGTCGAGCACCTCTTCAATCAACTTTTCGCGTTCGATACGGTTGAGAAGTGGGTTTTCGGTGTCGCAGAGGTGCTCGATCACTCGACGGATGTCCCGTCGCATGGCCTCGCTGGAGAGATCCTTGACGCGGGTGAAGTCAAGTCGATCAACGAGCTTGGAGTGAATCTGACGCTTCAGCTCGTCGTAATTCTTGCCACCGCCGCCACCGCCGCCACCACCCAAACTGTTTGGGTTGCCGAGCCGGGAGATGCTCGCCCCCCCCGCACTGGGGTTGTTCAGGCTGTTGAGTTTCGATATTCCCTGTTGCAATCTCGACATTGTCTGCCCTCAGTATCCGTCTGGGTGTTCATCTCCCGATCCACTCCGCCACGATCCGCACGGCCCCATGCCCCGAACCGAGACTTCGTCAACTTCGTTTGCCGAACAATCCCCATCCGCCCTTGCTCCCCTTACCCGTGTTTGCAGCAGGCTTGCCATACATTGCCTGAACCAACCCGACCAGGCTCTTCTGGACGGCACTCTTGGGGGCATATTTGATAAGTGGATGCCCTGCGACACGAGCACCGATGACCGCTTTTGACTCGTTGGGGATTTGCCAGAAGATCGGTTTACCGATAACCTCTTCCGCCTTCTTGATGCTGATACCCTCCTCGATCGTGTCGGCCCCTTGGCGATTGATCACGACGCGGATTTTCTCGACCAATCCTTCTTCCCCGCCCAGGCAGTGCAGGAGTCGTACCACATTCCGCAAACTCGCGAGTTCGAGTTGAGCGACGAGCAGAATTTGATCCGCCATTCGGAGGCCAGTCAGGTCCGTCGGCAAGAGGCCTTTGCTCAGGTCGAGCACCAGATGGGTGTAACTCATCTTCAGAAGGTTCACGATGCGATCAACGTGTTGCTCGTGAATCAGCCCCACTTGTCCGATTTCAAGCGGATGGCGAAGAATTGAGAGACCAGTCCCTTCGTGCTTCGCCAATGCCCTGCGAAGGAAGTTCATATCCAAACGTTCGATATTGTGCGCGAGGTCGGCAATGCTGATGTTCTCAGAGCCTGTAACTTCAAGCGAGATATCCGCATCGCCCAAAGCCAGGTCCAGGTCGAGGAGCGCAACCGCGTGGTCGGGATCGGCGGCAAGAGTGGCCGCGAGATTCACGGCAATGGTCGTGGTCCCGACCCCACCGCGAGAGCCAAGAACCGCGATAACTGACGAGGTTGTCTGCTGGGAGATCCTGCCTGAGGGGCTGCCACTTGAGCCACCGTGTTCGCCAAGAGCACGGCGAAGAGCAGAGAGGATGTCCTGGAGACCGACCGGGTGAGTCAGGAAGTACTTGGCACCCTTCTGAAGCGACTGAAGGAGTGCTTGGTGATCGTGACTGATGGTCAGGATTGGAAGGGTGGGATGCTCTGCAGCCAGTTGTTGAATCAACTGGAGAGCCTTTCCCTTGTCCGCATCAAGTGCGACGATGACCAACTCCGGCGGCGCGGATTGAATCACGTCGGCGAAGTACTCGTACCGAGCGCACTCGTTATCAAGCCACACGAAGTCCACACCCAAGAGGAGTGTGCGGAGAGACTCGCGGGTCGATTCGGTCGGGTCTACGATCGCGACGCGTTGCATGGCCACCACCGGGTCGGATGTGTCGCGTGTTGTGCCACTTCGGTCAGGGTGGGTTGCCCCGGGAAGGCGTTTCGGCCGTCCCGGGGCAACAAAACCCAATCTACAGGGTCAATTTCGCGGAATCTCTGGGATCACTACTGCCGGGGGAGGCCCGATCGGCAGGTTGATCGGAGCAGGTTCCGCCCCACTTCGTTCACCAATCGCTCCACCCACCGGAGCCCCTGGAACCACAGGAAGGTTCACGGGATTCGCAGGGAGTGGCTGCGGTACCGGCGGGAGAGTCGTCGGGACCGGAGGCAAGGTGCTGACGGGGGCAACGGCACCGGCACCATTCATGTGAACGTTTGGGTTCGCCATCCCCACGCCGTTCGGCCCGATGATGCCCAGGCTGCCCGCACCGCAGTTGCCGTTAGCGCACCCAGCAGCACCACCGTTGTGGACGTTGCCGGCACACGGATAGAGGGCTGCGGTCGGACCACTCTTCCAAGCAGCATTGTAGCACCGATTATTCCACACCTTACGCTGACCGCGTGGAGCCTCCAGGATATTTTCCAAGAATAGCTCATAATCGTCCGGATTGCGAGTCTCTCGGCTTGGCATCCGACCAGGAAGCTGATCGCAGTTCATCGGAGCAACCACTCGAGGGGTGACCAGGATCACGAGTTCGCTTTCCCGGTTCTCGTGGCTGACTCGGCTAAACGCAGTTCCCACGAAGGGCAGGTCACCAAGGAACGGCACCTTCGAGGACTGTGCCTGAACGCTGTTCTGGATCAAACCACCGATTGCGAATGTCTGGCCAGACTCCAACATAACCGCTGAGCGGACCTGCTGCTCTGTGAAACCAGGAGAAACTGTTGCACCGATGCTGATACCCAGAGCCTGGCTCACGGACGAGATCCGCGGGTTGATTTCCAACCAGATCATGCCGTTCCCGTACACGATTGGAAGCACTTCCAGTTCCGTACCGAACGGTACCAACTGAACGCCAGGGCCAGTGATACCGGAGGTACCACTGATGGTCGCCTGCTGGCCACCCGCACGGAAGAATGCCGGCCGACCTGTCTGGGTCACAACTCGCGGTTCAGCGATGAACTTCGCGATCCCTTCGTTCCGGAGTGCCTGCAGGGCACCCAAGAACTGAGTTGGCACACCACCACGGAATAGCAGGTTACCACCAGTTTGTGTCGGGAGATCCACGAGACCACCCTGAAGTAGACCGCTGATGACGCTTGCCATGCCGAAACTCGTGCCCCGGGCAGCGAAGTCAAACCCACGCTGACGAAGCATGTTTCGGTCAACCGAGGCGACGACCACGTCGATCTGGACCTGCTGGCCACCACCAACCTGCACCGCGTTGATGACGTTCTGTGGGTTGCCGACCGCGCTAATTGCCAGTCGTTCCACCACGTCGGCGTCTTGCGGGCTGGAGACGTATCCACTCATGATGATCACGTTCCCAACACCAGGCGAAACATCAACCGCTGCGGTGGGCACGTGCCGCTTGATGAGCCCCCGGAGCAAGTTCAGGTCGGGTTGGATGAGCACTTCGTACACCAACCGCGGCTTGTCCTTCACCACAAGTATCAGTTGGGTCAGACCAGCGGCCCGCCCTGTCATCAACAGCTTGCCTGGGTTCTGCGGGTCCAGTCGAACCGCAAGAATGTCATCACGGGCCACGATGATATCCGTCAGCAAATCCTTCGGCCCCAGCTTCGGGTCGAACGTCACAAGACCGCCAAGCGGTACAAGCAAGGCCCCGGACTTGTCCATTTGGACGACGCCGGCGACTGGGGGCACTGATGGCACGGTGGGTTGTTTCCCGTAGCTCACCGCGTAAGACATTCCTGCCACCAAGACCACGCTCCCCAGCGCGATCCGTCGGCTATTCAGTTTCGGGTGCATCCGTTCACCTCTCCTCGCTAGAAGGGCAGTTGCCCGCCCCAAGTCTACTCGTTTTCAATCACGGCCAGGGCACGGCACCCAAGGCTCCGCGATCGTTCCGGAGGGCGTCCTGCCACACCGGGTAACTCGCTATCCTTGGTAGTCTCGCCACCACCAAGGACAGATCTCCATCCACCGAACAACCAACTCAATCGGTCACCTTCGCCGCAGGCGGCTTAGTGCCCGCTGCGGCTTCCGTCGGGCTAAGAATCGCGATCAACTTCCACTCCTCGGTTCCGATCCCAGTTTCCTGGTAGCGGTGAACAATCGTACCTTTCGTCGTGTGGATAGCCACGTCTCGAATCCGCGGGGCGGGTGGCGCCGGCGGAATGTACAGGTGCGGGAAGGGTGCAACTTCGAGTGCTTGTTCCGGAGTAACCTCGACTTTCGGAGGGAGCTTTGTGATATCGACATCGGCTGGCGGCGCTCCAACCACACCCTTGATCGGTGCGGCTCCGATCATGGCGTTCAGCACATAAGCATCCTTAGCAACACCCGTCGTAAGTACCTTGAACTGCCCGTAGAACGGGGACAGGTCGGTACAAGCCCCCTTGAAGTGTTCCTCTGGTTTCTCGACCAGATCGAACTTCGTCTTGATCAACTCTTCGTCAATCTCGGTGTTCGCGGGGATGTTCTCCTTGGCGATGTACACCTTGACCATCTTCTCTTTCTTCGCTTCACTGACCATCTCCACGCCACCCGGATCCTTGCCCAGTGTCTTGAGCATCGTGAGTGTCTTGTCGATGTTGTATTCTCGCTTCGGAGCGTCCGGGTGACGAAGGAGCAGTTCCAAGTTGCAGTTTCGCTGGTTTGCCAGCGTGATGAGCAGCGCCTGCTTCTGGGTCACAGCGAAGGAAACCATCCGCATTTCCGGGAATACCTGCTGCTTCGTGAGATCCTGTTCCGCATCGACCGCGAGCACGTGCATGTCTGGAAGCAGCGTGAACACCTCTCGCTGAGTACCATCAATCACGCTTGCCAGGATATCGACCCGTGAACCTGGGCCGACGAATCCTGAGGCGGCTTTGGCGGCAGTCATTGGGAGCGACATGATGTCTTGGCCCGCCTCAAACAGAATCTGGGTTTTAATCCCAACGTCAGCGACGTTAAAGTACTCGCCCTGGTGAGTCGCTCGTGAGAGCCGCTTGCCAATCAGGTCTTCCTTCTTGAGGATGATCTTGGCCTCAGCGGGAATCATGGTCTTGGGGATCGGTTTAACCTCGGTCAGATCTTCCACGTTATCTTTCGTGAAAGCCGTCCCTGTTGTGAGGTCCTTCTTGGCAGCCAGCACATCGACCATTTCGATCGTGGGCGGCTTGCCCATGTTTGCCGTCAGGATTGCGGCAACGAGGCCACAAGCGACCGCGATGCCCATCAGAACCAGATTCTTCTGCTTCATGGTGTTGCCCCTCGGGGATGAAAGACCTCTGATGCCGACTTGCTTCCGACGGCAAAGCTGCGACGGTGTCCGCCTCGGGCGAGGGGTTGCGATCGGGATCTCAGGCTCCTGCGAGTATCACAAGAGCTGACCACCGATAGGTGACCCGGAATCCGACGCCCCGATTCGCTGTCTAAACCCGTTTGTCGGTCACCGTCTGGTGGTCCAAAGATCGGATGCCAGACAGTCACTCAACTTTAGCGGATTTCCCCAGCTTGTGCGGCGCGTGAACACGGCTTACCCGTGTAAAGATTCGACCCGAGACGACTGGTTACTTCAGTCATTCCGACTGAGAGGGTCGCGCAAAGAATTCGCAGCTTACCAATTCTATAGCCTACCAAGGTTCACAATCGGCCTGAATTGCTCGAATTCCTGCCCCAAATCGAGTTTCGTTCATTCTTGCAGAATAAGTTTGTACCCCAGGAAAAGTAAAAATCCGACGCAGAGCGGAATCCCATATGGCAATTTTACCCAGACTTTTCTCCGCTCCTCAGCTCTTTTTGTGGCTTCTGCGGCTTCTCCGGACGCAAACATCGTCAAATCTTTCCCGATTTCGCGGTACATCGTCGCGTTTGCGGTCCACTGGCGACGGATAAAGATGATGATGAGACCGAAAGCCCCGCCCACGAGCGCTCCGAACGCAAAACCCCAGAACACAACGGCTGGTCCGTAGAGTTTCGCCAACCCAGCAGCGTTCGTTGTGTCGCCTTCACCAAAAAACGCCCCAACCCACGCTCCGAAACCCATCTGCATCTTCACATCCCCTTCCCCAACGCCGCGGATGGCAAGCATCGGAAACAGGAGCAGAAAACCGAAGATGGTGCAGATGATCGACATGCCGATCCCACCTGTTCCCCCATCGATCGGTACATTCAAGTCGTGGAGCAGACCAAGTATCCAGCCACTGAGCACTAACGGGAGGGTGACCCAGTTCGGAACTTTCAGTGCCCACCCATCAATGAAGGCAGCCAGGATCATGCCGAAGGATAAAACCAAAAGCGGTCCAGCATTGAGCGTATCGGGAGAGAAGGCCGCCCAGATTTTGTGAGAGAGCGCCGCAGCGGCAACCCAGATGAGAGCGAACAATGGCATCCTCGCCATTTTCACCAAAAATTCGCGGTCGATTCCCAGGGAGTCGTCTTCAGTCGCCTGGGGTGGAGATTCAGGGTTAACCATCGGAGTTGTGCCACCTAGTGAAAGATCGCCAAAGTTTTCGGACGGATGAATGGTAGCGTACTCCCCGCGGCAACTGGGCAAGTTTTTGGTTGGGAGTGGGTGATGACATCCGGGAGTTGTCCGCCTGAAACGGTCGCGTACCTCGCACTTGCATTTCCAGGTCTGACAACTGGTGAAGTGGGCAACTTCGGGTGGCAAGCCACCCAGAATAGAAGGAGCCGAAACCCATCGGCTCGGCTCAACTCAAACACGGTGTTGTTTTTGGGCGATTGAGAAATCGCCATTACTTGACAGCGGAGCCGATCTTGCTGAAGGTGGTGTTGGCGTTCTTGCCGAGTGCCGAGATGGCAGCAATGCAAACGACAACGATCAGGGCCAACATCACGGCATACTCAACTGCCGTCGGGCCATCTTCCTTCTTCAAGAACGAGACCATCTTCTTGGCGATGCGATGCATGATTTCCCAGGGGTTATAGTTTGTCGGTCGCGAGTCGAACTGTGAGAAACTCCCATCCCAGAGAACTTGGAACGAGGATCTGGTCTCTCGGGATTCGAACAGGGAATGTTGGAGGAAACCGACACGTCCTTCAACATCGAATTCCTGTCTATCCTCAAATTTCTACCAAAGTTCGGAATTTGTACAGTTTGGTTCGCCTGGCAAAAGACCCACCCGAAAAATCGGGTGGGTCTTTTGAATGTCAGGAAAGTTGCAATTTCTGTTTCTTGGTGGTCAAGAAACGAGAGACACAACTCTCTGTTTGCCGCAATCACTGAACGGCGGAGCCGATCTTGCTGAAGGTGGTGTTGGCGTTCTTGCCGAGTGCCGAGATGGCGGCAATGCAAACGACAACGATCAGGGCCAACATCACGGCGTACTCAACTGCCGTCGGGCCATCTTCCTTCTTCAAGAACGAGACCATCTTCTTGGCGACGTTACGCATGGGACTCTCCGAAGTGAGGGGATTGAAAGAGAACCTGAATAGTGACTCGCTCGGACTGATCGAGCGAGCGAGCCAGGATCGAAACCCGGAAACACAAACCGTGTTTCCGGCAGTGTTGCTGTGCCAACCACAATCACTGAACGGCGGAGCCGATCTTGCTGAAGGTGGTGTTGGCATTCTTGCCGAGTGCCGAGATGGCGGCAATGCAAACGACAACAATCAGGGCCAGCATCACGGCGTACTCAACTGCCGTCGGGCCATCTTCCTTCTTCAAGAACGAGACCATCTTCTTGGCGACGTTACGCATCTTAAAGCTCCAGTGTAAGGATGAGTGTATCCGGAACCATTCAAAGCGTCGATGGGTTCCCCGCCCACAACGCAACAAACCATACCGACCTTCTCCGGGGCGCGATCCCGGTCTGTCGGCGTTACTGTTTTACTTAACCCCTTGTAGAGCAACGTTGTTGAATTTGTCGTTGGTATGTTGCCCGATCGTCGACACCGCCGCAAAAACGACGAGGAGGATCATGGCCAGCATCACGGCATACTCAACTGCTGTCGGCCCGCTTTCCTCTTTGAGGAAGGCGACGGCCGAGCGAACGATCCGGCCGAGCATGAGTTCTCTCCAATAGGCGGAAGTCGGTGGGCAACCGTCTCAATCGTTGGTGAATGCAACTCCGCACACTGCGTCAATGACAGGTACGATTTCGCGGTAGGGAGTTGATCATCCTTCCCGTTCGAGCCAGTTCGCCCAGCGACCGTTCACGGCGGAACATTAGCTCGCCCGAATCGGTGAGTCAAATCAACGAGATCGTATTTTTGCCCGGTTCTGCCGAGAATGCCGACAAAGCGGGCGATTTGGCACGAATATTACATCGGCGCGAATTGCCCAACCCGCCCGAGCAGTTGTTGGAGTCGGCGAGAAACCGCGACTTCATCAGAAGCGTTTTGCTGTTCAACCACGAGTCGAATCAGCCAGCCCACTGCGGAACAAACCAGTCCCGTATGGGTCAGCACACGAACGAACTCTTCAGAGACATACCGACTGTTTATCACGCTCCGGTAGGCACGCACCCCGGTGGCAATACGGGCGTCGATGTCACCTTGAAAGTCCCCGAGCAACCGAGCGAGATCGACCGTTGGCTCATCGACAGCCATCGCTCCGTAATCCACGATTCCGACCACTTCACCTCGCGAAAAGAAGACGTGTTCCGATCGAAGGTCTCGCACACAAGGAGCGAGCGGAACTTGGACCGCTCCCCACGGTTGGAGCAGTCGTTCGGCCCAGTCGATTCTCTCCGCGACAACGGCCCACGCGCGACGCACAAGCGAAATTTGGCTTTCCTTGACGGGGAGATGCAATGGTGGTTCTGTCCCAAGTCGCGTTCGAAACTCTGAGAGCACGCGGAGTCGGTTGAGGACACCAGGGCACACTGCGGTACGCTCGACGGGCCACGCCTGATGGAGCCGAGCGACCGCCACACACGCTGCTTCGACCTCGGCCGGATTCGGATTCGCAACCGCTGTTCCCGGCATCCACCGGGCGAGATCCCAGCACCGACCAGACTCACAAACCACGGATGCGCCAGCAGCCGTGCGGATCACCGATGGGACGAATGAGAGGTGACTTGCCTGGGCCATCCAAGAGTGAATGTTCATGAGTCGTGAAGATGTGATCTCCGGTGGCCAGACCTTGAGGGCGAAGACCGGACCGTGATTCTCGTCGTCGCCTCGCCAGACCTCCGCACCACTGAAACCACCACTTATTGGGGTCCAGCGAATGCCATTTAAGGCGGGCGAATAATTCGTGAGAACTTTTGTTTCGGGGAGGTTTGCAAACATGATTTGATCGTTCGGGAGGTGAGATTGCACCCCTAGACGATTCGCGATACTGCGAGCGCTGTGCCAACAACGATACAAATGTAACGGAAACAACCGCTCTGGCCAACAGGAGCAAGCATTGCCTGGAGGTCCGCATCGGCTTCATCACAGGCTTTGATGAACCTGGCTCGATCGTCGATTTTCTCGTAGTTCGCCTCGTGAACGATCTTGTTGCGGACCGTAGCAATGAACCGAAGTTTCTTCACCAAAGCCGGTTGGAGCCGGTCTTGCACGCTGGATACCTTCTCGTGAAGGCCTTTGCCCGTGGCACCAAGCGCCTGCTCAAGAAACGATTCGAGCGATTTCGTCCGCGTGATCGCCAGTTCGATATCGCTCATCGGTGGGATCGTCCCAGTTTGGAGTTCGGGATGAAAAACCAGAACGTCTGACTGACACTGGAGATCGTTCTGAGTTCACGAGGCGGCATGTTGGGATTCCCACAGGGTACGGAATTAACCGTGCCGCGTTGGCTCACGCCTGACATACATTATGGTGACAACTGTGCCTCGAGGAAGACATGTCCACAGAACCAATCCGGCTAACGAAGCTCGCCAAGCGAGCCGGCTGCGCGGCGAAGCACCCGCCTGGGTTCTTGTTGCCCCTCCTGGGAATGCTGCCTCCCGTCACGGACCCGAACGTCCTCGTTGGTAGTTCGACGGCAGACGATGCGGCGATCTACAGGATGTCAGCCGACCTCGCGTTGGTGCTCACGACGGATTTCTTCACGCCCATCGTTGATGGGCCGCGAGACTTCGGCCGAGTTGCCGCGGCAAACGCACTCTCTGACGTCTACGCGATGGGTGGCAAACCCTTGTCGGCATTGAGCATCGTGGGATTCCCGGAAAATCTCCCGGTCGCGATTCTCGGAGAGATCCTGGCAGGCGCAGCCGAAATTGCGGCCGAGGCGGGTTGCCCGATCATTGGTGGCCACACCATCAAGAGTGAAGAACCCATCTTCGGGCTCGCAGTCGTCGGAACGGTCCACCCTGACCGTGTTCTCAGTAACGCGGGAGCGAAACCTGGCGACCTCCTGATCCTCACTAAACCACTCGGACTTGGGATCATCTCTACTGCCGCGAAGAATGGTCTCGACTCGAAAGGCGCGATCGCCGAGGCCATCCGTGTGATGACTACGCTGAACCGGTCGGCCGCAGAAGTGCTGACGCAGTTCGATGTTCATGCGCTGACAGATGTGACCGGTTTCGGCCTGCTTGGGCATTTGCGGAACGTAACAGCCGCGAGCAGCGTGACGGCCGAGGTTTGGGCTGATGCTGTTCCCATTATGGATGCTGCTCGGGAGTATGTCGCAGCGTCGATCGCGCCAGGCGGAACGCGAGCAAATTTGAAGTTTCTGGACGAGTGGGTGGACTGGGATGCAGACACTTCGCTCGAACTCAAACTACTCCTGTGCGACGCTCAAACGTCTGGCGGGTTGCTTGCCTCTGTGCCTGCGGCGCAGGCCCACGAAGTCGCAAAGGCGCTAACTGCGGCCGGGACACTTGCGGCGGCGATCGTAGGGCGGATCGTCGGGCCTGGAGCCGGCCGGATCAACATCGTTCCTGGGTCGGGCTTGGCCGGAGTCTGAGAGCAGTGAACCCGTGTTGTTGGGAGATCACGGGATAGCCACCATATGGGAATCCCCAACTCCCGCACTCATTGGCCCTTCGTGGTTCAAATCATTCTGCGAGTGGTGTGAGTTGCTGCTGCCATTTGCGTCTACTCTGCATGCGCGTGGCTCCGGCCGCGTCGGTTGGCAGATTCACGCGAGGGCACCTGTCATGGCTGGAAGACGTTTTGTCCGGTTGCTGGCCGCGATCCTTGGATTCACGAGCGGGGCGACCGTGGTCAACGCCAGGCAGACGCCCGAGATCGAGGCAGCGTTGCGTGCCCAACTCTTACAACTCAAACAGGTTCAGCCAAAGGCTACTCCGCAGCCACCCGCGAAATCACGACCCGTTTCGAGTGCTCCCTCTGAGGGCGTCATCGCACGCCTGGGAGACAGCCGTCTGCGGCATGCTGCGAAACCGCTATGTGTCGCGTTTTCCCCCGATGGTAAACGGCTATTCTCGGGCGGCGAGGATGGCATGGTGCGAGTGTGGGAGACCGCCACCGGCAAATCCGTGAAAGTCCTCCACACTCGGGACACAGCTGTGCTGCACATGGGGTTCACTCACGGCGGGACACAACTCGCCGTGCAATTTGCCGACAACAGCGTTTTGTTCTTGAACCCCGAAACATTGCAAGAAGTCTCCAAGTTCTCTGGGCAATTTGGAACCAAGTGCGCGATTTCGAACAACAACCGGTACGTTGCACATTTCGGAGGCAGCGGGCTCCTGAGAGTGACCGACCTCGACACCAAGCTCGAACAACTGGAACTCCCTGTTGGATCCCCATATCAGTTCCACCCGAACAACAAGACACTCGCTGTCGCCAACCCGAAGGGTGTCGTCACCCTGTACATGCTCGCGGGCGGAAAGCCGGTGATGACCTTCGACAATGGTGACAAGATCACCAGCCTCGCGTTCAGCCCTGACGGCAAGCGGGTGGCCTGTGGTGTCGGCGGAGTCGCAAAGGTTTGGGACATCGCTGACGGCAAAACCGCGAAGGTCATAGCGGAGGTGGAAGAAGCCGGTCGTGTTGGTCGATGGCTCGACAACAATCAGCTCACAGTGGGAGGCTTGGATGCTGCGGGCGTATACGACTTGAGCACGAAGAAATGGGTCGGCCGAGCCCAGGGAGTCGCTGGCGAGTGGGCGATCTCCCCCGATGGCTCACGGCTGGCCGCAACGGGGTCCGGCGGGTTGCGGATTCGCCTGTGGGATCTGGCCACGGGAACGCAGGTCCACGCGGAGAATGATGCGTTTCCCGAGTCGGCGTTGCTCGCGCCAACGGCCGATGGAAAGGCAGTCTTCGTGTTGGCAGGTGAGAACGCGTTCCTGTGGCCACTCAACAAATCCACCGCCACCCTGGCTGGTAAACTGCCTGGCAAGGCGGTGCTCGCCGCAAGCGGGAAGGACCGGCTCGCAGTCGCCATGGCCCAAGGGGTGCTGGTCTACGACAACTTCGATTCCGCGCAACCACTGGCCACAAAGCCGAGCCGTACGATCACGGAGAACGCTGGAGGGTGTCGCTCTCTTGCGGTTTCATCAGATGGGAAGACTGTGGCCTACTCCGGCGACGCAGCCAAGATTGTGATTGCAGATGCAACCACGGCGAAGACGCTGCGAACGCTGCCCGTCCAAACCATCGCGATTTCGCTGGCTTTCAACCCAGGTGGTGACAAGCTCGCCACGGTCGGTCGCGACGGGTTCTTGCGGCTATCACCAACCACTGGCGAGGAAGCGGATTTGTGGAAAGTCCGGGTCCAGCGCGGGCAACGTGGAAGCGTCGCGTTTAGCCCCGATGGCAAGTACATCGCCGCGACGTCATCGGGCCTCATCAAAGTGGTGAACACCAGCGACGGCTCGGAGGTATTCGCGGTGGGCGGAGTCTTCGAGAACGGGTTATTCCAACAGGTCGCGTTCAGCTCGGATGGCCGGTTCCTGATCGCCGCATCCGAAGGGATGACCGGCGGCATTCGCGTGTGGGAGATGTCCACCCAATCGCTGGTTCGCCAGTTCACCACCGGGTTCGGCACAGTGTATCGGCTGGGCGTTTTTGCAGACGGCACACGGCTCGTTTCAGCCGGTGCGGAGGAAGCGATCACGGTGTGGGATCTCACGGGTCGCCACGGTAAGGAAGCTCCCAAGGCCGAATTGCCCAAACGGTAGCTGCCGATGACATGCGGGCTTTTTGATTCCGGGCAAGTGGCGCACCCCTCTCTGGAACCATTCCATTCGTCCGGAAGAAAGTTCGTGAGAACAATTTCACGCTTTGCATGAACACGTAAAATGTGATAATCACCGACGGTTATGGCGTGTCGTGTGGGTAAGAGATGAGTGTTCAGCCGAGGGCTCGCATCAGAATCATGCGAGACAGAAACTGACGGCCGAGAATCACCGGCTCTCGGGCGAATCCTGATTTCGTCTGCTTTTGCTTGGCTTCTCACTTCCGGCGTAACGCTTCCGCTTCCACGACCTGTTTCTGAATCTCGTTCTGAAGATCCGCCAGCATTTCGTCCCGACTAGAGCCTTTGTAACGCGCCGGATCGATCGGCTTGCCAATCGAGACTCCGATTGTGCTTTGTTCGGCTGGCACGAGCAGCGGCGAGAAGTTTGGGATGATTGTGAAACGGTTCCACGCTGTGAACGCACCCGCGATTCCCACGGCCACGATCGGGCAGTTCAACCGTTTGATCAGCAGTGAAATGCCGGGTTTCAGTGGTTGCACATCGCCCGAATGGGTTCGTTCGCCCTCCGGGAACACGAGGACCGCCCGCCCGTGCGTGAGTCGGTCGAGCACGGCCTGAATGCCGTCCTTCCCCATGCCGCGATCGATGGGCACTGAGCCGAGGCTCTCGATCAGTGGCCCGAGCAGGGGGACCTCGAACAGCGTCTTGCGGGCGAGGAACGTGAGGTAGCGTGGGCACGACAGGCCGACGAGCATCGGGTCGAACATCGACTGATGATTGGAGACGATCAGGACGGGACCGCGTTTCGGCACGTTCCCCCGCCCGATCCCGCGGTAGCTGAACCCGAAAGTGAACGCACCCCACGAGGCCCAGTAAGCGGCGTCGTACCACATGCGGCCGATCAGGCCCGGTCGGTCATGCATCGCCGAACAACCCCTTCCATCTCGTCCAACACCGCTTCGACTGTCCGGTGCGAAGTATCGATCACGTGCGCGTCGGCTGGCTGTTTCAGGGGGCTGTCGGCCCGCTCGCTGTCTCGTCGATCGCGTTCCACCAATTCGGCCAGTTCACGTTCGAGGGTTGTCTGAACACCTCGCAGCGTGAGTTCGTTATAGCGGCGCTCGGCACGTACGCGAGCATCGGCGGTAACGAAGAACTTCACCGGTGCGTCGGGGAACACGACCGTTCCCTGGTCGCGGCCTTCGGTAATCATGTCTCGCCCCTGACCGATGCGGCGTTGCTGGGGGACGAGAAAGGCTCGCACGGCCGCCACGGCCGCGACCTTACTCGCACCCTGGGAGATGTGCGGAGCACGGATTGCGTCGGTCACGTCGTCGCCATTCAGGAGGACTCGCCCGGGGGGCATTTCGATGTGAATGTCGGGAAGGATGTGCTCGACGGCCACATCGTCGTCGCACGGGACACTGGCACGGTGTGCCGCGAATGCCACGGCTCGGTACATCGCTCCGGTGTCGAGGTACGCGAACCCGAGGCGGGCGGCGATCCCTTTCGCCACCGTCCCCTTCCCCGATGCAGCCGGCCCGTCGATGGTCACAATCATGCGGTGCCCGGAGAACTACGGAGAATTGAGTCTTGGCGAGCGGACTGGCATGCGCCCCGAGTCTTGGCCCGCTCGCACGTATCGAACAGTCACTTCTTGTTGGTCACCTTCAGCTCGACCTTCGTCTTCTTCTGCGCTTCCCGGACGACTATTCGCGTCGCGGTGTTCTCGGGCACGTCGGCCGTGAACGAATCCGCTTTCCCCTTCTTCTGGCCAAGTGCCTTTTTGGGGTCGGACGAAAGCAAGCCGTCCTCGCCCTTCGCGTCGGCTTCCTTGAACAGGAGCACCAGCACATCGCCATCAGCCGACTTGAAATCCACGGTGATCTTCTGCGGTTTCGGCTGGGGATCGAGTTCGATCGCCTGGGCTTCGCCGGGAGAGACGTCGTAACTCCTGGTCACTTCCAACTTGGCCGCACGTGTGCAGCCGACGACGGACATGCAACCGGCTACGAGAATCATCGCGGAAACGAGGCGAGCGAACATAGGCAACACTCCTGGGAGATGGGTTTAGCACTCGCCCCAACGGGGCGAGCAATGCACACGTTGGTTCACCGAATCAGCCACTCGGCGACTGCTGATTTACTCGACTTTCTTGAACAATGATTCCAGCATCTTGGCGGCGGTTTCTAGCGACGCAATGGGCACGAACCCTGTCACAGTCGCGACCTCGCCCTTGAGTGTAACCGCGAACCCGAGGTACGCGGGTTGACCGCCCTCGACCTTCTTCACGATGCCGATCTGCGGGAATCCGGGGATCGCGTCGGCAGCCGGCTTCATGGCCGCGACCAGCCCGTTGATCGCTGACTCGATCTCCGCGATGAACAGCACATTCGCTTCGGCAGGAAGTTGTTCACGTACTTTCTTGAAGCCCGCGTTGGCCCCGATGGTCGCCTTACCACCGAGGTACTGATCAATCAGTTTCTTCGCGGCCTCCCAGTCCTTCGCCATCACACGAACCACAACTTTGCCATCGGAGCCAATCCACTGTGCGGCTTTCTCGGGCACGGCGCGTTTGAACGCCTCCAGTGTCGCGTCGCGAACCATCTCCGGGAGTGCCGCAACGCTGGCCTCAAAATCGAAGTTCAGGTTCACGGATGCAAAGGTGAATCCCGCGTGCTTCTCGGCATCGTCCCCCACTCGCGGGGCCGACTTCACCACGATACCGTTGACGCGACCGCCCGCCCCGATGGCTTTGAATGCCTTGGCCAGTCCCTTGGCAGCCTTGTCCGCGTCCTTGTAGGCCGTCACGGTGATCGACGCTGCGGGCGGCAACGCTGCGCTGTACTCCGCGCCCGGCCCGGCATCGGCAACAGCCTTCAAGTGCTGTTCGAGCAACTCGGCCCCCTTGCCATCGTCGTCGGTCGTGGCGAATTCCTGGCCGAGGTCACGCACCACCTCGCTGATCGCCTTGCCGAACTTCATCGCGGTGTAGGTACCCAGGCCAGTCGGCAGTTTTGCGATGTCCGCCATCGTCTCGGGCTTCTCGGTAGCAAGCAACTTCGCGCTGGGAGAGTTTTCGGAGAACCGAATCTGGAGCCGGACAAACACACCTTCCGGGCGAAGTTCAACCGCAGCGACAACCCCACGGCTATCTTCAACCCCCTGCACCAACCCCTTGAGGATCACTTTCACAGCTTCGATTTGTTTCTTGTTGAGCGAACCAAGCGCGCCCTGCTGTGCAGCCTGTTGGAGAGCGAAATCGACCAGCCCTTTGAACTCCCGAATCTGGTCGCCGAACTGGTCATTGATCGCGTCCATGTTCACGTACAACGCGAGGTCGGCCTTGAGGAACGTCTCGGCGAGATCGGTGCCGAGTTGGTCGGAGTTGGCGGTCGCGAACTTCGCTGCGTGTGCTTCGGCAGTCGCCTTGTCGAGCGTGATCGCCGTGTAATCCTTGAGATCAACGAGGTACGCGGGCTGTTCCTCACCGAACGCCGCGGTCTTGATTGAGTCAACGCCGTCCTTGCCATTGTCGAGCGTCTTGAATTCTTCCTTCGTGAGGAACGACTTGAGGAAGTCCTTGTGCTTCGTGACGGGGACGAACACGGACACGGCAGGCGTGTCCTGGATGAGCGACGCCAGGTCGTTCAGGACCACGAAGCCGCGAGCGTCTTTGCGAACGTCGTCCAGCTTTCGGCCTTCGAAGAGTTGGTCCAGTTCGCCGTCGAGTAGCTTGGTGACGCGGGCTGCGTCCTTGGGCAACGCGGCCGTAAGCAACTTGTTGAGTCGTCCGCGGGCGGTGTCGTACCCGTTAATGGACACGACGATGGGTGCTTTCGCCGGGAACGGGAGTGCCGTCCCCTTCTTGGCGTCGGCCGCGTTGGTTGCCGGGGCCGCCAGAGCGATGGCGAGTGCCGCGAACGCGAATCGAAACATGGCGGAACCTCGGAATGAGTGTTGTGTTCATCGTGAGATGTTCCGTGGCGAGAGTCAATGGCCGGCTGCAACGACTTTCGCTTTTGGCATGTGACAGACTTGCACTCCGTCTGAGAGAAGTTTGCGTGCAGTACGACAGCTGAGCATCACCGGATTCGGGACCGAAGGTTCGTTCGATCGCGTGATTTGTCAAGGCCAGCTTGCTTTCGAAGAGACCCATGACCCTCACTCGTCCCAAATTTTGGGGATGACTCAGATCACCTGATTGAGTATTTGCTTATCCCGGCCGAGTGATGAGGCTCCTCTGGTCCGGATGGCGATGACGCAACTGCATGGAGTGGCACGGCCCTCCGCCAATCTTGAATGTGGCCCCGCTGAAGTGCGTGTGGACCACGGAGGAATGTGATGACCGATCAGGTGATTCCTTACAACAAGCCGTTCATCGCCGGGAAAGAACTGTTCTACATCGCGCAAGCGGTGATCAACGGGAACATCGCCGGCGACGGCCACTTCACTCGCAAGTGCGCCGAACTGCTGCAAACTCGCTTCGGCATCCACAAAGTGTTGATGACGCCTTCTTGCACCGCGTCCCTTGAGATGGCAGCCCTGCTGTGTGATTTGAAGCCTGGCGACGAAGTCATCATGCCTTCCTTCACGTTCGTTTCCACCGCGAGCGCGGTGGCGAGAATCGGGGCAATCCCACGCTTCGTGGACATCAACCCCGAGACACTCAACCTGGATGAGCGTCTGATCCCGGCCGCCATCAACGAACGCACGCGGGCGATTTGGCCGGTGCACTACGCTGGCGTCTCCTGCGAGATGGATCCCATCCTGGCGACGGCCAATCGCCACGGTCTGGCAGTCGTCGAGGACGCTGCACAGGGCGTCAACTCGTTCTACAAGGGGCGTGCGCTCGGCTCGATTGGTGCTCTAGGCACTTACAGCTTCCATGAGACCAAGAACTTCATTTGCGGAGAGGGCGGCGCCCTGTGCATCAACGACCCCAAGATGGTCGAGCGTGCGGAGATTCTTCGCGATAAGGGGACCAACCGCAAGCAGTTCCTACGCGGCCAGGTTGACAAGTACACATGGGTTGACGTGGGATCTTCCTACGTCCCCAGCGAGATCTGTAGCGCGTTCCTCTACGCTCAACTCGAGATGAGCGAACACATCACGCAACGGCGGCGCGAACTACACGAGTACTACGAGGAACGGTTGTCCCCGCTTATGGCCGATGGGCTGCTGCGGTTGCCTATTTGTCCGCGGAACTGCACCCCCAACTACCACATTTTCTACCTCCTGTTGCCCACCGAGGGCGCCCGGAACGAGTTGCTCGACAACCTCCGACGCAACGGCATCATGGCGGTCTTCCACTACATCCCGCTGCACGACTCCCCCGTCGGCCAGACCTACGGCTACCGACCGGGTGACCTGCCGGTGACGGAGGACATTAGCCGCCGCCTGATCCGCCTCCCGCTGTACTACACGATGACCGAGGAAAGCCAGGCACGTGTCGTCGCTCAGGTCGAGAGTTGCCTGCGTGGTCTGGGTGTCCGTTTCAACCGGAACCTGGCAGCGTAAACGGGAGGTGTCATGAGCGAGACGTTCCCGCAGTTAGTGCCTTTAGCCTGGGACAGTGAACATTTTCACTTTCCCGTGGCACGCATTGAGGGCAATGCAAACTCACCCGAGAGTCTCTCGCGGTTGTTGACCGCGGCGAGAACTTCCGGGGTGCGGCTTGTCTACTGGAACGGGCCGAGTGAAGCGAACTTGCCCGACGAGTTGCTTGGCCGTTTCTCGGGGGCGTTGGTTGATCGTAAGGTGACACTGACTCGGCCAATTGGCAGTGGGGAACTCCCGCCGTCGGCGAGCCACGCGATTCGGTCGTGGCCCAAAGGCTCGGCTTCCGACTCGCTCGTGCGGCTGGCGATTGCCTCGGGAGAGCGTTCGCGGTTCCGGGTGGACCCACTCTTCCCCACGGCGATTTTCGAGTCGATGTATGAGCAGTGGATTCAACGCAGCGCACGCGGCGAGATTGCGGACGCGGTGTTAGTCGCAGTCGAGCCGAACGACCAGCAACCGTTGGGACTCATCACCGTCGCAGTCAAGGAAGGCGTCGGGCACATTGGCTTGTTAGCTGTGGATGGGAAGGCGCGTGGCTGCGGGTTGGGCACTGCCTTGCTGGCGGCATCACATGCGTTCATGGCGGCACGTGGTTGCACGGGCGCGAGCGTGGTGACGCAGGGCGACAATGAGCCAGCGCTGCGGTTGTACGGTCGCGCTGGCTACCACCGCTGCACGCTCACCAACGTCTACCATTTTTGGCCTATGAACAACTAAGGATGGGTGCGATGAGCGTCGAAATTTCTGTCGTCGTCCCCGTCTACCGTTCCGCGGCGACCCTTCCCGACCTCCTGGCCCGGCTCAAGGCCGTGCTCGGCAAGATGGGCGTCACGCACGAAATCATCCTCGTTGAGGACGGCAGTCCGGACAACGCATGGGATGTCATTTCCGAACTGCACCGGCAGGATCCTGACGGGTTCATCGCCATCCGCCTGATGAGAAACTACGGCCAGCATAACGCGCTGATGTGCGGTTTCCGACGCTCAACAGGGCGGTACGTCGTGACGCTTGACGACGACCTGCAAAACCCGCCGGAAGAGATCCCGACGCTGTACCGAGCCATGCTCGATGGCAATTTCGATTTGATCTACGGCAGCCCACACGACAAACAGCACGCGAGTTGGCGGAACGCGGGTTCCCGGCTCATCAACCTGTTCTTTCGCACGGTGTTCCGCTCTCCGGTCAACGTCACGTCGTATCGGATCATTCGGCGTGAACTGGTGCTGAGCACGTTCGGCTACGACTTGAATTTCACGTTCGTTGACGGCTTGCTCGCCTGGAACACGCAGAAGATCGGTTCGGTCGGCGTCGAGCACCACACCCGCGGGGTCGGGCGTTCCGGCTACTCGTTGACCAAGCTCGCCACGCTTGGCATGAACCTGTTCACCAACTTCTCCTTGTTGCCGCTGCAAGTAATCTCGGCTTGCGGGGCACTCTGCGCGTGCCTGGGCTTCATGGCAGCCTTTTATTATCTCGTCCAAGCTTTGCTGTCCAACATTACTGTGCCCGGTTACGCCTCATTGATGGTCACACTTCTGATCGTTGGTGGTGTCCAACTTCTGTCGTTGGGCGTCATGGGAGAGTATTTGGGCCGGTTGCATTTAAACGTTAACCGCAAGCCGCAGTACGTCGAGCGGCAGGTTTTTGAAGCGGGTGAGCGTGCTGACACCGTGAACCGAGCAGCCTGAACAGGCACCTGTCGGACAATGGAATTCGTGCCATCACTCACGACTTGCAACCGAACACCAACCTGGAGAATGCGTTGTCCACTCCCCCTGAACCATCGGGCCAGTCTTCTTCGAAAACCTCTCCGGGCGGCGGACTGTGGCGCTGGTTAACATCGACGTTGCTCCGAAGTTCCACTGACACGGAGCCGACCGGCGAAGCCCGGCCGAACGCGAGGCGGTTCGACTACGCAGTTCAACGGCTGACGTCGCCAGTTGTCCGATGTTTCATCCTCGCGGTGGTCGTGACTGGCTTGCTAACCGTGTTGGGGACATCCATCCTCAACAACTACCATGCCCGAGCGCACCACCACTTCGACTCAGCCTCCTACCGTTACAGCGCCATCCTCCTGTACTACAACTCCGTCGGGCAACGCTGGACCTCCATCGTTTCGTTGCTGCAACAAAAAGACTCGTTGGACCTGGTCGTTCGACTGTTGCTCTACCCGAAGTCCCTCACGAAGTTCCACGGGCACCTGGCTGTGCAGGTGCCTCTGATGACGTTGTTTTGTTCCCTGGCACTTTGGTACACGTACAAGCGAACAGGAACGTTCGTGTACGGCGTTGCTGCACTCTCATGCATTGCCTTGTTCGGGACTGTGTACCACCCCGTGCAAGGCTTGATGGACTACTGGAAGGACAACCTTGCGGTGTGGCTGCTGGGGAGCGCGTTGCTCAGTTGGTACCTCTCCGAGGGCGCTACTCGTCGCGGGTGGGGATTCCTCTGCGGCGTCATGCTGAGCATGTTGGCGCTTCAACGAGTTGTGGTGGCCTTCTACGGGACCGCGATTTTTTTGCCGTTGATTGCCGTGGCCCTGGTTCAGAGATACCGCGACGGAACCTGGCGTAGACTTGTAGGCGATGCGTTGGCGTTCGGGATCGTGCCACTCGTTGTGGCTTCGTTCTTGGTTTTGACCCAGGCAAAGGGAATCATCCATTACTACGGAGTTGCTGGCTACGATTACGCCCCTCCAAGTGCGATCGCTGACTACCTGTGGAATCACCCGTTCGCGACGCGATCCGCATTCCGTTACGGCCTGTTGGCGTTCCTCGTCCTCCCCGCGATCGTTCAAGTCACAAGCAGTACTGGGCGTGCGGGCTACCTGGTCTCTGCCTTCTGGCCAATCTTTGCCTTTCTCGCCCTCGTGATTGCCACCAAGGCCAAGTATCACAGTTTCAGTGCCGTCTTGTTGGTCCTCACCGTGACGGCGGTCTGCCGCCTCGTCCCTTCACACCTGTCCGCTTCATCGATTCAAAAGTTGGCGTTGACTTTGATTTCCGTCGCCATCATTGGTGGAGTCGCTCAGGTCCGGTACTACAGCGCTCAGACCGAACAGTATGTCGAGAGGAACGCCCACTATCGGAAACTCTTCCGAGAACTTGGCGACATTGTGGCTAAACGACCTGCCGGGACCGGCGTGGGGTTCTTCTTCGATGAGGCTTTCGCACTCGTCGAACTGCAACTTTACTTCGACCGGGGGAATCGCCCGAGTCCCAGAACTCTTCGCTATTTCTCGTCGGTCCACCCAAGCTATTATCGGGCGTCATTTGGTGACACCCCACCGGAGGAAATTGCCGAATCACTCATCGCTAAGATGGAGAAGGACGTCGGGATGGTCGCGGTCGTCCCCTCGCAGATCGAAGATTTCGCACGCCGAGTTCAACTTCTGCCGGGAGTCCCTGGGGTACCGGTTCCCGTTCAGGTGAATGGCCGGATTCTGCGGCACATTCAGGCGAGTCCGCTCTGGCGTGCGACTCATTACCTGACCTCAGAAGTCTATGGCCCGTTGCTCGTGTTTCAGTTGTCCGCAACGCCTCTCTCCCAGGAGGAAAAGTGGGGGTCGCTGAACTACCAGACGCCCATCGTGGGATTGAATCTTGTGACTGCCGTCGCGCCAGGAGTGCGTCAGTTGGGTTATTCGTCTCCCGTGTCATGCCCGCCACGCTGGCTCAACGGTGTCAGCTATCAAGGAATCGGGGCAGGTGATCGGGTTGCTTTCTCGCTCCTGACAGATCGCTCGACGGAGGTGATGCTTCGTGCTGGTGTGAAGCCGGGTTCCACCAAGGCCGGCACACACTGTTCGGTCGTGGTCCGCCACGCCGGAACGGACCAGCGGTTTCATTTCTCAGGCGAAGGCGAACTCACCGTGCCCCTGCAACTGCAACCCGGTCTGAACGAGGTTGAGATTCGGTCTGCTGACCAGGCTGATGTGCCTCCGCCAACCGGGGAGGCGCGGCCCCCGATATTTGAGTTATGTTCCCCACACCTGCTACCCGTGGGAACTGACGCGAAGGGCAAATAGTGACAGTCAAGGTTGGCGACCATATCGGTCGCCAACCTTTGGCACGCGGCACATCTGCATAGCCTTGAAAGCACGAGGCTCCTCGTCGAACCAATCGCCCCGCACCGACGCGAAACCACTTCTATCGGACACCGCACACCCGATTCCACTGGCATAACCGGCCTCTTCAACACGTGGTTGGCCTGGTCCTGCACGTCATTTACTCGCACCCAATCTGCCGACGGCGTAAAATCGGCATACTGGGCAAACTGCGACGACGACACCACGAGGCTCCACCCGTGAGATCCCCATCACGTCCGGGACACCGTCCGGCATTCCTGCTGCTTACCGCGTTGATGTTCGCCTTTCCGACCACCGGGCGAACCGATGAGATCGATGACATCCGGAAAGAAATTGCCGACGTCGAGAAGCAGATCCTCGCTCTCGGAAAGAAACTCGAGGAGCTGAAGCACCTCGCCGCTCACCCGCCCGTTCCGGGGTCCGTGCCCGCCACCGTCGTCACGAAACTAAACTGGCGGTGCGTCGGGCCGGCGAACATGAGCGGTCGCATCACGGCGATCTCCGTGGTCGAAAGCGATCCCTCGACTTACTACGTGGCCACCGCGTCGGGCGGGTTGCTCAAGACAGTCAACAACGGCATCTCCTTCACCCACCAGTTCGACCACGAAGCAACCGTTTCCATTGGCGATGTTGAGGTCGCGCCGTCGGACCCGAACATCGTCTGGGTGGGCACCGGCGAGAACAACCCGCGGAACTCAGTGTCCTACGGCGACGGTGTGTACAAGAGCACCGACGCCGGCAAGACCTGGAAGAACATGGGGCTGAAGCAGTCGTTCCAGATCGGCAAGATCGTCGTTCACCCCAAGGACGCGAACACGGTCTACGTCGGTGCCCTTGGCCGACTCTACGGTGCAAACGACGAACGCGGACTGTTCAAGACCGAGGACGGCGGGAAGACGTGGAAGAAGGTTCTGTACGTGGACGACAAGACCGGCGTGATCGACTTCCGGCTCGACCCGTTCGACCCGAACACGCTGCTCGTCGGCATGTGGGAACGGAAGCGAGACGGCTTCGACGGCGTCTTCGGCGACTCGAAGGAATGGCCCAGCCCCGACCAGTACGGGCCGGAGATCACCTACGGCGCGGGCGGCGGGTTGTTCAAGAGCACGGACGCCGGCAAGACCTGGAAGAAACTCACCGACGCGAAGCTCGCGAACGGCCTGCCGACCGTGAAGACCGGGCGTATTGGCGTGGACTTCTCGCGCAAGACCAAGGGACTGGTGTTCGCGATCATCGACACCGAGAACGTCGGCAAGGGTCGAGCGCCACTGAGCGTGTACATGGGGATTTCGAGCGACACGAACAAGGGCGGCGGGGTGAAGATCGAATCGGTCACCGAGGACGGTTCTGCTGGCAAGGCGGGCATCAAAGATGGCGACATCATCACCGCGTTCGATGACACGAAGATCGCGGACTACGACACGATGATCGACTTCATGTCGAAGAAGAAGCCCGACGACGTGGTCAAGTTCACGGTGAAGCGTGGCGACAAGGAACTGACCATCGACGTGAAACTGATCGCGAAGCCCGTGAGCGACCGGCCCGCACAGCCACCGTCACTGGGCGTTCAACTCGTTCCCGGCGGACTCGCAGTCGGGATGGTTCTCCCCGATGGGCCAGCTGCGAAGGCCGGCATCAAGAGCGGCGACATCATCACGACCGTCGCTGGCACAAAGATATCCGATGCCAAGGAACTCGCCATGGTACGCGGCAAGTTCAAGGCCGGTGAGAAGGTGAAAGTCGGCGTCACCCGCGAAGGGAAAGCGATGGAGTTTGAGGTTGCGTTCGCCGTTAATCCGAAAGGCACGAATCCCGCACTGCGGCCATTCCAGCTTCAGCCGGTGGTCGGCGGGCAGCAGCCGAACGTGCAGAAGGACCAGGGGAAGGACGGCTACCAAACCGGCGGCGTGTTCATGAGCAAGGACGACGGCGAAACGTGGACCCGCGTGAACAGCCTGAACCCCCGGCCGTTCTACTACGCACAGGTGCGGTGCGATCCGAACGACGAGAAGGTCGTGTACGTGCTCGGCGACCTGCAACTGTGGCGGAGCGCCGACAGCGGGGCAAAGTTCGCCAGTTCACCGGTTCGCGGCGTTCACCCGGACCACCACGCGTTGTGGATCGACCCGAAAGATAGCCGTCACATGATCCTCGGGAACGACGGCGGCTTCTACGTCACCTACGATCGCGGGGAAGTGTGGGACCACCACAACAACTTCGCGATCGGGCAGTTCTACCACGTCAGCGTGGACAACAAGAAGCCTTACAACATCTACGGCGGCTTGCAGGATAACGGAAGCTGGGGCGGGCCGAGCCAGACCCTTCGCGGCGTCGGTCCCACGAACGACGACTGGCTGTTCCTCAACGGTGGCGACGGCTTCGTGATGCGAGTCGATTCGGCCGATCCTGAGATCGTGTATGCCGAGAGCCAGAACGGCGGCATGAACTGGCGGAACCTTCGCACCGGGGAGAGTCGCGGCATCGGCCGCGGTTCGGTGAAGCCAGGCGAGCCGCTGCGGTACAACTGGAACACGCCGTTCATCCTGTCGAGCCACAACCCCAACATCTTCTACTGCGGCTCGCAGTACGTGTGCCGCTCCATCATGCGGGGTGCCGATCTCAAGGCGATCAGCCCGGACATGACCGCGTCGAAGAAGGGGACGCTCACCGCGATTGCTGAAAGCCCCAAGAATGCGGATGTGCTCTGGGCCGGCACCGACGACGGCAACGTGTGGATCACTCGCGACGGCGGCACCAAGTGGGAGAACGTCCTCGACAAGCTCAAGGCCGCAGGTTTAGCTGGCCCACGCTGGGTGGCGACCATCGAACCGAGCAAGGCGGTCGAAGGCCGCTGCTACGTCTGCCTCGACGCCCACCGCTCAAACGATGATAAGCCCTACGTGTACGTGACCGAGGATTTCGGCGCAACGTGGAAGTCGATCACCGGTAACCTGCCGCCGTTCGGTTCCACCCGCATGGTCCGGGAAGACATCACCAACCCGAACGTGCTGTATTGCGGCACCGAGTTCGGCATCTGGGTTTCTCTCAACCGCGGCGCGGCATGGGCGAACATCAATAACAACCTGCCGACCGTAGCGGTTCACGAAGTCGCGCAGCCGACGACCGCGAGCGAGATCGTCGTCGGCACGCACGGACGCAGCGTGTGGATTCTGGACGTGGCGAGCATCCGGCAAATGACCGTGCGAACCGAGATCGTGGGGAAGGATGAAAAGAGCATCGACCCGCTGAAGGAACCGGTCACGCTGTTCGCCCCGCCGACCGCAACGCGGTGGAAGCTGGAGGCGGGCCGCGAGTCGCCGTACACGAAGGACGTGCGGAAGTTCTACGGCACGAACCCCGTGCTGGGGACCGCGTTCGAGTACATGCTGACGAAGCCCGCGAAAGCCGTGTCACTGAAGGTAACCGACGCACTGGGAAACGTCGTCCGCGAGTTCCGCACGGCCCCTGGCGACGTCGGTTTCCACCGCTTGCAGTGGAACCTGAGCGGACCGAAGGGAACCGTGCCGTCGGGTGCGTACCGCGTGACGCTCGCCGTGGACGGCAAGGAGTTCAACCGCCTGCTAACCGTGGAGAACGACGCGAAGGCTGATCCGAAGGCGATCATCTCATTCGATATCAAACGCCGTCGCTTCGAGGAAAAGCAGGAGGACTTCGAGAACAACCCGTTCGTTGTGCCAATCAAGGAGGATTGACGATTAATGTCCGAGCCCGAGCGTCCGCGTGGAACAAGGCTTGTTCCTCGCGAAAGCTCGGGCTCGGACCACTGCTAAACTCTCGCTGCCTCTTGCCCATCGCTGTCAGTGCGGTCACACTATCCTCGCACCCCTTCCCATTCGCAAGGATACCCCGCAATGAAGCGCATCTTCTCACTGGCTCTCCTGCTGCTATCGACCGCACCCGCGGTCGCGGCAGAGGTGCCCAAGGGCGAACTGCCTAAACCCATGGTCACCGGGTTGGTGAACCCCGAGTCCATCTGCGTCGGCGCCGGTGGCAAGCTGTTTGTCACTGTGATCGGTGAATTCGGCAAGGATGGCGACGGCTCCGTCGTCGTTATCGAGAACGGCAAAGCCGTTCCGTTCGTCACTGGGCTCAATGACCCCAAGGGGATCGTCGCATATCAGAAGTTCCTTTACGTGACGGACCTCACCCGCGTCGTGCGTATCGACGCCACCGCGAAGGAACCGAAGGCCGACATCCTCGCACCAGCGAACGCCTTCCCCGTCGCTCCCCTGTTCCTCAACGACATCGCGGTCGATCCGGAAAGCGGAATGTTGTTCGTCAGCGACTCGGGCAACCGCGACAAGGACAACCCCGGCCAGGGAGCCGTGTATCGCATAACTCCCAACGGCCTCGTGTCCACGGTGGTCGATGACAAGAAGATCCCCGGCCTGAAGATCCCCAATGGCGTGCAGATGGACGGCGCATCGCACCTGCTCCTTGCCGACTTCGGTGCCGGTATCCTGTACCGTGTGAAGCTCGCCGATAGCAGCGTCGAGAAGCTCGCCGAGGGAATGCTCGGTGCCGACGGGATCACGTGGGACCAGTTCGGCCGCCTCTTCATTTCCAGTTGGTTGACCGGAAAGGTCTATGGCATCAACCGCCCCGGTGACAAACCCGTCGAGATCGTCAGCGAGGGGTTCAAGTCCGCAGCCGACACGTGCCTCGACCCAACCGGCAAGTTCATCCTCGTGCCCGACATGAAGGCCGGAACCATCACCGCGATACCCGCCGTGATCCCCGGGTTCGAGGTCGATACCACGCCGGTGGCCATCAAGGCCGAGATCGCGTTCCCCGATTTGAAGTGGACCGGCTGGAGCGCGGAATCCGCCACCGGCAAGGTCAATGCTCTCCGCCCGATCGTGCTCACTCACCCGAAGGACGGTAGCAACCGCATCTTCGTCGCCACGCAACATGGCGTTCTGCACAGCTTCGCGAACGACCCGAAGGCCACGGAAACGAAGGTGCTCCTCGATATTCAGGATCGCGTGCAGTACGACGACAAGACCAACGAGGAAGGTCTGCTCGGCTTGGCCGTGCACCCGGACTACAAGAAGAATGGCGAAGTGTTCGTCTTTTACACGCCGAAGAAGGAGCGTACGAGCAACGTCATCTCGCGGTTCCGCCCTTCCAAGGAAGACCCCGCGAAGCTTGATCCGGCTTCGGAAGAAGTGCTGGTGAAGTACACGGGCCGACCGTTCTGGAACCACGACGGCGGCACCATCGCCTTCGGTCCGGATGGCTTTCTGTACATCGTCCACGGCGACGGCGGCTCGGGGAATGACCCGTTCGACAACGGCCAGAACCTCAGCAAGCTCTTCGGCAAGATTTTGCGAATCGACGTGAACGCCAAGGATGCCGGCAAGAACTACGCCGTGCCGAAGGACAACCCTTTCGTTACGACCAAGGACGCACTCCCCGAAATCTGGGCGTACGGACTCCGCAACCCGTGGCGAATCGCCTTCGACCGGAAGGCAGGACAACTGTGGTGCGGCGACGTGGGCCAGAATCTCTACGAGGAGATCAACCTCATCGAGAAGGGCGGCAACTACGGCTGGAACCGCCGCGAGGGGATGCACCCGTTCGGCGCAAAGGGTGCAGGGTTGAAGAAGGAGTTTATCGAGCCGATCTGGGAATACAGTCACGACGTGGGCAAGTCGATCACGGGCGGCTCAGTGTATCGCGGGAAGGCGTTGCCCGAACTCGAAGGCCACTACGTCTACGCTGACTACGTCAGTTCGAAGATCTGGGCGCTGAAGTACGACGAAAAGGCCAAACGGGTGACTGCGAACCGCCCGATCCCGGACCCGACGAAGCCAATCCTGTCGTTCGGCGAGGACGAACAGGGCGAACTGTACTTCCTGGTTGTTGCACCAAACGGCCGGGGGATTTATCGCTTCGTGAAGTGATCAGGTGGCGAGCGGGGTGGCGTAAGCCCCCCGAGGTATTGCGATACACAAAACTCGGGGGGCTTACGCCGCCCCGCTCGCCGAACATGAATTACCTCGGTGGATATCCCTGCACGGGCGGAGGATTCGGGTTCGCGGGAGGCAGCCAGTTCGGCGAGTTCGCCTGGCGTGCGGCCCCCGCTGCCGGCGGCCAGTCCGGGCGGTACGCCGGCATTCCCGCACCCGGAGCGTCCTTCAATCCGGAACTCGGGCGAACCGCTCCGCCAACTCCAATCAACTCGGGTCGCCGGGCGATCTTGTCGGCGAACACTTCCAGGTCGCGAGTGATTTTCTCCGCCTTTGCCATCACGCGGGCCAGCGACCCGGCCGCATCGTCGATGTTCTGATACACACCCGGGTCGGATAGCAACTTCTGGAGCGAGCCGTTCCCCTTCCCAAAGGTCGCCAGCAACCCCCGGACCTCCACGAGCGCCTTGTTTAGCTGGTCGGCGGAGTCGGTGACGCCGTTGACCAGCGATTCCGATTTCGCGGCAAGCGGTTTCGTGAATTCCCGGATGTCGGTGACTACGAGCCCCGCCGAAGACACGACCGCGTCGATGTTCTTGAGGGACTTCTCGGCCCCTTCAAGGATTGTTGTCAGCACTCCGGTAATGCGCACAATCGAGATGGCCACCGCGTTAGCATTCTTGAGCAACTCCGATACCTGCTTGCGGTTCTCGGGGGTCAAGATTTCATTCACATTGTCGAAGGTGGTGCGAGCCGATTTCACGGCACCCACCACGTCAGGTTCAAGTCGGCGGATCACCGCCCGCATCTCCTCGACGGCTGGCTTGGCGCTGCGTGCAACCTCCTGGATGTCCTTGATGAGTTCCTTGAGGTTCGCGGTGTCGCCCGGCTGGAGTTTCGGAGCCGGCGGTTGGAGCCCGAGCATCACGGGAACGTCGAGGAAATTCGCGGGGACCACCGCACCGTTGTTTGGCGGCGGAGCGTCGTTACCGAGCAGGTTTTGAAGCCGGTCAAGGGTCTTCTTGGCTTCGGGGACCAAGCCGCGAACGGCCTTGAACGTCTCGCTGGCTTCGTCGAGCGCGCGTTCGAGTTTTGGCTGGATGGTTTGGAACTTCTCAAGCCGCTCGAACGCCCTGGCCACCTTGTCGAGAGACTGCTGGGCGTTGGCCAAAATCCCGGAGGCTGGCGTGAGCAAGCTTCTTGGCGTGATCGGCGGCAAGCCGGCAATGTCTGACCCCGGTGGCCATTCTTCGGCTCGTGGTACGGGTTGGCCGTCCTCGCCCAGCCGTGGGACAAAGTCAATGGCCGTGTCGCCGCTCAGAAGCCCCTTTGTGATGATGGCGTCTTCAGACTTACGCGGTAGGTAATGCTTATCGACCCGAAACTGCACTTTCACTTGCCCGGTATCCGGGTCGAGATCGACCCCCGTAACCTCTCCGATGCGGACGCCGGATTTGCGAATCGGAATTCCGGGCGCGATCCCGGGAGCTTCGGGGAACAGAACGGCGTAACGAATCTTGGACGAGAACAACTCAGGAGCGCTGCCGAAGAACACGACGAGCCCACCCAGGATGGCAAGGCCACCCGCCACGAACGCTCCCAGTTTGAGTTGCATCCTCCGGTCGGCCATCTGTCCATTTCCGATTGGAGACTTGTGATCGAAGCCGGCATTTCCATCATCAATCACAAATCTGAAATCCGCAACCTCTCACCTGCAATCCCGGATACGGCGGAGGATCTGCTGTTCGAGTGCATAATCCCGGCCGACCCGGTACCACCCCGGTGTGGTCGATGCATCGGGACTGACCACGTCGAACTGGCGATCAACCGATGGAGTGTCCTGGAACACGGCCGACGCACCGCGGGCCTGAGCCGGTTTCGGAAGATCCTCGAGTTCCTTGTATACGACGACGTAGACCAGATACCCGCCGCGTTCGCCGGCACGGATTTCCGCGGTTGCGGTCTGACGAATCGTCTGGAACGTCGCGAGTAAGCGACCACGAGGCTCGGGGTTGCCCCGTTTCCAGAACTGTTCAAAGCCCGGGGCAATTCGCGGTTTCGAGACGATCCGCCCATCGTATGGGTTCGGCGGCAGCAACTCGAAGTATTCGTCGAGCACACTGACCGCCTTTTCGAACACTTCGTGATACGCGGATGCAGTCGGAACCCCCGGTGAAACCAGTACGGGGTTCTCAACGCCGGCATCGGTGCCGCGAATCAGAGGTGCCGGGTTATCGAGCGGCGGAGCGGTCGCGCACCCTGTGATCAGGGCACACATAATCCACCCATGCCGGAGCCCTGTCCCCATGCGGGTGCTCCACGAGAGTCGTAACGGGTCATTGCAAACGAGGTCTATGCCAGCAGCCTGCGTGCGCGTCAAGTCAGAGAGAAATGGGTTTCCCGGTTGGCGGGCGTCCGCGTAGATTGGAGGGAAGTAGAGCGTTCAGGCAATCCGGAGAATCTCGATGAGCAGGCTTTTGCTGCTGACCGTACCCGCTGCCCTTCTTTGCGGTTTGGGTTCAATTACCCTTGCAAGCGCGGACGAGGAACCGGTTCAGGATCAGCCAGTCATCATCCAGCGGCAACCGGTGCGCCCCCGTCCAGGCGTGGGGATCGGTCAACCGGCCGCACCAACGCCCGTGCTATCGGACGATGAGGCCCTCAAGGCTGCCAAGCTCAGCCCCACGGACGGAAAGCAACTGCTTGAGTACCTGAAGCAGCGAACGCTGTCGGACGTGGATCAGGGAAAAATCCTTCAGATCATCGCCCGGTTCGGGGCAGACGATTTCGACGACCGTGTGAGAGCATCGGAAGAGGTCGAGGTGTTCGGTCCTGCGGCGATCGGACCACTGAAGAAGGCCGAGCAGGACCGCGACCCCGAGGTGGCTTACCGAGCCCGACTTTCGCTCCGAAAGGTTGAGAAGGTGCCGCATTCCGCTGTTGCCGCCGCAGCCGTGCGAGCCGTGGTGAAACTCAAACCCGATGGGGCGGCTGCGATTCTCATCGCCTTCCTCCCGCTGGCAGATACTGAAGCCGTGGCTGACGCGATCCGTCAGGCTCTCGTCACGCTGGCTGTGAAAGATGGTAAGGCCGAACCGGCCCTTGTCTCCGCACTGGAAGACAAATCACCGATTCGCCGCACCGCAGCGTATGTCGCGCTCGCCGAGGGGGGGCCACAGGGCGAGCGAATTCGCATCAAGGACTCCTATGAGAAGCTGCGCGAGGCGGTTCTCAAGGAGGCTGATGTTGAGGCGAAGTTCATCGGGCTGTGGTCCCTGGCAATGGTGACCCGTGAGCGAGAGTTCATCGCTTCGCTTGTGGAACTAATCCCGAAACTTGGCCGTGGCCGCATCTGGCAACTCGAAGACCTTCTTCTCGCACTCGCGGGAACCCATCCGAAGGACGGGCGATTCCTGAAGTCGCCCGAGTCGTTGGCGAAGACTCGCGACGCCTGGTTGGGCTGGTGGAAGGAAAAGGGCGACAAGATCGACTTCGTCAAGTTCGAGTACAAGCCGCGAGTCACCGGCTTCACGGACATCGTCGAGATGGACAACAGCGGCTTCGGTCAGGGGCGAGTGATCTCCCTAGGGCCGGACCTCAAGGAGCGATGGCGATTCACGGGCGTGAACAACCCGACCGACGTGAAGGTGGCCCCGAACGGGAACATCTGGGTGGTGGAGTCGAACAACAACCAGGTGACGGAGCGCGATGCCACAGGCAAGGTTCTCAACCGTCGGAACGCGTTCCAACAACCGTTGAACATCGATCTGCTACCGGACGGCGGGATGCTCGTGGTGTGCCGGAACAACATCATCCAGTGGGACAAGGACGGCAAGCAAATCTGGGCGTTCGCTCGCCCTTACGACATCATGGCCGGTTGCCGCCTTCCAAACGGTGAGACGCTGTTCATCACGAACCTGTACCAAGGTCCGGGCAATCCCGGTGGTGCCAACAGCTTCCGGCTCGATGGCAAGGGTGCGGACACCAAGAAGAACCTCACGTTCGCCTGGATCATGCAAATCCAGTCGATCGGCATTGTCGGCGAGGACAAGGTTCTCATCTCGGAACGCGACAACAAGAACCCCGCACAACCAGCAGATCGCATCGCCGAGTACGACCTGAAGACCGGCAAGCAAACGTGGAAGTACGATTGCCCGCGTGAGTCCGGCCCGACCTCGGCACAACGGCTCGCAAACGGGAACACGCTGATTTGCCTGATGAACCGGAACCAGCTCATTGAGGTGGACCCATCGGGCGAGATCGTGTGGGAGTATCAAGCGAAGGATGGCCTGCGAGTCGGCCGCGGCTACCGACGGTGATTCTGGAGGAATGGCAACCAAGCAATGGCACGCGGATCACGCGGATGAACCGCGGATGAAGAGGATCAGAGAAGAGAGTGATCCGCAGATTACACAGATGAACACAGATTGGAAAACCAAGACAGAGTCCGCGGTCTTATCCTCTTGATCCGCGTTTCATCTGCGAGATCCGCGTGCCATTGCTTCGTGACTTCTCGCAACTCCGGTCGGTCACACTCCCGGCTCGCCATCTCACTTCCCCGGAACCGCCCATGCCGACGTGACGCGGTATACCACCACTCGCAATCGCGGGTAGGCTCGGCCGGCGACCGGGTCCACGCCGCCGTAGAAGTTCGGGATCGTCTGGCCGGCAATCGCGTCGTCGCACACCACCTCCGAGATCGGTTCCACCGCCCAGACCGGCGGCTTGATGGGAACCGAACCCGCGTGCGGTCGGAAGAACCCATCAGCCGGGTAGATCGGCAACACCAGGCGGTCGCCCGGCCGTAGCACTGTCTCGCCCGGCACGAGCAGTTTCATCCCGGCCCGTTCACAGTAGAACTGAAACCCCCAGTGCCCCACCGACCACACGGTCGAGCCTGCGGGACGATCAGCAGCGACAACTGCGGCAGACTCGGCGCACACCTTCTCGGGCCAGGCGTCGAGCGTGTCAATCGCAGTCACCGCAACCCCAGCCGCGATCGCGAAACTGGCCACCCATTCCGGTGGTCGCCTGTGAGGGCGGATCCGTTCGACGCGGCCCAGCGTGCGGGCGACGAGCAACCCGCCGATGACCGTCAACCCGATGACTCGCCGTGCCGCCCCGAACGGCGTCAGGATGAAATACCCTGCTACTTCCAGCAGCACCCAGCCGACGACGAACAGAGTGTCGGCGTTCCAGAGTTGTCGCGGCCCATTGCCAGTTCGACGCAAGAGCACGCACGCGCACAGTGCCAACGCAACCAGCGAGAGCGTTCCGAACGTCTGCCAGAACTTCGGCACCGCGTTCGCGGTCACGCGGTGTGGCAGGAAGACGATGCACAGGAAGCCGGCAGCCCATAGCACAGCGAACGCCAGCAGAGTGCGACGCGGCACCCCGAGGGTCGCGGCCGCAACGAGCGAAACCCCAATCGCCAGACAGCCGAGATGGCCCACGAGCGGTGGCCACAGTTCTGCCTTTTCCCGCACGAACGCCCCAAACGCACTTTCTCCGGGATCGGGGAGCGGCTTCTGACCGCTGACGTGATACACGAAGTGCGATTGTCCGTACTTCGCAACCAGCAAGGTTTCCCAGCCCGCGAACGCGGCTACGGCAACCCCGACGGCAACGAGCGCAAGCCCCACACGCCGGTGCGTGATGCCGTACCACAGGATTGCGGGCGGGATGAGTAACGCGGTGTACTTCGTTTGCATCGCGAGGGCCGCGAGCACGCCGGCCACAACGGTCAGTCGCCAGGAACCGCGTTCACCAGCCCGCGCGAACATGGCCACGCTCGCCAGCCCGAGTGCGAGCGCAGGCACGTCGAGCATCAGGTTCACGGTCGGCAGGATGGCGGGCGACAGCACAATGATTGGCAGCAGTCGCGACTCGGTGCCGCGTGCGAACCGCCGGAGCAGGTCGCGCACGGACCACGCGAATAGCCACACGAACGGGAACTGCCAGAGCTTCAAGAGGGCAGGGTACTCCCCGAACAGGCGAATGTTGATCGCCAGCCAGTACGGCACGACCGGCGGCACGAGCACGGTCATCGCGGGTTCGGGTACGGTCCACCAGAACATCTCGAAGCCGTAAGGATCGAGCGGGTTCGCGCTGATGTGGCGGGCGTAGGTGATGTAGGCGGTGTCGTCGATGACCACCGGCTTGGCAGCGTTCGCGAGCGTGACAATTAGCGCGAGAAACCACAACGACTGGAAAATTCCCGACAGCCGACCGGCGTTCGCTGGCAATTCCTGGCGACGGTCCGTCTGGGTATCTTCGGCCACGCGTGCTAAACTACCATTGAGGAAGTGACGGACTCCACCACACAAGCGGGCGAGCGGTGACGGAAAGCCACCCCACAACCGAACCACAGAGGCCGAGCCGGGCGCTTTCCGCGTACCTGCTCGGCACCCTTGAGTTCGAGTCGCTCCTCGCCTTTCAACGCCGGCTGGTATACGACATCAGCGGCGACCGAACCACGGCTGCCTTGATTCTGTGCGACCACCCCGCGGGCATCTCCATTGGCCGCGAGGGGAGCCGTTCGCACGTTCGCCCCAGCCCCGAAGTCTTGAACGCACGGGGCTGGCCGGTGCGGTGGCTCAGCCGCGGCGGCGGCACGATGCTCCACCTGCCGGGGCAGGTCGCATGTTACCCGATGTTCGCGCTCGACGCCCACGGCCTGACGCCGGGAGCGTATATGGAGCAACTTCAGGGCGTCGCGGTCGATCTGCTTCGCGAGTACGGCGTGACGGGCGAACCCGACCCCGAACGCCCCGGTGTGCGGGTCAACGGCCGCCGCGTGGTTCATCTCGGGGTTGCGATTCGCGACAACGTGAGTTGCTTCGGGTTGGTGGTGAACGCCGACCCCGATCTCGAGCTGTTCCGCGATGTCCGCTGCGACGGCGACACACTGCCGATGACGTCGCTGGCACGCGAGTCTTCGCACCGCGTCCGCGTGACCGGCGTCCGCCAGCGGTTGTTAGAACTGATCGCTGAACGGTTTGGTTTTGATAGAACGTCCGTCTTCCATACGCACCCTGGGGCGCTTCACCAACGCACACGACATGCTGCCGCTCACCGTCCTTGACGCACCACCCAGCCCGCTCCCGGAACGTTCCGGAGGTCGGCTCCCTTCGTGGTTGAAGCGACCGCTCCCGTCCGGGAACGGGAACGCCTTCACCCAGAACCTCCTCGAAGACCTGAAACTCGAAACCGTGTGCGAGAACGCGAAGTGCCCGAACCGCCCAGAATGCTGGTCGCGGCGCACGGCCACGTTCATGATTCTCGGTAACGTTTGCACGCGGCCGTGTAGTTTTTGCTCGGTCCCAAAGGGCGAGCCGCTCCACATCGAGGAAGACGAACCCGCCCGCGTCGCGGAAGCATGCGTGCGGTTGGGCCTGAAGCACGTCGTCATCACGTCGGTCACCCGCGACGACCTGCCCGACGGCGGCGCGGACCATTTCGCCCGGTGCGTGTTGGCCGTTCGCCAACGCCTGCCACACGCCGCCGTTGAGGTGTTGACGCCCGACTTCATGGGGAACAACGCCGCCATCGACCGCGTGACCGACGTCAGCCCGGACGTGTTCAATCACAACCTCGAAACCGTCCCGCGGCTGTACCGCGTCGCGCGAGGCCGTGCCGAGTATCGCCGCAGTCTCGACCTGCTCGACCGCGTGAAAGTGCGTGCCCCGCACATCACCACGAAGGCCGGCCTGATGCTGGGGATCGGCGAAACGATCGACGAGTTGTTCGAGGTGCTCGCGGACCTGCGTGCGGTGCGGTGCGACGTCGTCACGCTCGGGCAGTACCTCGCCCCGACGCTGAAGCACAGCATCCCGGTGGCGCGATACGTTCCACCCGAGGAGTTCGATTCCATCGCCGCGCGGGCACGCTTGCTCGGCTTCAGGAAGGTCGTGGCCGGGCCGTTCGTGCGGTCGAGCTACCACGCCGACGACATGGTGACCGCGTGAGGTCAGCCCTGACGCTACCCGCGCTCGGTTCGGTGCGGGTGACGTTCAGCTTGTGGTACGTTCGGCTCGGCGATTGCATCGTGGCAGGCGACCGAATCGCCGAGGTGCTGATTCCCGGAGCGACGTTCGACGTTCACGCACCCGCGACGGGAACGCTCGCCGAGCAGTTAGCATTCCCGAACGATTCCTTGACCCCCGGCCAGGTGCTTGGCTGGATTGAAGAAGAGTAAAAGTTCACCACAGAGACACGAAGTTCGCAAAAAGAGCACCAAGAATTCAAAATTCAAGTTCTTCTCTGTGTAACTTTGTGGTGGCCTTTGTGCCTTTGTGGTGAGTTCGGATGTGACCATGCCCAAGCCCGTGTTCATCTCGTTCGATGGTCTCGACGGCACGGGGAAATCCACCCAGTGCCGTTTGCTCGTGGATTGGCTCGCGTCGCTCAAGATTCCCGCGACAGCTTGCACCGACCCAGGTGGCACCGCGATCGGCCAGGAACTGCGGAAGATCGTGCTCTTCGGCCGCGAGCACCGCATCTCCACCGTCACCGAGGCAATGCTCTTCATGGCCTCGCGGGCACAGCTCGTTGAAGAGGTGATCCGCCCGGCCCTCGATCGCGGTGAAGTAGTCGTGTCGGATCGTTTCACACTGGCGAACGTGGTCTATCAGGGGCACGCGGGCGGGATGCGGCCCGAGGACTTGTGGGCGGTCGGCAAAGTGGTGGCGGACGGGCTCGAACCCGACCTCACCCTCGTGTTCGATGCCCCGCTCGAGGTCTCGGTGGCGCGACGCAATCGCGAGGCCGACCGCATGGAGGAACGCGACCGCGAGTTTCAGCGCCGCGTGCAAACGGGCTTCCGCTACGAGGCGGGTCGCCGACCCGAGAAGTATCGCATCATCGACGCCGCCCCCGATGTGGAGGTCGTGCAGCGCCACGTTCGCCGCGAGGTCACGCGACTGCTCACGGCGAACGGTTGGCCCGTCACCACGGAAGGGTGACGGAGCCCTCCTATCGTCAGTCTTCGATGCAATAACACGACGACGGAATCTTCACGTCGGCCCGTATCCACACTTCGGCAAACCGCACCTTAACCTTTGCCGCGTCGTCCTTCTTCCCCTGCGCTTCCAAGCTCGCGGCAAGCCCGAACAGCGACCAGCCGTTGTCCGGCCAGCGGCGAAGATCCTCGCGATACACGGCCTCGGCCGCCGCAGCTTGCTTGTCGCGCAGCAGGACTGCGCCCAGTGCGTGCCTCGTCGGGACGAACCAGTCCGGCGGTTCGGAGTAGCGCAACTTGTCTTCCTTCGCGATTGCAGCCGTCAGCGACTTGATCGCGTCGGGGAGCTTTCCTTCACGGAACAGAAGCTCGCCAGCAAGGTTGCTCTCGGCGATTGCTAACAGGTCGGCGGCCAGGTTGTTCCCAAAGATCGCGCCCTCGGGCACCTTCGCGACCGCTGCTTTGAATGCCTTTTGTTCGGCACGGGCGTCGTCGAGTTTCCCCTTCGCCGCGAACGCAACTCCACGGCTATAGTGCCGCATCACGCGTGCGATCGGGAACGACTCGGGCGGTTCCGGTTCCTTGAGGATGTCGTCCCACCGGCCGAACCGCTTCATCACTTCCAGCGGTTGCGCGACGAATCCGTCGGCAATGGCCGCGTTCTCCTTCACCGCCAGCCACTCTTTCGGGACGCCGGAGAGCATCTCGCGAATGTACTTCGTCGCGAGTTCGGATTGCCCCTGCATCATCGCCGCGAACGTGAGCATGTGGAAGTTGTGCGCGACATACAGCCTGTAGAACCCCTGTTCGGGGGCTACCTTCTGGTAAGCCCGGTCGGCTTCGATGGCGAGCCGATTGGCCTCGACCGCTTCATGCCAGCGACCGCGGCGGATGTCGATGTGCGACGGCATGTGCAGCAGGTGCCCGAGTGCGGGCTGCGCACCACGGAGGCGGTCGGCTGCGTCGTCGGCCTTGCCGGGTTCGGGTGAAGCCTCGGCCGCGTGAATGTACAGGTGGTTCGCGAGTGGGTGGTCGGGGTTGAGCTTCCGCACGGCTTCCAGGGTGCGAAGTATCTCCGGCGTCTCCGGGGCAGGTTTCCCGTCGGCGGTCCACAGTTCCCACGGCCGCAGATTCATGAGCGACTCGGCGTACAGCGCTCCGATGTCGGCATCTTTCGGGAACTTCTCCCATGCGGCCTTCATCAGCTCGGAGTACGCCTTTTCCAGCGGCTTGATGTCCTTCGGAAGCGGATCGGCGTAGCGGCTCGTGAGTGCTTCAATAAGCGCTTTATTGGCCGGCGACTCGTCCTTCCCCTTCTCGCGTGCGGTCTTCACGGCATCGAACGCGGCCTTCGCCTGAGCCGGGGGAAAGCTCGGGTTGTTGTAGTTCACGCCACTGGCAAGCCCGAGACCCCAGTACGCCATCGCGCAATCCGGGTCGATCTCGGCAGCACGGCGGAACGCCCGAATCGCTTCGTCGTGGTTGAAGGCGAACATGAACATCAGCCCTTGATCGCAGTACTTCTGTGCGTCGGGTTTGGCGGTAGCGACCGCACGGGTGTGCTTTCCCAGACCCTCGAACAGTGGCACGGCGGGTTTATTGGGTTGCTCGGCAGGGCACAGCGAGACAACCACGGCGAGGGCGACGAGTGAACAGAGCGAGTGCTTCATGGCGTCCTCCGGTGAGTGGGCGAAGGCTTGGGTGAAGCCGCGTGCAGATTCGCAGCGGCTCTCGGCATCAATCCAGTCGTTCGGCACCGCTCACGGCGGGGTTGTATGGCTCGATCCATTGAATCAACTCGATCCGGTTTCCGTCCGGGTCGCTGACGAAGAAGCGGTCGCAGTGCGGGATCGGCCCCGTCTCTTGCGTCTCGATTCCGTGAAGGTGGAAGTGCTCGCGTGCGGCTTTCGCGTCGGGCACTCGCAGGGCGAAATGTCGCGGGCTGCGGGTGTCCGGTTGCGGCTTCTGCAACAAATGGAGCGTTTGCCCGGCCCCCAGATCGAACCACAACGCCACAAAATCGAACGGCCTAGGCTTCGGAATCTCCGGCAAACCGAGCACATCGCGATAGAACCAGCGGGCCTTCGCCAAATCGGTAATCAAAACCGAACAATGGTCGATGGCAGTGATGCCGAGAAACGGCATTTCAAGCTCCGATGACTGAATGGGTCGCACTCCGCTCAGTTAAATTACGGCTCGCCACCCTATTCTGTCGATGATGTGAAGTGCGGTTCGTGCATCTACAGCGCATCCCGAGCAGGAGGACGTTGTGAATGGCCTTGATTTGATCAAGCTCAAAGCGTTTTCTCGGAGTCACATCCCAAACGAGAATCCGGGCGGAACTCTCGCCTGGCAAGACTACCACACCGTCCGCAACGCGATTGTGAAGACCTGCCGCCAATTCGGGCCAACCGGCCCAATGGGGGCAGTCCAAATCGAGTCAGACGTTGAAGATCCCTACCGGATGATTCACGACAGCGATTTCTGGGAGCGAGGCGACTCCGAACCGATGTACTACGTGATCGAGGACCAACTAAACCACGAACGATATTGCTACATGGAACTCATGGGCAACGATCCGTTCAACGCCGGGTGGTTGCTTGGGATCACGGCTACACTCCGGACGTTCGACGGCTGGGGAATTGGCATCAACAACATCCCGGATAGTTACATGGTGATCTTCGGGAAGAAGTTGATGGTAAAGGGCCGTCTGGCGAAGTGTCAATCGGTGTTGGATGTGGTGGAAACCACGCGGCGACTACTGAAGCAGGGGCCGAAACGCTGGTGGCAGATTTGGCGGTGAAAATTCCCCAGCAGTACAACGAATACAAGGCATGGGGAACTCCACGCGATCACGGCGGCACGCCATGAGCTTATTTCGGCTGAAGACGACGGAGTGCAAGGTGGGTGTGGTCGGCCTGTATAACGCGGGCAAGACCGTCCTGCTCACGTCGCTGATTAACCACTTGCAAGACCACGACCCGGACCGCTTCCCGCTGGGGTCGAAGGAAACCCACATCCGCAAGTTTACGGTGCGGTCGCCCGATCGCGACTGGGCCGCGTTCAACTACCCGGGCCACCGCGATGCACTCGTGAACGCCGGGAAGTGGCCCTCGAAAACCACCGACCGCTCGCAGTTCGTCTGCCAGTTCCAGCGATCTGACTGGACCTTTAGCGATTGCATGCTGAAGTTGTACGACCTGCCGGGGGAACGGATCGCCGATGCAGGGATGGTCGGCCGAGACTTCACCGGTTGGTCCGAGAAGATGCTCGCGCTCCTGGTGAACGACACCGCATACCGCACGTGCTCGGCTCCGTTCCTCGACGCCATCAAGAAGCCCGGCGTGACCGCGGCCGAGTTGCTGTATGCGTACAAGCTGTCGCTCGCGAACCTCATCCTGAACTTCAAGCCGTTGATCTCGCCGTCCACGTTCCTCCTCGATCTCCACGGCACACCGGCCCGACCCGACACGCCCGAGAACCTGGCCAAGTCTCGCTTCAGCGGTGCCGACGCCGAGAACGAGTTCTGCCCGCTGCCGGCCGATCTCCGCGTTCGCGGCTCGGAGATGTTCGACGCGTTCTCGTTCCGTTACGACCGCTACGTCGAGCGCGTGGTGGAGCCGACGATCCTCGCGTTTCGGTCGTGTACGGCGCTCATCGTGCTGGTCGATGTCACGATGTTGCTCGCGGGCGGCGTCGGCATGTACGACGACAACCGGCAGATCATTCGCGACCTGTTCGACGTGCTTTCGCCCGGGGAGAACAAGGTCTTCGGCCCCATCGCACGGGGACTGAGCAAGGTGCTGTTGCCGCATCAGTGGCGGCCGGGTTGGATCACTCGCGTCGCGTTCGCGGCCCCGAAGATGGACCTCGTTCACCCGTCGGACCGCGACCGCATGTTGATGCTGTTGCGTCGCATGGCCGAACGCTATGCCGCGGACCGCGACGGGCTGAAGTACGACTTCTTCAACCTGTCGTCGGTGGTCTCCACACGTGCGATGCCATCCGAAGCGGGAACGCGGTTGCTCGTGGGAACGCCGCTTCGCGATGCCGACGGGCGGAAGATTCCTCCGGGTGCGGAGCAGCGATTCACGGTGAGCGAACTCCCCGACGACTGGCCGATGACGTGGTCGCCGGGAACCTATTCGTTCCCCGAGGTCTACCCGCGAATGCCCGCCCGCAAGGACTACCCGCCCGATCAGGTGAACGTGGACCGCCTGGCAACCTTCGTGATCGAGTGATTTGGCGAGCCACGGGGTTCATCCCCGTGGTGTTTGGCTATGAGGTTCGCATCACCCACGGGGGTAAACCCCGTGGCACGCCAGCACTCAAGGCACATACACAAACTCATGCGTGTTGAACATCACGACGCACAGGTCGGCGAGTGCTCGCGTGCGGGCCAGATCTGCGCCTGAGGGTAACGTCTTCGGGTCGAGGCCGACGGGTTGTTTCGCCTCGATTCGTTTGCGGATTGTTTCCGTCTGGGCGTCGAGGAACTCCACGGCAAGTTGTTTCTCCTCGGCACGCGGGGAGCGACCGACCGCACGTCGATACAGCGATTCGAGTTGTTCCCCCACGTCGGCACCGTGTTCTTTAACCAGTGATACAGCGAGTGCCCTGCCCTGCTCTTGCACGAACGGCCCGTTCATCAGGATGAGTGCCTGCGGGGCGAACGTGCTCACCTGCCGAAACGCACAGCTATTCAGCGTGTCGGGTTGATCGAGCGCTTCGAGCAGCGGGAGCCGAACGTTCCGCTTGTTGAACAGGTAGATCGAACGCCGCGTGTGCTGTGTTGCGTCCGGCGTGACGGGCCACAACCCATCGGGTTCGCCCTCCGTGAAGATGAGGTCGTACACCTCCGGTTCAAGTGGCACCTTCACCGACGCTCCACCGACCTGCCGGTTCAGCGTGCCCGCTGTGGCGAGTACGGAATCGCGCACAGCCTCCGCTTCGAGCCGCCGCCGGTTCATCTTCCAGAGCAGCTTGTTCTCTGGATCGATCTTCGCTCCCTGCGTGGTATTCGTGGCCTGCCGGTAGGTGGACGAGGTCACAATGAGCCGGTGAATGTGCTTGAGCGACCACTTCTGTTCCACGAGTTCGACCGCGAGCCAGTCCAGCAATTCGGGGTGGCTCGGCTTGTCACCGCGAAGGCCGAAATCGTTCGGCGTGGCGACGATCCCGCGGCCGAAGTGGTTCAGCCAGATTCGGTTCACCATGACGCGGGCCGTCAGCGGGTGGTCGGGTTTGGTGAGCCATTTGGCGAACTCGAGCCGCGACTTGGGAGCGTTCGGGCCGTTCGTGATGACACGCGGGAAGCCGGGGCCGACGGCGAGCAGTTTGCGGCTCGCGTCGCCACGTTTCAGCACGAACGTCTGCGGATACTTCTCCGTCGGCTTGATCGCCCACGCGGCTGCGGTTGGCGGCGGCATCTTCGCTTCGAGTTCGTGAATCTGCTCGCGGAGCTTGGTGCGCTTCTCGCGATCGGCCGGCGACATCGCCGCCAGCACTTCATCCCAGCTCACCTTGAGGAGTGCGTTCGAGTCGGCCGCGAGTTTCTTCTGTTCGGGCGTGCGTTTGTCGGCCGGGGTGTCGAGAGCGTCGCGATACTTCTGTTCCAGATACTCGCGCTTGAGTTTTCCGACCTGTGCCCGATATGGAGCGTCGATCCCTGCAACCTTTCCCTTGAGCGGCGCAATCTGTGCGTTGAGTGCGTCGAGTGCCTTCTTGCGGGCGGCCTGTTCCTCGGCTGTTGCGAACTCGAAATCGAAGTACGCGGTGGGGGCGAAGAACGCTTGCAATCGGTAGTAGTCTCCAGCAGAGAACGGATCGAACTTGTGGTCGTGGCACCGAGCACACGCGACCGTGAGCCCCAGGAACGCCGACCCCATGCCGTTGACCATTTCCGCGAGCCGTTCCTGCCGCAGCACTTCCTGATCCTGGTTGCCACCAACCATGTGAACCGGCCCACAGCGATGCAACCCGGAAGCGATCAGTGCCTCCAGATCTCGCTTGCCGCCTTCCGCCTTGCTCCAGAGTTCGTCCCCGGCGAGTTGTTCCGTGAGGAACTGATCGTAAGGCTTGTCGGCGTTGATTGCCTTCACGACGTAATCGCGGTATCGCCATGCGTGCGGCCGTTCGCCATCGGCCTCGTAGCCGTTCGACTCCGCGAACCGCACCACATCGAGCCAGTGCTGTCCCCAGCGTTCGCCGAAGTGCGGGCTGGCGAGCAACCGATCGACGACCTTCTCGTAAGCCGTGGGCGTGGTGTCCTTCACGAACGCATCCACTTCTCCCGGCGTGGGCGGAAGCCCCGTGAGGTCGAGCGTGACCCGTCGAATGAGCGTGACCTTGTCCGCTTCCGGCGACGGTTTCAGGCCAGCGGCGTCGAGCTTCGCGCGAACGAGTGCGTCGATGGGGTTACCGCCAGCGGGCACCTTGGGACGCACGGGCGTCTTGAACGACCAGTGCTCGCGGTCTGCGGGAACGATCTCGGGATCGGCGTACTTCTCCTGCCCGCCGACCGGTGTGGCGAACATGATCGCTGCGAGAATCAGAACGAGACGCGACATATTATGGCTCCCGACTGGGGACACGCTCAAGTTACCCGTGGTCGGGAGTGACCGCAAGCAACCGGGTCGGCGTGTCACCGCATAATCTTGCAGTTCGGAAGAGCCTTCCGGAGGGGGGTTGTACTCAGGAACCTCATCGTTGAGTTCAGCGTTGAGATTGTGAAATTCTGGAGTTAAACTCTATTCTACAAGTTGACATGGGACTCGCATATTCTCACTCGTAGCACACTCTCCTGGACGGAAACTTTTATGCCCATCCACACTCGCCGTGGGTTCACGTTGATCGAACTTCTCGTCGTGATCGCGATCATCGCGATTCTGATCGGGCTGCTTCTCCCAGCCGTGCAAAAAGTTCGCGAAGCTGCATCCCGAATGAAGTGCCAGAACAATCTCAAACAGGTCACGCTGGCAACGCATTCCCACCACGACGCGAAGAACTTCTTCCCCACGGGAGGCAACCACTGGACTAACCCATTGACTCTCATTGGCGGGGCGCCCGCCGACCCGCCAGCCCAACAACTCTCATGGGCCTTCCAAATCCTGCCGTACATGGAACAAGAGACCATCTACCGCATCACCACCGATGCCACGCTAAAAGCACAAGTGATCCCGGCATACTTCTGCCCGAGCCGACGGGCTCCGCTCAAGGTGGTCACGGGGCACGGGACCCGAGGGGCGATCGATTACTGTAGTGTCACCGGGCCGGGCGGCGAATGGAACGGGACCGGACCTTACAACGGCGTGATCGTCAGGAATTACCGTGGCGACCAGGCAAGTGGCGTGGCGCTGACGGGACTCTGTCGGATGGATATGGTCACTGACGGCACCTCAAACACAATTGTGTTCGGCGAGAAACGGCTCGACCCGACTCGCTACACCATCGGCACCGACTTCGACGACACTGGTTACGCTGCTGGCTGGGACAACGACAACGTTTGCATGACAAGCTACACCTTTGACCGAGATTCAACATCTGCGGGGCAGCACCAACTCGGGTCATCGCACCCCGCAGGGATGATGTCCGCGTTTGCCGATGGCTCGGTCCGAATGATCCGCTACGGCATCCCGACGGCAACTCTGAACAACCTTGGCAACCGCCAGGATGGGCAGATCATCGACATGAACGGGCTATGATCCGGTCACTTCGCGGCCTTGCCGAAGGCCGCTGTGTCATATTTCACATCTCCGGCAGCACCGCGTTTGGTTCCGCGAAGATCGCCGGGATGCCGCCGGTGTGGATGAACACCAGCACGCTGCCGGGGCGGTAATTGCCCGCTCGCACGTCCGCGATTAACGCAGCCATCGCCTTCGCGGAGTAAACGTGATCGAGCAGAATCGCCTCGTTCGTCGCCAGGAGTTTCAATGCCTCGCGGCCCCCTGGAGAGACGAGGCCATAGCCGGGAGCGACATACGATTCGTCGGCGTCGATGTCCGCAGCGGTCAGGCGGTGCGGCAATCCCAGGCGCTCGGCGGCGGCGTTCGCGTCGTCGGCCATGCGAGTCGGAATGTCCCACGGCCAGTGCATCGGGCAGATGAGCCGGGCCAGGCAATCCAACCCCAATAGCGACTTGCCCAGCGCGACCCCCGCACCCGTTGCACCTGCCGAGGAGACGTACAGCGCGTCGGGCTTCAGTCCCATCGCCGTGAGTTGCTCCGCGATCTCGGTAACGCACAGAACGTAACTCACCGCCGACAGCGGCACCACTCGCGGCGGGTTCCAGAAGTATGGCTTCCGCCCCGCGCGGCGTAACTCATCGGCCTTCGCCGCGAGGAGTGCGTTCAGTTCGGGGCCAATCTTGGCGTCAGTGAAATCGACGTGTGCCCCAACAAGGTAATCGAGCAGCAGGTTCCCCTGCGGTTCGGTCTTGTGGTGTGCCCGACTCAGGTAAAGGCGACATTCGAGGCCGAGCTTCGCACAACCCGCGGCGGTCTGTCGGCAGTTGTTCGATTGAACCCCTGCCCCCCACACGAACATGTCGCAGCCCTGATCCACGGCATCGCCGATCAGGAATTCGTTGTGGCGGGCCTTGTTCCCACCGAGAAGCAACCCGGTGCAGTCGTCGCGCTTCACGAACACGCGAACGCCTCCACCGATCTTCGCAGCAAATCGTGGCACCTCTTCGAGAGGTGTGGGTAGGTGTGCGAGACGTGTCCGCGGCAGCTTGTCCACGGAACTGCGAACTTGGGTTGGCGTGAGAGCGGGGAACGACATGCGGTCACCTCGGGAACGGGTTGTCCTTCATCGTCAGGGTATGAGCACACGAGAAAACTGAGCAAGGGCGGCCATCGAGCAATGTATCACAGGTATCACGATCGTCAGAGTCGTGCGTGTCTCGCGTCCTTTCGCCAGACGGGAATCTTCCCAGAGTGCCAGGATTCCCGCGCAAACTTGAGTCCGACTGACCTTCATTTATTGAGACAGTCCGGGTACTAACGATGAAGAGAGAAGAATCCAATACCGCACACCGAGAATCGAATAACTGTACAGAGCAACAGAACCGAACCTGAACACGAGGCGATGTGTCCAGAAAATCTCCAAGTTGAATTGTCCTGACGGAAGTGCAGCCCTTGATCTGAGAAATTTTGCGTCGCTGCGACATTCACCCGCTGTAGGCGCTTCTAGAATGGAATAGTTGAGGGGTGCTTGAGGCCCCAACCCACTTACCGGGAGCCACGATGAGCAACATGCCCAATCGAGCCACCAACCCAGCTGGCAAGCCGCGGAAGAAAGAGCTCGCACTGGACCTTACGACGGCCCGACAGATGCTCCCGCTCGTGAAGAGCATCGTGTCCGATATCGTGAATTCTCGGCTGGTTTTGAGCCGGTTGACTCCTGAACAGGAACGACTCGACCGGCACCGCCGAGATCTGGTCTGGCAAGAACGCCATCGCCGTTATCAGGTCACGGATGAAATTGCAGCCGTAGAACGAAAACTTACCGTTGCGACTGGCGAACTCGCCGGTCTCGGCGTCAACCTTGTCGATGAAGAGGCCGGGGAGGTTGACTTCCCCACGAAGATCAACGGACGCCCAGCCGCGTTCACGTGGAAGTACGGCGACGATGGTGTTGGCCATTGGCACTACCAAGGTGAAGACCAGCTTCGACCGATCCCGAACGACTGGGATCAAACCACCGGGGCGGTTCCCGCACGCTACCGCGGGCAACCGTAACGATCTGGAGAACTCGAACAACACGCACGGGCGGCCAACTCCAGTTGGTCGCCCGTGTGGCGTTTCTGATGGTGCGACGCCGCAAGCGGCGTAACCCATCACGCTTCAGTGTTGATCGTGTCAATCAGTTGCCGTAACCGACCGATCGCATGCCTGTCGAATCGGAACTTGAGCCGGGGGAGTTTCGCCAGTTCCGGCTCGTTCGTCTCCTCGTGGAGCGCATCGACCTGCTCAAACTTGCCACCCGCCAGGATGTCACCGAACCCCCAGCGAATCTGCTCCAGTAAGTGATTGTTTAACCGCGTGCGGAGCCGAAGCACCAGGTCGCCTCGAACGTACCGCATGCTGTGATACACCCGGTAGAAGTTCGTCACTTCCTTCACGGCTTCCTCCACCGAATCCGTCACACGGTAGAGGCTTGTGTCGTACTTCGAGATGTAACCCCGGGCCAGCAGTGCGTCCTCCATGAAACGCTGCCAGAGCTTCCAGTAGTTGCCGCCGGGTTCGTCCACCATCACGATGGGGAAGATGTGCGACTTACCGGTCTGCACCAGGGTCAGTGCCTCGTAGGCCTCGTCGTGGGTACCGAACCCGCCGGGGAATAACACGACGGCATCCGACTCCTTGATGAACATCAACTTGCGGGTGAAGAAGTACCGCAGCGTGACGAGCTTCGGATCGCCGTGAACCACCGGGTTGGCCGACTGCTCGAACGGCAGCAGGATATTGAGCCCGAAGCTGTTGTCGCGACCCGCCCCGCGGTGTCCCGCTTCCATGATTCCGCTGCCGGCCCCGGTGATCGCCATCCAGCCACTCTCGACGATCCGTTTGCCGAACTCCTCGGCTGCGGCGTAGGCGGGGTGGTCGGCTTTCGTGCGGGCGGATCCGAAGATGACGGCTTTGCGTGTGCCGCGATAGGCTGCGAACACCTTGAAGCAGTACCGCAGTTCGCGAACGGCGGTCGCGACGAGTTTCACGTCGCCACGGCTCGCATGGTCGCGGAGCAGCTTATCGGCCGTTTCCTTGATCTGCGTTGCGAACTCTTCCGCCGTCGGTGGTTTGTAAGCCTGTGCGACTTCGGGCGGTTCGGGATCGACGATCGCGTCGAAGGGCGTGCGGGGGAGAGAATCCATTGGAATCAACGCTGAGCGGTGAACGGGGGCGACAAACGCAACCCCATTCTACGCGACAGGACAACGTATTGAGCCAAGGACGTGCGTCGAAACCCGGCTGAAGTGCCGGGTTCGAAGAATGACTACTTTGCCTCTGCAACCGTCGTGGAAGGAATCTCGGGGACGGGTGCGGCTTTGCGGGCAGCGTTCACGATGGGTTGCGGGAAGATGCCGAAGAACAGCGTTGCCCCGGCGAGTGCAACAGCGCCGATCAGCGTCGGAGCCGACCGCGAGCTTCGGATCGGGTTCAGGGCGGTTCGCAGGTACATCACCCCAATGACCCGCAGGTAGTAATACGCCCCGATGGCAGCGTTCACGGCCGCGACCACCGCGAGCAGACGGTACAGGTTCCGCATGGTGGCGGTGTCGGCCGGGGCGGTGAACGCCCCCACGAACAGGAGCAACTTACCGGCAAAACCAGCTGTCAGCGGCAAACCGATGAGGCTGAACAGGAAGATCGCCATTGTGCCGGCCGAGATGGGGTGCGTCTGACCGAGCCCCGCGAGGTCGTCGATGGCATCAACCGACCGTTCCGGGGTGCTCAGGTAGAGGATGACGGCGAACGCACCGAAAGTCATGAGCCCGTAAGCCACGAGGTACACGAGCAGTGCGTCGATGCCGCCGACTGCTGGGCCGGTCACCAATCCCTCCGCCCCATACCGCAGGTTGCCGGTCGCGTCGGGGAGCGAGCAGGCCACCACGATGCCGATGAGCATGTAGCCGCCGTGTGCCACGCTGGAATACGCGAGCATTCGGCGGATGTTGTCTTGAAGAAGGGCCAGCACGTTTCCGATTGTGATCGTCAGGATCGCGAGGATCCACAACAGCAGTGGCAACTGCGTGTTCGCGTCGAAGGGAATGTGGCGGCTATCGCTGCCGACCAACCCCAGGACCCGAGCGAGTGCCACGAACCCCGCAATCTTCGGGAGCACCGCAAGCATCGAAACCACACCACCCGGCCCGCCTTCGTACACGTCGGGTGCGTAGAAGTGGAACGGCACGGCCGTGATGCGGAACCCGATCGCAGCGATGACCATCACGATGCCAACCAGTGCCATCGGCGAGAGCACCTCCGCGTTCGCTTTCGTGAGGGTATCGACGATGACCGCGATGTTCGTGCTTCCCGTCAGCCCGTAGAGATAGCTGAACCCGAACAGGAGCACGGCCGACGAAAGCACGCTCAGCAAGAAATACTTGGCCGCGGCTTCCTGGTTCCGCTTCGTTCGAACAGGAAGGTAAAGCAGGATGTAGGTCGGAATGCTGATGAGTTCGAGTGCGAGAAACAGCGTGATCAGGTCGTTCGCACGGCCCACCAGCGAGGTGCCCGCGACGGCGACGAGCAGGCAGCCGTAATACTCAGCCGCGATCGAACGGTTCACTTCCGGCCACGAGATGAACAGGAGCACGGCCGCGCTGATGAGGGCCACCCATCTAACGAACCCACCCATGGCGTCCGGCACGATCGAAGCGGTGGTCAGCACTTCCGGGGTGGCGGTCTTCACCGTGCCAGCGACAACCATCGCCGCGATCACGCCCAGCAGCGAGGTGGTGAACCAGATCCAACGGCGGTTGAAGATGCTGCCGAACAGAAACACAATGCACGCCGTGCCGACCAGCACGATCTCCGGAACAACGAGCCGGAAAACGCCACTGAGCGTGTGTTGCAACTGTGGATCGGACAGCGGGTTCACGGTTGTGTGGCCTCTTGAATACAAACTAGCCGGGAGCGGAGACCCTACTTGCCCTTCTTTGGCGTGCTCTTCGGAGCCACCGGTGCCAGTTCTACCACGTCTGGCGGGATCGCCTCACCCTTCACGCGAGCACGAGCCCCGTCGCCAATGTGCGAGAGGTAGCTCACGTCGGTTTTGAGCGAGTCGAGAACCGGCTGTGGGTACAACCCGAGGATCAGGCACAAGCCGGCCAGCGATCCGAACGCGAACAACTCGCGGCGGCTCACGTCGGCGGGCGGCGTTGCGGATTCCGGTTCCGCGGGGTGCGGTTCCTTCAATGGGCTGAAGAACACCTTCTGAAGCATGGTCATGATGTACCACGAACTCAGGAAGATGCTGAACGCCGCGATCACGGACAGCGTGTAGTGGTGGCTGTGCGGCATGTCGGCGTGGAACAGACCGGCCAGCATCAGCATTTCGCTCACGAAGTTGTTCAGGCCCGGAAGCCCGATGCTCGCAAGGCACAGGATGAACGTCAGCAGGGCGAAGTTCGGGAACCGCCCCATCAAGCCGCCGTATTGGGAGATCTGCGTTGTGCGGTAGCGGTCCAGCAGGAACGCGAGCAGGGCGAACACGGCCCCGGTGCTCAGACCGTGGTTCACCATGTGCAGCACGGAACCACTCAGCCCCTCGGCGTTGAATGCGAAGATCCCCAACACCAGGAAGCCGAGGTGCGACACGGAGCTGTACGCGATCATCAGCTTCATGTCTTTCTGGGCGTAGGCACACAACGCGGCGTACACGATGCCGAACGCGGCCAGCGAGCCGACCACAGGCAGACCGTACATCAGTGAGGCGTCCGGCACCAGAGGCAGCACGAACCGCAGGATGCCGAAGGTTCCCAGCTTCGCGAGCAGCGCCGCGAGCAGGATGGTAACGCCGATCGGTGCTTCGCCGTAGGCACCGGGGAGCCACGTGTGGAACGGCCAGATCGGCACCTTCACCATGAAGCCGGCCATCATCGCGATGAACAGCCAGAACTGGGTCGCGTGGAGTGCCGCCAACTTCTCGGGCTTCCCCGCCAGCGCCTCGTCGTGGGCAATCTTGAGCCAGTGTTGTACGTTCCCCATCAAGTCCGGCAGTGAGAAAGTGATCTGCCCCGTGAGCGGGTCCGGATTCGTCACGACGACGCCGATCACCCCGACGAGAGTGAGGAGGCTCCCGGCCAGCGTGTAGAGGAAGAACTTGCGGGCCGCGTCGCGGCGTGCCGACCCCTGGCCCCACTTCCCGATGAGGAAGAACGCGGGGATCAGCGTCAACTCGAAGAAGACGTAGAAGAGAATCACGTCGAACGAGAGGAACGCCCCGATGGCGGCCCCCTGGAGGAAGAACATCCACCCGAAGAACCCGCCGGGGCGTTCCTTCACCGAATCCCACGAAACCAGAATCGCGGGGATCAGCATGAAGCTCGACAACGCCACGAGCCAGAGGTTCAACCCGTCCATCCCGACGAAGAACTGCACATACGGCCCGGCACGGTTCGCGCTCGGCGGGGACGAAGTGAGGCTCAGGAGCGTCCATCCGGTGCGGCCATCTTCGCCCGATCGACCACTCGTATCACCAGGGATGAACGTCGGCTGGAACTTGACAATGTCCTTGTTCCGAAGGGTCGATTGTTCGCCACGCACGTTCAAGTGCATGGTTCCGATCACGACAAGGCAGGTCGTCAGGCCGAGGTGAACGAACGCAAGGAACAGCGCAGCACGACGCGCACGCCGACCGAACAGCGATACGAAGAACGCGGCCAGGAATGGGAATAGAACCACCATCAGCAGCAGGAAGCGGCTGGTCCCCGGGGCAGCGACGATCTCGTAGATCTTGTCCATGCGAGTCCACGTTGTTGGCCGTAGTCCCGTTGGGACCACCGCTAAGCAGCATTATCGTGCGATCCGGAACACCACGAACGTCAGCAGCACCGTGAGGCCCAGCGCCATCGACAGAGCGTAGAACTGCACGAGACCGTTCTGAATCGGTCGCACCCACCAGCCCACGAACCGCGGGATCGAGGAGATCAGCCGGGTCATGGCATCGAGGAAGCCGTCGAACGCCGACGAAAGGAAGGCCAGCACGCCGCCCGGCTTCACGAACACCGCCCCGTAGACCTCGTCCACGTACAGTTTGTTCCGCGACAGTGCGAACACCGGTTCGATCGCACCCGGTAGCGTTTCCGTTCCCTTGCGGTACATCACGAACGCCAGACCCAGCCCGCCCAGCGCGAGCGCCGTGCCGATGCTTGCAAGCCACTTGTTGAAGTGGTGCGGAATCATGTCTGTGTGCGAGACAGCTTGTGCCTGGAGCAGCGTCGGAGCGTGTTCGAGCAGGTGGCTGAATTTGTGATTGAACGGCTCCACCGCGATTCCGACGAACACCGCACCGACCGCGAGCACCATCAGCGGCACCGTCATTCGCGAAGGAGACTCGTGGGCATGATGCCCGGCTTCCTCGGGGATTCGTTCCGGTCCCCAGAAGGTGAGGAAGTACGCCCGGAAGGTGTAGAACGCGGTCATGAACACGGTCACGAGTGACACGAGTAACAGGATGTAGTACCCCCCCGTGTAGCTTTTCCCTTCGTCGGCTGCTTTGGTGAGAGCTTCGAGAATCAGATCCTTGCTCCAGAACCCCGAGAGCAGTGGCAACCCCGCCAAGGCAGCAGCGCCACAGAGGAACGTCAGGTGCGTGACCGGCATGAGCTTTCGCAATCCGCCGAATCGCCGCATGTCGATCACCCCGCCCATCGAGTGCATCACACTCCCGGCAGACAGGAACAGCAGAGCCTTGAAGAACGCATGCGTGAACAGGTGGAACATTGCGGCCGTCACGGCGAACACGGGGCTGATCGCGCCGCCCGTGCCGAGTGCCAGGAACATGTACCCAAGCTGACTTACGGTGGAATATGCGAGGACTCGCTTCAGGTCATTCTGGGCCAGTGCGATGAACGCCGCCAGGATCGCCGTGATGCCACCGACCGTGGCCACCACGATCTGGGCATCGGGGCTCATCGCGAAGAGCGGAGCGCAACGCGCGAGCAAGTAGACGCCAGCGGTCACCATGGTCGCGGCGTGGATCAGGGCCGACACGGGGGTCGGGCCTTCCATCGCGTCGGGCAACCAGACGTAGAGCGGGAACTGGGCACTCTTACCGACCGCACCGCAGAACAGGAGCAGACACGCGGCCGTGAGTTCGCCCTGGTCGGGCGGGATCTTCGTCATGTAGTCGAACATCGCCGTCAGACTCATGTTCCAGCCGCCCATCTTCCACAGCAGGAAGATGCCGAGCAGGAAGCCCACGTCGCCGAGGCGCGTATACAAGAACGCCTTCCGGGCGGCGGCGGCAGCCGACGGTTTCTCGTAGTAGTAGCCGACGAGCAGGTACGAGCAGACGCCGACCCCTTCCCAGAACGCGACGAGCAGGAGGAAGTTGTTCGACAGCACGAGGCCGAGCATGCTGAACACGAACAGGCTCATGATCGCGAAGAACCGGGCGTACCCCTTGTCGCCGTGCATGTAACTCGACGAGAAGATCGCGATCCAGGTCGATATGAACGTCACCATCGCGAGCATGATCGCCGAGAGCGGATCGACCACGATCTGGAAGCTCACCTTCAAGTTGCCGGCCGCGAACCACGTCATCGGGTCCGAGATAAAGCGGTGGTCGTGATCTGCCGCAACCTTCAGCAGCAGGATGATCCCCAGCACCGCACCCGTGGCACAGCCGAGAATTAGCGGCACGTGCGCGTACTTCGCCGCCGATCGTTTCGTGATCGCGAGGTAAGCGGCGAGGATGCAGGCGAGCAGTGGCAAGCCGAGGATGACGAGGGCCAGGTCGATCGGGTCAGACACGGGCGGCCTCCTCCTCGGACGGAATGTGCTTCGGCCGCACACCAGCAGGGGCCAGGCGGTCGTCTTCAGTCACAGCTTCAACAGGCAGCGGAACCGTGTCGACGGTCGGCGGCACGCCCATCTCACGGAGCGATTGCCAGTCGGACGCATCGAGCGACTTCCCGCGGCGGTACAGCATCAAGAAGAGGGCCAACGCGACCCCCGCTTCACACGCTGCAACGGCGATGATGAACAGCACGAACACCTGCCCCTGCAAGTTGCCGTGATACCGGGCGAACGCGACGAAGTTGATCGCCACGCCCTGGAACATCATCTCGGCACAGAGGAACATGGTGATCATGTTCCGCCGGGTGAGGAACCCGACGAGCCCGATGCCGAACATAGCGGCGGCGACCGCGAGATAGTGCCACAGCGTGATCACGCGACGGCTCCCTTCCGCTGAGTGATGGCAATGGCTCCGATGGTGGCGACCAGGAGAAGGGTGCCGGCCAGTTCAACCGCGAGTAAGTGATCCGTGTACAGCAGGTAGCCTAGGTTGCCGACGTTTCTCGCGGGCAAGTCGCCAACCCCGGCCAGGAGCAGGGTCTGGTCGCGGAGCGTGCGGAGTTCGGCCTTCACTGTGGCACGGTCCGGTTTGCTGTCGAACAAGTGATTCACAACCGCGTCGTAGGCTTTCTCGTTCTGCTTTCGGACTTCGGCCGTCTGGCGGAGCACGCGGAGCGACTGTTGATCGCCCCGGAGCGGCGTCACTTTCTCGCCGACTTTTTCGAGCCGTGTGGCGATCGAACCGTACTGGCTGATGACGGTGTTCGAGCCGGCCACGGTGGCGATTTGATCTTGCACGCCCTTGAAGTAATCATCGACCCGACCGCGTTCCGCAATTGGGGTGGTATCACCGGCCAGTTGCTCCTCGACCGCGTCCAACTTCGCAACCGCAGCGAGGAGCGTGTTTCGTTCTTCGAGCGTGAGCACCTGGGCCGGCAAACGCTGTGCGATCTTCGGGGACTCGGCAGCGCTCGCGGCTTGTGCCCCACCTTGCGAGAGGTAGAGCGAGAACAAAACCAACCCTGTGAACGCGAACCCGGCGAGTGCGCCGAGTAACGGTTCACGGCTGCGGTTGTTCTCGTCGGACGGCCCGCCCGCGTGCGACAGCATCAGCACGAACAGGAACGTGACGATGATCGCCCCGGCGTAGATGATGATCGTCGCGGCCATCAGGAACGGGGCGGCGAGTAGCAAGAACAGCCCACACGTGCTGAGGATCACGAATGCGAAGGCGATGGCGCCACGGCCCGGGTTCGATTGCACGACCAGCGCGGTTCCGAACAAGAGCGCCCCCGCCGAGAACAGGCAAAACAGCACGGTGCCGATGATGTCCGGCATCGGCTGGCCGTATGTCGTGTAGATCCACGCGACGAAGACGGCCGAGGCCGCGATCAGGGCCGCGATTCCGACCGCAACCTTCCGACCTTTCGGCTGGGGAAGCAGGAAGGCGAACCCGACAATCGCAAGCACGGCCGCGAGGGCGATCTGCCCGGCGGATTCTTGCATCGGCGATAGTGCGAACAGGTTCATTCAGGGCTCGTGCAATTTTTCACAAGCGGACATGGAAGGTATATGACGCGCTGGCTTCGCGGCAGCCCCCATACACCGTTTAGCCGCGACCTGAAGGGGAGCGCGGTCTGGGCCTCGCTCCCCTTCAGGTCGCGGCTAAACGATTTATGTCACGTTCCCGGCGGGGCATCCGATGCCGCACCAAGCCGGCCGGCGCGAGTACGAACAGGGTCTGTGCCGGCTTTCGTGGTCTGGTCGAACACGCTCAGCAACTTCTCTTTGTCGAAGATCATCTCTTCGCGGCTCAACCCGGTGAGGTCGTAAAGCGTCGTGAGTTCGATGGCGTCCACGGGGCAAGCTTCCTCGCACATGCCGCAGTAGATGCACCGAAGCTCGTCGATCACAAACGTCTCGGGGTACTTCTCGCGGTCCTTCCACTCGGTCGGTGCGGGAGCGGCGACGATGTCGATGCAGTGAGCGGGGCACGCAGTGGCGCACATATAGCACGCCACGCACTTCACGCGGTTGTCGTGGTCGCGGTTGAGCCTGTGGACGCCACGATAGTTCGCGGGCATCTTCGGTTCCTGCTCGGGGTACTGCTCCGTCTTCACCTGCGGGCTGAAGATGTGACCGATGGTCGTCTTCAACCCGTCGAGCATGGACGGAATGTACAGTTGCTCCCAGAAGCCCAGGCGGGCTTCCGCGACCCACGTCACGTCGGATTCGGGGATTGGCACGGTGAAAACTCCATTCGTTTAGCGGCGGCCCCAACGGGACCGCCGGATCAGTGACCCCGTTGGGGTCACTGCTAAACGGCTAACTCGCGTATGTCACGCCCGCAGGAATGCCCGCGGGCAGTTTCACAACCTTGCGCTTCGGGTTCGTCACCGATCCCGCGGTCCACACCGAGAACAACCCTGCCCCGACCACCAGCACGCCCGAGGTCACGGTCAGCACCACGAGCGGCGCACCCAGTTGCTTCACGACCATCACGCAGATGAGGTTCATCAGCGCCAGTGGCAGCAGCACCTTCCACGCGATGTTCATGAGTTGGTCGAACCGGAAGCGTGGGATCGTCCACCGCACCAGTTGAGCGAAGATGCACAGAGCGAACATCTTCCCGCACAGGATGGCCAGCTTGATGACTGCCGCGACAATCGGGTCCGCGGAGACTGCTTCGAGCCCGAAAAAGCTCCAGCCTCCGAGGAACAACACCGCGAGCATGAAGCTGCCACCAACAAGGTGGACGTATTCCGAGAGGAGCATCAGCCCGAGCTTCAGGGCCGAGTATTCCGTGTGGTAGCCGCCGACGAGTTCCTGTTCCGCTTCGGGAAGGTCGAACGGCAAGCGGTTGGCCTCGGCGTAGCTGCTGGTCATGAACAGCACGAGCGCGAGCGGTTGGAACAGGATCAGCCAGTACGTGCCGTTCGCCGTTTGCCACGCGACGATCTTCTCGGGGTTCAACGAGCCGCAGATCAGGAACACGCCGATGACCGACATCCCCAGGGGAATCTCGTAGCTGATGATCTGAGCCGATGCTCGCAGCGAACCGAGCAGCGAATACTTGTTGTTCGCACTCCAGCCCGCGAGGATCACGCCGTAAACCGCGAGCGAGCCGACCGCGAACAGGTACAACACGCCAATGTCGAGCCCCGGATTCAGCACGAAATTGAAGTGCGACTGATACTCAGCCTGCTTCAGTTCGTACTCCGCCACGCTGCCCACGACGGGGTCGGGTGCTGGCGTGGTCGATCCAAACGGGATCACCGCGAGCGTGAGCAACGCCGTTCCGACAGCCACGGCCGGAGCCATGATGTAGAAGAGTTTGTCCACGTGGTCCGGGATCACTTCTTCCTTGAGGAAGAACTTCCCACCGTCAGCCATGGGCTGGAGCATGCCGCCGGGGCCGACGCGGTTCGGGCCAACGCGGTCCTGCATCCACGCCGAGAGCTTGCGTTCGGACAGCGTGAGAAACGCGCACAGCCCGAGGACGCCGCCGACCAGGCAGACGATGACGATCGCGGTGTAGAGTGGATCGAATGGGGGCATTGGCAATCCTACGAAGCCCCCGATTGCAATCGGGGGGCTTGGAACTCAAACTGTCGGCAACTCGAACCGAACACCGTTCGTGGGCAGTTCCTTCGCGGCGAGCCCCGCAAAGAACGGCACCGCCTTCGCCAGTTCCGCACGAATCGCGGCAGCCTGAACAAGCCCCTTGCGACCGAGCATGTCGAACGCCAGTTGCAACTCGGTGCGGATCTCTGTCGGGGGCTTTACGGACCGGACGAAGGTTTGCGCCAGACCCGCGTGATTCACGTACGTGCCGTCTTTCTCGAAGCTCGTGGTTGCTGGCAGCACGAACGTCGCGTCGGCACTCAGCGGCGTCGCGAAGATGTCCTGCACCACCAGCAACGCAGGCGACTTCCAGCCTGCCACGTCCACGGCAGCCTTGTCTGGGTAGCCACCTGCGAACCACGCGGCTGTGATGCCCGTTGTCGCGCTCGCCAGCGGAATCACGCTCCCCTGGAAGTGCTTCAGAATCGCCTCGACCCCGCGACGGTTCGGGCACTTCTCGGCGCGGATCACGAACTTCGTCGGCTCGACCGCGTTCCCCTTCACGTCCTTGGGGTACTTGTCGTCTTGCCCGACGACCGGCACCGGCCCGAGGACGAGCCGCACGTCGGCAGACAAACCCTTGAAGTAGGTCGCGAACAGGAACGCTTCCTCGACCGTGAGGAACGGCGACAGCACGCCGATGACCGACTTCGCATTGTCCGTGGCAGCCTTGGCGAACGCTTGCTTGAGTTGCGGCGTGACGACGTTCCACGGGGCCGGCTTCAACGCGCCGTCGGCCTTCGCCATCGGCCGCTGCAATCGCTCAGTCGAGTTCGCGAAGTGGTAGCCGTACCGGCCTTCATCACAGATGAAGTGCCCCTGTGCTTCGGGGTTTGTGCGTGCCCGCAACCGGTAGACGATGTCCTTGTTGGAATCGACGTGGATGCTGCAACCGGTGCTACACCCCGAACAAACGCCGCTGCTTTCCTTGAGGTACCACACCCGTTGCTTGTACAGGAAGTCCTTGCTCCCGAGGGCACCGACGGGGCACAGGTCGACCACGTTTCCGGCGAGCTTGTTTTCGAGCGGGCGGCCGGGGAACGTGTCGATTTCCTCGTGGTGGCCGCGACCGTTCACCATCAGTTCGGCGGTGCCGCTGATCTCGCGGGTGAACCGCACGCACCGCGTACACATGATGCAGCGATCGGTGAACAGCGTGATCTTGCTGGAAAGGCCCGGCTTGTTGGCGGGCGTGTTCTTCACGTCCACCATCCGCGATTCCGATCGGCCATACTTGAACGAGAAGTCTTGCAGCTTGCACTCGCCGGCCTTATCGCAGACGGGGCAATCAAGCGGGTGGTTGATGAGCAAGCCTTCGAGCGTGTCGGCCTGGGCTTTCTTCGCTCGGGTTCCGGGAGGACCGACCTTCAGGTAGTTCGCGTCATACGGCCGAGCCGGGACCGAAGCGTCGCGCTTTTCGTAGTCGCCAGTGACGATGGTCGTGCCGTCGCGAACGGGCGTCTGACACCCAGGGACAACCTTCGGTTGCATCGTCAGCACGCCGTCCTTCGGGTTGACGTCGCCAACCTCGACGAGACACATGCGACAACTCGCGACGACCGACAGGGCCTCGTGCCAGCAGTAATGCGGTACGAACTGCCCGGCCAACTCCGCCGCCTGGACGCAGTTGAGCTTCTGGGTGCCGATCTCCACAGGCTTGTCGTTCACATAAACCGTCGGCATAGCACGGATATCCGAAAAGAAATATTAACCACAGAGGCACCGAGACACAGAGAAAACCAGAGACACTTATATGGCTACCGGGTTCTGCTGAACGATCCTGTTGATCTCACAGCACCATCCGCTTCAATCCATTTACCAGCACAGGGACATTGAAGTTAATCAACAACCCCACATGCGTTTTGCTTAACCGCAAATAAGTCAGGAGCTGCGCTTCGTGAACTGGAACGAGCTTCTCGACAGCTTTCAGTTCCACAACGAGTCGTTCGGGGAAGTACAAGTCGATGATCAGGTCGTCTCCAAGCGGTACCCCTTTGTAAAGCAGTGGCAGCCGGGTTTGTGGTTTGGCTGGGCAACCACGCAATCGAAGTTCTTCCTCCATGCAGCGTTGGTAGATGGACTCGAGCAAACCCGGACCCATGATCCGGTGGACTTCAATTGCGGCACCAATCACAAGTTCAGTTAATTGGTCTTTGTCTTCCACAATTGGTCTCCTGATTTCTCTGTGTCTCCGTGCCTCTGTGGTTAATCCTGTATTTCGTAACACTTACCACTCAGTGTGCTCCCACGACCTCCAGCGATCGTGCGTACTGGCTCTTTGCACCGCTCTTGATCGCGGCTTCGAACTCCGCACGGAACTTGCGGATCGCGGTCTTCACGGGCCAGCCAGCACCGTCGGAGAGTCCGCAGATCGTCGTGCCGGGCATGATGCCGATGCGGTCGGCCACGTCCACGAGGATGTCGAGGTCTTCCTTGCGGCCCTGACCACGGCGGAGGCGATCCACGATCTTCAGCATCCAGCCGGTGCCTTCGCGGCACGGGGTGCATTGCCCGCAACTTTCGTGGCTGAAGAACTGGCAGACGTTGTGCAGCACGTCGACCATGCTGGTCTGGTCATCGATCACGGTGACGGCCGCGGTGCCGAGGCCGAGGCACTGCACGCGACCGGGACCGTTGAAGTCCAGTGGGATGTCGTATTCGGTTTTCCCGTCCTCACCCTTGAGCGGGGCGTTCACATCCACGAAGCCCATGCTCAGGCCGCCGGGGTTCACGGCCTTCGCCTTGCGACCCTTCCACACGCCGCCTCCGTGCTTCTCGACCAACTCGCGGATCGTGACCCCCATCGGCAGTTCAACGCAGATCGGCTTCTCGACGTGCCCGGCGAGGGTGTAGAGCTTCGGGCCGTAGCTGCCGGCGTCGCGGGGGTTCTTCGGGTCGGGTGGCACGCCAAGCGACTTGAACCACTCGTTGCCGCGTTTCATGATCTGCGTGACGCACGCCATCGTTTCGACGTTGTTGACGATCGTCGGCTTGCGGAACGCACCCTCGACGGCGGGGAACGGCGGCTTGATGCGCGGCCACGCCCGCTTCCCTTCGAGTGATTCGATCAACCCGGTTTCTTCGCCGCAGATGTACGCCCCGGCCCCGCGGTGTACCACGATGTCGAGGTCGAACCCGCTACCGAGGATGTTCTTGCCGAGGAGCTTCGCGGCGTAGAGTTCGTCCACCGCGGACTGCATGCTGCGGAACGAGTCGCCGTATTCGTAGCGAACGTAGAAGTACGCACACTTCGACTTGATGGCGTAGCACGACAGCATGATCCCTTCGATCACCTGGTGCGGGTCTTTCTCCATCAGGATGCGGTTGTTGTACGTGCACGGCTCGGACTCATCCGCGTTCACGCACAGGTAGATCGGCCCCGGGTGGTTCTGCGGCAGGAACGTCCACTTCAGCCCTGTGGGGAAACCCGCACCGCCGCGACCACGCAGCCCGGAATCCTTCACCTGTGTGGTGACCTGTGCCGGCTGCAATTCCTTGAGGGCACGCTCGAACGTGGCGTAGCCACCGTCGGCGCGATAGCCCTCCAACTTGCCGCTGTTCGGCTTGTTAATGCGGGCCAGGAGTATGGGTTCGTATGGCATGATGTTACTTCAACTTCAATTCGGTGATTAACGCATCGGCTCGCTCTGGGGTGACGTTCATCACGTGCACGTCTTCCTTCAAGCAGGCCGGGGCGCCGTCGCACGCACCGATACACTCCGCGAACTCCAGCGTGATCGTGCCGTCAGTGGTCGTTTGACCACACTTCACGCCGAGCTTGTGCTCGCAGTGCTCGATCAGTTCGTAAGCCCCACGCAGCATGCACGCCAGCCCGCGACACACCCACAACCGCGTCTTGCCGTTCTTCTCACCTTCGCCCTTGTAGAAGGCGTAGAAGGTCATCGTGTCCTGCACTTCGGACGGGTGCAGTTCGAGGATCTCGGCGATCTCGACGATGGCCTCGTTCGACACGGTCCGCAGTTCGTCGTGAACGAGGTGCAACGCCGGCAGCGTCGCGGCCTGCTTACGCGGGTACTTCGGGAGGAACGCCCGAATGCGGTTCTTCATGTCTTCGGTGAGGGCTGCCATCTTCGAGTTCTCAGTTCTCGGTTGTCAGTATTCAGTCAGAAAATACCGAGTCGTGATCGACTGATAACTGATTACTGAACACTGACGACTAACGATCCAACTCCGCCGCGATGATGTTCAAACTCCCCAACACGGCGGGCACGTCCGAAATCTGGTGCCCTTCCATCAGCTGTGGGAACACCGCAAAGTGGATGAACGACGGCGGCCGTGTCCGCGCCCGGAACGCCCGACCGCCACCATCTGCAACCAGGTAGAAGCCGAGTTCGCCGTTAGCGGTTTCCTGCGCACCGTAGACTTCTTCGACCGGCGTTTCCCAGCGGCGGTTCCACATGAACAACTCGAAGTGCTGAATCAACCCTTCAATGCTGCGGTACGTTGCGTTCTTGTCCGGAATCGTGAGTTTGTCTTCGAGGTTCACGTTCACCGGCCCGCCGGGGATGTTCTCCACGGCCGCGTGGATGATCTTCATCGATTCCGCCATCTCACCCATGCGGACGAGGTAGCGGTTGTAGCAGTCGCCACCCTTGCCGCAGACGACCTTGAAGGACGACGACAGATCCTTGTACGCCAGGTAAGGCTCGTCCTTCCGCAGGTCTCGGACTACGCCCGCGGCGCGCGCAACTGGTCCCGTGCAACCCGTGTTGATCGCTTCTTCCTTCGAGAGAACGCCGATCCCCTTGGTGCGATCCACGAAGATGCGGTTGCGGTTCAGCAGGCCCGTGAGATCGGCGTGAGCCTTCGGGAACGTCTTCACGAAGTCGCGAATCTTGGCGACCACATCGTCTGAGATGTCGGCCATTAATCCGCCAACCCGGCAGTAGCTGGGGTGGAACCGCTGGCCCGACGCGAACTCCATAATGTCATACACCTTCTCCCGCTGGTTGAAGGCGTACAGGAACGCAGTGAGTGCCCCGAGGTCGAGTGCTGCGGCACCGACGCACAGCAAGTGGTCGCTGATGCGGGCCAACTCCGCGAGGATCGTGCGGAGGTACTTGCACCGCGGCGTGATCTCGATGTTCAGCAGCTTCTCGACCGTGTGGAACCACGCGCACTCGTTCGCGAACGGACTGATGTAATTCATCCGGTCAACGACGGTCACATACTGATTGAAGTCGAGGTCTTCGCCGAGCTTCTCGAACCCCGAGTGCAGGTAGCCGATGTCCGGCACGGCCTTGACGATGGTCTCGCCGTCGAGCGTGAGGATGAGGCGAAGCGTGGTGTGCGTGGCCGGGTGCTGCGGCCCGAAGTTGAGGGTGTAGAGGTACTCCCGGTCTGCACCGGCGACGTCTTCAACGGGAGTGGCGGTTTCAAGTGGCATCGTCGCTCCTGGCGAGCGGTGGGCGTGAGCCCACTGTTCAAACTCCGCGAGAACAGTGGGCTCACGCCCACCGCTCGCCTAACTATCAGCCCGTGTCACAGTCTCGAAGTTGTGGCGTTCGCCGTAGCCCCGCAGCGGGTAATCCTTCCGCAGCGGGAACGCGGTGAACTCGTGTGGCATCAGGATTCGCCGCAGGTCCGGGTGCCCCACGAACTTCACGCCGAACATGTCGAACACTTCGCGTTCCATCCAGTCGGCCGACTTCCACAGATCGTAAACCGACGGCAACTCGGGGTCTGGGTCGTTCGCGAACGCCTTCACGAACAGTCGCTCGCCCGTGGTCATGTTCGTCAGACCGTAGACGATGCCGTAGCGATCGGTGGCACCGGGGTAGTTCAGGTAGTCGATCCCCGCGATGTCCCCGAGCATGTCGAACCCGCACTCGACTTTCAGGCACTTCAGCAGCGGGAAAATCGTGGCGTACGCCTTCTCGGCCGACAGAATGACGCGCTGGTTGTCGCGGAACGCCGAGGTCGTGAACGCCCCGGAGAACTTCGCATTCAGTGTGTCGAGGTACGCGGGCATGTGAAACCCCACAACGCCCACGGATAGCAATCCGTGGGCTTGAATCGCATCAGTTCAACGGTTTGCGAAACCGCGTGGCCGTGTTATAGTCGCCGGGAGCCACGATCATCTGATCCGGCCCGAGTTCGTTCGCCAAGGACGTCGGGCCTTCGTAAGTATCGCGGGCCGCGAACTCGCGGGCGTCGATCGTTCCCGTTCGCTGCACCTTTTCCTGGATGTCGAGCACAGCGCGAATCAGTTGTTCGGGTCGTGGCGGACACCCGGGCACGTACACGTCCACCGGAATGAAGCGGTCGATCCCCTGCACCACGGCGTAGGTGTCGAACACCCCGCCGCTGGAAGCACAGGCTCCCATGCTGATGCACCACTTCGGTTCTGGCATTTGCAGCCAGATGCGTTGCATCACGGGAACCATCTTCATCGCCACGCGGCCCGCGACGATCATCAGGTCGCACTGCCGGGGCGAGAACCGCATAGCTTCCGAGCCGAAGCGTGCGATGTCGTAGCGACTGCTCGCCGTGGCCATCAGTTCGATGCCGCAGCACGCGGTCGCGAATGGCATCGGCCAGAGGCTGTGCTTGCGAAGCATGCTCGCAAGCGCGTCCATCTTCGTAACCAGGAAGTCGGGCAGCAGGCCGGTCAGCGCCACTGGAACACCCCCCTCTTCCACGAGTAAACGTAGGCGATCACGAACGTCGTCATGAACACGAGGATTTCGAAGAACGCGATCTTCCCGAACGTCGAGCGCCAGAGTTGGTCGCCGCCGTCGCCGTAAGCGATCACCGCCCACGGGTAAAGGAATAGCAGTTCGACGTCGAACACCAGGAACAGAATCGCGATCAGGTAAAACTTGATGTCGAACTGCATCCGGGCCGAGCCGACCGGGTCCATACCCGATTCGTAGGCCATCTGCTTGACCTTCGTCAACTTGCGGGGCTTGAATGGGAACAAATGTGTGGCGGCGATGGTGCCGACCGCGAACACAACAGAGAACACGCCATAAATCAGCGCCGGGTAGTAGGCTTCCAGGCTAAACGCCGGCTCAAGCCCTGCTGCTGTCTGCACCGGGGGAACGGTCATGGAACGTGCCCTCCCGCCCTATCCTTGTGAATTCTTTCACAAGCATACTACGAAAGCGCGTAGGTGCGTCAAGGAAATGCTTGTCGTCACAACGATTACCCACAGGTTCCCCACGCCCAATGCAGCCAACGATCGGGAAATGTCAAGCAGCAGGTGAGAGAGATTTTGATTCCGGGCGAGATGCACACCCCTCTCCGGAACCATTCCATTCGTCCGGAAGAAAGTTCATGAGAACAATTTCAGCACCCGCAGAACCTCATGAAGTGATTCACCAGCCATCAGATAGGCATTCGGCACGTTGCCTCGCAGCGGAGTTCATCTCCGGGTCCACGTCCGAATCATGCGAGGCATGAACAGATTGCCACCACAGAACGGATCTTCGTTACCAGTTCTCCAACTTGACGCGCTGCCGCGCGATAGAAAGAATGGGGGTGTTGATCCCACCCCGATTCGCGTCCGGTTCGAGTCTTCCCTTCCGAGAAGTCAACATGCTCCCGAATGCTTGCCGCCCCAGCCGTCGCGGTTGGTTCGTTTTCGTACTGCCGTGCCTGTTCGCCCTCGGCTGCGGTGGCTCCGATGAACCCACCAGGCGGTCGAAAGAGGCGAAGACGGATGAGACCAAGAAGCCGGACGAGCCGAAGACCCCGAGCGACGCGAAGGTGCGGTTGCTGGGCGCGCTCATCCCCGTGGGCGACGGGACTAACTACTTTGTTAAGTTCGTCGGCCCCATCGAGAAGATCGACGCGAACGAGAAAGACTTCGATGCGTTCCTGAACTCGATCCGCGTGCCGGGTGAAGGCGGCAAGCCGATTAGTTGGACCGTCCCAGCCGGGTGGAAGGAAGGGCCAGCGCGCCAGATGCGGATCATCACCCTCCAGAAGGGCGACGGCACCCCGGACCTGTACCTGTCCGACCCGTTCGGCGGCACGCCGCTCATGAACGTGAACCGCTGGATCGGCGAGGTTGGGCTCAAGCCGGTTACGGAAGCCGACCTGCCCGGACTCTCGAAGGAAGTGACCTTGGGCGCAGCGAAGGCGGCGCGAGTCGATTTCCGCGGACCGGGTGGAAAGAGCGGCATGGGCATGGGCAAATAATCAATGAGGCGAGCGGGGAACGTAAGTCCCCTGATTGTTGCGAGGCACCTGAGTGTTTCGAAGGATCTGGGGACTTACGTCCCTCGCTCGCCAAAGGCCAAAGCGACACGTGGTCTGCTGTCTCCGGCTTGACGGCGTGCCGCGCGATAGAAAGAATCAAGGGATGCTTCCCCCGCCACGAATCGCCCGGCTGGCGATCCCGACAGATCCTCCCCGAGACGCCACGCAATGACCGCCCGTTCTGTCCGGTGGGTTTTGTTCGCCATATTGCTCGCACCCGGGTGCTCCGAGCCTGAAGCCATTCGCGTGCTCGACGAGCCCAGCAACCGCCCGCCCGTCAAGACCATCCCCGCGGAGCAGAAACGCTTCCGCACACTCGCGGCGATGGTTCCCAGTGATTCCATCGGCGAAGGCGGCCCCAACTGGTGGGTGTTCAAGCTCAGCGGCCCAACGGCTGTCGTCACGAAGTACGAGGCCAATTTCAACGCCCTCGTCGACTCGGTGAAGGCCAGTTCCGATCCGGGGCAGCCAATTAACTGGACACTGCCCAGCGGATGGACCAAGGGTGGAGAACGCGAGATGCGCTACGCCACGCTCGTTGCACCTGAGGGTGCGTGCGAGATCGCGGTGAGTCGTGCGTCCGGCACCTTGTTCGCGAACGTGAACCGCTGGTACGTTCAACTCTGCGGTCGGGAAAACGAGAAAGACGTGACGCCCGCCAACCTGTTCGACGTCGCCCGGAAGCGGATGGTGAACGGCCGGTTCATCGTTCAGGTGGATTTTGCCGGCCCCAACGATCCGAACGCGGGCATGGCCAAGATGCCAAACCCGCACAACCCACACGGGGGGAACTGAGATGAGCACCACCCTCGACGCGCCCGCTGGCGCCGAATCTCCCGAACGACAACCCGCCCGCCACACGACACCGGTCGCCTGGAAGGTTCTGCGGCCGCTCGCCTCGCTGCAACTCACGGTCGTCCTGTTCAGCCTGTCGATGGCACTGGTGTTCTTCGGAACGCTGGCCCAGGTCGATAAGGGGATCTGGACTGTCGTCGATGAATACTTCCGCTCGTGGTACGTGAAAGTGCCCGTGAAGCTGATCGCGATGTTTGGCTGGAAGTTCTTCGAGGTTCCTGGCCCGGAAGCCTCCGACCCGACGAGCCCGACCGTGTGGACCGGGTGGTTCCCCCTGCCCGGCGGTTGGCTCCTTGGCGGCGTGATGCTGGCGAACCTCATCGCGGCGCACCTCGTGCGGTTCAAGTTCTCCTGGCGGCGGGCCGGGATCATAACGATTCACTTTGGCGTGATCCTGATGATGGTCGGCGAACTGGTCACGGGCCTGTACGCGGTGGAATCCCGCATGGTGCTTCAGGTCGGCGAAGGGACGAACTTCATCGACCACTCGCGGAAGGTGGAACTCGTCTTCACGGACGCAGCGGGCCAGAGCGTGACCGTGCCGCAAAGCCTGCTCCAGTCCAGCGGAATCATCTCGAACGCTCAGTTGCCCGTCGATGTGGAAGTGGTGGAGTTCTACAAGAACACCGACCTCCTCCCCGCGGGTGGTGGCGACGACCTCGACGGAGTCGTGCGGTTCGATGGCATCCGGTTCAAGGTGGTGCCAACCTCCGAAGGAACCGGCGTGAAGTCGGAACGTGAGGACGCCGCTGCCGTGCGTGTCAAGTTCCTCAAGAAGGGAACCAGCGAAGTGCTGGCCGAACGGCTCCTCTCGCTGTGGCAGTACGACAACTACACCGGCAGGCAGTACCTGTGCGTGCTGCCGCAGGTCGCGAGTGACGGGAAAACCTATCAGGTTCAACTCCGGAACGAGCGGATCGTGAAGCCGTACACGGTCGAATTGAACCAGTTCGAGCACAAGCAGTACACCGGCACGACCATGGCGAAGGACTTCGCCAGTACGGTTCACCTTGTCGATCCGCAGACGGGCGAAGACCGGCAGGTCCGCATCTCGATGAACGACCCGCTGCGGCACCGCGGCGAGACGTTCTACCAGCACCAGACGATCTTCGGCGACACAGGCACGGTGTTGCAGGTCGTGAAGAACCCCGGCTGGTTGCTGCCGTACCTCTCGTGCGTGATTGTCGCGGTTGGAATGCTCGCCCACTTCGGGATGAATCTGGCCAAGTTCACCAGTCGGAGGGCAGCATGAACCGCTACGCCAAGCTCTTCCCGTGGTTGGTCCTCGGCCTGTTCTCGCTGTGGGCCGTCGGCAAGATGATGCCGAAGAAGGAAACGTACCGCGACTTCAACCTGACGCAGTTCGGGTCGATCCCCGTGCTGGACGGCGGCCGGTTGAAGCCGCTCGATTCCGTGGCCCGCACCAACATGCTGTTCATCAGCGGGCGTTCGGAGTTCGAGGATCTCGAAGGGAACATGCAGCCCGCCATTCTCTGGCTGCTGGAAGTGCTCGCGGCGGGCGACGCAAACGCCACTCCGGGGTGCGACTACAAGGTCTTCCGCATCGACAACGAGCAACTGCTCGGCGAACTCGGCCTGGAATATCGGCCGGGATCTTACCGCTATTCGTGGAACGAACTCCGCAAGACGGCCGACCGCTTCGACAAGGTGTTCATCGCGGCTCAGATGAAGGAAGAGAAGAAGGATCGCGGCGAGAAAGTTCCTGAGGAAGTTCGCGATATCTTCCACGGCAAGGTGATCGAACTCGGTCGCCGACTGCGAGCCTACGAGCGACTGTCGAGCCGCGACAACCTGACCATCGTTCCCAAGGAACAGGGGAGCGAGACGTGGCTGACACTTGCGGATGTGGATGACCTCGCGGGCCAGCCATTCGCAAAGGAAGCCCGCGCGCAGGCGAGCAAGGAACTGATCGCCGACATGCAGGCACGCGGGATGGACCCGAACGAGATGACCCCAGCGGTCGAGGCGGCAGTGCGGCGAGACCTGGAACGCCGGGTGAAGCTCCGCCTGCGAGCGATCGGCACGCGGGAACGTAAGTCTGTGTCGGAGTCGGCCGCGGCGTTCGGCGACATCCTGAACGACTTCAAGGCCAACAAGCCGACGGCGTTCTCGGAAGCGATCGCCGATTACAAGGCGGACTACGTCTACCCGCTGAACCCCACCCTTCGGAACACGACCAAGTTCGAGCAGGAGTTCAACTACGCCGCCCCGTTCTACTACGCGGCGTTCTTCTACATCTTCGCGGGGATCTGCAGCGCCCTGAGTTGGCTCGGCTGGTCGGAACCGTTCCGCCGAGCCGGGGTAAACCTGGCACTCGCGGCACTCGTGCTCACGGCTGCGGGGTTGCTCGGCCGCATGTACATCATGGGCCGACCGCTCGTGTTCGTGACGAACCTCTATTCCTCGGCACTCCTCATCGGAGCGGGTGCGGTCGGCGCGTGCCTCTACCTGGAAAAGCTGTTCCGCAACGGCGTCGGGCTGGTTGTGGGCACGACGATCGGTGCCGTGACGGTGAAGATCGCCCACCACCTTTCGACAGACGGGAACGACACGCTCGGCATGTTGGTCGCGGTGCTGGACACGAACTTCTGGCTCGCGTCGCACGTGACCACGGTCACGCTCGGTTACGCGGCGACCTACATCGCCGGGTTCCTCGGCGTGACGTACATCCTGTGGGGGCTGTTCTTCACGACGCTGACCAAGGAAAAGCACATCGCCGTGGGGAACATGATCTACGGCATCACGTGCTTCGCCACGATGCTGAGCTTCGTTGGCACCGTGCTGGGCGGCATCTGGGCCGATCAATCGTGGGGCCGCTTCTGGGGCTGGGACCCGAAGGAGAACGGTGCCGTTCTGATCGTGATCTGGAACTCGCTGATCCTGCACGCCCGCTGGGCTGGCATGGTGAAGCAACGCGGCATGGCGGTCCTGGCCGTCGTGGGGATCATGGTCACGACCTGGAGTTGGTTCGGCACGAACCAACTCGGCGTCGGGCTCCACAACTACGGCTTCAACAAGTCGCTGGCCGACGGTTGCAAGTGGACGTGGATCCTCTCGATGATGGTGATCGCCATCGGCTCGATTCCCCTGCGGTACTGGCGCAGCTTCGCGGAGACGGGTGAACCCCGCGCTCTGGTGACCACGACGCTGCCTGTGTCCGTGCCGGTCGCCGGCCCGACGCTTCCGGTGACAGCAGCGCCTGCCGCGCCGCCCGCTCAGGGGAAGAAGACCGGCAAGAAGCGCTGACGCAATTCCATAGGTTAAGCGACGGTCCCAGCGGGACCGTTTCGAGTCGGCGGTCCCGTTGGGGCCGCCGCTAAACGTCGTATGCTCACACGGAGCCTCTTCCCATGTCGTCCGACCGCAAAGTTCGCGTGGCTATCGTCGGCCTCGGGTTCGGTGCCGAGTTCATCCCCATCTACCAGGCGCACCCCAACGCCGAGATGTACGCCGTCTGCCGCCGCGACAAGGCCGAACTCGAACGCGCTGCCAAGCAGTTCGGCATCCCCAAGGCGTACACCGACTACGACGAACTCCTCAAAGACCCGAACGTGGACGCGGTCCACATCAACAGCCCGATCCCCGATCACGCAGCACAGACGATCAAGGCACTGAAAGCCGGCAAGCACGTCGCCTGCACGGTGCCGATGGCCACGACGAAGGCCGAGATCAAGGAGATCGTCGAACTTCAACGCAAGGTCGGCAAGACCTACATGATGATGGAAACGGTCGTCTACAGCCGCGAGTATCTGTTCGCGAAAGACCTGTACGACCGCGGCGTGCTCGGCCGCATCCAGTTCCTTCGCGGCAGTCACCAGCAAGACATGGACGGCTGGCCGGGTTACTGGCCGGGCCTGCCGCCGATGTGGTACGCGACGCACTGCGTCAGCCCGTGCCTCGCGGTGTTGAGCGACCCCGCGAACGGGAAGAACGCACTCGCCGAGAGCGTGGTGTGTCACGGCTCCGGCCGCATCCGCGAGGAGATGATCGCGAAGTACAACAGTTCGTTCGCGATCGAGACCGCGACGTTCAAGATCAAGGGTTCCGACGTGGTCGCGGAAGTGACCCGCAGCCTGTTCGACACGGCCCGGCAGTACCGCGAGAGCTTCGACGTGACGGCGAGTAACGTGAGCTTCGAGTGGCAGCAGGTGGAAGGCGAAGAGCCCGTGCTGCACATGCGGGGGCTGCCCGAGGCACAGATCCCGCGACGGGTGAAGGTGCCGGACTTCGCGGGCCGCTTGCCCGAAGGCATCCGCAAGTTCACGGGCGCGATCCACGACGCGACGCACCTGAGCTTCCTGCAAGGGGCCGGGCACGGCGGCAGCCACCCTCACCTGACGCACAACTTCCTGATGGCCGTGCTGGGCGAGCAGCCCGCGTTCCCGGACGCCCCGACGAGCGCGAACTGGACGCTAGTGGGGATCTGTGCTCACGAGAGCGCAATGAAGGGCGGCGAGCGCGTCGAGATTCCGATGTATTGATTGGCGATTTCCGTTTAGCGGTCGCCGCAACGCGGCGACGGTTGCCCCGCCGGGGCAACCGCTAAACGTGGTTCACTCACTTCCACACGGGATCGGTCAATTTTTGCCCCTGGGCGGCCTTCCCAACCTGCACGGGGTCCGCGAACGGTGCCAGCAGCTTCGCATCCGCCACGGGCTTGCCGCCGACCTTCCACGCGGCTTTCGCCAGTGTCGCCTCGGCACCCGCGGCGTAGCCCTCCGGAGTGAGTGACAACCAGTTGTCACCGCTGCCGCTCCACAGCGTCACCAGTAGCCGCGCGTCGGCGACATCCCATAGCTTCACCGTGCCGTCGGCACCGCCGCTGGCGCATCGTTTCCCTTCCGGGTCGAGGGCCACGGCGAACGCCGCGCTGCCGACCTGCACGACCTTCTGAGCGGTGCCTGTCTTGGGGTCGAAGAACCGCACGCTGCCGTCCCCACCCGCGACCGCAAGCACCGTTTCCTTCGCGTTGAACGCCAGTTCGTGAACCGCGATCCCTGGTCCGGGTGTTCGCTTCAGCCGCTCGGCCGTCTTCGGATCCCACCAACTCACCTGCGTTTCGTAGCCGCTGGTCGCGACCTGCCCATCGGCCCGCACCGCCACCGCGAGGACTTCCTGCTCCATCCCGCTGAACGTGAGCCGACTCTTGCCCGTGGTGGCGTCGATGAGCCGCCCGGTGCGGTCCTTGCTGGCGGTCGCGTACCACTCGCCGCCGGGGCCGAACGCCACCGCGTACACGAAATCCGAGTGGCCCGTGAACGTGTGCAGCACCTTGGCCGTCTTCACGTCCCACAGCCGCACCGTTTTGTCGAAACTCGCCGAGACAATCTTCGCGCCGTCCGGGCTGAACGCGACCCCCGACACGGTATCGAGGTGGCCGCCGAGCGAGTGCACGAGTTTCCATTCGGTGGTGTCGAAGAGTCGTAGGTCACCACGAGCCGAGGGCTGGCCACCCGCGACCGCGAGGAGCTTGCCATCCGGCGAGAACTTGAGGTCGTTCACCGCCCCGAGGACGTTCGTCAGGAACTTCGTCGGCTTCGCTGTGCTCAGATCCCAGATCGTGACGCGGCCATAAATCCCTGAAGCGAGCAACTTGCCATCGGGGCTGAACGCGACCGCCGCGACCGGCGACAGCGGCCCGACCGGCAGCGTGACATCAATCGCACCGGGGAGGCTCGCGGTCTTCGGGAACACGGCCTTGGTCGCGAACGTCACGTCGAGCTTGCGGACGGGTCGGGTGGGGTTCGCTACCGTGCTGGTGTCGTCGTCCTTGGGCATGGTGCCATCGGGGGCACCGGCGGCGATCCACTTGCGAATCGTGGCGATATCTGCATCCGAAAGAGGATCGGCGTCGAGCGGCATCGCCCGCTTCTTGTCCTTCGACGTGAGCAGGGTCGCGAGCAGCGATTCGTCGGGCTTCCCCGCAACGAGCACGGGCACCTTGCCGCCCTGACTCCCCTTCTTGATCAGGTCGGGCTTGTCGATCGCCAGCCCCGCGGAGAGTTCGACCTCGGCCAGTTTCCGCTCGCTATGGCAGACGGTGCAGTGCTTGCGGAAGATCGGTCGCACGTCTTGCCAGTACGTGGGTGGATCGGCCGCGACCGCGGGAACGGCATTGCAAGTGAGGATGAAGCAAGCGAGAAGAGTTCGGTTCATGGGAGTTGTGAGTTGTGGGGAAGGCGGGGAGTTTAGCAGTGGTCCCAACGGGACCACCCAAAGCAATCACGGTTGTTTCGCGAGTTCGCTCAGGTGCCAGAGTTCAACGGCTTTGCCGTTGCTCAGCAGAAGCAGGTCATCGGTCGGGCCGAACGCCAGCGTCTGCACCTGCTTCGGCCTTTTGACCCGCAGGATCGAACGCATCGTATTCAGATCCCAGACCCAGACGACGCCACTGGAATCGACCACGGCCAGAAGGCAACCCGAAGGACTGAACGCCAGTTGCGTAATTGCGGTTGGCACGCCCGCGTTACTCGTCGCGGTGAACACCTTCGGCGTCATCGACTTGTCTGCCCACAGACCGACAACGCCCTTGTCGTCGCCAGTCGCGAAATCCCAGTTTGCAGGCGAGTGAGCCCAGGCACGCACGGGTGCTTTGTGGTCTCGGCTGATAATATCGAAACGCGGTCCAACTGCACCCCAGGACACGATGCTCCCGTCTGGCTGACCGCCCAGGAGTTTCCCGGTTGGGTGCCACGCCAGAAACGACAGGCGAGAGGCGGGAACAACGGCGTTTCCCTTCACATCGACCGGGACCGTTTCATCCTTGGGTGCAAGTAGCGGGAAGCCCTTTACCTTGGTGTTGGGTTTCTTCACCAGAGCAGTCGGGACGTACCGAATCGTGAGTGCATTCCTGCGAATGGTTGCGAACCGCTCACCGCTCGGGAAAGTGAACGCTGCGAAGGGCTCGCCCGGAATCTTGACCGGGATATCGGGCGGGTCGTTCCAGTATGCGGCGGCCGTGCCCCCCGTGCAGGTCAGGTAGGCGATGTTCCCTGTACTGTCGAACTGAATGCGGGTCACAGGGCCATCGGCCTTTGGGCCAGCCGAGAATGGGTCCACCAGCGGGAGTTGATCGAACCTCCAGATCTTGGTTGCCCCGTTCTTGTACCCGACGAGCATGGCCGAACCATCGGGAGTCATGGCAATCGCTGTCACGTCGTCTGTGCCGTCCTCGAAGGAGAAGACGCCATCGCGATACGCCGTGTCGGAGGCGGTCAGCAGTCGGTTGGTGGGCACCACCGGTTGCGGTTCGGGTGGGGTTGGCTTGAGCACAGGCGGGGGCGGTTGAGGAACCGGTTCTGGCTTGGCCTGGTCGGCCTCGTGCTTTCTCCCCGCGAGATATGCCGTGGCCGCGAACAGGAACACGCCGGTGACCAACACACCCACCGTCGCCATCAACGCAACCTTGGCGGGTACGGACATGCGAGTGAACAGCACGACCGCGACGTTCGCGAGCAATCCCACCCCGGCAAACCCGGCTGCGATCATCACCCCCGTGCCGAGGCCGAGTTCGGTGGTCTGGGACAACACAAGTGGGCCGACAGCAAGCCCGAGCGCGAAGATGAGCGCAAGCCAGAGCAACCAAATCGGGTTGCGACGGTAATCCTTCAGATCGGGCAACGGTCGTTCACCAGCAAGGAACGCAACCGCGTCGTCGGCAATCTGGCCAGCATTTGGGCCGGTGAACTCTACCGTGACTGATCGTTTGTCGGGGAGTGTGGTGGCCAGTTCGCGGCCAGCAAGACTCACTTGGGAACGCATCGGGACATACAGAAATGGGCGATATGGAACGCTTTCGAGGAACATCCCGTGCGGAACGAGCACGACCTCGCAGGGACCAATAAACAGGCCAGTTGAGTCGAAGGTCATCTGTGCGGGCGTGCGGAACGGCGGAGGTGCGACGGGCGTGGCAGTGCTTCCTGCCGGTGGCGGATCGTCGTCCAGCGTGAGCAACGGTTCAGGGGTTGTCGGGGGCGGGAGTGGAAGCGGCTTCACCGGGACCGGCGGCGGGGCTGGCTTCACATTGGCGTAGGGAAGCGGGTCTTCCTCGCGTTCGACCTTCCCAGTCGGAGCGGGGGTGGGTCGACCCAGGGATTTGGGGGGTAGAATGTGAGTTGTTGAGGTGCGAGTGTCCGATTTCGTAGCCGAAGATGGATTGAAAGGTTTGGAGGGCTTGGAGGGCTTCGCAGATGCGTTCGACGGTATCGGAAGTTCCGGGATGGTGAAATCCGCGAGTGATGCAACCGAGTCAGGATGGTATGCGGTGGCGTCGAGTGCGGCGACCAGGTTGACCCGCGCGTTGCACTTCGGGCAACGCGCTTTCTTCTTGGTGCAACCGGGGGGCAACTTCAGGCGAGCCTTACAGGAGTTGCAGATCACGGGGAAGGACATGGACGGCTTCTCGCAACCGCGACCGACGGAATCGCCCAGCTAGCAGTATAACGTGGGCCGTCCGTGAAGTGTGGAAGTAAGTCGGGGTGCGGTTCGTCATGGCGAGTGGGGACGTGAGTCCCCTGTTTCTTCGCAACAATCAGGGGACTCACGTCCCCCGCTCGCCATGACCGCCAAATAGTAAGGCACATTCCGGATGCAGCGACGGTCGGGCCGACTCAAGAAGGTGGCTTTAACCTCAGATGTGGACTTGTCCCGAACGCTTTGCGATGGTGCAATAGGTTAATTGAGTTCACAAAGCTCTCATCAGGTCTACCGGTTTCTTGCACATGACAACGGTCCGGCTGACATGCTCGTGCGGGAAAAGCTGGGAGCATCCGGAAGGGGCTTCTATTCCTTCCGATTTGCGGTCGATCTGCCCCGTTTGCTCGCTGCCAACTCCCGCACCGTTCGACCCACTGTCCATCTTTGGCGGGCCGGGCAGCTCGAAAGCTCCCACCCTGGTTGCACCGCCACCAGTCGCACCGCCACGGCCATACAGTGGATCGGGGACTTACGTGCAATTGCCCGAGGAAGCAGCGAGGTCGGCAGCGGAGTCGGTATCCGCGGCGCCGGGGAAGATCGTCGCGGGATTTGAAATCCTTGAGGAACTCAACCGCGGCGGCATGGGCGTGATTTACAAGGCCCGCCAGGTCGCGATGAACCGGACCGTGGCTCTCAAGGCTATCATCCCTGCGAAGCTCGAGAAGCCGGGCGTGCGCGAGCGCTTCATGGCTGAGGTCAAGGCATCGGCCCTCCTCAACCACCCGAACATCGTGATGGTTTATCACACCGACCTCGTCGGCGAGTTCCCCTACCTCGCGATGGAGTATGTTCCGGGGATCGACCTGCTCAGACTGGTTCGCAGCACCGGCCCGCTCCCCGTCACCGACGCCGTCTACTACATTCGACAGGCAGCCGACGGATTGCAGCACGCACACGAGCAAGGGCTCGTCCACCGCGATATCAAGCCATCCAACTTGATGGTGTCGCCGGGGCCGATCGGGTCTGAGGGTTTGAAGGCCGGCAAACTCCCCCGGGTCAAGATTCTGGACATGGGGCTGGCCCGTGTCATCTCGCCGAACGGCGAGGATTCGGAAACGGGGCTCACACAGGAAGGTATGTTCCTCGGAACGCCCGATTACGTTTCCCCTGAACAAGCTGAGAACTCGCGGAATGCGGACGGCCGCAGCGACATCTTCAGCCTCGGCGGTGCCCTGTACTTCCTGCTGACCGGCGAGGTTCCGTTCCCCGGCAAGACACTTGTCGAGAAGATCCGCAAAGCGCTCACCGAACCGCCGCCCTCGCCGATGGCGAAGCGGAAGGACGTGCCTCCACTCCTCGATTCCATTGTCCGCAAGATGCTGGCATGCGATCCGGAAGACCGCTACCAACACGCAGGCGAAGTGGTCACTGCACTCGATCGCATCCTCCGTGGCGAGGGCGGCCCCGTTTCTTCGGGACCACCCATCATGGCGGATCCCGAACCACTCGCGCCGCTGGCACAGGTGAAAGCTCACGACGGCGGCATTCGCGGTATGGCACTGACAGACGATGGCCAGATTCTGGTGACTGCGGGAGAGGACAGCCGCGTTCGGTTATGGCAGCCCTCGAAACTCCAGGAGATTCGGACATTCCTGGGCGACTTCGGCGCTGTCGATGGGATGGTCCTGTCGCCGAACGGCAAGCGATTCGCGACCTGTGCCACCCGGTTAACCACGTCCGAGATGGGCGTGCAACTCTGGGATATGGCCACGGGGGCCGAGCAACGGCGGCTCCGCGGGCCGGCGGCGAACGTGAGGTGTGTCGCCATCTCGCAGGACAGCAAGGCCATCGCTGCCGGGGCCGACGACAGCATGGTGTGGATGTGGATTGCCGATGCGAGTGGACCAAAGACCTTCTGCATGAAGGGTCACTCCGGTTCGGTGACCGCACTGTGGTTTGTGTCGCCGGATTCGCTGCTCTCGGCCGGCGCGGACGGCACGGTGCGGCAGTGGGACTTGCGGGCAGGCAAGTGCAAGGCAACTCTACCCGCCGGCGTTGGGCCAATTACCGCGCTGGCGTTCGGCGGCAAGCGGGTCGCGGTCGCAGGCGAGTCGCTTGCCGTGCGTAACCCCACGGGTACATTCGCGAAGTTCACCGGCCACTCGGGGAACGTCCTGAGCGTCGCATTCTCGCCGGACGGCCGATTGCTGGCGAGCGGCGGTTCCGACCGAACCGTGCGGGTTTGGAGCACCGAGAATGGCGAGGAGGTGGTCTCGTACACCGGTCACGCGCACCCTGTGCGGTCAGTCACGTTCTCGCCTGACGGGCGTTCGCTGTTCTCCGCAGGCGGCGACGGCACCCTGCTCCGCTGGGCCGTTCCCGTGATCTGAAACCCGCACTGCCAGTTTCATCCAACTCCGATTGCGATACCATTGCGGTTAACCGCATTCGCACCTCGGAGCCTCTCCATGACACGCAACCGCCTCGGTTCGCTCCTCGTTCTGCTCCTCTCGGCCGCTCCCGCAATCGCACAAAAGCCCACGACCGGCCCGTGGGACGTGAAGGCACTTCAGGCTGCGGAAGTGAAGCCCGAGTGGGGCAAGGACGCCGGGAAGGCACGCGAAGTGTACTACCCCGGCGAACCGTTCCAAGGCAAGCCGACGCGGGTGTTCGCGTACTACGCCAAGCCAGCAATGGGCGACGGGCCGTTCCCGGCGGTGCTTCTGGTTCATGGCGGCGGCGGCAAGGCGTTCCGCGAATGGGCCGAACACTGGGCCGCCCGTGGCTACTGTGCCCTCGCGATGGACCTCGCCGGCGTCGGCCCTTCGGGTCGCCTCGCGGACGGCGGCCCCGATCAGTCTGACGTCACCAAGTTCAAGGAGTTCGACGACAAAACCGCAAAGGACATGTGGACCTACCACGCCATCGCCGACGTGATTCGCGGGCACAACCTGCTTCGTTCCTTCCCGGAAGTGGACAAGGATCGCGTTGCCGTGACCGGCATCAGTTGGGGCGGTTACCTCACCTGCATCGTGGCCGGACTGGACGACCGCCTGAAGGCTGCGGTGCCCGTGTACGGCTGCGGGTTCTTGCACGAGAACAGCGTCTGGACGCCGGAGCGATTTGAAAAGGTGCCCGCCGAGCGCCGCAATCGCTGGGTCGAGACATTCGACCCGTCCGCGTACCTGCCTGGCGTGAAGTGCCCGATCCTGTTCCTGAACGGCACCAACGACTTCGCCTACCCGCTCGATAGCTACCAGAAGTCGTATCGCCTCGTGACGGCTCCGCGCACGCTCTCGGTCCGCGTTCGGTTGAGGCACGGACATTACTGGACGTTCGGCGAAGTGGACGCGTTCATCGACTCGGTTCTGAAGAAGGGCGACCCGTTGCCCGAGATGGGCGAGATGACCCGCGATGGTGATACGGTGTCGGCAACCGTGACGAGCAAGGTGAAGCTCAAAAACGCGAGCCTACACTACGCGGTTGCGGAGGGCACCTGGCAGAAGCGCGATTGGAAATCAGTTCCGGCCGAGATCAAGGAGGGGAAGGTGACGGCGAAGTTACCAGGCGACCGGTCGCTGGTGTTCTACCTCGCGGTAACGGATGAACGCGGCCTGGAAGTATCGGCCGCGCACATGGTGCTGCCCGCGGCCGGGAAGTGACAGCCGATCTCACAGGCCGTCGCCGTGGGTGGCGTCGGCCATGTAGTTTTCGTAGCGGTTGTAGGCTTTCCGCCAGGTCAGTGTGATCTCACCCGTGGGGCCGTTTCGCTGTTTCGCGATGATGACTTCGAGCATGTTGTCTTCAGTCGCCCCGTCGAACTTTCCGGGGCGGTGCAGCATCATACAGGTATCCGCATCCTGTTCGATCGAGCCCGATTCACGCAAGTCCGCGAGCCGCGGCTTGTGGTCCTGGCGATCCTCGGACGCCCGGTTCACCTGAGCCAACGCGATCACCGGGATGTTCAACTCGCGCGCCAGGAACTTCAACCGCCGGCTCACCTGAGCAACCTGCTCTTGCCGTGGGTCGCGGCGATTCTCCGGCTCGATGAGCTGCAAGTAGTCGATCACCACGAGCCGCAAGCCGCCCTCCTTCTCGTGCTTCTTGTCGATTCGCCGACAACTCGCCCCGATCTGAATCATGCTGCGGCTCGGGGTGTCGTCGATGTACAGTCGCGCTCGCCGAAGCACGTCGCCCGCGTCCATCAACTTCTGGATGTCGTCGGAGTTGAGGTGCCCCTTACGCACCTTGTGGCTATCGACGCGCGACTGAGCGCATAGCAACCGCTCGGCCAGTTCGATCCGTGCCATTTCGAGGCTGAAGAACGCGACCACCGGCGGCGGATCGTTCGGATTCTGAACGGTAATGATATTTCTAACGATATTCAGAGCGAATGCTGTTTTGCCGACCGACGGCCTGGCAGCCACGATCACGAGTTCGGATTTCTGCAACCCAGCGGTGAGGTTGTCGAGGTCCACGTAACCGGTGGCGAGACCGCTGACCGCGAGGTTATCCTTGCCGATGCGCGAATCGAGCCGGGTGAACGCTTCATGCAGAGTTTGCGTCAGGGTGTACGTCTCGCCGACCATGCCGGCCTTAGCGATGTCCATGATCTTGCGTTCGGCCTGCGACACGAGTTCGTCGGCCGATTGCGTGCGGTCGTAGGAGTCTCGCAGGATCTCGTTGCCGGCGTGGATCAGGCTCCGGACCATCGCCGTGTCGCGAACGATCTTCGCGTGATACTCGGCATTCGCACCGGTCGGCACCGAGTCCCACAACTCGGTCAGATACATTACCCCGCCGACGTCTTCGAGTTGCTTGTTCTTCTTCAACCGCTCGTGAATCAACACGAGGTCGAACGGTTGCCCCTCGGAAGACAGGTCCGAAATCGCCTGGTAAATCTTCTGGTGCGCGTCGAAGTAGAAGTTGTCCGCCTTAAGGACTTGTTGAACGGTGGGGAGGTTGTCTGGGTCGCGGAGAATGCCGCCAAGCACGCCGCGTTCGGCATCCCGGTTGTGTGGCGGCAGACGATCGGTCATCGGGTCGGACATGATGAACTATCCGCGTGTTGCTATCAGCCGTTAGCCAGCTATCTGATAGCCCGTATACTAACACTGGCAACCGTCTCTTACCCTACGAGACCGAAAAAAGAAAGCCCACCAATTTCGGTGGGCTGCGGAACTTGGCGAACTATTCGGCGAGCTCAAGCGGCGGGTTGCATCCCCTTCATCATTTCATTCATGCGGCGGTTCATCTCCTCGTGCGAAACGTCCTCGATGTGCGTCGCGAGCGTCCACTGGTGGCCGAACGGGTCGGACACCGTACCGCTGCGGTCACCGTAGAAATGATCCATTACCGGCTTCACGACGGTTGCGCCGGCAGCCACGGCCGCTTCCACGCGAGCATCGACGTCGGGGAAGTACACACAGAGCCCGACCGGGGAACCGCCGATCGTCAGCGGCCCTTTCGCACCCCACGCCTCGTTCTCTTCGCCGATCATGATGGTGCTGTCGCCGATCTTGAACTCGCCGTGCATGACCGACCCATCCGGCCCGGCCATCCGCATCACTTCAACTGCTCCGAAGATCCACTTGTAGAAGTCGATTGCCGCGGCGGCCCCTTTCACGATCAGGTACGGGGTGACGGTGTGGTACGCGGCCGGGGTGAAGTTCACGCTCATCGAGGGGCTCCCTGGTTGACAGATACATACGACCACAGTGATCGCCTGTATCTATCGGCACTCGATGTGATCGAATGTATACCAAATCGGAGAAAAAGAAAAGCCCACCCGTAAGGGTGGGCCTTGTTTCGGCTTTGGCGAGAGGGGCGACGTCAGTCCCTCGAGTGATTTGATTCACAAAGACTCGGGGGACTGACGTCGCCCCGCTCGCCAAGATCACTTCTTGCCGCCGGGTGCCAGGGCAACGACGAGAACCTGAATCTTGGTCTCGATCCCGAAGCCGAGGCTCAGGGGCACTTCGGTGAGGGTGTTCGCTTCCTTGATCGGGTGCTCGAGCTTTACCATTTCCGCTTCGACGAGGAGGTTCTTCCCCTTGAGCGTCTTGCTGATCTCGAATGGCCCGATGCTGCCATACAGGTGGCCTTCCTCGGTCGCGTTTGCTTCGATTGTGACAGCGGGGAGCCGGGAAAGCTGTTCGGCGAGAACCTTGAGGTCCGCGACGCGGGCTTCGCGAGCCTTCTGCACCTTGATCTTGTACAGTTCGAGCGTTCGCAGGTTTTCGGCCGACGGGGCAACCGCCATCCCGTAGGGGATGAGGTAGTTGCGGGCGTATCCGGCTTTCACTTCGACGAGATCGCCCTGGCGGCCGACGTGGAGCAGGTCGTTGACGAGGACGATGAGCGTCCCGCCGTTCTTGCCCTTCTTCACGTGGTGCTGGTGCTTGAGCTTCTTGGTCGGGAGCTTCTTTTCCGTCGACTTCTCAGTCTTGGCTTCGGGTTTTTTCGCGGTCTTGGCCATGGCTCGTGTCCCGTGATAAATGCATGAACCGTGTGATCGAAATTTCAACCACACGGAAGGTTACCAATTCACGCGGAACTCGAACCATCGGTCCCGCAATCAGAACGGGATGGGGTCGTCGCCCCCACCAGACCCGTTCCCACTACCGTACTCGTCGCCGTCGTCTACCGGGGGTGGGAGTGCTGGACGTCCGCCGCCGGCTGGCTTTCCGCCGCCGTAGCTTCGTCCGCCCCCACCACTACCTCCGCCTCCTCCACCACCTTCGCCGCCGTCATTCTTCGAGCCGATGAACTCGACCCCATCGACCACGACCTTGTGCTTGGAGCGCTTGCCGCCACCGTTCTTGTCTTCCCACTGGTCCAGTTGCAAGCGTCCCTCAAGGTAGAGGGAATCGCCCTTCTTGGCGTAGTTTGTGATCAGGGATACCAGATCGCGTTTGGTATCGGGGCGTGCGAACGCCTCACAGTCGATGTACAGCGGGTTCGGATCGTTCTCCCACTGGCCCGTCGTCGGGTTCTTCTTACTGCGTCCGACGGCAAACCGAAACTTGACCACGCTCCCACCGCTGGGCAGCGCTCGCATTTCGGGGTTGTCCGTGAGGCGTCCGATCAACATGACCTTGTTCAGCGTCGCCATTGTGCGACCTCCGTTCGGACCCGCCCCCCGTTGGGATTAATTGTTCGGCTCGGGGTAAGTTGTTGAGGCGTAGTCCGTGTTGTGGAGGTTAAACCAATGTGCAGCCCTTGTGCAAGGTCCGTTGTGTTTCAATCCTTGTAGCGGCCGCCCCAACGGGGCGGCGTCCTTGATTGAGCTGACCGCCGCCCCGTTGGGGCGGCCGCTCAACAAGATCGAGCTCAGTCTGGCTTTTCGGACATTTCGCCACGGCGACCGCGACCACGACCGCCGCCGCCTTCGCGACCACCACCGCCACCGCCGCCGTTCAGCGATGGGATGTCATCCAGGCCCATCCCGCCCATCATGTCGCCGCCGATCGCGCCTGGGTCGGTGGTCACGGTGGCCTCGTCCTTCATGCCGCGCACGGCGAACCCGTTGCCCGTGTCTTCGCGAGCCACGCCGAGGACGATCTCGTTCCACTTCGGATCGACCTTGAGCGTGAGCTGCCGAAGGATCAAACCCTCTTGCAGGGCGAAGTCGCGTTCCAGTTCGCTCTGCTTGGTGCTTTCCAGCGTGTAGTAGATGATGTGGAAAGCGCCCTTCTTCTGCTTCGAAATCGGGTACGCGAGCTTGTGGTTGTAATCCCAGGGGCGGCTGATGACGACGGTGCCGCCGTGCCGTTCCAGGATGGTGTGGATCTGCGTCTTGGTCCCCTCGGCGTCTGCAGACACCTTATTGGAGTCGAGGAGGAACATCGTTTCGTAAGTAGCGACTGGCATTCAGACCTCGGGGTGAGCCCGGAAAATCCGGGCGGTTACCGTGGATCACACGAGCCTCGCGGCCCGAAGACCCCTACCCACCGCGGGAAGGGGGGCAACCTGAGTTCAAGTTCTCAGTGAACAGTTATCAGTTGAAGGCAATCAGGCCGTTGGTGGCGCGTTCCCATCGGTTGGCTTCTGTTCGGGCTTCTTCAACTTCTCTTTCTTCGGCTCGCCCGCGGGCTTCGCCTTTGGTTTGTCTTCGCCGCCGTTGAACTTATTCATCGCGGCTTCAGTGCCCTTGCGAATCCAGGCCAGCACAGCCTGAGCAGCATTCGCAACCGCATCTTCCGCAGCGGTTCGCTCTCCGGCCTTGAACCGCGACAGCACGAAGTCCACCGCGTCGCCGGGTTCCGGCTGGCCAACGCCGATCCGCAGGCGAACATAGGCGTCGGAACTCAACTGGTCCTGAATGTTACGCAGTCCGTTCTGCCCACCGTGGCTTCCCTTTGCTCGCATCCGCAACTTGCCCAGCGGAAGGTTGAAGTCGTCGCAGACGACCAGCACCTGCTCGATGGGCAACTTGTAGAAGTCGAGGGCCGCCCGCACTGCCCGCCCGCTGAGGTTCATGAACGTCAGCGGCTTCATCAGCAGTACGGTTTCGTCGCCTTCCTTCATCTCGGCGACGAACGCTTCAAACTTTTCGCGGAAGGTTGAGCACCCCGGCCCTGCCGCGAGGCAATCGATCACGTCGAACCCGATGTTGTGCCGGGTTCCACTGTATTTGGGGCCGGGGTTGCCGAGCCCGACAACGAGTTTCATGTCTGCGGGGAGTTGTAGGTTGGTTGTTGTTGGTAGTTAGGAGCAAACGGCCCACGTTTGGGTTCGGATCTCGCTGAGCGATGCAGGCGACCGACCCGCATTCCAACTCACAACAACCAACCAGCAACAACCCTCCGAGCTTACTTCTTCTTCTCGTCTTCCTCGTCTTCGGCCTTCTTCTTCTCGGGCTTGATAACCTCGGGGCCGGCACCCGCTTCGACCGGGGTCGGTTCGGCCTCGACGCCTGGCAGTTTCAGTTGAACGACCACGGCTTCAGCAGCCTCCAGCACCTGCACGCCTTCGGGCAGGGCCAACTCGCGAACGTGAATCGGATGACCGAGCGTCAGGTTGGTGATGTCGATGCGGATCGCTTCGGGGATCGAGCCGAGCAGACACTCAATGTGCAACTTGTGGAGCGGTTGATCGAGCACGCCACCACCGGTTTGCTTCGGGGCGTTGCGGAGCTCGACGGGCACGGTCACCTTCACCTTGTCAGTGCGGGACTTGCGCTCGAAGTCGACGTGGATCATATGCTTGCCGAAAACGTCCCACTGAACCTCGCGGATCAGGACGGTTTCCGGCTTGCCCTCGACTTCAAGTTCCAGCATTCGGACGTGGAGCACGCGGATGGCGCGGTCGAGTTCCTCGGCCGAAACGGCAACCTCTGCGGTGGCCTTCTTGTGTCCGTAGACAACGCCAGGAACAAACCCAGACTTACGGAGCTTAACGGCGGCTCGTGAGCCTTTACCCGTGCGTGCGGTGGCCTTGAGTGTGACAGATTGCGACATGCTATCCTCTTGAGATCAACTACCCTCGCGGAGATCGTTCCCCGCTACTCTCGTCGACCCCGATTGATCCCGGCAGAAACACGCGGGCGGCCCGCGAAAATCGGGGCCGCCGGTTCGACATTCGTAAGGGATGATTATGTCAGCCGGTTGACTGACCGACAAGAGCGCGACCGAAAAAGGTTGAGCTTGAGACTTTGGCTTACCCAAAGAGCACCGCGTCGCGGATTCGTGTTTGACCGAAGACCACTATGACGGGAGAATGATCGCATCCCACCTGAGTGATCGCTCCCACCAGTAACGCATTCCACCCACATCCTTCTGGGTTGCCGATATGCTCGGATTCCAAACCGACTTCACGCATGCCCACCGAATCTTCCTTGCGGTGTTCACCCTCGTCATCACATTCTCCGCAACCCAGGCCGCAGACCCCCCGGAAGTACTCGCGCACTTTGAAAAGGAAGTGCGACCGCTCCTCATCGAGAAGTGCCAAAAGTGCCACGGCGTGAAGAAAGAAGAGGCCGGGTTGCGTGTCGACTCGCGCGCGGCACTGCTCAAAGGCGGCGACGGCGGGCCAGCGATCGTTCCCGGGAAAGCCGACAAGGGCACGTTCCTCGCCGCGGTGAAGCACGTTGGTGATGTGAAGATGCCGCCGAGCGGGAAGCTCACGGATTCGCAGATCGCCTCGCTGACGAGGTGGGTCGCCGAAGGAGCTGCATGGCCCGAAGAAAAGGCGACGGGTCGCACCGGAGGGATCACCGAAACGGACCGCAAGCACTGGGCGTTTCAGCCGGTAACGAATCCGACCCCGCCCACAGTTCGCGACAAGCAATGGCCGCTCACCGACATCGACAAGTTCGTCCTCGCGAAGTTGGAAGCGGCAGGCGCGAAACCCGCACCACTAGCCGACAGACGAACGCTCCTCCGCCGCGTTACCTTCGACTTGATCGGATTGCCGCCGACGCCGGATGAGATTCGCGATTTCGTTGCCGACGCCAAACCAGGAGCGTTCGATCGCGTGGTAGAACGCCTGCTTGCGTCGAAGCATTACGGCGAGCGATGGGGTCGGCACTGGCTCGATGTCGCGCGTTATGCCGACACCGCCGGGGATGGTGCCGACTACCCCGTTCGCGAGGCGTATAAGTATCGAAACTGGGTGATTGACGCCTTCAATGCTGACATGCCTTACGATCAGTTTCTGCGTGAGCAACTCGCGGGTGACCTCATCGCTCGTAACGGCCCACCCGAGAAGTACGCCGGCCGAGTGACCGCCACGGGCTTCCTCGCCGTCGGCAAGCGGTACGGCTACGCACCGAACCCCGACTTCCAGCATCTCGATTTCGCTGACGTGATCGAATCGGCCGGGCGTTCGCTGCTGGGCATGTCGCTCGGCTGTGCCCGCTGCCACGACCACAAGTACGAGCCGATCACGATGGCCGACTATTACGGCTTGTACGGCATCCTCCAAAGCACCAAGTGGTCGTTCCCGGGCGGTGAGGAACACAAGCGGCCGGCGAATCTGGTGTCGCTCCTGTCTCCAGAGGAAACCGCACGCCGCGACAAGGCCAAGGCTGACGAAGTGGCCAGGCTCGATGGCAACCTAGCCAAGCTGAAAGCCGAGCGAGCATCGCTCGACGGCAAGGCCATCGGCGGCGGTGTTGATCTGGGATTCGAGGCGCAACCGCTTGGTAAGGCACCATCGAAACCGTGGCTCTCCGAGGGAACGAACAGCGTCGTCGCAGAGGCTCAAAGCCCGTTCACGCACCTTCACCCGGCCGGAACCCGCGGGGCTCGCCTCGGTAGCGGGAAGCCGACCGATGGTGTGCGCTACGTGTTCGAGAACGCGCTGCGGGCGACGCCGAACGCGCGGATGCACTTCTCAATCGACTTCCGCACGGTTGCCCCGACCGACAAGAAGGGTGCGTATCGCTTCTATATTGGCCGCGGGGTGATCGCCTCACTTGCGGTGGAGTGCAGCATCACCGCCAGCGAGTTCGCCATCCGAAGTGGGCAGAAGTGGGAGACGGTTCGCAAACTGGAACCTGGAACGTGGTACACGCTGCAACTGGCAATCGACCCCAGCAAAAAAACCTACTCTGGTGTGGTCGGCAAAGTTGGCGACCTGACCGCGTTCGCGGACAAGGGCGTCGGCCCGACGTGGGATGGCGTGATCGACACGTTCATCTGTGATGCGACCGGGCACGTCGCCGGGCCTGCTCCAGAACGCGACCTCGATAACATCGCTCTGCAAGTCGCAGCGCTGCCTGAAGTGGGTGCCAAGCCCGCGACACCATTCACGCCACCACCGGATCTCAAGGAACGTCTCGCGAAGCTCGACGCTGCGATTACGGAGGCGACCAAACTTCGTGCCACAGCAACAGCGACTGAACCGTATCCGATGGCTTACGGCGTGAGCGAAGGCAAACCCACGAACGCCCGTGTGCAGTTGCGTGGGGAACCCGAACGACCCGGGCCAGAAGTGCCACGGCGGTTCCTCGAAATCCTCGGCAAAGACCCCCTGCCCTCTGCCAGCGCTGGTAGCGGTCGCCTCGAACTCGCGGAATGGATCACTCGCCCAACCAACTCGCTAACCGCGCGAGTATTCGTCAATCGCGTGTGGCAGGGTCACTTCGGTCGCGGGATCGTGGCCACGACGAGCGACTTCGGCCTTCGCGGTGAACTGCCGAGCCATCCCGAGTTGCTCGATTACCTCGCGAGCCAGTTCGTGAAGTCCGGCTGGTCCGTGAAGGAACTGCATCGACTCATCGTGCGTTCGCGGGCCTATCAACTTTCCAGTGAGGACGACGCGGCTCGCTTTCGTGCGGACCCGGACAACAAGCTGCTGGGACGATTCACGCGCCGACCGCTCGACGCCGAGTCAATCCGCGATGCGATGCTAGCCGTCAGCGAACGCCTCAACCGCACGATGCCCGCCGGCCACCCGTTCCCCGACGTGAACACCTGGGGCTTCACGATTCACGCCCCGTTCCACGCGGTCTACGATTCCGACCACCGCAGCATTTACCTGATGGTTCAACGCAACCGCAGGCACCCGTTCCTGGCGCTGTTCGATGCGGCCGACCCGAACTTGAGCGTCGGCGAGCGATTGCCGACCACGACGCCGACGCAGGCGCTATATCTGATGAATTCGCGGTTCGTTCACACACAGGCCGAGGCGTTCGCCCGTCGATTGCTCGCCGCGCCTGGGACGGATGCGGATCGTGTGCGGTTGGCGTTCGAGACGGCTCACGCCCTCGCAGCGGATGAGGCGACCGTGAACGATGCGCTGGCGTTCTTGAAGGCGTATCAGGCGAAGGCCGCCGAGCGCGGTGTGAAGCCGAATCAGCAACCGCTCGCTGCATGGTCAGCATTCGCGCGAGTGCTACTGACATCGAACGCGTTCCTGTATGTGGACTGACTTTCGGGAGCGCGGAACTCGGAATGCGGAATGAATCTAACACAAGGTAGCAGAGTGACCCCATGAATTTGAATTCCGCACTCCGCGTTCCGCATTCGGCCTTTCTCGGCCGCCGCGAGTTCCTTCGCCGTGCCTCCGGTGGCTTCGGTGCGATTGCCCTCGCGGGAATGCTCGCCGAACTTCAGGCTGCGGATGCGTCTTCCGATCCGCTCGCGGCGCGACCCGGCCACTTCCCCGCGAAGGCCGATCGCATCATCTTCATCTTCTCGACTGGCGGGGTGTCGCACATCGACACGTTCGACCACAAGCCAAAGCTCACGGCCGATCACGGCAAGTCGATCACCGCGTCTCGCTGGCTGAACAAGCCCGGGAAGTTCGAGCGGTTCCTCATCAAGCCTCGCTGGGCGTTCAAGCCGTACGGCAAGAGCGGGCTGATGGTCAGCGACCTGTTCCCGAACCTGGGCAGCGTGATCGACGACGTGTGCCTGCTGAACGCAATGCACTGCGATAGCGACGGTCACGACAAGGCAACCCTCGCGGCCCACGGCGGAAGTCCGCAGTTCTCTCGCCCGAGCGTCGGAGCCTGGGTCAGTTATGGGCTCGGGACCGTGAACAAGAACCTGCCGTCGTTCATGGTGCTGGCACCCGCAGCACCCTACGGTGGTGCACAGACCTGGGGAAGCGACTTCCTGCCGGGATGCCATCAGGGAACGCACGTTGTCCCCGGCAAAGACCCGCTGCCGAATGTTCAACCGCGTGTGCCCGGTGCCGAGTTGCAACAGATGGAACTGGAGTTACTCGGCAAGCTGAACCAGAAGCACCGCGACGAACGTGCCGCGGACCGGGCGCTGGATGCACGCATCCGCTCGTTCGAGACGGCCTTCGGGATGCAACGCGAAGCGCCGGAAGCGTTCGACCTGTCGAAAGAGACCGACGAAACTCTCAAGCTGTATGGTGTGGATCGCGGGGCAACATCGGGCTTCGGCTGGCAGTGCCTCGTCGCTCGACGGCTCGCCGAACGCGGCGTCCGGTTCCTGGAGCTAATCGATGTGGGTTCCAACAACAACTGGGATTCACACGGCAACATGGGCGACCACGAACGACTCGCGAAGGCGATCGACCGACCGATTGCCGGATTGCTCGCGGACTTGAAGCGGAAGGGAATGCTGGAACGCACGCTCGTCGTGTGGACGACGGAATTCGGGCGAACGCCGTTCAACGCTCAGGCAGGGCACGCGGGCCGGGAACACCACAACCTTTGCTTTACGTCATGGCTCGCGGGCGGCGGCGTGAAGGGCGGTATCGCACACGGCACTTCGGACGAGTACGGGATTCTCGCTGCTGAAGGAAAGGTTCACACGCACGACCTGCACGCCACGATGCTGCACCTGCTCGGCATCGACCACGAGAAACTGACCTACCGATATGCGGGCCGCGACTACCGCCTCACCGATGTGGCCGGCGAAGTGGTGAAACCGATCCTCGCGTGAAGTTAGGCGTCCGACTGATTCCGGCCGGGCGTTAGCTCTGATCCGGGAGCTTCGGTGTTCGAGGCGGTTGGCCAAGAGAGCGGTTCGGCGTCTGTGCCTCGCCAGCGGCTGCCCGCGTGAACTCCTCGGCCAGCACCGCGTACTCTCGCTCCAGTTCGTCGCGGAGGGCGGGGCTGCACCGCTCAGGGCGGAACCCCACCCACTCCGGGCACGCGGCCAGCAACTGATCCCACGGCTCCCGCAATGACTCGTCCGGCTCGCCCCGCTGGAGCGACCCGCGATACCCGAACAGGGCACGCACCGAAGGCAGGTTGCCAGGCACCCCGCCCGTCTCGTCGGACCAGATGAAGCTGGCCGTCATCAGTTCAGCGCCGCGGCCGGCGTAGGGGTCGTACTGGGCCGCTCGCAGCATCTCGACTGCCTTCGGTGGCAGTAGTCCCCAACCCATCTTCAAGCTCTCTTCCGCCGAACATGGGATTAGATTGCGAAGCCTGGTGCGTCGCAACGTGCGAGATTCGCAATCTATCTCCAGGACGTGCCGTGATAGATTGCGAATCTCGCACAATAACACAGTAACAACCAACCTGCGAAGCGTCGATCCGCTGGTTCAATCGGCGTCAGACTCAAGTGTGAGCGTCGAGAGTTTCTCAAGATTTTAGCACCGATTCGTTTGACTTCGCCGCCATCGTCCAGCATGTACAGATAGACACGTCTTCGGGCAAGAGGAAAAGGATTCACCTGCTCAAAGTGCTCAAAGTCCGAGCCCGAGCGCCAAGCGAGGTTAAGCGTGGATCCTCGCTTGGCGCTCGGACAGATCGAAAACTGATCTGAAAAGACAGTCGCGAGTGATCCGTAGAACTGACGCTGCCAACCGCCTTAATACCGGGCGGCGAGGTGGCGGAGTTTCACGGGGAACGGCGACTCCAGTTCCACACGTTCCCCCGTCACAGGGTGGGTGAACGCCAGTTTCCAGGCGTGCAAGGCCAGGCGTTTCGCCGGGTCCGTTTTCGCGCCGTACATCGCGTCCCCGGTGACCGGACATCCCAGGCGCGAAAGGTGAACCCGGATCTGGTGTTTGCGACCGGTCTCCAGAATCACCTCGACCAGCGAGTAACCGCCGCGAGTGGAGACAGTCTTGTATCGCGTGACGGCACGTTTCGCATCCGCACTGGCGCGGTTGCTCGCCCGCACCCGAAGGTCGCGACCCTCCGACAGGAAGTTCTCGATCACCCCTTCGCCAGGGTCCGGCTTCCCTTCCACCACTGCGAGGTACGTTTTCGACACCACATCCCAACCCGACTGAAGCGTATCGCGAACCTCCGCGCTGCGGGCGAACATTAGCAACCCCGAAGTCTCCCGGTCGAGCCGGTGAACGACGTAGGGGCGACCTTGATGCCGCGCCGCGAGGTACTCGCTCAACCGCACGAACGCGGTGTCCAGTTTCTCCGTTTCGGTTGCGACCGTGAGCAACCCCGCAGGCTTGTCGATCACCACGATCGCATCGTCCTGATGAATGGCAACGATTCCCTTCCGATCGGGAATCGCGGCAACGGGCACCTCATGTGCCACGCTCACTCGGTCGCCCGGTCCAACGGGGTGATCGTGGCGTGTGGTCGAGTCTCCATTCACGAGAACGCGGCCGGATTTGAGCAACTGCTTCACACGGGTGCGGTTCATCGGAGCGAGCGCGACCAACAAGAAATCGAGCAGGTCTGCGTCAGCGGTCGGCTTTGGAAGTTCGCGAGGGGGCTTCGGCGGATTCATGACCCCAACCCCAACAGCGGCAGTGTGTCGCGGTGAATCATGGCTTCCATCTTCGCCTCGTCGAGTCGCGGTAATTTCGTCCCCTCCAGCATTCCGTTCAGAGTACGAAGTCCGTCGAGTGTCGCGTTCACGGTTGTGAATGGGTAATCGGTGCCGAATAGCACCTTGTCCCACACGCCGTATTCCTGAACCAGCATCAGGCTGTGATACAACTGGAACGGGCGGTAGTGCAAGGCGCTGAGGTCGGCGTACACGTTCGGATGCTTGCGAATCACCACCACGCACTCGCCCTCGTACGGATGGCCAAGGTGCGCGAGGATCATCCTCACATCGGGATGCCGACTGGCGACAACATCGAGGTGACGTGGCAGCGTGCACTCCAGCGGAGCCTGACTCACGAACGTCGTGCCGGTGTGAAGCAACACGGGGAGGCTGTGCTTCGCGGCGTACTTCCAGAGCGGATCGAGTCGCTCATCATCGGGGCGAAACGCCGCGTACATCGGCAACAACTTGATGCCACGGAGGCCAAGTTCCTCGTGGCCGTGCCGCAACTCATCTTCCCAACCCGGTTGCGTTGGATCGACCGAGAGAAAACCAATTAGCGTTTCGGGGTGAGCCGCGACGTACGCTGCAACGTGTCGATCATCGACCCAGATGCCACTCAGTTTTGCCTTGCCACCGAACACGATCGTGCGAACGGGAACCCGGGCAGTCGCCCGGTAATCCTCGTACCGCACCGTGAGATCCACTTCCACGCCTGCGCGAGCACGCTTGGCCTGCTCGCGGAAATCGGCGGTGAAGTCTCGCGGGTATTCCCAGAAGTGCGAGTGAACGTCGATAATCACGTCGGCTTCTCCTGCGGCGGGTCATTGGGGTCATGGAGCGGTGTGAAGCGGTAGAGCCACCACGCGATACCACCGCAGAGCAGCACACCGACATACACATCGAAAAGTGGATCCCACGCATCGCGGCCAGTCAATCCCCGCGCCCTCTCTTGATAATCCGCGAACCAGCCCACGAACTTCTGCGATACCATCGCGCCGAAAACCCCCATGCCGTTCATCAGACCGAAGATCGTTGCGGTGTGCCGCCCACACTGCGGGATGGCGACAGACCACCAGTTCGGCAGTGTCACGTGCATCGCACAAAACGACACTCCCCACAGCACGGCCAGGATGAGGGAGTCGTCGCACCGCACGCCAGCAAACAGCGACGCCGCTGCGATGAGATAGCAAGTCACCCCAAGATATCGGCGAGCGCGGACCGGGTCGGACGACCAGTGAGGGATTCGGTCGGCGAGCCAGCCCCCCAGGAGCATCCCCACCGCCGACCCCGCCATCACCAGTGATGTCAGGTTGCCGGCCTCGATGTTCCCTACCCCACGGGCCGCGTTCAGGTACTTCTGGAACCAGGAGTAGAAGAAGTACGTGTAGAACGCACCACAAACCATGATGAGGCTCAGGACGACGATGCCACGGTTGGTCGCCACGGAACCCCAGGGGACTGGCCCCGAGTCGCCCTCGGGCGGGGGCGCGACAACCTGAATTGTCGCGAGTTCCGCGGCATTCACACCGGGGTGGCGTGCCGGGTCATCGCGGAACCACAACCAGAACCCAGCGGCCCACACAAACCCGAGCGATCCGAAGATCACGAACGCCCATCGCCAGCCAGCGGCGTCGATGATGTACGCGGCTGCAGCGGGAGCCGCGACGCCGCCAAGTTGCGCGAATGCCAACATGGTTCCCTGGACCCGACCCCGTTCCGTCACGGGATACCAGCGTGAGATGACACGCGCCGCGTTCGGGAACGCACCGGCCTCTGCCGCTCCGAACAGGAACCGCACAACCACCAGCATTAGCAGACCAGTCGCCGCACCAGTCAACGCAGTGAAAGCCGACCACACAACCACGATCCCCGTGAGAACGGAACGCGACCCGAAACGGTCGGCGAGCCTGCCAACCGGAACAGCGCAGAGCCCATAGGCAAGCGTAAAGGCGACCATCACGTCGCCGATCTCCGAGTTCGTCAGGCCCAGATCCTTTTGAATTGGTACGACCGCTTGGCCCATGCAGATGCGGTCGAGATAGAGAAGGGCTGAAAGACCACACAGCCACCCAACAAGGACGAACCTCGCCCGGGTTGGAGGCATGTCGGAGGCGGGTAGTGACATGACGTGCTGCGTGGGTGCGGCGGGTCGGTGGATCTCGGCACCAGTGTAACCGCGATTCGGGAGAAAGGTATCCGCTGCTTCTCGCGTTTCGCATTGCGGTCTGGTCAAATGTTCGAGCCGTCACGCACGGGAGGTTGCCATGCTCGTCGGATATGTCAGCGATGAACGCTACGTCGGGTTGCCGGACGCGGTTCTGGAGTTCATCAACGAACGCGGCGAATCGTGGGAGGCGTGGTCGCGAGCCAGCGGAGCGGTCTACGTGGACATCCCCGCAGGCAACTACCGCGTCGTGATCCAGAAGCCGGGGTATGGGTCGAAGCTGAGCCAGGTCACACTTCCGGCTGACCCGCTGCACCACTTCCGCCTGCTCACCGACGGCTTGCTGGGATACGCCTGGCCGAAGTGGGTGCGATCGGGCGAATCGTCCGAGTTCCGCATTCACTCCGTGGAGGCTTACAAACTCGAACTCTGGCGATACGGATGGGAACCTGAATTCGTGCGTTCGCTCGGCTGGCACGACGAACACGGACCACGAGCCGTGATGCAGAGCACACCAGACGGCGACTACACTCGCACCGGTGTCGAGTGGAACAAGGTGGGTTACGCGAACTCCGTGCATTCGCAGCACATTCCCGGAGAGGATCGCAGCGGGCTCTACTACTTTCGCGCGAGCACCGCGAGCGGTCGGCAGTTTTCGTTCCCGTGGATCGTCGCACCCGCAAAGCCCACCGCTCCGATGGCCGTGCTGGCATCGAACATCACCTGGAACGCCTACAACAATTTCGGCGGTCGCAGCAACTACATCCACGCCGATGGACTGCCCCCCACGCCAACCATCAACTCGCGAACCGAACTGAAGCGATACTCCGACGCCGGGCACTTCACCTGGGGCGCCGACGACTACCCACCGCTCTCGTTTGACCGACCTGAGCCGTTCAACCACATTGATTTCACGGAGCGAATCACCGATCCCATCGAGGGTCGGCAGGCGTGTCACCTTGCCCCGGCAGAATGGCGACTCCTCGGCTGGCTCGAAAAACAGGGGTTCGACTACGACTACTACGCCGAGACGCAACTCGACGGCGGCACACTCGACCTGACCAAATATCGCGTGTTGGTGACGACCGTTCATCCGGAATACTGGACGCGGCGAATGTACGAGCGCGTCAAGCGTTGGGTTTTCAAAGAAGGTGGCCGACTGATCTACCTCGGCGGCAACGGCCTCAATTGCGAGATCGAACTGCTTGCGAACGGTTCGATGATCTGCCACAACGGGAAACTCACGGGCCTCACGGTCGCGGGGCTTGGCGGCTACGAGAGCCGTTACGCGATGCGGCACGAGTCGGAAGCGAATCTGCTCGGCGTCGTGTTCACACCTACGGGCGCGATGACCGGCGCGCCTTACCGCGTAGTCGATGCGTCTCACTGGGCGTTCGCGGGTACCGGCCTGAAGACCGGCGACATCTTCGGGGAGAAGAGTCTGCACATGCGCTGTCCCGGCGGCGCATCCGGCCACGAAACCGACAAGGTTTCGCCGAGTTCACCCGCGAACCTGATGGTGATCGCGAAGGGGCTCAACCCCGACGACGGCGGCGCAGAAATGCTGACGTTTGACACACCATCGGGCGAGGCAGTGTTCTCGGTGGGCTCGATCAACTACGTCGCATCGTTGCCAGTCGATGAACAGGTGTCGCGAATCACCGTAAACGTGTTGCGGCGATTCTTGGAGTGAAGAGTGGTTAACCACAGAGTCACCTTTCGGATCAACTCATGAAGATCACTCGCATTGAGCCGATTCCCGTGTGCGTGCCCCTGAAGAAGGGTTTGACAGCGAAGACCGCTCACGGTGAGCACGCCGTGTCGCCATATGTGCTTGTGAAGGTTCACACTGACGGTGGAATCGTCGGGTTGGGCGAGGCAACCATCTCGGGGCTGTGGTCCGGCGAAACGCAGGCCGGCACGGTCGCTGCCATCCGCGAGTACATAGCCCCACAGCTTGTCGGCAAGGATCCGCGAGACATCACCGCCGCACGGCGTGCGATGGACTTCATCATCAAACTGAATCCCTTCACCAAGTGTGCCGTCGAAATGGCGCTCTGGGATATCGCGGGGAAGGCCGCGGGCGTGCCCGTGTATCAACTGCTGGGCGGGAAGGTGCGTGACAAGGTTCGCATCAAGCTCGTCGTGTGGGCACGCGATGTACCCGGTTCGCGGTTCATGGCCGAACAGCATCTCGCGCTGGGCGTGACTTGCATCAAGGTCAAGACGGGCCTCGATCCGGAGTCGGATATCGCTCGGGTGCGAGCCGTGCGGGAAGTTACTCCGCGACACATCCCCGTCACCATCGACTCGAATTGCGGTTGGACCATCCAGCAAGCGAAGTATTGCCTCCGCCAACTCGCGGATGTGAACCTGCTTCTTGCCGAGCAACCGATCCCTGCGGGCGATCCTGCGGCGCTCGCCGAACTGCGTCGCGACACCCCCGCACCAATCATGGCCGACGAAAGCGTCTTCACCTTGCAGGATGCCTGGTTACTCACACTCCATCGCGCAGCGGACATCTTCAGCGTTTACCCCGGCAAGCACGGCGGCATCGCGGGGACAGCCGAGATCATCGCGGTGGCGAAGGCAGCGGGTCTGCGTTGCACCATCGGTAGCAATCTGGAACTCGGCATCGGCACCGCTGCGATGTTGCATGTCGCGGCCGCGTTCCCAGAGGTAGATTGCGACACGTTCCCGGCAGACACCATCGGCCCATTCTACCACGATGGCGAAGTCATCACGAAACCGCTCGATCTTGGCCCGCCACACGCCAAGGTACCCGACGGTGTGGGCCTTGGCGTGGAACTGGATGAAGCTGCGGTGGCCCGATGGCGAGTTGGGTGACAATGCGTTGTCACACCTCGCAGACCGCACGGAACATGCCCCAGATCCCCGGGTGCGGGCCCGGCAGGAGTGCGGTCAGGAGTCGCTGCTGCTCGGCATTTTCCGCCGCGGAGAGAATTCCATACTTCTCCAGCGTCGTGCCGACCTCATCGTAAAACATCAGCATGTTCTCGATCACCATGCTATCGGATTGGAACTCGTACCACGCGGTGCTCACGTTCTTGTAGCCCGCGGTTTCGAGCGTCCGCCCGAGTGTCGCGCCGACTGCGGGCGAAATCTTCCGCAAGCTATAGAGATCGTTGATCGCGGTAGCCCACACTCGCAACGCGGCGTATTCCGGATACCCGTTCGCTTCCAGATACGCCAGCCTTGCGAGCGGGCTTCTGAAGTCGGGTTCCAGAAAGCCGACCCGTGTGCCCGGTCGGAGCAAGCCACGGAGTTTGCCAAGAAGGTATTCCGCCATCGGGATGTGATGCAGCACCGCCCGCCCGACGACCACATCCGCCCCGTTAAGCCACGCCCCCGGCTTCGAAGCGTCCGCGTTCACGAACTCAACCTTCCCTGCTCCCGAGTCCTTGAGGTAGAGCGCGGCCTGTTCCAACAAACCTGCCGACGAGTCCACCGAGATGAGTTTGCCGCCTTCCCCGAGTCGGGAAACGATGCGGCGGGTCAAGCCTCCGGGACCGCAACCCAGTTCAACAACACGATCCGTCGGCTTCAGCGAGAGTGCGTCGAGCAATTCTTCCGTGGGCACCGCGAAGTGCCTGTCCTGGAGTTCCAACCGCTTCGCGGCGTTCGCGGACTGGCCGAGAATGTAATCCGATGCAACGGTCATGGTGAGCCTGGCCCAAAGGAAACGAGACGATGGTGTGGGAGTCAGGTTATGATTTTCCCGGTGCCAATTGCTACCCGTTACGTGTTGAATGGGAGGAACGAACATCGCGACAACAATTCTATTCGTGTACGGCACGCTGAAACGCGGACTGCGGAATCACCACCGGCTCAGCGATCAGGAGTTCCTCGGCGAAGCGGTCACGGAAGCGCGTTACCGCGTGATCGACCTGGGACCGTACCCCGGACTCATCGTCGATGCCGTAAACGGGCTTGCTGTGCCTGGTGAGTTGTGGGCCGTTAACGAGCGTAGCCTCGCCGAGCTCGACGCCTTCGAGAATGTGCCCGTGTTATTCACCCGCGATCCCATAACCATCGCAGGGCGTGAGGGAGTTGTGTACGCCTACTTCATGAACACACCCTTACCGGCGAATGCCGCGAGTGGCGACCGCTGGCCACTCAAGAACGGATAGATCAGCGTCGGGTAGTGGAAAGTATTGTGGTGGTTGAAGCAGCCCGGACTGTGTGACATCTTGCCTTCGGTTGGCGCCGTAAGGTTTCCACTCGACTCCGCCTTTTTTCGAGCGTTTCTGCGGGCTTATATTCCACGAGCGGGATCTCAGCTAGGTTACGAGTGAAGTGCACGGCTGGATTTACGGTTCACAGTTCACTTCGTTGGCCTGATTGTATCGTGCCGGATTATCACTTCTGGTTTGTGACCTTCACAGCGATTGATGTTGGCGCATTGACTTCCCGAAAGACAATGCTGATCGCAGTCTTCTCGGGCACAGCTGCTACGAGTTTACCCGCCTGCCCGGTCGTTGCGGCGAGTGCGAGTTTCGGGTTCGCGGTGAGTAGTCCCTCAAACCCCTTGATATCTGCTTTCTTGAAGATGTAGACGGAGACAGCATTCCTCGAAGACGAGAATTCTACAGTGAGTGTCTGTGGTCCTGGTTGAGGATCCAACTCCATTGCTTTGGCCTCATCCCGTCCGAGGTCGTATGTAGTCGACACCTCCAATTTCAGCGGACCGCTCGGAGGAGGCTGAGGCTGTTTCGCAACCATCTCTTCCCGAGTGAAATTCCTGATCACAGCCGCCGCCCACTCTGCGGCCAGTGCTTCTCCGTCGTTGCGAACAATCGCGGTCCGAAGCGTCTTCTCAGGTAACCGACTGGTATCAATTGTGAGCACGGTTCCGTCGCAAAGGCATATAAGAACCTGAGGATTGTCGCGGAGTGTCAATTTGGGAAGCGGCTTCTTGGGATCATAGATCAGATCGTCAGGCTTAGTCCAAATCACCGGATCGCCAGCCTCGATGGTCATGATTGTGTTTGCGGTCCCATCGGTGGCATCGCTAAAGGCGTACACAACATTGCCAAACTCCATTGCACGAAGACCCCCGGGGGGGAACGCTGTTTGGGAACCAGCGAACACTTGGTAGTAGGTGTAACCGGGATTCGCGCTGGCAGCTGGGCTCGTATAGACCTTGGGCATCAGGCCAATCAGCGATTTGTTGGTTGCGCTGTCCCACGGTTCATCGAGTTTGAACTTTTTGAACAACTCATCCTGGTCAAGGTAAGGGAGGAGGTGGACTCGCCAACTCAGACCCAATTCCGGTTTCGTGTTGGGGGGGACGACAACGCTCGATGCTGGCGTCCAACCCTTCGCTGCCGCGTGCTTTGACATCGCGACATAGATTTGTTTGAGGTTGCCGCTCGAATTCGGAACATTGGGTTGTGCGGGACTTCCAGTGCCTGCGTCTTTCTCAGTCTGCGAATCGCGATGAGTCGGAACAATTGGCTGCTTGTTGCAAGCCGAACCGCCAAACCCAGCAGATATGAATGCACAAGCGAATAGTGGGTTAAACCGCATGAAAACTCCTGTTTGACAGTGTGTTTGCGACGACGCCGACCGCAAGTCATCACCCCTCCGCGGACTTTCCGTCGCACGACGGGCTTGCCTGCCCGATGGGGCGTTTGCTGCGCTCGGAACTACATTATCAAAAGAGCATTGCGATTTTTTTTCCCATCAGATCAATCTGATTATCCCGCGGAATCTACGGAATCTACCAGAGAATTCACCAGGTGATTGGTCGAACCGCTTGGGTCAACAGGCTGGTACTTGCGCCGAATATAGACCAGCCGCCAGAATCAATTACCGCATCCATCCGCGTGCGGAATGACGATTTTGCTGGGCAATAACGCACCTTCTTGCCGGGAATCTGGGCGATTCATGCTGTTTTACGCCCAGCTATGGACTGCAAACGTACAATGATTGTTTCGAGCTATCTCAGAGGTTGTGGAAATGGCGGAACTGATGGAGGTGGATGTGAGTGAAAGCGTGGAGTCGGCATTCGCGGGGCTGGGCCTCGACAGCCGTCTCGTTGAGACACTGGCTGCGCTGGGATACGAAGAACCAACACCGATTCAACGCAAGGCGATCCCGCCGTTGCTTGAAGGGCGAGATATTGTCGGCCGGGCTGCCACGGGCACCGGAAAGACTGCGGCATTCGCCCTCCCACTCCTCCACCGACTCGCTGCTGCTGCTGCTGTCGTCACGCCGACCAAAGCCCGTCGGCAACCGACCGCGTTGATCCTCGTTCCCACTCGCGAACTGGCCATCCAGGTCGCCAAGGCTGTCGAAAAGTATGGCCAACCGCTCGGCGTCCGCGTGCTCGCGGTTTATGGCGGTCAGGCCATGCACGAGCAGTTGCGGGTGCTGGACCGCGGCGTTGATGTTGTCGTTGCAACTCCGGGCCGTGTGCTCGATCACGTTCGCCGTGGCAGCGTGAAACTCGACACCATCACATCCGTGGTGCTCGACGAAGCCGACGAAATGCTGGACATGGGCTTCGCCGAGGACATTGAAGCGATCCTCGCGGGAACTCCCGCCGGTCGGCAGACGATGCTGTTCTCCGCGACGATGCCACCACGCATCAAGGTGATTGCGTCGAAGCACCTCACTGATCCGGTCGAGATATTGGTTGCCCGCGAACCCGTGGCGGCTGGTACGGTCCCGCTTGTTCGGCAGGTCGCGTGCCTGGTTCAACGCCAACACAAACTCGCCGCGCTCGGCCGCGTCCTCGACATGGAAGCCCCGGGGGCCGCACTGATCTTCTGCAAGACCCGCACCGAGGTCGATGACCTAAGCGAGGCTCTCGGCGCCCGCGGGTATCGCCCGGAGGCGCTGCACGGCGGAATGTCGCAAGAGCAGCGAGACCGCGTGATGCGGCTGTTCCGTGCGGGCAAGGCGAACCTGCTCGTCGCCACCGACGTGGCCGCCCGCGGGTTGGACGTTGAGCACCTCACGCACGTCGTGAACTTCCACGTTCCCAGCGAGCCGGAAGCATACATCCACCGGATCGGCCGCGTCGGCCGTGCCGGGCGTGAAGGGGTCGCGATCACCGTTGCCGAGCCACGCGAGCAGGGCCAACTCCGACTCATCGAGCGTGCGACCGGCCAGCGGATCGAGATTTCGCGAGTCCCCACCGCGGCCGACCTTCGCATTCGCCGCCGCGAGATTTTCCAGGCGACACTCAAGGGAGCAATCGCCGAGGGTGAACTCGAACAGTTCCGCGCGATTCTTGGGTCGCTCGGTGCGGAACACGACATCACGGATGTTGCCCTGGCAGCCATCAAGTTGCTTCACCAGGCGAGGGGCGGAGACGCCGAGGATGGTGAAGACATCCCCGTGATGCAACCCGAACAACCTCGTGGCGGGAGTCGCAACGACCGCAACGATCGCGGTCCGGTGCGACGTGGTGGCCCCCGGATGGCACGCATCTACATCAGCGTCGGCCGTGAAGCGGGGATCGGTCCGCGTGACCTTGTTGGGGCCATCGCGAACGAGTCCGGGCTTCCCGGTAGCGACATCCGCGGCATCGAGATCACGGATCGGTTCTCGCTGGTGGACGTTCCCGAAGACGCGGCCGATCACGTGATCGAGTCGTTGAACGGGGCACGCCTGCGGGGTCGCCGGGTGAACGTGCGCCGCGACCGCCAGGGTTGAGCGTGACTACCGCGCGGGTGGCAACGCCTTCGCCTCGCCAAGACCCGTGAACTTGCGAAGGAACGCGAGGAACTGTTCCAGCAGGCTCGCCGAGTTCCCTCGGCGACCCTGAATCACGACCGACTCGGGCGTGACGACCACCTTTCCGGCGAAACCCGCCAGCACAATCTCGGCCTCGTTCGCGTCACTCGCCACGCCCACCTTCACGCCCTCGGGCGGCGAGTCTTCGATCTGATCGACGAACTCCGCGACGTCCACGGGTTGCGAAAACTCGAACACGAGCCGGTCGAACACGTTGCCGAACACGGCCTGAAAGCCGGGCGACCGCACGAACTCCGGGCCGGATAGCCGGCCAATCTCACGCTGCCAGATTACCTCGGTGAGGTCGTCGGGGTTCACGTTCACCGTCACGATATATTCGAAGTCCGGCGTGCGGATATAACCCATTCCGTCGCGTTCAGCAGACACGTCGAGATCCTTGCGCTTGTAGCCGAACTGCTCGCGGACCATGTCGAACGTGTTGTCGAGGTCGGCCTTGATGTCGGCTACGGCCGCGCGATTGACGTACTTTCGTGCCCACTCGTTCACGCGGTCGGGCATGTTCTGCGACTTGCGATAGCCCGCCAATTCCTTGATCTTTCCGGTGTTCACGGACCGAAACGCGACTCGCTTCATGCGGCCGGGATCGAGTAGTTCGCCACCTGGCCCGAGGAGCTTCCCAAGGTCCGCGATGACGAAGTCGGCGTATGCTTCGCCGAACAGTTGCGGCGTCTGCTCTTCGGGCGAATCGTAGCTGCGGCGCAGCGTGCGTGGGACCGCATCGGTCAGGAAGTCGTGCAACGCAGTCGCGGTGAGGCGGCCATCCTTTGCCACCCCCGAGCGTGCTTTGCCGGTCAACATTTCGATGAGGTGATGCCGCCAGATTCCGTGCCGCAGCGAACCCGACTCGAACGACCGCGTGCCGGGTTCGCACGACAGCAAGCCGACGGAGTTCCCCGAGGCGTCGAACAGCTTTTGCAACTCGGCCTCGTCCAGGCCCGACGGCACGACTTCGCCTGGGAGTGTGAGCGGGTCCACGTCGAGGAGCACTGCGATTTCCTTGCACTTGGTCTTGTGCAATGCCGCGAGTAAATCCGCGATGGGAAGCGCCGTCTCGGCCGAGTCGGGTGTGATGGTGTCGGCACACGCGAGGTAGCCGCGCCCCTTCTGGCTGAACCCGCGAGTGGCGATCAGCACGAGCAACGAGTCTGCCTTCTCGATGAGCTTGGGAAGGCGGCGGAGGTGCGATTCGATGCCGGCCTTGGTTGTGCGAGTGCCTGCAACCAGGATGCACTTCGCGGGGTTGTAGCCGACAGCGGGCAAGGCGCGATGCAACTCGGCACAATCCGCGGCGGCGTAGAGAACGGGTGGCCCCACCTCGAAGAACGTCTCGACGGCGATGAGCAAGGCGGCACGATCGGCCACGGGAATTCACCTGTGTTCAGGGCATAACGCAACCCAGGTGTGAGTGTACGCGAACCCCGTGCACGGTTCAAAGTCAGGTGTTTTCCAAACCCTCACGCACTCGAAAGTGGACCCAGCGCTTCTAGCCACACACGCAGATCGTTCTCGTACTCACTGGCAAGGTCGCTCTTCACCAGTTGTCGGTGGAACGCAGCCGCGCCCTTGCGACCCAGGTCGGCGGCTTCGGCGTCCGGGAACCGTTTCTCTGGAGCGGCTGCCACGAGTCGCCGACACAACGACATCAGCAGGTCGCTCCCGGCAACTTCTGGTGGCAGTAGTTCTCCCAGACGATGCTCAAGCGTGCGTTTCGACTCCAACAACGCCGAGATACCGGCCGCACCCTCGAAGGGCGATCGGCCCGCGAGCATCTCTACCAAGACGTACCCGAGGCTTGCAAGGTCCGACTGCGGCGAGACCGAAGCTCCTTCCAGAACTTCCGGTGCGGCATACAGTGGCGACCACGCACAACGGCCCTCCGCGGAACGCAAATCGGCGGCCGAACCGATGTCCACGACCTTCGTTGTGCCAGTTCGTTTCAGCATGATGTTGGACGGCTTCAGGTCGCCGTGTGCGATTCCTTCGCGGTGCATCGCCGCGAGAGCCGACAGACAATCCCGTAGAACGTGAATCGCAACGCCCGGTTTGAGTCGTGGCTGAGTTGGGCCTTCGGTGAGCACAACATCTTCGACAAACCGCCGGTGGTCGGGGTCGAGGCGTTCGCGTGTTCGGTCGAGGGTTTGCTGTGTGAGAACCTGCCGCAAGTCGATTCCATCGACCCATTCCATTCGCATCACACGAACGCGGGTATGCGCGGTGAAATCATGCACCGCGATGAGGTTCTCGTGTTGCACCGCCGCAACTCGCGCGGCAACCCCCGCGACCCGTGCCATGTCGTCGGCATACGCCATCGCTGTGCGGTACGGTTCGGGTGAGAAGACCTTCAGCGCGACCGACAGCGCAAAGCCGTCGGAGCCGTCGAGCCGTGCCTGGAACACGACCCCTTGGCCGCCCTGCCCGACCAGTTTGAGGTCGCAGCATCCCACGGCCCAGCCCACATCGGTGCCGGCCAGGATTTCGCGGTAATGCTTTCGGAGGTCGGCGTCGGTGTGGTCGGGATTGTACGGGTCGCGTTGAGTCTCGTGCGAGCGGGTGGACTCCATGTCACTCCAGGAGAGGTCATTGCCCCACGGGGCGGCTGGGTATTGTAGCAATCGCATCCACCCCGCTGCATCCCCAGTTGCCCGCGACAAAAAGCGAGCGGAGGACTTCCGTCCTCCGCTCGTTGTTGAGATCACCAGAAGACTTACGGCCTCCGCTCGGCACAACTCAGTTTTACTCCGCCCGTTCGCCGCCCTTCGATTCGAACTTCAGTCCTTCCTGACCGGCATCGTACTCCGCAGTCACGCTGCTTCCGTCACGGACATCGCCCTTTAGCAGCATACGTGCCAGCGGCGTTTCCACTTCCTTTTGGATCGTCCGCTTCAGTGGGCGGGCACCGTACGCTGGGTCGTAGCCCACCGCAACCAGATGCCTCTTGGCTTCGTCCGTGAGTGCCAGGGTGATCTTCCGCTCCGCGAGCCTGCCCCGCAGTTGCCCCAACTGAATCTCGACGATCTTCGTAAGGTCCGCTTCCGTGAGGGCGTGGAACACGATCGTGTCGTCCACACGGTTCAGGAACTCAGGCCGGAAGTGCTTCCGCAGTTCTTCCAGCACGGCCGTCTGCATCCGCTCATAGACCTCGCCGATGCGAGTGTCCTTGAACTGGAGAATCTTCTGGCTCCCAATGTTTGACGTCATGACGATGATGGTGTTCTTGAAGTCCACCGTGCGACCCTGCCCGTCCGTGAGCCTGCCATCATCGAGCACTTGCAGAAGCACGTTGAACACGTCCGGGTGCGCCTTCTCGATTTCGTCGAACAGCACGACGCAGTACGGCCGCCGGCGAACCGTTTCCGTGAGCTGGCCGCCCTCGTCGTAGCCGACATATCCGGGCGGGGCACCCACGAGCCGCGAGACCGTGTGCTTCTCCTGGTACTCGCTCATGTCGATGCGAACCATCGCCTTCTCGTCGTCGAACAAGAACTCCGCGAGGGCACGAGCCAGTTCCGTTTTGCCAACGCCCGTTGGCCCCAGGAAGATGAACGAGCCAATAGGGCGCTTCGGGTCTTTCAAGCCCGAGCGGGCACGGATCACGGCCTCGGACACCGCGACGACGGCTTCGTCCTGACCGATCACTCGCTTGTGCAGTTCGTCGCCCAGGTGTAGGAGTTTCTCCTTCTCGCCTTCGAGGAGTTTCGAAACTGGCACCCCGGTCCAGCGACTGACGATGGCCGCGATTTCATCTTCGCCAACTTCTTCTTTGACAAGGCGGTTATCCTTTTCGCGATCACCTTCAGCTTCCGCTGCAGCGAGTTTCCGTTCGAGTTCTGGCAGCTTCCCGTACTTCAATTCCGCGGCCTTGTTCAGGTCGTAAGCACGCTCGGCACGCTCGACTTCGTTCTTCATCTTTTCGATCTGCTCGCGAATCGTTTGCACCTGCTGCACAGCCTGCTTTTCGGCCATCCAGCGGGCTTTCATCGCGTCGCCCTCGGCCTTCGAGTTGCCGAGTTCCTTTTCGAGCTTTTCGAGCCGATCACGCGAAGCACGATCGGTTTCTTTCTTGAGCGCTTCGCGTTCGATCTCCAGTTGCATGACTCGCCGTGAAACCTCGTCGAGTTCCGTTGGCATCGAGTCGATTTCCGTGCGAACCTTCGCTGCGGCTTCGTCCATCAGGTCGATCGCCTTGTCTGGCAGGAACCGGTCCGTGATGTAGCGGTTCGACAGCACCGCTGACGCGACGAGAGCCGAGTCCTTGATGCGAACGCCGTGGTGAGTCTCGTACCGTTCTTTCAGCCCGCGAAGAATCGAGATTGTGTCTTCCACCGTCGGCTGATCGACGAACACGGGCTGGAACCGCCGCTCGAGTGCAGCGTCTTTTTCCACGTGTGTGCGGTATTCGTCGAGGGTCGTGGCCCCGATGCAGTGGAGTTCGCCACGGGCGAGCATCGGCTTGAGAAGGTTGCCGGCGTCCATCGCACCTTCGGCCTTCCCCGCACCAACGATCGTGTGCATTTCGTCGATGAACAGAACGATCTCGCCCTTTGACTCGGTGACTTCCTTCAGCACAGCCTTGAGTCGTTCCTCGAACTCGCCGCGATACTTGGCACCCGCGATGAGCGCACCCATGTCGAGTGCAACGATCTTCTTATCCTTCAGCCCTTCGGGCACGTCGCCACGCACGATTCGCTGGGCGAGTCCTTCGACGACTGCGGTCTTACCGACGCCGGGTTCACCGATCAGCACGGGGTTGTTCTTTGTGCGCCGGCTCAACACCTGAATGACGCGGCGGATTTCTTCGTCGCGGCCAATGACAGGATCGAGCTTGCCACGCTGGGCGAGTTGCGTCAGGTCGCGGCCGTACTTTTCGAGCGACTGATACGTTTCCTCGGGGTTCTGCGTGGTGACTCTCTGGCTACCGCGAACTTCCTTCAATGCGGAGAGAAGCCGCTCGCGCGTGACGCCGAACTCCTTGAGCGATTTCCCGGCTGCTCCCTGGTCGTCGGTTGCGGCGAGCAGAATGTGCTCGACGGAGACGTATTCGTCCTTGAGTTTCTTCGCTTCTTCCTCGGCCCCCGCCATGAGCTTGATGAAGCGGGTGGTGGGCCGTTGCTCGGCATCGCCGGTGACGCGGGGGAGCTTATCGAGTTCTCGTTGAAGCTTGACTGTGAGCGCATCGACAGACAGCCCGGCCTTCTGAAGGATGGCGGGTGCGAGTCCCTTGTCCTGGTCGAGGAGCGACATCAGAACGTGTTCGACATCAATCTGTTGGTGGTTGAGCCGGGCAGCGAGCATCTGTGAATCGGCGACCGCCTGCCGGGCTTTCTCGGTGAATCGATCAAGATCCATGTGATTCCTCTGGTTAGGTGCAGCAAGCCGCCCGAAGGCGGATGTACCGTGTTTAGAGGGGTCAGGCGACGAAAGGGTTCCGCGACAATTGTACCAGGGCCAGTAACCTGTCCCCCGTTCACAACAGAGTTACTTCTCGTTCTCCAAACTCCGCCACAGATACCATGTCGCGATGCTGCGGTACGGTTGCCAGGGGGCGCTCAGTTCGGCGGCCTTGTCGGGCTTAGGCAGCTCATCGAGTTGGAATTGCACCTTGAGTGCCGCACGGAATCCATAGTCGCCCACTGGGAGCACGTCCGGTCTGCCTAAACCGAAGATGAGGAACATATCCGCGCTCCACGGACCGATGCCCTTGATCGCCGTCAGTTGCTCGTGAATCGTCTCGTTGTCGCGTTTCTCAATGCCCGGTAGCAACTTCGGGTTTGCCTTCACGTGGTCGATCACGGCTCGCAGGGTTCGCTGCTTCGGGCCGGAGACGCCACACTCCTTGAACTGGGCCTCAGTCAACTTCGCGATCTTCGCCATCGGCGTCGGCGGCCCACCGACAACCGACGCCAGTCGCCCGTAGATCGACTCGGCAGCCTTCGTGGAGATTTGCTGCGAGATCACGCACCGCACCAGCAGCGTGAACGGATCGGCGGGATTTGGCGTGAGGGTACACGGACCGACCTTGCCGATGAGCCGTTTCATCACCGGGCACTTGCGTGAGAGGTGCCGGCGAGCCTTCTGATAGAACAGAGTGGACATGGGGATAGTATAGGATGACGTCTGTAGATATGGAGAGTGATTACCTCACCTGTGTGACGCGTCAGATTATTTAACGTAAACTTCACACGAATGATTGCTTTTTCTGTTCCGGGCGAATCAGATCGGGGGTACACTCCCTTCCGCGTGGCCTTTGCGACTCGCATCACTTCTTGGAGGAAAATCCCCATGTGTTCGGTCGTCAGGTGTGGAATCGCAATCGCCATCGTGGCATTGGCTGCAGGCTCGGCGTCAGCCTGGAGCATGGCCGGTCACATGGCAACCGGCGCTCTCGCGTACCGTGTGTTGAAGCAAGACTCACCTGCAACAGTAGGTAAAGTCGTTACGTTGTTGAAGAAGCATCCTTACTACGAGGAAAAGTGGAAGGCGAAGCTGGAGGATCTCGCCGACGACGAGGACCAAGACGAGTACTTGTTCATGCTCGCGGCTCGCTGGGCAGATGACGCTCGCGGAGATGAGCGGTTCTATCCGGAGGGCGGCCATGTCGACTCCATCCACTACATAAATCTGCCGTTCAAGCCCGAAGGCCAGCCAGCCACGGTGCAGACCGCTCCTGAGGATCAGATCAACATCCTTCGTGGATATGCCGAAGCGTTCAAGACTCTCAGCGATGCCAACGCCGAGGATGTGAAGCGGGCTGTTGCACTCTGCTGGGTGCTCCATCTCATCGGGGACGCCCACCAACCGCTACACACCACAGCGTTATTCACGGAGACGTTTCAGTTGAAAGATCACGGAAAGCTGGTCGGCGATCGTGGCGGCACATGGTTCTTCGTGCGTGCCAACCCAAAGTCACAGAACGGCGACAGCCTCCACCATATCTGGGATGGCTTTCTCACCAGCAAAGTTAAGTACCGCGAAAACCGTAACGCGGTCATTGCACTCATGGATCAACCCGAGCACGCCGCCGCCAAGTTCGAGGATGAGTTGCAAGTGAAGGACTTCGAGAAGTGGGTATCGGCGAGCTACGACCTTGCCAAGAAATCCGTGTACTACCACGACGGCCAGTTACTCAAGGGGGGCACGACCAAGGCCACTCCTCAAGATCTACCTGAGGGATATATCAAGGC
>PNLP01000019.1 GCA_013823135.1 Planctomycetaceae bacterium
TGAAAACTTTCTCGGCTTCGCCATGGGATACCTCCTTCACCTCAGGTTATCCCAACTCTACCCCGCGCCCAGTTTTTGGGGCGCAGTACACGGCAAGCACATCGCAACGCCGGTAGGCCGCCTGAACGAAGCGTTTCACCACACGGGTGGCGAGTGAAGACTCCCGAGTCATCCCATCAGCGATTGCAGCTTCGGGGTGGAGATCGTGACACCAGTGGACGATCCTGGTTCGCCGCCGGAGCGCTCGCCAGGGGATCGCGGCGAGTACTCCAAACACCGGGTCGGTGCCGACGATCATCACGTCTTGCCGTCGCCGGGGAATCGTGATCGAGGCCTTGGCCCACGATGCCAACATCCACGCCGTGTTCGCAAGGCGGCCAATGGTGGAGGCTTGAACAAACCTCGGTCGCCAGGCACGCTCTATCCGAATGCCATTCCAGTTCTCCTTGAGGGGGAGACTGACCGATTCGTCACGACAGCCGCGGTTGCACGGGACTACAGTAACGTCCCATCCACAGGCAACCAAACCTTCGGCCAGGTCGGAGAACAGGCGCGCACTGACGACATCGTCGGGGTGGAAGTAGTGGTAAAGAAGGGTCGCGTGCGGACGAGAATTGCCGGGTGAAGTGATTGTGCGAGAGACTCCCACAGTTATGCTCGACCTTCTTGGCGAGCTTGTTCGTACCAAGCGATCGTCTCGCGAAGGCCATCGCGGAACTCGGTCTTCGCGGACCAGCCGAACCGTTCCTTCGCACGGCTGGTGTCCAGACATCGCCGGGGTTGACCATCTGGCTTGGTGGCGTCCCACTTCAGATCGCCGCTGAAACCACACAGTTCGCAGATCAATTCGGTCAACGCCTTGATGGTGATCTCGCGGCCGTTTCCGAGGTTCACCGGATCGGGCGCATCGTAACGAGCCGCCGCGGCAACGATCCCCTCGGCAGCGTCCGTGACGTACAGAAACTCTCGTGACGCGGAACCCGTACCCCACACGTCAATCTCACGCCGCCCAGCCTCGCGAGCCTCGATCACTTTCTTGATGAGCGCCGGGATCACGTGGCTCGACTTGGGGTCGAAGTTGTCACCGGGGCCGTAGAGGTTCACTGGCAACAAACTGATCGCGTTGAAGCCGTACTGCTGGCGATACGCCTGAGCCTGGACGAGTTGCGCCTTCTTGGCCACGCCGTAAGGGGCGTTCGTTTCCTCGGGGTAGCCATTCCACAGATCGTCTTCGCGGAACGGTACCGGCGTGTGCTTGGGGTAGGAGCAGATCGTCCCGACATTTACAAACTTCTGGACACCGCGTTTCCTGGCTTCCTCAAGGAGCAGAATCCCCATCACCGCATTCTCGTAGAAGTATCGACCCGGGTTCTCGCGATTGGCCCCGATCCCCCCGACGACAGCGGCGAGGTGAATGACGATGTCGGGCTTGTGGTCATCGAGGAGCTTGCGAACCTGCATCTGCTCGGTCAAATCATACTGAGCTTTGCGGGGTGCAATGATTCCGCTCGGTGCATGCTTGCCCACTTCCGCGCAGACCATTCGGCCGAGGAAGCCGGCCCCACCCGTGACGACGGTTCGTTTTCCGGTAAGTTGGCTCATGAACTCCTACTCACAACGGATCGGAACCGGTACCCAGTTTGTCGGGATCTAGACCACGCTTCAAAAGCCGGAGATAAACGTCAATCATCCCTTCATACGTGGCGACCATGTGAGCATAGCTGACCCCGGCCCATCCATCGAGGATTGCGCGTCGCCACAACAGCATGTGCCCAAGCCGGAGGAAGTAGCGGCCTGGCAATCGCATTGTCATCCGTTTGATGGCTCGCCGCCGCTCTGTACCATCGTGGCTGAACAATCTACCTCCTGTTGCTCCAGCGATCGCCATCTCTGCCTCTCGACGGGCGTATCGGATGTGTTTGGTGAACCAGTCGTCCAACCCCTTTGAGAATCCAAAGTGAATAAGAGGTTCTTTGAGTGTCCCAAGTGGGAACTCCGTTACCTCTCGCTGCCCATGACCGTAGTCCATGAATCGAAGTCGTGACTTGTGAAAGAACCGCACTTGGTACCCTGGGTACTGCCCAGCTCGCTTCAACCAACGTCCTGCGAACATCAACTTACTTGGAACCCGATACCCTCCACATGGTGGGCTTGCTGCGACGACTTGAGCCAACTCGGCTGTAAGTGCAGGGGTCATCCGTTCGTCGGCATCCAGGTGAAATTGCCAGTCGTAACGAGTCGGAATGTGATCGAGTGCCCAGTTCCGCTGTGTGCCGAATCCAACGAATGGATTGTAACTCACATCGATCCGGTGAGCCTTTGCGATCTCCTCGGTCCCGTCCGTGGAACCCGAATCAAGAACATGCACGTCGTCGAAACTGCTCACTGAGTCGAGACAGGCATGTAGGTTGCCCACTTCGTTGTGTGTCAAAATGACGATCGAGACGGGCGGAGAAGTCATTCGGAGATTACGGTTTCTGGTCGTCGAGCGATGGCAATCATGGACTTGGCGAGTGCGGGAATCCGACCCACACGGGTGAATCGTTCGACCCTCAGACCAGCTTCTTCGAGCAACGTGGTGAGGGTTGTTCGCGACCAGAATTTGATATGTCCGTAATCCCATAGAGCCGTGAAGTGGGCATCCATCTTCCCGGAGAGCGCTAGGGCGAGATTCTTCCAGTAACTGTGATAAGGTGTTGAGATCAGGGCTATCCCACCCGGTTCGAGAAGATCGAAAATGCATTTCGCAAATTTCCGTGGGAAAAACACATGTTCGACCACTTCCAAACTGAGGACCACGGGAAAAGTGCCGTATCGGGCCGCAAGATCGTCGTAGCAGCTTCCAAGTTCGAGTTTGAGATCGGGAAAACTGGTGTTTGCGATTCCGATTCCATCCTCTGACGGATCTACACCGGTGACCGAGTAGCCATGTTTGGCCAGAATCGCCGCAGTTGATCCGTTTCCGCAACCGAGGTCGAAGACCCGATACTCGGACGGGGGCGGCGATCGCTCACTTGCACTGGTTGCAAGTTCGCGAAGCACTGTTGGGAGCAAATACGCGTGCGTATGCGACGCGGTTGATGCAGAGTACGCATACCCGTTTGGAACGGACTCGCTCACGACGCTCTCCCCTTGTTCACCAACAAAGCTTCAGCGACAAGGCGTCCAGGTCGCACTTTCTAAGAGTGTCGATTGCAACCTACAGCGTGCCAACAATCGGTGAGCCGTGAACGACATCCCAAAGTCACGCTTCTTCTGAGCCCCGCAAACGCCGTTTGATCATGATCGCGGGATTGCCTGCTACAACCGTCCACGGCTCGACATCCTTGGTCACGCATGCACGAGCCCCAACTACCGCTCCCTCGCCGACGGTGACACCTGGGCCGATGAATGCCTCGGCCGCGACCCACACCCCGTCAGCAATCGTGATCGGCTTTGCGACCAGCGGAAACTCGGGGTGGTTGTAGTCGTGAGTGGCTCCGCAGAGGAAGGTGCGTTGGCTGACCAACGCGCTGCGGCCGAGCCGAATCAATGCCACCGAGTAGCAATCAACGCCGTCTGCAAGGCAACTATGGTCACCCATCTCAAGGTTCCAGGGTGCCCAGACCCATGCCAAGGGGTACGGGTGAGCCCCCCGTCCGACCGTGGCCCCGAAACGCCGCAGGAGAAATCGTCGCCAGCCGTGCAGGGGTCTCGGACTGGGTCGAAAGAGCATGACCCAAACGACGCCCCACGCAGCTCTGGCGAGTTTGTTTCGCCAACCGAGTTGGTTGCGGTAACCTGACAGATCCAAGCTCATTTCCTGCACGACTCGTAGACTGCCGCGAACTGATGAGCGATATTGTCCCATCCAAATCTAACAGTTGCGTAGGCTCTGCCTCGCTCACCCATCCCAGAGCGAACCTGTTCATCACCCAGAAGGTCGTCGATTGCACCAGCGACCCGGCCAATGTCCCGCGGGACAACTCGGCCGCAGTCTGCGGTCAGTACGTGATCGCAGGACTGCACTTGATCCGACACAATCACAGGGCAACCGCGAGCCATCGCTTCACCAACCACGATCCCGAAGTTCTCCTGATGACTTGGCAGAACGAACGCAGCGGCACCGTCGAACAACTGCCAGCGTTCGGCGGGTGGGATTGCACCCAGTAGCGCGACCCGCTTCGTTAGTCCGAGGCGCTCACACTCGTTTCGGATCGCGTTGAGATACTCAGGCGTGCTCTCGTCTACACCACCGGCAATCGCCAGGAATGCTGGTGCCTTCAGCCGAGCGAACGCGGGGAGGAGCAAATCGGTGATCCCCTTTTTGGGATGTAACCGCGACAGGAACAGGACAATTGGCTTGTCTCCGGCGACCGCCCCGCACCTGCGGCGGAGTGCCTCGCGTTCGGGCGGTGTGGACCAACCCTCCGGATTCACTCCGAGCGGGACGACACGCACCGGAGCCCGTAACCGGAGGCGTTGGAGTTCGTTCGCTTCCCCACGACTCGTGGCCATAATCGCTGCGGCCGCTTGCGCCGTGGGCCGTTCGATCAACCGCCAGTATGCCCATTTCAAAGCAGCGGAGCGGTGAAATGAGTAGTCGGACAACATCCCGTGGGGACTAAGTACGAAGGGACGCCCGCTACCTTGTGCCGCTCTGCGCCCCACCAGAGTCGAGTATGACCAGACCCCGTGGATGTGGAACAGATCGAATCTCGATGCGTTGGCGTGCATCCAGTGCCGCAACCCCGCGGAACGCTTCCAGCGTTCCGATCCCGTGACCGGGAAAGTGTGGACAGGATAGGCAAACCCATCGAAGGTGTTCGCGGGAAGACTCTTATTCGGGCCATCCGAATCCGTGGCAGCGATCTCCACCTTCACGCTTCCGAACCGCGTGAGAGCCTCACACAAACCCAACACGGCCGTGGTGGTGCCGCCGTATCTTGAAGCCACACCCGAGACGATATGGAGAACCCGCACATCACCCACCAATCCACTCCCGGAGGAAGCGTGTAAATCGATTTCGAAATGCCGAATACCGGAAGTGTTCCGCCCACCGAGCAACTCCATTCGCTCCCAGATTCGTTGCGAGTTCGCGGTCTCGCAGCAATCGGATCAACCGGTCGGGCAACTCATCAGGTCGGTCGAGATTCACGTTGTAGCCGGTCACGCCCTCGATATTCACCTCTGGTCCAGCGTCATGGATGGACGCAATCACGGGGATACCGTGTCGCATCGCTTCGATGTAAACCAGTCCGAACCCTTCGCCCCTGCTGGGCATGGCAAACACGGTCGTCTCTGCCCAAAGTCGTGGCATGTCGGCTTCGGGGACGAACCCACGGAACTCGACGCTTTCAGATGACAGCCCGAGTTCGTGAGCGAGTTGTTGATAACGGGAGGCAGCGGGGCCAGTGCCCGCGATCGTGAGGACCGCGTTCGGAACGCTCGCCCGGACCGTCGGCCAGCAGCGAATCAACTCCGTGTGCCCCTTGTATGCCGCTTCGTCCAACCGAGCGAGGATCAGCACCCGTGGCGGGCCAGAGGCCGATTGCGTGTAGGCCGGTGGGCAGTCGTCCTCCGTCGCCAGCCAGCACACCGAAGCGCGTGCAAGGCCGGGGGTAAGATCGGCGGCCTTTGTGCGGGTGAAACTCGTGTTGGAGAGGATCGCATTCGCGCGATCGGCGGCGAGAACTTGTGCCGGGTGCGCTGTCCCCTGCCAGACTTCGATCCCGTGCAGAAACGTCAGGAAGGGTCTGCGGGGCAGCGGGATCCACTGGTGCGCACGGGCCATGCCAGCACAGTCGTAGATGAAGTGCGTGTAGGTGAGGTGTGCCGCGTTCACGGCTGTGACGAATTTCGCACGCGAACCACGGGCCAGCCGAAACTGCACGCCGAGTTCAAGAGCGGGTTCTTGGTCACTCAAGACGACCCCGCCGACTCGGCACCGCCCGGCCACTTGTTCCTCGGCGAGAACGCGAGTCATAAGCCGCGCGACGCGACAGATTCCGCCATTCCCCGCACGGACCGATTCGCACGCCAAAAAGAGACGCGGGATACTCACCGTGAGGTTTTGGGAGCGCGAGTGTCGCAGCCCGAGAGGAGTCGATCGACTAACTCGCGGATCGCAGCCCGATACTGCGGCCACCCCCAGCGTTGTGCCTTTTCGTATGCGGCACGGCCCATCTCCGCGACCTCGCGGGGGTGGGACAACATCCAGTCAAGATGAGCCGCCAGTGCGTCGTCGTTCCCGTGTTGGTATGTCAACCCCTCCACTCCCTCAGTAAGGAACCCTGGTGCACCAGTGTTGCTGCTGGCAATCACAGGTGTTCCGCATGAGAGAGCCTCGTTAAGCACCAGCCCGAAGCCGTCGCACGCGGACGGGAATACGAATGCGGCGGCGGAACTGTAATGCTCCCACAACTCGCTCCGTGGAATGTGCGGAACGTGCTCGAAAGTGCCCGCATACTCGGACAGGAACGACGGGCGAAGGAACGACTTGCCGATCAGAAGGAGTGTGTGCGTGCGGTACGCACCGAGCCGTTTCCAAACGGCGAGCAATCGAGGCGTCCCCTTTCGGAGGCTCAGGTGACCGACGTATAGCACGACCGGTTTCCGTTCCGAACCGGCTCGGTATGGGCGACCGGGGTCACAACCGTATGGTATCCGCGTCATGCGAGCGGGTTGTACCCCAACGCCTTCAAGCCCGGATCGCACGTAGTTCGAGGCGATCAGAGTGTGGTCTGCCTCGGCCAACTCGGCGGTTTTCCGCTCCTGACGATCCCTTGCAAACACCTCGGTGAGGTTCTCCGTGCAGATCCCCGGGAACATCCACTGTTCAGCTTCGAGTGCCTGTCGCAAGCAGGTGTGGTATGCGATTGGGAGATCGTAGAGCGTCAGTGCCCCCAACCTCCGAGCGGCACGGAACGTTCTCAGGCAACAATCTTCCTGTCCGATGACCAACCGGTCCGTTCCCCTAAGTTGGGACGCAGCGAAGCGATCAAGCTCGCCGAATATCCTGTCAGTTGTGCGAGCCGCACCGAGCTTACCCAGTCCCAATTTCTTCACGACCCGTGTGCGGAGTTCCGGTGCTGGGTGCGATATCAGTTGTTGTGGCGACACCTCGACATCCAATCGCCTGGCTTCACTCGCTCGGTATAAGCCTGCGCCGAATCGACGATCGAGGGCTCCGATCACCTTGGCGAACGACGATTCTCCGTGGTAAATCGCTCCACCCACGACTGCACGCAAGCCACCAACCTCGGCGAGTGCATGGGTGTAGTTCCGAACGTCGGTGCGGAGAACCGGAGCAACACACACCACATAAGCGCGATCAGCGGGCAAGTGTCGGTTGCCTCTGCCGCCGCGCGGCAAGTTGCTGAGCTGCGCCAAGGGCACAGATCGCTGCTATTGCCTGGTACGTGGCCTGGAAGTGATTGAACATGATCAAGAAGTTCACACCCATTGCCATCAGCCAAATCGTCGGCCACCACACACTCATCAGTTCTGCCAAGTCAAGTTGATGACCCCTGGGCTTATACTGCCAGAGAAGGAACGGGAACCCCAATCGAATCAGGTAGACACCAAGGAAACCGATCAACCCGATCTCGTAGACTGACCGTCCGGGTTCCCCCTCGTAGTCGGCTTGTTTCGCCATCCCGGGTGCTGCCGACTGCCCGCTCGGTTGTCCTCGCCCCAACCCGACCCCAAGCGGAACATCCGCGATTGCACCCGGTAGAGCTCCCACGAGTGCACCCACTGTTCGACCAACGATTGAATCGTCCGCCGACCGATGCCGTTGCCAGATCGCTGAATACAGCCCTGGGTCGTCCCCGGTATCCGCGTCATCAGTCCCGAACTGGCTCTGTCCCAGGTAGACAAGCAGGCCGACCAAAGCCAGAACAACCGCGGCATTGCGTCCCCGTGGGTTGACAGCCGCGACGAGGGCCAGAAGGATCATCCCAGTGAGCACCGCCCCCCGCGACATCGCCTCGGCACCGCAGGTAAGACCAGCCCCGACGGTGATGTAGCCATACCAAGAAGCGGGCCGAGCACCAATCATGACGGCCCCAGCCCAACAGGAGATACTGCACAGATCGCCCATCGCGTTCAGAAACGAGAATGTACCGCTCGCACGAACTCGTCCGACTGCTCCAACTACGTCAATCATCTCGTTCGTCTGCATGTTTAGCCAGTGACTCGGCGGCAGGTAGAACTGCATCCCGCCAACGATGCTATTGACGACAGCACACGCGCCGATTGTGTGGCAGATGAGCGAGATGTCCGACTTCCCACTCAGATTTCGGCCAACGATGAATGCAACCCAGGGCAGGAACAGCACATTGCGAATCGAGACGATTGCCCCCACGGGGCTCATCCCGTGTAGCGATATCAACGACCCGCCGACGAACAACACCGTCCCCAAACTCAGGAGATCCTTCAGCGGGGAGAAAACCGCGGCGTATCGAGGCTTCCGGAGACTCAGTACACATGCCAGTGCGAGTGGAACATCCTTGCTGAAGTACAGGATGCCCTGGATGGCTGCTGAACTGTTGGGTAACACCCACTTTCGCACGGCCCCTTCAAAGACGCACAGGAGGATCGTGGCAGTAACGCACTTCCCAACCGCTGAGAAGCGAGGTTGAACCTGCGGATTGGAGTTAGAACCGTTCAGCGTTTCCAGCCCTCCGCTTAATGGGCTCTTCGATCGGTCGCCGATTTGAGCAATTCAAGATATTGGTCGCACACTGCCTTCAAACTAAAGAGTCGGGCTGCACGATCGAACGCGAGTTTCCCCAGGTTATTGCGATGCGATTGGTCCGTGGCCAACTGGAGCATCGCGTTAGACCAGGCCGCGGGATCGCCCGGCGGATTGACCAACAGGCCCGTTTCGCCCACCACCTCGGGACATGATCCGTGCCCCGAGGCAATGACCGGACAACCACACCCCATCGCCTCGGCCATCACGATCCCGAACGGCTCTTCCCACTGAGACGGAAACAACAGCGCCGCAGCAGACTGGTAAAGCCGAGCGAGTTCAGTACCGCGACGGACGCCAAGAAATTCCACCGCGTCGGCAACCCCTTCGTCCGCAGCGAGTTGTTCCAGAGAAGAGCGATATGGCCCGTCTCCGACCACGCGGAAACGATGCGTGAGCCCCCGCCGGCGAGCCGCCGCAAAACCCCGGATCGCGATATCGACCCCTTTGATCGACACCAGACGCCCGACGAAGAGAAACACCGGTTCCGGTGCGGTCTCGTGGTTCGCGTCGAAGACTCCGGTATCGTTGAAGTTTGGGATTACCACTCCCGGGCACCACGGGGTTCGCCCCGCCATGTATGTGGAGTTGTAAATGTTCTGTGCGGCGTGTTTCATCCCTCTGCGAAGTCGGTGAAATCGGGCGATACTGCGGATGTTTGCAGCGATTGACTGCCCCGAAACTCGACAACCGAGGCATTTGAGGGCGCTGTAATCGCAGGATGCGCCGTTGCGCCACCCGATGCCAATCGGGCACGCCCCCGCGGGGGCGGCGTGTTTGAGAACGTAGGGAACACCCATTCGCCGGGCCGTTCCGAGGAGTTTCGTACTCGGACCTATCGCCAGGAGAGCATCGACCCCATCAAGAATGGCATTCCGATCATACGGTGGACGGATTACTTGATATGACCGTTCCGGCTCGCTTTGCCCCGCGAGTGGCGTTTCTGCAACCACGCGGAGACACACTCCACGCCGAGCCAACTCCGACGCCAACCCGTGGGTGAAGTTCTCCACCCCCCCTACTTGCGGGTGGAAGAACGGGGTGTGGATAAGAAGGTTCATCAACTACCAGACTGAGTGACCGCAAAGGGATCGAAGGGGACAAGATCAGTGTGATGCGTCAAAGGATCAAACAAGACGCTCCTAATGCGACGACCAATACTGACTAGCGGCCTTGGCAACGATTCGCGGAGGCGAGTTCGTATCGACGGTTTCAAAGCTGTATTCTTTCGCGCGGCATAGTGATCGGGATGCTCTTGTCCGGGTGATCTCCACACCAACGAATAATCCGATTGCTGTGGGATATTAGCAAAAATCGGTGAATTTGAAATTCGCTCTCCCACTACCCACAAACTTAGTGGACGAGACGAGACAAGATCGATCCGACGTTGAAGTAATGCTGGATCGGGGAGCAAAAAATACCGTTCTCCGTTGGGCAAAGTCTCTGCAACCACCATCTCCTTGACACGAAACCCATTTACGGGTGACAGTATCCGATAGAACAGCTCAGGGCTAAACTGATAGAATCCATGACCGCAATAGTTATTTGTCCCAGTCATACATACAAAATGACCGCCAATCTCCACCATTTCGAGGCAGTTCTTTACGGCCACAGGAAACGTAAAAATATGCTCAAGACAGCCTCCGTCAAATACCAGTGTATATCTTTCGTGATATTGATTATTTATCGCCGTATTCATGTCATGAATAACACTTGCCGACTCATAATCTGAATAATCAATTGAATCAACGACGGTTGCGCCCATTGTTCGAAACAGATCCTCAGAATAGCCGTTGCCTGTGTGTGTTGAAGCGGACATGAGTGACCACACTTCTCGGGTTAGCAACTCCGAGAATTCACGTGATCTGCGAGCTAAGAGTCGATGGTTAAGATATAGTCGCTGCCGGCCGATTTGCATACTGCGAGCAAATGATACTCCAGTTGCACGAGCACGCGCCAATAATGCCAGAGTAGAGTTGTCGATTCCCATGCCTATGCTTTGATGTTAGTGATGAATCGAGGAGGTGATCCTAATCGACCAAGCCAGTAGTCGCAGATAGCTCGGAGGCGCACCCGAGTGGAGTGAGGGGTCTGTCTGTAGCGTGGGCGAAACCACAAAACAAATGTATTCAACGCAATCACTACGCTCCGAATCATAGCCGCTAGCATACCACTGTGGTCACGAACCAAAATCAACGAGTTTCGGACATTTAGGTAAACCACGACTGGTGAAGCGGCTGTCCGGTCGGGATTTCGGACGACCGCCCCACCAATGATCCCGATCTGCCAACCATACGCCCGAGCACGAAATCCCCAATCGCACTCTTCAAAGTATGCGAAGTACCTCTCATCAAAGCACCCCACCTGTTCCAAGCATAAACGCCTAAAAAGCGTGAGTGTGCCGTGAGGGTAGAGTGCCTCATTCCACCCCGGAGAATGATTATCCGAGGGAGTCAGGTAGATACTCTTCATCCAACTGTAGTGTTGCGTCTTGCCGCGCCCGTATTCAGCACACACGGCCCCGGCCCGGGGGTTACCTTCCAATCCAGCGCAAAGGAGATTCAAGCATCCTCTCTCGGGGATTGCATCGTGTGGAGCCAACGCAATAAGTTGAAGGTCTGTGGATTGAAGCATCTCTGATATTCCACAATTCGCTCCTGGCCCAAACCCGACATTCCTGCCTAGCTGGCGAATGTTGATGTCCGGGCACATCAACTGGAGTTTTGCCAAGTTCTCTGGCGTCGATCCGTTATCGATCACAAGGATTCGGATTGGAACTCCTTGTGATCGAAACGCCCGAATTGTGTCCGTGCAACGCTCAGGCGAGTTCCAGTGAACAATGATGATACCGACTTCAATACTTAACACCGTTCCACCTGCCGAATCGTCCCATAACCCCGGAACACGACGGATGCCTATGCCTTGTAGACACGACTGCGCCCTAGGCCAATTGAACCCGGCTGCGGTGCGTCCTTCAACGCTGCGATTGTGTGTTTCAGGTCGAAGATCTGGTCGTACAACTTGCGCCCTTTAAGGGCGAGAGACTGACGCAAACCAACATCCCCAAGAACTCGTTCCACCTGCTGCGCCACTGCAACGGAGTCGCCCGTTGGAGCCAGTGCCACCGCCCCACTCGGAGCCCAGAACGCCTCCGTCAGCGGTCCGAGAGTGGTCACAACAGGACGACTGTTCCGCAGACACGCCAGCGTGGCAGTGTTTCGCCCCGAAATGCCTCCACCAACGGGTTGTAGCATCACCTCACAACTGGCGAGCAGCGCCGGTACGGTCGAGATCTCCACCGGTCCCGTTGCAACCAGTCGTTCTGCGGCTTCGGGGTGAGCGGCGACAAACTGCTCGCGAACCGCCTTGCTTCGCAGTCCGATCAGCAAGATCGATCCCGTGATCCTGGGGAGAAGGTGTTCGAGCACGGCGACGAGTGGTCGAGCCATTTGCGGACCGAACGAGCTGAAGCAACCGACCGCATACGCTCTTGGAGTGCCATCTTCCGACGCGGGGCCAACGGGCACATTGCTGGGCACGGGCAGGTGATGGAATCGCACCCCACGCGGGGCTAACGGTTGCAGAGCCTGTTCCCACATGGGGATCGCACACCATACCCGACGGGCAGCCCGGAGAAGCAAGGCGGCCATGATTCGTTGAGCCAGCGCCACGACCCAATACTTGGGGTTTCGGCCGAACCCGACAAATGCCTCATGAACGACAAGATCAATTCGATCGCCTCTCCGGGCCTGTCTATACACCCACCAGCAGAAAGGTAGATTCATCCCCTTCCAGCCGTAACCATACGGAACGTACTGGACCATCAAGCGATCAGGGCGAACCGGCGTGTGTAGCTCTCGGTCCAGGGTCGCAAGCCCACGACGACCGAAGTGATCTGGCAGGCGACGAACAAGCACCCCCACATCAACCGAATCCGCTCCGGCGACCGGCGGTGCATAAACGGTAACGGAGTCCCCCGCAGCGACGAGACCATTCGCGACGAGCCGCGTGTAGTCAGCAACCCCGCCGATCTGCGGCGGATACTCCCCGGTAAAGATCGCCCAGTGGGTCATCGGCGAGTACGAACTGCCGTCAGGAAGAAACGTTCGCGAAGCCATGCTGATGGGGCATCAGTCAAGCACACCGGGATCTGAACTGATTCAGTGTGGACGTAACAGTTGTAATGCTCTGCGGGGAAGAAGGCGATTACCTCTGCGACCGTGCCGCCTCTCGCTTCTAAACCACAACCCGTGTGGATTTCCACGAACACATCAGGTCGTGCTTCCAGGGTCCGCGTTGCCCCACGCAATGCCTCAAGTTCCATACCTTCAACATCGATGAAGAGAACGTGTGGTTGGCCGTACTGTTCACGCAGGCTGTCAACAGTTACCGCAGCGATCTCGAATGTCCCACCATGGTCGCTCGCTTCGGGCGTTGTCGCGTTGAGATTATGGCTCAACCGTAGTACACCCTCGACACCGGTAACACCGGCATTCACAACCTCGATCCACGACATCTCGTTCAACTGCCGGTTCCTGCGAGCGGTCTCAGCGTTGTGGGGGAGAGCCTCCACCGCGATGACTTTTCCGGTCGACCCGACTTCCCTGGCGAGCATCAACGCAACGACTCCATGGTGGGCGCCCAGGTCGAAGACAACTCCTCCGGTTCGTAGCCCACCACTTCGGAGAATCGCAATTTCCGGGAGCGTGGGCCAATCGTGATCGTACCACCCTTCACCCAGGGGGTCGGTTAACTCAACGACGAGTTCGCTGTCACCGTACTTGTGGCGGACCTGCCTGACGGGATAGTTTGCAAGAACCCGGTCCAATCGCCGGCGCTGAATCGCTTGTCGGAGAGGTGTCGGCACCAACGCTCGAAGAATCGTTTTCCACACGGGAACCTCCTGGACGACAAATTCTTGATGTGGGAAGCTCCGCGAATCCCAAGTCTGTGCCGCGAGACTCATGTGTGTTGGAGGAACCGAAAGCGGTACTTCCGCTCCCAAAACGGCAAGTAAAACAACAAAGTTCCAACTTCAGCCACGAGCGAACCCAAGGCCCGGACGGAGTGCGGACTGAGTTTGCAACGTCGGACGTGATTGAGCCGCAATCGGACGAGTTCCGACAGCAAGCGAGGCGAAGCGAGTTGGCGGCGGCGGTTTTTGTACCACCAGTACAACCATGCTTCATGGCTGCGCCCCAACCGCCAGCCAGAGGGCATCCGTCGCGGTGGGTGATCGACAATCGCAAGGGGTACGAACTCAAACAGATCGCCGGCGGCTACGAGCCGGTCGCGGAAATCGACGTCTTCCATGTGCGCACTGGGGAAATTCTCGTCGAAGCCGCCGAGTTTCCGAAACAGATCGGCCCGGACCATCATGTTGCACGACCACAGGTAGCCACCCGTCGCATTTCCTGGTGCGTGTTCCAAGGGGGAGTTGATGCCGGCCACACAGGTCGTTTTGCCCTCGTAAACCTGGCAGCCGTCGTGGATCGCACCTGCGAACCCGGCGAGCCACCCGAGGTCGGGGACGCAATCGTCGTCGGTGAACGCGATCCACTCTCCGCGAGCGTGCCGCACTCCGTTGTTGCGGTTAGATGCTGGCCCTCGTCGTGGCCCGGCAACCCACTTTGCCCACGGGTACTTGTCCGCGACCAACTGCTCGACCGTCGGCACTCCGTCATCGGTGACGATGACTTCGTACTGGTCCGCAGACAGCGACTGCACACCCGGAGCCAACCGGTCGAGACACCGTGCCAGCAACTCCGGCCGGCGACACGTGGGGATGACGACAGAGATCATCCTGTTGCCTTCGCACTTGCACCGAGGCTCGTTCGATACGCAGTTTCGAGTTGGCGGGCCAGCCCTGCCCACGACATCCGCTCGGCGAATCTCACCAGGTCCGACTGCCGACGGTTTCCTCCGACCATTTGCTTGACCGCCAACGCAAAGGAACGGCACCATTCATCTCGAGTCGTGCCCGCTGGAATTGCCCAGTCAAATTCCCGGACGAGTCTTCCAATCGCTCCAATCTCCGAGCACAAGAGTGGGTTCCCCGTCGCCAAGTGCTCGCAGAACTTAATCGGGAACCGGCTTCGATTGAACGGGATATCCGCCAAGGGTAGCAACCCGAGGTCGAGCGCAGCGGCGAAATCCCGGGTGTCTGCAGCCGACAGTCGGCCGAGGTAATCGATCCGCTCGCCGATTGCGGTCGGGACTACGCCCAGATCTTCTATCGGTGGGCCGCATACTGCCAACCGCAGCGTCGGGTACTGGTCTGCGACTGCGGTCATTGCGTCAACGCACCAGGGAAGTTCAGCGCTCGTGCGACCCATGAATCCCACGTAGAAGGCATTCGACTTGAGACCGAGTTTGCTCCGGGCAGTGGTCTTATCGGCGAATGGGGCCGGCCAATATCCATTCGGGACAATCGTCACCCCAGCAGCCGCGCGTTTCAATGCCATCTCACCGAGGTAGTCCCCGACGGCAATGACGTGCGTTGCCCATCGCGGCAATCGGTCTTCGAGCAATCGCGTTGCGAATCTCATCCACCGGTCCCGACTCGATTGAACCGGCCCGGAGATCAGCCCACCGGTCCACTGATCGTCCCAGTCGTAAAACCGGGCACGGGCAGGACAACGTCGCCACGCTGCTGCTGCACCCAAAAACGGTTGGAACAAGTGGCCAATGTCGCAGGGCGGATAGTGCCGAGCAAATCGCCGAGCAGCGGTTAGCGGGTTATTCATCTGGGAAAAGATGGACTGCATCCGGCACTCAGGCACAATCTCATATCGAACTCCATCCCGTTCCTCACGTCGGGCTACAGCGTTACGTTTCAGATCACATCCATAAACCGTCACACGATGCCCGAGGTTCGCTAACCCGATCGCGAGGTTGTGGTATCGGAAGTATGTGCCTTGCTCGTGAACATAGCTGGTGAAGAAATGAACCCGCAACGGACGTGTCGATGACGCTGGCTCCGAACTCACTTCTCTCGGCCCCTCCAAGCCTGAACGATTTCCTCGAACGTGTCGTCTAACGTCTTGGTCAGCCGCCATTCCGGGTAGTGGGAGCACAGTTTCCGAAGGTCGCTGATATAGCAGATGTGGTCGCCCTCGCGGTTCTTGTCCACGTATTCGTAGTGCATCTTCTTGCCGCTGACCGCTGCCACCCGGTCGAACGCTTCCAGGATACTCACCGAGTTCGATCGGCCGCCGCCGATGTTGTAGACCTCGCCGATACGGGGAGTGTTCCAGAACGCCTCGACGAACCGAGCCACGTCGTGCGAGTGGATGTTGTCCCGCACTTGCTTGCCTTTGTAGCCGAACACCTTGTACGTTCGGCCTTCGAGATTGCATTTCACGAGGTAGCTCAGGAAGCCGTGGAGTTCGACTCCGCAGTGATTCGGCCCGGTCAGGCAACCGCCCCGCAGGCAGCACGTCCGAATTCCGAAGTAGCGACCGTACTCTTGGACCATCACGTCCCCGGCCAACTTGCTTGCTCCGAAGAGGCTGTGTTTGCTTTGGTCGATCGGGAAGTCTTCGGGTATGCCGTATTCGTATGTCGGGTCGTCGTAGTCCCAGCGAGTGGGGAGTTCCTTCAACCGGATGGTGTTGGGTTTATCGCCGTAGACCTTGTTCGTGCTCATGTGAACGAAGACAGCGTCGGCTTTGTGCCGGCGGGTAGCTTCCAGCAGGTTCAGCGTGCCGACAGCGTTCACGTCGAAGTCGTCGAAAGGCCGGCTTGCCGCAAGATCATGGCTTGGTTGCGCGGCCGCGTGAACGATGAGGTCGGGTTTCACGTCCTTGAGTAAGGCGAGAACGGCATTCCGATCTCGGATGTCGAGTTCACGATGCGAGAAGGTTGGGTGAGCGGCGGTAAGTCGCTGTTGGTTCCACCGGGTGTCGCCTTGGGGGCCGAAGAACTCGGCACGCTGGTTGTTATCGACACCTACCACACGCCATCCTTGGGGGGCGAAGTGCGCGACAACCTCGGAGCCGATCAGCCCAGACGAACCTGTGACGAGAAGCGTATTCACCTCGCGACAATCTCTTGAATTGCTGGAATCATCTTTTAGCCGACGACTGCCCGCAACGCCGTTTCGTTTGATGCAATCCAGGCATGGGTATCTGCCAGAATCTCAGTAGCGGTTCGCTTTGGAGTCCAGCCGGTTGCGGTCGTCACAGCCTGGTTGTCGGTGACATACACCCGGATGTCGCCTTCGCGGGTCTCGGCTATTGAGTCGATTGGCAGTTTGCGGCCGATGATTTGCTGACAAAGGGTCGTCGTTTCGAATAGCGATAGGCTGCACCCGAGCCCGCCCCCAGCGTTGAACACTCGCCCGTTCAGAACGTCGAGCTGCGACAACTGGGCTTCCAACAAGTCGCACGCATCGGCGACGTGGAGTAGGTCGCGAACCTGCTTTCCCTTGCCGCCATAGCCAATGTACTTGAGCGGTCGGCCGAAGTGGTGAGCTAAAACCCACAACGTAAACACACCCTGATCGACCTTCCCCATCTGCCACGGACCAGCGACGACTCCGAACCGAGTGATAACAGTTCGGAGCCCGAACATTTCGCGATATTCTTCCACAAGCAATTCGGACGCGAGCTTGGTCGCACCGTAGAGGGTTCTGGCACCGTGAAGGGGGAAATCCTCTGCGATTCCGTCGGGACCGGCTCCGGGAATGCCATCGAGACCAGACAACTCGAACCGTGTTTCGGTCTCCCGGTAATCCAGGGCGTTGAGCCGCGCCATCGGGTAGACCCTGCTCGTCGAGAGGAAAAGGAAATCTGCCCGACACACCCGAGCGAGTTCCAGGCAGTTAACCGTCCCGGCGAGGTTCGTGTTGATGACGAACCGAGGGTTACCGTCGTACCCCGCGAGGACAGACGGTTCCGCCGAGCACTCGACGATCAGGTCGTAAGGTTCATTGGGTGGCGAGAGGTCTTCGGGGTTGCGGATGTCGCCGTGGTGAAACTCAACGCCAGCATCTCTGAGACGGGGCAGGTTCAGTTCCGAACCCCGGCGACGGAGGCTATCGAGTGCCGTTACGCGGGCATTAGGACGCTTGGCCTTGAGGGCCACGGCCACGTTCGACCCGATGAACCCAGCTCCACCAGTCACGAGGATGTTGCGGTGTGTCACGCTTAAATCATGGTGTGAATATGCGGAGTGCCGTAAGTGGTCCAGCCTATTTTCCTCAAAGGCCCGAGGGCTGTTAGAACCGCACAAAGTGCCGCCAGTCGCGGTCGTCGTCGTGAATCTTTTGAAGCATCAGTAGATTTCCGATACCGAAGGTTGTCCATGGGTGCAGTAGCTCTTGAGTAAACACCTTGTCGGCACCCGGAAATCTGCGGAGAATAGCCCCGATTACTCGCCTCGACCAAGTTGTTCTTGGACGGAGAGGAGCCCCCGGCGGCGCGAATAACCGGTAGCCCCGATTTCGGAGGATGTATCGAGTGAGTTTCTGCAAGGATCCCATCCACAGATCGTGGAACGCAATCACCCCGCCAACGTCCAACTTCTTATCGATCAGAACGAAATCCAAAACCGACAGATCAAACAGGTGGGAGGCATCAACAAATGCGAATTGGAGCCGCGGGAAAATTGGTACTACCTGTTCGGGGAAGGCCTCGTGGAACTTCAGTCTGTCGGCTAGCGCAGCGGTCTCAACATTCCCCCGGCCCGTCCCGTTGGCGTAACTCGTCTGATATGGGTCACAGACGTGGTGGGTGCCACGATCGTTGTCCGCAAGAGCCTTTAGGATAGCCATTCCCGACCCGCCGCAACAGAACCCGATCTCGGCTGAGTCAGTTGGCTTGATAAATCGGACAGCAGTGTAAATTTCAATGGCTTCGCTGAGGCTGATGGCATCAAAGAACGGAGGCGCATCGACCGCTACTTCGCCCGTGCAGAGGTCGGCCTGACTAGCTACAGCCTCGCTTCGCGTGGCCCCTTGTGCGCTTCGGATGAGATCCACCAAAAGAGGTGGCAAGTCGGATTCGCTGTACACCATATCGACACGCCAGATGTCAGCGGGAACAATGGGGGGTGAGGACTAGCCACTCCATGACACCCGGCCGCCGCTCGGCCAGAACAAAGTCACGGTCGGCTGAAGTGAGCGGCACAAGTTCCGGGTACTTGTACATGCGCCCTTTGACTGCGTCGTCGGTACTGGCCACGACCTCAACTTTGTGGGTGGCTGAGAACCGACCGGACAAAGTGTCGGCAACCTTGTCGCCAGCAAACTCGTGGGTCTCGACGAGTATCTCGGAAGCGGCCAGGGCAGGGACCACGGCAGGGGTCAACAAGTCGAGTTCGTACCCCTCGCAGTCGCACACGACCAAGGCTTGCCGGCCGGCGACGACCTCCCTCAGTTGGTCCGGTCCGCAGTGTTCGCCGATCGTCACTTGGCCGCTGACTCCGTTAGCCTCGGCCATCGCGCGGCACAGGGATCTGGCCGCCGGATCGGTGTCGAAGGCCCGAATGGCGGTCGTCGGCAGACGCTTCGCTAACCCAACCGCGTAATACCCCTCCGCGCACCCGACATCCACGACGACCCTGTATGACCGACCGCATGCCCGCTCGAGCGCCCCGTGGAGTTCTCGTTCGTAACTGCCGAGGAGCTTTGGCAGCAAGGCACTGCATACGGCTACGGCCTTAGGGTATTGGACTCCGGCGAACGGACCGTGTCGCACGGTCAGGTCAGGGAACAGATGGCGAACAAGTTCGGCCTGGCGGCGGTCGAACATCAACCGCCGCCGCTCGTTCTCAGCGAATCGGGCCGCTCGCAGGACCGTCCAGTCGAGTACCCGCCATAGAGGGTCCGATTGGGCAGCCCACGAGACCAACTTCTTCAACACGCCCATCGGCTCTCCATCGGTTGGGGCAGCAGACGCCTGAGCACAAAGCCGGCTGGTTCTCGGCCTCAGGTTTCGTGTCCGCTAAGGCATACTGGCCGCTTGCTGCGGAGCCCACCCAGTTGCGGCGGTCACGGCCGCGGCCTCAGATAAATATGTCCGCATGACCCTCTCAGGTCTCTACTACCGGCTCGATCCGGACGCTCCACGTTCAATCCGATGAACCCGCACCGCCGGTCTCAACGATGTTCCGGTGGGTCATGCCTTCACCTCGTCGAGTAAAACCCAGCCTAGCCGTTCGTTGACCGCAAATGTCTGTCCTGTTGTCATTGGGGTGCCAGCCACGTGCAGGCGAACGGCATCCTGAGCCTCGTACCACGCCGTCACGTTCGGTTGGACGAGTTCGAACATCAGGACGTATTCGCCCCTGTTGAGCCGCGGCAGTCGCATTCTGTGTTTCAAGTGAAATGGGCCGAGTGGTAGGGGATCAGCCCCACCCCGCTCAAATGCCGGGCTGAAGATGCCAAGCGGCGTACCCAAGTCGTCTTGAAGCCGGGCTTGGAGGCCACCCCGGGTCAGTTGGTGGACTACCCCGGCCATTTCCAGAGTCAACTCTTGGGCTCCGGCTAGGAGGTGGACCTCGTCGGCCTCAGAACCGTTCACACGGATGCTTTCGACACTAACCGCGTCATTGCGTTTCGTCGTGTGGTCGATGATCCGTCCGCTCCTGCTGGCCCCGCCGGTCGCATATCGCGCGATGCAATCCTGGGTTAAACCGAGAAAATCCACTTGTCCTCCGCGGAGGAGCAAACATCGATGGCATAACTGTTGGAGAGCCGTCATGCTATGGCTTACGAACAGCACTGTTCTCCCGCCTTTGGCGACGTCACCCATTTTGCCGAGACACTTCTTCTGAAACTGGGCGTCGCCGACGGCGAGGACTTCGTCTACAACCAGGATTTCCGGGTCGAGGTGAGCGGCAACGGCGAATGCCAGTCGCATGTACATGCCGCTGCTGTAGTGCTTCACCGGCGTGTCGATGAACTTCTCCACCTCCGCGAATGCCACGATCTCGTCGAACTTGCGGACGATCTCGGAGCGTTTCATCCCCAGGATCGCGCCGTTGAGGTAGACGTTCTCGCGGCCCGTCAGTTCCGGGTGGAAGCCCGTGCCCACTTCGAGCAGACTACCGACGCGGCCGTGGATGTCGGCACCGCCCTCGGTCGGTTCCGTGATGCGCGAGAGGATCTTCAGCAGGGTGCTCTTGCCCGCCCCGTTGCGGCCGATGATGCCGACCACCTCGCCACGCTTCACCTCGAACGACACGTCCTTGAGTGCCCAGAACGGCGGCCGCGATTCGGCACGCTTCGCCCGGCTGAACAGCTTGCGGACGGAGGTCCACTTCTTGATCTGGTCCGCGAACGTGTGGTAACGCTCCTTCTGCGCACCGAGGTGGTACTGCTTGCCGAGCCCTTCCACGCGGATCGCCACGTCACTCATCAGTTACACCACGTCCGCAAAGGTCTTTTCCATCCGCTTGAAGTAGAGCAGTCCGCCGGTCAGCAGCAGGGCCACGACCCCGGCCGAGACGGCCATCAGTCCCCAGTCGGGGGCGGTTGTGCCGAGCAAGGCCCAGCGGGTCCCCTCGATCACGCCGGCCATCGGGTTCAGGCCGTAGAGCACGCGGTACTGCTCGGGGACCATGCTGGCCGGGTAGGCCACGGGGCTCACGAACAGCCAGAATTGCGTGAGGAACGGAATCGTGTAGCGGATGTCGCGATACTGCACGTTCAGAGCACTGAGCCACAGCCCGATGGCAAGGGCCGTGAAGACGGCAAACACGACGAATGCCGGCAACGCGATGATCGCCACCGTGGGAACGACGCCGAAGATCGCCATGCCGATCATCACCAGACACATTGCCACGGCGAAATCGACTAGCCCGGACAGAACCGATGCCACCGGGATGATGAGCCGTGGGAAGTACACCTTCGTGATGAGCCGTTGCTCGGCCACGAGGCTGTTGCTGGATTGCGTGAGGGCGTAGGCGAACAGTTGCCAGGGGAGGAGAGCCGTCAGCACAAACAGGGCATAGGGCTGTCCATCAGACGGCAACTTGCCGAGCTTCCCAAAGAACACCGCGAACACGGCCATCGTGGCGAGGGGCTGTATGACGGCCCAGGCAACGCCGAGCGCGGTCTGCTTGTAACGGAGTTTGATGTCACGGAGGGTGAGGAAGAACAGCAATTCGCGGTAGCGCCAGACTTCGGCCAGGTTGATCGCTCGCCAGCCGCCGCTGGGGCGGATGCGGGTCACCTCACAACTCAGGGGCGTATCGACCGTCGTCGGGGTCACCTCGGGCGGTCCCGATGGGTTTGACGATTCATTCGACTGAGTTTCAATGATAGGGGGTATGCTCGTCAACCTCGGGCACGGCTTCGCCATCGTGGGTTACATCTACTCGGATGCCCACCCGCTGCGAACTGCGATTCCGCGACTTCAACAAAACCAACTTCCGCCAAGTCAAATCAGGCCGACTCGGACAACCTTCATCAGCGACGATTTGCCACTTCTATGGGGGAGTCGACGGGCTTGATCATCCAACGTTCGACCGGGATCGAAACCCCCTGGCCTAGCAGACTGATTTCCACGCACACCCGCAAACCTTCTTCCGCTTCCAGGACGCGGCCCGATATCCCGGCGTAGGTACCTTCCACGATCAATACCTGGCTCCCTTTGCCAAGGCGATCCTCGGGGCGGAGGCTCTCACCGCCTCCTAATAAATGGTAAACGGAACTCAGTTCGCGGTCCAACAGGATCTGGTCACGAGCGGGGACTTCGCGGACCACGAGATTGGTTGCGAATGCCACCTCTTTAGTCCGTTCCTCACCAGAGGCGAACACGTAGCCCGGAAACAGCGGCAGGGACGACCGAAACCCGCGGCCGTTCTTCCGCCAGGTGCGGATGTAGGTTGGTAAGAAGTAGGCAGCTTGTGATTTCGAGAGGAGACGTGCGAACGATTTCTCGGCACGCGGTCGAGTTTGGAAGACCCACCACTGGCGGGTTCCTGGGCTCGGGTCCGCAAACAAGTTGTTCGGAGAAACAACGGGCTCGGCAGGAAGCAGGGGCATTGCAACCTATCCATAACTTCGCGACACCAGCAGAGCCTGGGCGAAGTGTACCGTGATCCGTTCGGATGGACTCGCGAGTCTGCTTCAACATTCATTTAATACACGATGGTACCATCCCGTGCAATACTGTCGGAATGAATTATCTGCGTTTTTATCGTGAAGTTACTGAATAAAGTTCTGACGTATGTGATCTGGCTTTCATCGCCCTTATGAACAAGCGAGGGCGTCCCCGGCCCTTTCGCCTCACCCCACCCTCGGTCCGCATTTACGATTGCTCGAATTGGTACTGATCATCACTCACGATTCGGCATCGAGTTCGGAACAGCCCAACATCACACGGTTCGGACAGTTGCCCCATATGCACGCCGCAAGTTATCCGGGGTGAATGCAGCTTTCACCGGGCCGCTTGCGATCACTCGCACGTTTAGCAGCGTGACCCAGTCGAAATACTCGGGCACGGTTTGGAGGTCGTGGTGAACCACCAGCACGGTTCGCCCACGGGTCCGGAGTTCGCGCAGGATCTCGACGATGGCCTTCTCGGTCACCGCGTCCACACCCTGGAACGGTTCGTCCATCAGGTACACGGGAGCATCCTGTGCCAGCGCACGTGCCAGGAACACTCGCTGCTGCTGACCGCCGGAGAGTTGGCTGATCTGCCGCCCCGCGAATGCCGCCATCCCGACGCGAGCCAGTGCGTCGGCCGCGACTACCCGTTCGGACTTGCCGGGCCGGCGGAACCATCCAAGTTTGCCGTAAGTGCCCATCATCACCACGTCGAGCGCCGTCGTGGGGAAGTCCCAGTCCACTGTGCCACGCTGCGGAACATAAGCGACCGACTGGTTGCGTGCGGAGTACGGCTTACCATCGACAAGTACGCGGCCGGAGACGGGTTTGAGCAGGCCCAGAATCGCCTTGATCAGCGTGGTTTTTCCCGCCCCGTTCGGGCCGACCACCGCCATCAGCACGCCCGGGGGAACCTTCAGGTCGATGTCCCACAGCACCGGAGTGTCGCGGTAAGCGACCGTGAGGTCGTGGACTTCGATCGCTTCTGCTTGTGGGTGCAATGAATTGGAGAGGGCGAGAGAGGGGGAGACATGGAGAGGGGGAGAGAAAGAATCAGACACAGAACTTCCGTTCTGGCTCATGGGGGCTTTGTGAGTACCTGAACCTGCCATCGTGTTCATCTCCGTGTCTCCCCCCCTCTCCGTGTCTCCCACTCTCTTTCACCGGGACAGTGCCGAAACGATGACATTCACATTGTGGCGAATCATCCCCGGATACGTCGCCCCCGGCGAGTTTGGTTCGCCAAGGGCATCGGAGTAAAGCGCGTCGTCGCCGCCGATCAACCTCACTTCGTGTTTGTACTTCGAGTTCACGTCGTCGAGCACGGCCTTGAGCCCGTCGTCGGGGACCGAGGTTTCCGTGAACACGGCCGGGATCTTGCGTTCGCCGAGCGTCTTCATCAATCCCTGACGCTGGGCCGTGCCGACCTCGCTCGCCGTGCTGACGCCCTGCAACCCGATCACATCATAACCATAAGCTCGGCCGAAGTACCCGAACGCATCGTGCGACGTGACGAGCACTCGCTTCTCTTTCGGTACGGTGTCGAGCTTCGCCCGAATCTCCTTGTCGAGGTCGTCCAACTCTTTCAGGTACGCGGTCGCGTTCGCTCGGTAAACGTCCGCCCCGGTGGGGTCGAGCCCGACGAGGGCATCGCGGACCACTTCGACGGCGCTCTTCCAGAGTTGTACGTCGAACCAGACGTGCGGGTCGTGTTCGCCACCGTCGACATCGGCCTTGCGGAGTTTCGCATGGTCGATGGTGCCTGCGACGGCGTGCGAACGCCAGCGGTCGTGATTCTTCTCGAACAGGTCGGCCATCTTCCCTTCGAGGTGCAAGCCGTTGAAGAACACGAGGTGAGCGTTGTCGAGTTTCTTGCGATCGCCAGACCCGGAGATGTACTTGTGGGGGTCCACGCCCGGCCCCATGATCGTCTCGACCTGTACGCGCTCGCCACCGACTCGCTTCACGGTATCCGCCACGATGGTTGTCGTGCAGGTCGCGCGCACGGGGCCAGTATCGAACTTGGGTGGCCCGGCTTGCCCGTTACAACCCGCGAGACCCAACACCGCCACAAGCGCGACACCTAAACCACGCACAGACATCTGTGGTTCCTCGATGAGCTAATAGCATCGACTAATGATGGTGTTAGTCTACGCGAACAGAGGTCGTTTCGCAAGCCATATTGTGTGTTTTGCGTGAGCGACGCTGAGGTTGAATCTTGGTAGGGTGGGTCGAGACCAGCTTTGAGGTCGAGCCCCCACCCACCTGAAGAAATGGGGGCTCGACCGCGAAGTCGCGACTCGACCCACCCTACCAAAACGCCAAACCCCAACCACGGGCCGGCCTGCAAGGGTGTGTGGTCCGAAGATTCCATCGCGGATACATTGATGGAAGCGAACCGATTGATGTTTTTCGCGGCGATTCGTGAGTCGTCCCGCGTGATTGAGGAGCAACGATGCCGCAAGGCGACCCGTGCAACCTGTTGATCATCGGCAAGGGCGGGCGTGAGCACGCGCTGGTGTGGAAGCTCAAGCAGTCACCGCGAGCCGGGAAGATCTTCTGCGCCCCGGGGAACGCCGGCACCGCAGGCGAGGGAGCGACGAACCTCCCCTTCGACCACACCGACCCCGACCGCCTGGCACGGCATTGCGAGAAGGAGCAAATCGGGCTGGTCATCATCGGCCCGGAAGATCCGCTGGCTGGTGGGCTGTCCGACTACCTCCGCAACAAGGGGTTCAAGGTCTTCGGCCCCTCGAAGGACGCGGCACGCATCGAGGGGAGCAAGGTCTTCGCCAAGGAACTCATGCGGCACGCCGACGTGCCGACCGCGGACTTCCAGGTGTTCGACCACCCTGGCCCGGCTCGCACCTACGTTGAGACTCGCGACTACCCCGTGGTTGTGAAAGCCGACGGACTCGCTGCGGGGAAGGGGGTCGTCGTCTGCAAAGATAACGCCGAGGCACTCCAGGCCGTGCGGCGAATCATGACCGATGAGGAGTTCGGGAGCACGGCCGGCCGGAAGATCGTGGTCGAGAAGAAACTCGAAGGCGAGGAATTGTCGGTGTTGGCATTGGTAAGCGGCCGGACGATACTTCCGCTGCCCGCGTGCCAGGATCACAAGGCCGTTTTCGATGGCGACAAGGGACCGAACACGGGCGGCATGGGCGCATACTGCCCGGCCCCGGCCGGCACGCCGTCGTTGCTCGCCGATCTGGAAAAGGATGTGTTCGTCCCGATCGTTCACGCCATGAAACGCGGCCGCTACCCGTTCCAGGGCGTCCTCTACGCTGGCATCATGCTGACGAACCAGGGCTCGCGGGTGCTGGAGTTCAACTGCCGGTTCGGCGACCCCGAAACGCAACCCGTCCTGATGCGGTTGAAGTCCGACCTGATCGACCTGCTCGAAGCCGTGGCCGACGAACGCCTCCACGAGTTCGAGGACAAGGTGGAGTGGGACACGCGGCCCGCGGTGTGCGTCGTGCTGTGCTCGGGCGGCTACCCAGGGAAGTACGAGAACGGCAAGCCGATCACAGGTATCGCGGAAGCGGAAGCGTTGGCCGACGTGAAGGTGTTCCATGCGGGAACGAAGATCGACGACAAGGGCAGGGTGGTCACCGATGGCGGGCGAGTGCTGGGCGTGACCGCGCTGGGCAAAGACCTCGCGGCGGCAAAGGCCCGTGCTTACGAGGCGGTGAAACTCATCAGCTTCACCGGGATGCACTACCGAACGGACATCGCCGACAAGGCGTTGAAGGTGAAACCGGTGGCCGCGCCCGTCGAAGCGCCGAAACTCCCCGCGAAGTTCCGCCGCCCCGGCGGCGACAAGCCGACAACCTGAACGCTCACCCGTCCGCGTCCGATGTGCTCCACGGGGTGGCAGGCCAACGCTGCTGTCCGCGTGCGGGGTCTGCGCCGAGAGACAAACCACACCACTTCAAACAAGGCTCCGTCACTTACGACTCACTTGAAGTTCCTGGGTCTGAGCACACGGAACTCAGGAAACAATTCCAGGTATCTTGTCACTTGCCTCAGCGGGACCGGACTATGCCACCGCATCATTCTCGCATTGCCTCGTCAGAGATCGAGACGTCGTCCACATAGAGAGTCGCTGCTTTGCCGTCCTCGTTGTAGGCGCTGATGCCGATCTCGAAGCTGTTGTAGATCGCATGCGCCAGCACCAATGTCTGTCCGCGTGCGTCCACAATCTTCTGCCCATCCTGCCACAGTTCGATCACGCCGTCGTCCTTCTCGGTGAGCTTGAGATGCGCTTTGAGATGCACCCACCGTCCCGTAGGGAATACCACTTCTTTGCCCTGTGGCTGGCGATAGTATGGATGCTCAAAACCTTTGAGCTGAAAGCAGGCATGCTTGCCGTCCGCAATGACGATCCGCATCCCCGGCTGTTGGTGGATCCAAGTGGTTTCGAGATCCAACACAGTGAGTGGCATCCCGCTACCGGAGGGTACATGGCACCAAAGCGACATCCAAACATCGTCGCCCTTGACGAAATGCATCAGTTCCGTGGAGAGTGATGCTTTGGCGGTGACCATCCCCCGGCTCGGTGACATGGAAACGGCCTTAAGCGCCGCCTTCCCGCCATGCACCACATTACCGCTCGGCTCGATGCGGTTGTCGAGGAAGTTCGCTTCACCCTTCAGGATCCGATTGCGGAGCTTCACATACTCGTTGACTGTCGGCGCCTTGGGCGATTGCAGTTCAAAGGAGGACCAGCCACGTTTGGTACCGATCAAGTCCGCGAGTTGCGATAACCCCTCGAAGTCGTCGGCGAATCTGCGTTTCACCGGCAGAAGTTCACCGTCGCTGTTTTTGCGAAAAATGGCACCATTCCGCTCAACGTAATTTTTCGCGTAGAAGTCAGGGTCGTAAACCTGTTGCGTGAACTCCCACTTCCCGGAACGCGCATCCACTCGGTAAAGACTGCCTTTGTGGAGCTTATAGGTCGTACCTTTCTCGGTTATGGTTCGTTCCACTTCGGATTCAGGCAGCGGGTCGATGCTCGCAGCGCACTGTGCCACGGCAGACCAACCCATCCAGATCACCAGGGCTGCCAGCACAAGGGTGGTGGCAATCAGCGAACGTTTCGAGAGCGACAAATGAGCCTCCTCAATTCGATCAGGCTTGGAGACGCCGAAAGAATTCATGCAAGCTGTGTACGTTGGTGTGAAGGGTGGTCGCCCTTCACCTCTGGGGGCTTGCGATGACAACTGTAACGGGCACCATTTTGGCCATCGACCTCGGGCGCTACAAGAGAGCTGCGTGCGTTTACCACGATCTTCACAGGTCGGCAGTGACAGCACGTTGTCACTCCGAAGAGATGTGATGCCGACGAAAGAACCATTCCGGTGCGACCACGTGATCCAAGTCCATTGGCCATGAGAGTGGTTCGGCGTCAGCGATCACACGCTGGGGCGACGGATCGCCCAGTACCGAGGCCGGCGGTGTTGATGCGCCATCGCTGCCACCCAGACGCAGTCATTCAGATCGACGTACACCAAGGTGTAGGGGAACCGCCGAAGGGGACAGTATCGAACGCCATCGTCGTCTTCGACGGCGTAGGTAAGCGGGTTCTCACGGATCCTTTTCAGCGCTTCCTCGAACTCGCGGCGGAACTCACCGTCCAGGCCGGGCCGCTGCCCGGCGTAGTACTCCAGCGCCTGACACAACTCGGCCTCGGCATCCTCATGGAGCGTGGTCGGCTTCATGGGTGGCGCACTCTTAACTCGGCGAGCACCTCGTCTGCTGACCGACCTTTCGCGCTGCCGGCCCGGATCTCGGCCACGCGGCGGGCGATCTCGGTGCGCCACGCCTCCTCAACCCCCTCTTCCTCAGGCTCAAGAGAGGTCAGGAGGAAGTAAGCCAGGTCCGCGCGCTCCGGCACGGAGAGAGCACCCGCTTGAGATTTCAGTCGCTCGACGGTTTCGGTCATGAGTACCTCCGGTGTTGTGGTGGGGTATCATAACAGAGTGGTCGTCAGCACCACAACGTCCTGCGGGTTACATCCAGCAGCCATGTGATCCAGGGAGGGAACCTGTTGTGAACGTGTGCGAGAAGACTGGGCTTCGACAGGCGTCAGGACGGGCGTTCAGCCCGACCCAGGATCTTCGTTTTTATTCAAGTCGGTTGGCCATGAGAGCGGTTCGGCGTCCTGGCTACCACTCGGAGATTGGACTGCCGATGACCGTCGGGAACCGCTCCGCGAGCAACCGCCAACTCCTGCGGAGGAGCTGCGTCTGGGTGAGGTCAAGCACCTCCAACCCTGCCAAGTGCGGCGACGCCACCAGCGCCTCGACTCCCTTATGACTGATGCCCGTGCAACTCAACCCCAAGTGCCGCAGACGTGCCACCATCGGGCTGCCAGCCAGCAGGATCACACCGCGGTTGTACAGCGGGTTCTCGTCCAGCCGCAACTCGACGGGTCGCGGTGCGAACGGTGACGCTGCCAGTGCCGTCAGGCCACGCCACCCGACCTCGGTGTCCACCAAGTCGAGGATTTCGGCCCCGGCGAGCCCCGGCCATGCCGCCAATGCCTCCGCTCCTGCGTCCCCGAACGGATTGCAGTCCAACCGCAGTTCCGACCAGCCATCGGTTTCGAGATCGCCCAGCGCGGCAACGAGGCCGTCCGCAGACAGCCCCTTGCAGTACAAGTCGAGTGTCCGCCCTCCGCTCGTCATCGCGTAAAGCTCTCCTCCGTCGAACTTGTAATTGTACAGATCCGCGTTTGTGGTCTGCCCAACACGGTTGAACATTCGCCAGGATAAACCGCAACTGCTTGACGGGCAAGTTGGGGAACCGTTCGCCCGTGACCGCCTTTACCATTGCGTCTGCCTTGCCTCACGTGGCCGTGGTGGGGTCGCTGGCGGGCTGTTCTGCCTTCGGCGGGGTGGCCGGTTCGCTTTTCATCTTCGCGATTTTGTCCAGGACCCCGTTCACGAACTTGGCCGAGTCCGCGGAGCCGAAGCGGGCGGCGAGTTCGTTCGCCTCGTGGATGATGACCTCCAGCGGTTCCCCGGCGGGGTCGAACAGCAACTCGTAAGACGCCAGCCGAAGCAGGTTGCGGTCCACAGGGAGCATTCGCGAGAGCCGCCAGTTGGTCGCGGTCGCGGTCAGCTTGGGGTCGATCTCCGTTTGCTTTGCCAGTGTGCCATCGTAAAGCGCCAGGCAGTACGCTGTCATCTCGCGATCCTGAAGCAATCGCTCGCGAACGAACCGCTCCAGTGCGGGCCGCGGAACCGGCGTCGGGTTCAAGTCCCGCTGGAACAACAACTGGAGTGCAACTTCACGTGCTCGAGATCGGCGGGCCATGCGGGGTACTCTGGGTGCTAACGGACATGATCATGCTAGTGGATTTCCGGCCCGTGTTGGCTAGAACGCTCGCATCCGACATTCTCCCGAGAACCACCCATGCCAAAGTTCCGTGTCGTCGTGGCCGACTTCATCACCGACGAACTGCGTGCCGAGCGTGAAATCCTGGGCGACATCGCCGACGTCAGTTGCCTCGACGCCAACTCCGAGGCCGAACTCGTCGGGCGGATCGAGAACGCCGACGCGGTCATGCTCTACCACAACATCATCATCGGCCGCGACACGATCAACCGCCTCACGAACTGCAAGCTGATCGTCCGCTGCGGGGTCGGGTTCGACAACGTCGATCACCGCTTCGCCCGCGAACGCGGCATCCCGGTCGGTAATGTTCCCGACTACGGCACGGAAGAAGTCGCGGACTCGGCCATCGGCATGATGCTCTCCCTCACCCGCGGCATCAACTTCTTCAACAGCCGCCTCCAGCGCAAAGAGGGTAGCTGGAGTTACATGGCCGTTTCGCCGCTGCACCGGTTGCGAGGGCAGGTGTTCGCGGTCATCGGGTTGGGCCGCATCGGCACCGCGGCCGCACTGCGGGCGAAAGCACTCGGGATGGATGTCGCCTTCTACGATCCGTACAAGCAAGACGGCTACGACAAGGCGCTCGGCATTCGCCGCGTGGAAAAGCTCGATGAACTCTGCAAGCAGGCGTTCGTGCTGAGCGTTCACTGCCCACTGACGCCGGAAACCAAGCACATCGTTGACGCACGCACGATCGCGTTGATGCCGGACCGCTCGTTCCTGGTGAACACGGCCCGCGGCGGCACGGTGGACGCAACGGCCATTCCCGCCGCTATTCGCAGTGGCAAACTCGCCGGCGCGGCGATCGACGTTCTGCCGATGGAACCGCCGCCGGAAGATCACCCGTTGCTGGTCGCGTGGCGTGACGTGAACGACCCGTGCCACGATCGCGTGATCCTGAACCCGCACTCGGCGTTCTACTCTGAGGAAGGCTTGCTCGACATGCGGGTGAAGGGGTCGCAGGCGTGCCGTCGGGCGCTGCTCGGCGAACCGCTCCGCAACGTGGTGAACTGAACGACTTTCTCGCGCCCTGGCGAGCCGGGAGCGTTTTTCTGCTTCACGACCGGAGGAAGAAAACGAAGCGATGGCACGCGGATGAAGAGGATGAAACGCGGATGAAGAGGATCAGAGAAGAGAGTGATCCGCAGATTACGCAGATGGACACAGATTGGAAAACCAAGACAGAGAAAGCGGGTTGTGAACACAACTGTGCTTTGTCTTCAAATCCGTGTCTATCTGTGTAATCTCCGGATCAAACTGCTTTCTGCTTTTGTCTGATCCTCTTCATCCGCGCTTCATCCTCTTCATCCGCGTGCCATTGCTTCGATCGAAGTGGACTTGGTTGAGCAAAGAAAAACCTCCGGTCGCTGACGCTCCCAGCTCGCCAAGTCGTCGGTTACTTCGGGAATGCGAGGTGCGTCTTCAGGAAGTCGAACGTCCCCTTCGCGTGAATCTCGTGACCGCCGGCAAAGAACTCAATCGTCGTGCAGTCGCCGATCTTCAGTCGATTCTGGTACAAGTAGCGGATCTTCGCGAATTCGTAGGCCACCATCTCGTCGGTCCCCACGCCGTCGTCGTGGCCGCGTTCCACCATGAACGGCCGCGGCGCGATGAGGTACGCCATCTCGGCGTAGTTGAACGTGTTCCCCAGATCGAACTCGTACATCTCGTATTCGCCGGTCCACATGTAGCTGCGATCCAGATCGACCGACACGTTCTTGCCGATCCACTCGTTGAAGTCGCCGGAACATATTGACAGGCAATATCGCTTCTCGACCGCCGGCACACGTACTGCCGTCTTGCCGCCATAGCTGAGGCCGTAGAACGCGATCTTCTTCGCGTCCACGTTCGGCAGCGTTTCGAGCCAGTCGATGGTACGTTGGTGCTGGCGGATGATGAAGCTGAACAGCGACAGCTTGAGCGGGTTCGCCTTACGTTGAAGCTGGCGGAATTCGTTCTTGCCGTAGTACGGGTTCTGCGGGGCGTACACGATGTACCCAAGTTCGACGAGCCGCCGCGAGAAGTGGTTGTAGACCGGCCGCTTCTCGACATCGATCGTGTGCCGTGGCGTGCCTTCGAGCCCGTGCTGGCACACGACCACCGGCCGCTTCTCGCCGGGCTTCAGATCCTTGGGCAGTAGCAGAATCCCCTCGGCGAACACGTCCGGGTACACGTCGAGCATCACTTCGTAACCGGTGAACTTCGGCTCGTCGTACACCTGCCGTGTGCGGGGGTTTAACGGAATCGTCGGCTCGGGGAGTTTGCCGATCACCTCGGTGTGGAAGTAGTCGCGATACCACTCGGTGGTCTTCTCCCACAACTCGACGGTCTTGGGGTCAGCCTTCTTCCAGAACTCTTTTCGAGTGGCGTCGCTGTCGCGCCACAGCTTCTGGACGTGCGCAACAAGCTGATCGAACTGTCGCTTGTGCCGCGCCGCGGGGTCGAAGTTCTTGCGGAGATCCTTGGGCGCTGCTTCGGATTGGACGGGCTTTGCGTCCTTCTCGGCATAGCGTTCCACAAGCGTCTTGAACGTCGATTCGAGACCCGGCCCGCGGAATACTTCTGCGTTTGGCTTTTCTTTTGGCTCCAGATCGACGCTTCCCGTGACACCGAAGTACACGTGGCTGCTCTCCCGCGGAAACTTCCACGACGCCGTGAGAGGACCAAGGACGCGACCCATCTCATCCTTCGCTGTGGCGAACGCAGCGGAGTCAATCTTCCCCGGAGCTGCGCCGCCGCGGCCTGGTCGCGCAGCTGGCCCCGCGACTGCAGCGAACGGCGTGGCCTCCGCAATCACCGAACGGGGGAAGATCAGGTGAAGCACGTCGCCGTCGCCGAACTCGGTGAGGAGTCCCCACACGTTCCGGTAGATCGGCTCGTCGGCGATCTTCTCGCGTGGCCCGAACGCTCCGCTGACGACGGCTGTCTTGATCCGTTCATCCAGTGCGGCGGCGTACAAGGCAACCAGTCCACCCTCGCCGTGACCGAACACGACAACAGGCCCGTGATCCTTCTCGCGACTGGCCCAATCGACAGCCGCAAGCGTCTTCAGCACCTCATAGCCGAGAAGCGTGCGGCCCATCTCGAAGGCCATGCGATAGATGAACTCCCGGTGCGGTTGATTGGTCGCACGGGGCAGTTTGGGGTTGCCCGAGTGCTCATCCTTGCGATCGATCAAGATGGGCACGATAACCCGAAAACGGTTCTCCGCGAGATGACGAGCGAACTGAGCCCGCCCCGGGACACCCTCCGCAAGCCCGACGATTTGTTCTGGAGTCTGGTCCGCGTCGGGAACCGCAATGACGGTGCCGATGGGCTTGGCTTTCGGCTCCAGCAAAAGCCCTTCGCCTTCGACGCCCGGCAGCACGGCCCACCGCACGGCGAAGACCTTGTACCGATCGGTTTCGGCGACGAGTGCAGGCTGATCGGGACCGCCGACATACTCCATGTTCGGTGGCAATCGCTTGTCCACGACGCCGAGGTACTTCCGCAACCGCTCTCGGTTCGGCTCAATCGACTTGGCGTAGTTCTCCGGCGAAGAGAAGTCGGGCTTCCAGAACGCTTTTCGTTTCTCAACGGACGCTGCGAGCTCGCGGTCGAGGTACTTGTGCATCCCCGCGACCATCTTCGCCGCAAGGTCGCCTTCCTCGGTGAGCGGCTTGGTATTGGGGATGGGCTCCGCCGCGGCGGCAAAATTGATTAACCACAGAGTCACAGAGAGCACAGAGACAAACCGAACACCGAGGGAATCCGCAGTTTTGAACATGGGTCTTTCTCCTGCCGTTTCTGTCTCTGTGCTCTCTGTGACTCTGTGGTTAATCCTGATTGTTTCAAAACAACTCCATCACGGGCACACCCGGGTACACCGCGACCAGCTTGCCATCCGGCCCCGGAATCGTCGCGTCGTGCGAGACGCCCATCGCGTGGAAGATGCTCGCGACCAGTTCTTGCGGCGTTACGGGTCGGTCGATGGGCTCGGTCCCCTTTGCGTCGGTGCGGCCAATCACCCGACCACCTTGCGTGCCACCGCCAGCGACGAGTGCCGTCCACGCGCCGGCCCAGTGATCGCGACCGCCGTTGGCGTTCAGCAGCGGCGTGCGGCCGAACTCCCCCGTCGCAACGACGAGCGTGGTATCGAGCAACCCGCGTTCTTCGAGGCTGGTCAGGAGTGCCGCGAACGCCGTGTCGAAGCTCGGCGCGACCGTGTTGCGGATGTCGTTGAGGTCGGTGCGGAGCGACCCGCCATCCGCGTGGCAGTCCCACGACGGCGAATCGAACACGGTCGAGAACTGGTTGATCGTGAGGAACCGACAGTCGAGTTCGTTGATTCCGATCGCAATGTGGCAACACCAATCAAACGAAGCCCTCGGACAATCCAGCCACGGCGGGTTCAAGGTGCAGGGTGAATGCTCATCGACGTTCAACCACCCCGTGTTGAGCCCGTGCCCAATCGAAATCCCAGTACTAATTTCCGTGTTCGGCCAAACACTCCAGCTCGGCATGCGTTGGCACTTTCGCACGAAGAGATGGTCCATCACGCAACCCACGTTCGGCCATTCGGGGCCGTCGCGGAAGAGGCGACCGGTGTTCAACAACTGGAAGCCGGCTTCGTGAATCGGCGGGGCGGTGTGGTGCATCGAGCGGATCAGCGAGAACTTGTCCGTGAGCCCCGCGAGCTTGGGGAACAGTTCGCTCAGGTGCAAGCCGGGCGTCTTCGTCTGGATGGGTTGGAACGGGCCACGCACTTCCGACGGCGCATTCGGCTTCGGGTCGAACGTGTCGATGTGCGACGGGCCGCCGACCATGTTGATGAAGATGCACGACTTCGCGGAGCCGAGCGGCGGGCTTGAGCGTGCGGTGGCTGCTGAGGGAATCGCCAGCGCGGCGGCACCGGCGGCTGTGGCGGAAAGAAACTCGCGGCGTGTGGGAACGGTCATGGCGGTGTCCCGTGTGGTGGCGTGAACCACATGGTAACCCCCACGGCGCGAGATGCAACACGCCGCACAAAAGTCGAAGACCCCCTCACCCGCGACTCGAAGACTCGTCGCGACCTCTCCCCCAGCAAAGCCTGGGGGCGAGGTGGGGGTGATTGGCTGCCTCTAAAAGTTCAAGGATTGTCCTGCCCGAAGGAGAAGTCCTCAGAGCCCCACCTCGCCCCCGGTTTCGGGGGGGGAGAGGTCGGCGAGGCTTTGCGAGCCGGGTGAGGGGGACACACGCTACCCCCTCTCACGTTCAAACGAACCAAACCCGTTTCGCCCTCTTCACAAGCTCGTCACGACGGCGGCCGCGGCGTCGCACAGTTCGCGCGTTTGCTCCTCCGTCGGAGTCTCCGCGATCACCCGCACGACTGGCTCCGTGTTGCTGCCGCGAACGTGCAGCCACCAGTCGGGGCCGTCGAGCCGCAAGCCGTCCACGGTGTTCACGCGAGCGTCGGGCCAGCGAGCGCGCAAGGCGTCGTATGCCGCTGACAGCTTCTCGCGTGGCACCTCGTACTTCGTCTTCAGCATCGCGTAACGGGGCAACTCCGCGACCAACTGCGAGAACGGTTTTCGCTCCTCGGCCATCAGCGACAGGATGAAGGCCATGCCGACAAAGGGATCTCGCACCCAGCCGACTCGCGGGTCGATGACGCCGCCGTTCCCTTCGCCGCCGATGATCGCGGTCGTCTCTCGCATCAGGGCGACCACGTTCGCCTCACCAACCGCCGAGCGGTGGCAGTCGCAGCCCGCCTTGTGTGCGATGTCCTCCGACATTCGCGACGTGGACATGTTGATGACTACTGGGCCCAGGTCTTTCCGCAGCCGATACTTCACCGCGAGGGCCAGTGTGGCTTCTTCGCTCACGCAGGTGCCGGTTTCGTCGATGAGGGCAAGCCGGTCGGAATCGGGATCGAGCACGAACCCCACGGCCGATTCGGAACTCGCGACCCACGGGGCCACATCCACGAGGTGTGCGGGAATCGGTTCGGGTAGGTGGGCGAAGCGCCCCGTGGGGTCGCACTCGTACTGCACGACGGCACAGCCGAGATCGTGAAGCAGTTTCGTTCCGAGCGGACCGCCCGCCCCCGCGTTCGCATCAAGGAACACACGAAATGCCTGATTCGCGACCGTGGCGACACTCACGGTGTCGAGCACGGCGCGGGCATGGTCGCCTTCCACGGCAGGAGGAACTCGACTGGTTCCGATGCCATCCCACGCGGGCCGGGGGAAGTCGCCCGACTCGTACAGCCCGCGGATGATGGCACCCGCTTCGGCCGAGAGAACCGCGCCGTCCGGTCCGAACATCTTCAGGCCGTTCCAGGGTGCGGGATTGTGGCTCGCGGTGATCTGGATGCCGCCCGCTGCGTTCAAGTGTCTCACGGCAAGGCCGCAAGTGGGTGTGGGGGCGATGCCGATGTTCTCGACGGTGCAGCCGAGTTCGAGAAGCCCGGCGGTGACCGCGTGACGGAGCATTTCGCCACTGGGGCGACCATCGCGGCACAGCACAACACGCTTGCCAGCAACGGTTGACCCGAACGCGGCCGCGAACCGTGCCGCGACATCGGCGGTGAGCCCTCGCCCAACAATCCCACGGACCCCCGACACGGAAACAATCAGGATATTGGGCTCAGTCATGCGCGATTCCTTGCGGGGGAGCGGGCGAATACCGACAATTGTAGCGTACCTATGCACCGCGTCGCGTTACTCCTGGTGTTCCTTGTCGGCTGTGCCCGCGGCGACCGTCCCGACAAGGTGTGGGGCAGTCGCGGCGTGCAGGACGGGGCTTTCGTTCGCCCACGGGCTGCGGTCATCGACCGGCAAGACCACCTGTGGGTCGTCGATTTCACCGCCCGCGTTCAGGCGTTCGACTTCGACGGCAAACACCTCGGTATCACTTTTCGCACACCCGATTTTCGCAATGGTCGCCCAAGCGGTCTTGGCCTCACCCGCGAGGGCGAGTTGATCGTGTGCGATTCGCACTACCATTGCCTCCGCATCTACGGCGAAGATGGCACGGAACGCCGGATGATTGGCGGCGCAAGCGGCACGGCTCCTGGGCAACTCGGCTACGTCTCCGATGTGGTGCAGGACGCCGAAGGCTTCTTCTATCTCGCCGAATTCGGCGAGAACGATCGCATCACCAAGTTGGATATGAACGGAACCTTCGTGGCAACGTGGGGCACGGGTGGCATCGGTCTCGGGCAGTTCCAGCGATTGCGTGCACTCGCCCTCGGGCCGGACGGTAACCTCTACTGTGCCGATGCGTGCAACCATCGCATTCAGGTGTTTACACGTACTGGCGAGTTCGTGCGAGAGTTCGGCGGCGAAGGAGCCGAGCAGGGCCGGTTGCGGTATCCGTATGACGTGGCGTTCAGTCCTGGCGGCGAACTGTATGTTGCGGAGTACGGCAACCAGCGCGTGCAGCGGTTCACGGCCGAAGGGAACTCGCTCGGAGTGTGGGGTTCGCCCGGCGGCCAGCCCGGTCAGTTGAACAGCCCGTGGGCGCTGGTCGTGGACCGCAAAGGCCGCGTGCATGTGATCGACACCGAGAACCACCGCGTGCAACGAGTGAAGTTTTAGGCAATCCCCATGCCCGAGTTTCCCGACCTCCCGGCGATCTCGCCGCCCGTCGCGCTTGCGGCCGGTGCGGTGTTGTCGTTGTTCGGGATGTTTCTGGTTCTCCTCAGTTCGGGTCGGTGGTCGTTCCGGCTTGCACTTGTTGCGGGGATCGTGCTGGTTGGTTCGCTGGTCGACCTCGTTGCTACGGATGCGCGTGATTCGCTCCGTGCGTTCTCGCGCGGTGTGCGTAGCCTGGAAGTCGTTCGCCCGTGGTGGCTCGTGCTACTCGCGGTGGTGCCGGTGATCACGCTGATCGCACGCAAGAATCTCCGTGGGCTCGGGCGATTCCGGAAGTGGTGCGCGGTGACATTGCGTTCGTGCGTGGTGACGCTGCTCATCGTCGCGCTGGCGGAGCCGCGAGTGCGGCAAACCACCGAACACGCCACCGTCATCTTCGTGATCGACCGTAGTCTGAGCGTGCCGCCCGACCCCGACCCGAATCGCCGCGGTCCCGATGGCGACCCCATCGACCTCCGCTGGGAACGCGTGAAGAGATTCGCTGATGAATCGGTTCGCTTCCGTGGTGCGGATCGGCGTTCGGATCTTGCTGGTGTCATTCTGTTTGGTCGAACACCGCGGCTCGCACTTCCTCCCGCTGCCGTGGATCAACTCCCGATTGATGAACGCCGTGCGGGTCCGATCGACGTGGAATACACGGACATCGCCGCCGCGATGAAGCTCGCGCTGGCCGCGTTCCCCGAGGGGGCCGGTCGCCGCGTTGTGCTGATTTCCGATGGGAACGAGAACCTCGGGCGAGCAGCGGAGCAGGCCCGACTCTTTCAGAAACAAGGCGTGCAGATCGATGTTCTGCCGTTGGCCGTGGGCTACCGGAACACCAACGAGGTGCTCGTTCAAGAAGTGGAAGCACCGCCTGCGACAACGCCCGGTCAACGACTTCCCGTTCGCGTACTGGTGCGAAACGCACACCCCACGCGCCCCGTGATTGGCACGCTTGAACTCGTCCAGGTCCGGGGCCGCGATGAACCGCGATTCGTTCGCTTCAAGGGGACGCCACCCGACCAACAACCCGGTCCCGTTCGCGTCACGGCTCGCCCCGGGCTGAACGGCTTCGAGTTTCTCGATCTACCCACTGACAGAGCCATCGACACGGATTCGTTCGTCTATCGTGCGCTGTTCACCCCGGATAACCTGCCGGGTGATCGCACTTCGAACAACCGCGCCACCGCAGCCGTGCTGGCACGCGGGCAACGGCGAGTGTTGCTCCTCGAAGACCCCACAACCGTCGGTTCGCACGCTCTGCTACTCACGACTCTGCGGGCCGCGAAGTTCCGCATCGACACTCTCAGTGTCGATCGCCTTCCCGCTGCCGCCGATCTCGGCGAATTCCTCAGCACCTACGATTCCCTGCTGATCGGCGACGTACCCGCTGAGCGATTCAGTACGCCGCAAATGGAAGCGATCCGTCGGCAGTCTGCTGAGCAGGGAATGGGTCTCGTGATGATCGGCGGGCCAAGTTCGTTCGGACCGGGGGGCTACCAGAAGACACCGATCGAAGCGGCGTTGCCCGTGGACTGCGACATCCGCACGGCCCAAGCATCGCTCAAGGGCGGGCTGGTGCTGGTGATGCACGGTTCCGAGATGGCCGACGGCAACGACTGGCAGAAACGCATGGCGAAGCTCGCCATCGAGCGACTCGGCCCTGCGGACATGGTTGGCGTGCTCTACTACGGCGCGAACGCAACGTGGTATGTTCCATTCCAGGCAGTCGGCATCGACCGCCGCCGACTGTTCTCGCAGATTGACAAGATGACTCCCGGCGACATGCCGGACTTCGATCCGTTCCTGAAGATCGCCGCGGACACGCTCGCCGACCCTGCCCACAACCTCGCGGTGAAGCACTGCGTCGTGCTCAGCGATGGCGACCCCACTTACGGTGCGGTCGGTCAGACCGCGACGGGAAAGATGGCGAAGGCGGGCATCACCTGCACAACCGTGGGAGTTGCCACACACGGGAATGTCGAAGACACGCGAATGCGGAACATCGCCAGTTCCACGAAGGGGAGTTTCTACCCCGTGCGTGATCCGCGTGAGCTACCCGCGATCTACACCCGCGAAACTCGGCAGGTGAGCCGCTCGTTCCTGATGACCGACACGTTCACGCCGCAATTGTTGGCTCGTGCCGGGCCAGTTGCCGAGTTGAACGCACCGCTGCCGCCCTTGCACGGCTTCGTGCGAACCACGCTGAAACCGGGTGCGTTGCCCGTGATGGCCGTCGAAGGCCCGCCCGCTGAAGACACACGATTCCCGGTCGTGGCGTACTGGCAGCCGGCCGTCGGGCGTGCGGTCGCGTTCACCTCCGATGCCGGCCCCTGGGCACGCGACTGGGCGAAGACCGCCACGTTCGCACGCTTCTGGCCGCAGGCAATTGAGTGGTCGCTGCGTTCGGCCGAAACCGGTCGCGTGAGCATCTTCCCCGAAGTGCGAGATGGCCGCGTGCGTCTCATCGTGGACGTGCGCGACGATAACGAGAAGCCGCTTACCGGCATCAACCTGAAGGCGTTCGTGAGCCCGCCGCGTGAAGGCGAGAAGCCGCCGACGGTGGCATTCGCTCGCACGGGACCGGGGCGGTTTGAGGGTTCGTTCGCCGCCACCGAAGCTGGGGCATATTTCGTGAACGTCCGGGTGATGCGCGACGGGCAGGACATCGACGGCCGGCGAGTCGGCGTCACGGTGCCGTATTCACCGGAGTTCGCGGACCTGGAACCGAATCCGGCACTCTTGCGGCACCTCGCGGAACTCACCGGCGGCGTGGTGTATGTCGAGGACGACGCAGAACTGGAGAAGGTCGCTCGCAGTGGCAGCGTGTTCCGCCCCGCACCCTCGACCACGAAAGCCCTGCTGCCGTTCTGGGCGTCTCTGATCCTCGCGGCAGGGGTGCTGCTCGTCTGCGATGTAGCGGTGCGGCGAATCTCGCTGGAACCGCGTGCGTTGTGGTCCGCTGCTGTGCAACACTGGCGGCATCTCCGAACGCGGTTCGCTGTGGAACCCGAGAGCGCCGGGTTGGGTCAATTGTTACGAGTGAAGGAAGCCGTCGCCGAGGTGATCAAGGAGAACCGCACGTATCGCCGCGACGAGTTTCCACCGGACGAGGAACCGTCTGAACCTCCTCCCGCTGACACAGGGGGCTCGCCCAAACCGTCGCCGCCATCAATTCCCCCCGCTGACACGGGCACACCGGAACCGGATGTGGCCGACGATTACCTGAGCCGCTTGAACAAGGCGAAACGCCGGGGGCGCGATGCGTAGCCGCGACCCGAAGGGGAGCGCGTAACCTGCGATGTGCCCGCACGCTCCCCTTCGGGTCGCGGCTACGCATATCATTCCATCATGAACACCAACGCCCCGCTGCCTGAACGTGCTGCCGAGTTCCGCACACGATTTGCCGCACTCGAAACCGAGATCGGCAAGGTCATCGTCGGGCAGCGCGACACCGTTCGCGGCGTGCTCACGTGCCTGTTCGTCGGCGGGCACGTCTTGCTCGAAGGCGTTCCCGGTCTCGGCAAAACGCTCCTCGTTCGCACGCTCTCCGACGCACTTTCGTTGTCGTTCAACCGCATTCAGTTCACGCCGGACCTGATGCCCTCCGACATCACCGGCACGAACATCATCACGGAAAGCGCCGACGGTCGCCGCGACTTCCGCTTTCAGACGGGTCCGTTGTTCGCGCAGATCGTGCTGGCCGACGAGATCAATCGCGCCACGCCGAAAACACAATCGGCGCTTCTCGAAGCGATGCAGGAACACAGCGTCACGGTAGCGGGCGTCGTGCGGCAACTCGAAGAACCGTTCTTCGTGCTGGCGACACAGAACCCCATCGAACAAGAGGGAACGTATCCGCTCCCCGAAGCGCAACTGGATCGCTTTCTGTTCAAGTTATTGGTGCCGTTCACGACCCGCGACGAACTCATGACGGTGTTGGATCGCACGACCAAGGGCGACGCGGGACGTGCCGCGAAGGTCATGGACGGCGAGGAAGTGGGCGTGTGGCGGCACTTGATCCGCGACGAGGTGATGGTGCCGACGCCGGTGAAGGATTACGCCGTGCGGTTGCTGCTGGCGACGCACCCGAACAGTCCGTTCGCGGTGCCGGAGGTGAATCGGTTTGTGCGGGCAGGTGCGAGCCCGCGAGGCGCACAGGCGATGCTACTGAGTGCAAAGGTGCGTGCCGTGCTGGATGGTCGCTTCAACGCATCGTTCGACGACGTGAAGGCCGCAGTGAAGCCCGCCTTGCGGCACCGCGTGTTGTTGAACTTCGAAGCCCAGGCCGAGAACATGGCCACCGACGCCGTGCTGGAACTCGTGTTAAACGGCGTGAAGGAACGCGAGTAACAGTCACTTCTGCCGAAACGCCGGGGAATCGTAGAGACCAAGCCCCGAACCGAAGCGATCGCGCAGCCGCTTTTCCACGGCAGGCGAGAGCGGGTCGCGAACGGGTTTGACGCTCGCGAAGGAGAGCGCCTTCAGCTTCGCAAGAGACGGGTTGTCGAGCAACGCCAGCACGTCGTCATCGCTGATGCGGGTCTCGCAAATCCGCAGCGATTCCAGACGCGTGAAGTGGGGGCAACGAGCAATCTTCCCGACGCTCGATCCCGAAGGCGGCCAGAACTTCCGCAACCGCGAGAGGCCCGCGTGCTTGTAAAGTGGCGTCTCCTGGAAGCCGCCGGGCAAGCCATCCAGCATGTCGAGCGAATCGAGCTCCGGGAAGTGTTCGCTCTCCAGAATCCGGATCATCCCCGTGTGCGTGTACTCGGTGCGGCGCGAACTTGCACGTAATCCCAGCTCCCGGAGATTCGGGAACGCGGCCGACTTCGCGAGGGCACGCAGGCCCACGTTCGTGCAACTCAACTCGCTGAGGAGCAACCGCGAGAGCTGCGAGCCATGCAGCGTCTCAGCGACGGCCTGCATGCCGGCGTCGTCGAGTTTGGTGTAAAGCCAGCACAGCTCCGACACCCACGCCAGGGCTGGCGAATCTGCAATGGCCCTCACTCGCGTCGTTGGCCGAGTGATGAGCACGGACGAGACACCCAGACGCGGAAGCCACTCGCAGATTTCCTTCTCGTGAGACTTCTTGGCGAACTCCGTCGCCGTGCAGTACCAGTTTTCGAGCAGACCGCGACTAAAATCCCACATGCTGGTGGACTGCGACAATGGACCCATCCACGCCTTGAAGTGCTTCTTGTGGAGTGCCTTCGCCCGACGGTGATTCGCCGTGACCGGCTTCTCGGGGAGTTTCGCTAACTCGCACTGCAGTCGAATGAACTCGGCGCGAGCCTGCTCGTGCTTGTCGCCGTGTTCCTGCAACCAGTCCGCGAACACGAGTCGCGGCGTGTCCTCGTCCGGGTTCGCGATGATTGCCGCCATCAACGCATGCCGATCGTCCATTGCTGTCGCGCTCCCTTCGGTCGCGGCTAAGCGGGGCTACTTGTCGGCCTTCTCGGCTTCCTTTTTCACGTACTCCTTGAACGCGGCCATGTTGTACGACACGAACATGAATGCGTGGTGCAGCGCCTGGTACGTCTCGTCCTCGGGGTCGTCGGCGTAATCCTTGCGAAGGGCGTACAGGCGAGCGAGCAGTTGGTCGGCGTTCAACATTGCGATCTCCAATCAAATTCACGAAACCACTATCGGAATGCCGATGTTCTACCCGACTTGACATCGAGTGGCCGGGGGTGCTACGTTCCCGCCGCGCCACAACCACGTTCCACCGGCTCCGACCATGATCCGCCGTACCAGCCAAACTCTTACTATCTGGTTCGTTGCGTGGGATCTTGCGCTCACGTCGGCCGCCTGGCTGGCGTCCTACTGGGTGCGGTTCGATACGGGCCTCTTTACGCCCGAGCCCGACATCCAGCCACCGTTCTCGCTTTACGTCGGTAGCCTTCCGCTGATTGTGATGCTCGCCGCCGTCGCCTACCGCTTCGTGGGGATGTACGAAATCCATCGCCTGCGTCGCTTCCGCGAAGAACTCGCGGCCGTGTGCAAGGGCGTCGGCCTGATGGCCCTCGCCGTGATGGCCACCAGCTTCGCCCGGCAGAACCACTACGAGTCGCGAATCGCGATGGGTGCGTTCGTCGGCAGCGTGCTCGTCGGTGTGGTGTTCGCTCGCCGCATGACATGGAAAGTGGTTCGGAAACTTCGCACTCATGGTGTGAATCAAAGCCGCGCACTGGTCGTTGGAACGGGCCGACTCGCTCGCCGCACCGTGCGCACACTTCGCACGGTGTCTTGGTCTGGCATCAGGCCGTTCGGCTACGTCGAAGACGAAGAGCACCGCGGCCCCGCGACCGACCTGCCCATCGTCGGCTCGATCTCCGAGCTCCGCGATCTAATCAAGCTGCACAACATCCACCACGTCTTCATCGCGTTGCCCTTGAAGCGATATGGCGACGCCCGGCGGGTGTTCGGGGAGCTTTCGCAGATCGTTGTGGATGTGCAACTCATCGCAGACGTGCCACAGATGGCCGGGATGACGTTCCACACCACGCAACTCCACGGCATGACCGTTGTTGGCCTGCGGGAAAGCCCCCACCACGGTATGAACGTGGTCGTGAAGCGCGTCATGGATATGTTCCTCGCGACGGTCGCGCTCGTGCTGCTCGCCCCCGTGATGGCCTTCCTCGCGCTGCTCATCAAGATCACGAGCCCGGGGCCGGTCTTCTATCGCCAGGAACGCTGCGGACTGAACGGCGAGCCATTCGACATGCTGAAATTCCGCACGATGCGTGCCGACGCCGAGGCGAACGGCCCGCAGATGACCGCCCAGAATGACCCCCGCAAAACGTGGCTCGGCTCGATTCTCCGGGCCACGAATCTGGACGAGTTACCGCAACTGTTCAACGTGCTTCGCGGCGACATGAGCCTTGTCGGTCCGCGACCCGAACGGCCTGTGTTCGTGAACAAATTCTCGAAGACGATCCCGGGCTATATGTCCCGCCATGCGGTGAAAGCGGGCATGACAGGCTGGGCACAGGTGAACGGCTGGCGGGGGAACTCGTCGCTCCGTCGCCGCGTGCAGTTCGACCTCTACTACATCACGCACTGGAACCCGCTGTTCGACCTGCGAATCATGTTCCTCACCGTCTGGCGGATGCTCTTCCAGAAGCAGAAACACGCCTACTGACTTGCGAAGTAGCTTTGGCGAGCGGGGCACAAACTCCCTTGCTCGCCCCCATCTCAAGCCATCCGTTTCCGGGGTGGCTCGCCAAGACAGACAAATGCTGCACGGCGGTCGCCACACATTTTGGCGAGCGGGGGTGCGTCAGTCCCCGGGTTCTTGTCATCGCTCACACCTGGGGGGGACTGACGTCCCCCGCTCGCCACAAACTAAAGGCACACCCGCCGTGGCAGGGTGTATCTTGATTTTTTGGCGAGCCACCCCGGTTACGGGGTGGGTGTATTTCACAACCGCTCGAAACCCGCCCCGTAACCGGGGCGGCTCGCCAAGACCGCCAAAAAATGCAGGTACACCCGCCGTGGCAAACCGGCTTGTTCGCGGAGGCGGGGTAGGTTATAAGCCGCTACCCGATAGACCACGGACGGACTGAGGGGCAATGCGCAACTTCCTGCGAATCCTGAAATACTCCTGGCCGTACCGGTTTCGGCTACTGGCCTCCATATTCTGCGCCCTGATGGTTGCGGCCCTCTGGAGCCTCAACCTCTCCGCGATCTACCCCGTGCTCAAGATCCTGAGCACGGATAAGAACCTTCATCAGTGGATCGACAGTGAGATCGAAAGCTACCAACGGCAACTCGACGACCCGAAGCGGTTGAAGCGACTGGAGGAACTCCAGGCTCAACTCAAGGAGATCGAGCAGAACCCGAATAAATCGGAGACCGAGACACGCGAGCGGAAAGCGACGGAAGAAGTCGCCAAGCTCGAAGGCGAACGCAGCAACCTGGGCACCTGGGTTTACCGATGTCAGTGGTTCAAGGCAAAGGTGATCCGGCATATCCCCGAGGATCGGTTCCAGTCGTTTGTCTGGCTCCTGGTGGCGGTGGTTATCGGGCTCATCTTCAAGGGTGTGTTCGAATTCCTCCATGAAGCCCTCGTCGGGAGCGTCACCAATCACACGCTGTTCGACTTGCGGAACGCGTTCTTCCGACGCTCGCTCCACCAGGACGTTCGGCAACTCGCGACGACAGGCACCGCGGAGTTGATGGCCCGGTTCACCAACGACACAGAACAAGTCGGCACCGGCCTGAAGGTTGTGTTTGGCCGCATGGTCGGCGAACCGCTCAAGGCCGTGGCGTGTTTCGTCGTCGCCTGCGTCATTAGCTGGCAACTCACGCTCGTGTTCGTGCTGGTCGTTCCGCTCACGATCGTGGCCGTTGTTCGCGTCAGCAAATTGATGCGGAAGGCAGCCAAGAAGGTGCTGGAGCGGATGTCGGCGATGTACAAGGTGGTACGCGAGACGTTCGACGGCGTTCGGGCCGTGAAGGGTTTCACCCGCGAACCACACCAGCGCCGCCGGTTCCGCTCCGCGAACCGCGAGTTCCTGCGTAAAGCGATGCGAATGATCTACATCGACGCGGCCACGGGGCCGATCGTCGAAGTGCTGGTCGTGGTCGCCATCAGCATGGCCCTGGCGTCCGGAACGTACCTCGTGGTGAGCGGTAACACGCACATCTTCGGGATCCGGATGACGAGCCAACCGCTCGAGTTCGCAACGCTCTTGCAACTGTACGCCTTCCTGGCAGCAACGGCCGACCCGGTACGCCGGTTGACGAGCGTGTACACGAAGATCCAGGTCGCCGAAGCTGCCGCGAACCGCATCTTCGAGCTTTACGACCGGATGCCTGCGGTCACGGCCAACCCTGCTGGCCCACGCCTATTCGAGATGCGCAAGCAGAAAGCCATCGAGAGTGCTGAGGCACGCGAGGAGTTGGAAGCTTCGTTGGGTCGGCCGCCGAAGCCTGCGGAACTGGCTGCGAGGTTGGGCGTCTCGGTCGCGCAACTCGAAACCTACATCGAGTTCCGGAACGTGTGCTTCTCGTACAACCCCGGCAACGCGACGCTCAGCAACGTCAGCTTCACGGTGAAGGCGGGTGAAACGATCGCCATCGTGGGCGGCAACGGCTGCGGGAAGACCACGCTGCTCGGGTTGTTGCTACGCTTCTACGATCCGGATCACGGAGCCGTCTTGATTGACGGCGTGAACTTGCGAACGGCGCACCTCCGATCGCTCCGCAAGATGATCGGCCTCGTCACGCAGGACACGCAGTTGTTCGACGGCACGGTGTTCGACAACATCGCCTTCGGGAAGCGCGGCGCGACCCGCGAGGAAGTGATCGAAGCTGCACGAAAGTCCCACGCTCACGACTTCATCACGGCCAAACCGAAGGGTTACGATGAGGCGATGGGCGAGGGTGCGGGAATCCAGTTCTCGGGCGGCGAGAAGCAAAAGATCGCGCTCGCCCGGGCCATCCTGCGTGACCCGAGCATTTTGATCCTCGACGAGTTCAGCAGCGCCATCGACACCGCGAGCGAGAACGACATTCACGGCGTCCTGAAGGAGTACGTGAAGGGTCGCACGGTGTTCCTGATTACCCACAAGTTGCACACCCTGGAAATCGCCGACCGCATCGTGGTCATGGATGCGGGCGAGGTCGTGGACATCGGCACGCACGCCGAACTCATCGGGCGTTGCTTGATGTACCAGCGATTGTGCGATCCCGCATCCGCCCGGAAGGCCGCATGATGGCGACAGTGAACGCTCCCCTTCGGGTCGCGGCTACACGATCATCGGATTGGGCCGCGTTCCTTCGTCCTCTCGTTTCCGTGTCGCCCTATCTGTTTGTCTGTTTCCTGTTCTTCGCTCAACTCGGGCACCGCGACCTTTACAGCAGTCACGAAGCACGGGCGGCACAGGTCGCCCAGCGAATGCTCGACACGGGCAACTGGGGATTGCTCGTTCTGTTCGACGGTCGCGCCGATCTTCAAAAACCACCCGCGTACTACTGGGCCGTTGCCGCAGTTGGTTGGCTCAACGGCGGCGTCGTTACCGAATGGGGCGTGCGGTTCCCTTCGGCGCTCGCGGGGTTGGCCTGCGTGTTGCTGATGTCCGCATTTCTGCGAGCCGATGGTCGCCCCACGGCCGCGATGGTGGCCGCAATCGGACTGGCAACCGCGAACCACTTCACGGGAATCAGCCGCACCGCGAGAATCGACATTCCGCTGGCGTGCTGCGTGCTCGTGTCGCTGATGGCGTTCTACAGGGGATGCACGAGTGCGAAACCGCAAACGGCTTCTTTTGCCTGGCATTTGCTCTCCGCTGTCGCGGCTGGTGTCGCGGTGATGCTCAAGGGGCCGGTCGCACTCGCGCTCATCGGGCCAGCGGCGGTCGCATGGCTCGTCATCGAACGGCGATACACTCGGGTTCGGCTGCCGATCAGTTCCGCGATTCTGGGGCCGCTGGTTGTTGCGGCAGTTGCGATGCCGTGGTTCCTGTGGGTGAACGAGAACACCGGCGGCGAGTTCCTCCGCGTGTTCTTCTGGCACCACACCATCGCCCGCTACACCGGCTCGTCCCCGCTCCTGGCGACTCACCCGTGGTGGTACTACATCCCGCGGTTCGCAGTCGATTTCCTCCCGTGGACACCGGCACTGATCGGCCTTGTGGCCTGGGCCTTCCGCTCGGGCTACTGGCGGACCGATGCGGCCTTCCGCTTCGGGATCATCTCGTTCGGCGTGATGGTCGCAGTGCTCTCCACGGCGAAGTTCAAGCGTGCCGACTACCTGTTGCCCGCGTACCCGTTCGCGGCGATCGCTCTGGGTTGCGTGGCCGAGGCATGGCTGGCTTCGCGAACGCAACCCCGCACCGTGCGGCTCGCCGAGAGAACCTTCGCGATTGTGTTGGCCGGGGTGTTCGTTGCCTGGCTGGTGATGACGCAGTTCGTGGAATCACGGGAACAGGCACGCGAAGAGAAACGCCGCTTCGCGGAGATGATTCGCTCACACGCTCCGGCACCCGAGACCATTCTTCAGTTCCGCATGGAATCGCACCTGCTTTCCTACCACCTCGGCTCCCCGGTTCAGACACTGGTCGAATGGGGTGAGCTGAACGATTTCCTGGTCGTGCCCGGCCCGCGATTCGTGGTCATGCCGCCGGAGTACGTCTACACCGCGAGTGTCATCTGCACGAGCCGGAAGCTCGTGGAGATTGGAAAACTGGAAGATTTCACCAGCGGCAAGCCGCACCGACCGCTGGTGTTCCTGCGCACAGAATGACTGACGTGATTTCCGCGATAGAACAGCCTTTACCGTTGCCTGCTCTCTGACTTTCTTGACTTGCGAGGATCGCCATGATCGGTAGTACGATGGGTCCGCGTCAGTTTCTCGACCGCGTGAGCGCGGAACTCGGCAGGATCGACCCGGATCAGATTCAAAAGCTCGCGGACCTCATCCACCAACGCTACGTCGCCGGGCGGTTCGTGTTCATCATCGGCAACGGCGGCAGCGGGTCGAACGCATCGCACCTCTGCGAAGACCTCGGCAAAGGCTCGCTCGCCCGCAAGTTCTTCGACGACGACAGCAAGAAGCGGTTGAAGGTGCTGAGCCTCACGGACAACACGCCGTACATTCTGGCGTGGGGCAACGACGAAGGGTTCGACCGCGTGTTCCTCGAACAACTGAAGAACCTCGCCTCGCCCGGCGACTTGCTGGTCGCGATCAGCGGCAGCGGCAACAGCCCGAACATCCTTCGCGCTGTGGAATGGGCCAACGCCCACGACGTGACGACGTTCGGCTGCACCGGGTTCGGTGGCGGGAAATTGAAGTCGCTGGCCCACCACAACCTGCACGTCCCGCTCGACGACATGGGGATCGTCGAGTCGATCCACCTGACGGCATTCCACTGGGTCGTGGACGATATGTACCGTCGCGTTTCGCTGGTGTGATTCTGCCGTCCGAGCCCGAGCGCCAGCGAGGTACTGCGTGAATTCCTCGCTGGCGCTCGGGCTCGGACCCAATCGGCTTACTCTTCGTCGTCGTCCTTGAGGTTCGACTTGCTCACGATCTGCTGTTGCACGTTCGCGGGCACCATATCGTAGTGGCTCAACTCCATCGCATACGAACCGGTCCCCTGCGTCATGCCGCCAAGTTGCGCCGCGTAGCGGGCCACTTCGCCGAGCGGCGCACGAGCGTAGATCACGGTCATGTCGCCGGGCAGGCTCTCCTGATTCTCGACGTGAGCCCGCTTCGTTGGCAGGTCGCCCAGGATCGCTCCCGTGTACTTGCTCGGCACCGTGATCTCCAGTTTCACGATCGGTTCGAGCAGGGCTGGCCGTGCGGCGAGGAACGCCTTGCGGAACGCATGGCGAGCGGCCGTCTTGAACGCGGCTTCCGATGAGTCCACGTCGTGATACTTCCCGAAGTGAACCTCGACGGCACAGTCCTGAATGCGATAGCCCGCGATCACGCCGCGTTCCAGCATCTCCTTGCAGCCTTTCTCGACTGCGGGGATGAAGTTATTCGGAATCGTGCCGCCGACGATGTGATCGAGGAACGCGAAGTTCATCGCCGGGTCGTAGTGGCAACTCCGCAACTTCTCGAAGCGGCTCTTGTTCGCGAACTCCGCCTCGCACTGTTCCTGCGTCTTGATGTCGCGCGAGAGCGGATAGATGCGGATGTGTACCTCCGCGAACTGACCACGGCCACCGGTTTGCTTCTTGTGCTTGTGGTCGCCCTCGGCCTGACCCACGATCGTCTCGCGATACGGGATCTTCGGTTCCTTGGTGTTCACCTCCACGGCGAACCGTGCCTTCAGTCGCTCGCGGATGATGTCGAGGTGCAACTGGCTCACGCCGGTGATGACGAGTTCGTGCGTCTGTGCGTCATGCGTGATCTTCACCGTCGGGTCTTCGGCCGCGAGTTTGTGCAACCCGGCGGAAATCTTCTGCTCGTCGCCACGAATCTTTGGCTCGATAGCCATGCCGAACATGGGCGTTGGGAAGTGTGGCAATGGCAACTTCGGCGCGTGGTTCGTGAACGCGATGGTGTCGCCGATTTCGAGCCCCTCGACCTTCGCAATGGCAACGATGTCGCCCGGCCCAGCCTCGGTCACCTGCGTCGTGGTCTTTCCCTGGGCTTCCAGTAAGTGACCCACGCGAAGAGTCTGGCCATTGCGCAGGTTCACGACGTTGTGGTTATGCTGCAACTTCCCCGCAATAACCCGGATGAAGCTCAGGTGCCCGACAAACTTGTCGTTGACCACCTTGAACACCTGCCCGACAAACTCCTCCTGCTCGGTCGGTTCGAGTTGGTGCGTGGAACCGTTCGTGCCTACCTGCAAGCCTTCGAGCCGTTTGCGGGAGAAACTCGGCGACAGCCCATAGCGGCTCAGTGCGTCGAGAAGTTCCCGCACGCCCTTGTCCTTCTTCGCGGAGACGCAGAAAATCGGCACGAGGGTGCCAGCGTCCAGCGCACGTGAGATGTCTGCCTCCAGCTCGGCGACCGTGACCTTTCCCTCGGTGAGGTACTTCTCCAACAGCGGTTCGTCAGACTCGACGACAGCTTCAATGAGTTGACTGCGAGCCGCGGGCACCTTGATCGGGCACGACGCGGGGATGTTCACTCGCGGATCGAGCAAGCAGTAGACATCACGCATTCCGGGGCCAACACGATCCGGGGCGTTGAACAGAACGCAGTTCTTCCCCAGTGCTGCCTGAATGCTCTCGACTAAACCGGGCAAGTCAACGTGTTCCGAGTCGAGTTTGTTGATGACGATGGCCCGCGAGAGGCCGAGTGTCGTGGCTTCCTGAAACATCCGCCGCGTGTTCATCTCCACGCCGTTAACGGCCGACACCACAATCACAGCGGTTTCGACGGCGGCCAGCGCTTCGAGTGCCGCGCCGATGAAGTCGGGCGAGCCGGGGGCATCGAGGATGTTCAGGTGCTTGCCGTCGTGATCGGCGTGCAGAACGTGCGTGTCGATGGAAAAGTGGTGCTTGTGTTCTTCTTCGTCGAAGTCGCCGACGCTGGTGCCGTCGTCGACGCTACCCATCCGATCAACCGCGTGAGCCTCGAACAGAAGGGCATCGGCCAGGCTGGTTTTGCCCGCGGCACGGTGCCCAACGAGTGCAATGTCCCGGACGTTTTCCACGAGATGCTTGACGGCCATGTGTTGGCCTCCGAGTTGGGAAAGGATTGAAGTGTGGTCGCCGCGCTCCCCTCGGGTCGCGGCTAAACCTAAACCGACGAACGTTTAGCCGCGACCCGAAGGGGAGCGAGCCAGAGCGAGAACTTCGGTCAGATCCATCGTACCTTCGTACAAAGCGCGGCCGATGATGCACCCGGGGCAACCGGATTCCACCAACCGCTTCACATGCTCCAGCGAACAGACGCCGCCGCTGGCGATCAGTGACAGCGACACGGCCGATTGCATCTCCGCGAGCGCCGCGAAGTTCGGCCCTTGCATCATCCCATCCGTGGCGATATCCGTGTAAACCACGGCCGCAAGAGGTGCATCCGACACCTGTTTTGCGAGATCAACCGCCTTCACTCGCGAGACTTCCAGCCAACCCTCCGTGGCAACGAACCCCTCCTTGGCATCCACGCCAAGAACAATCCGATTCGGGAACTTGGTCGCTGTGGCGCGAACCCAGTCGGGAGCTTGAAGCGCACGAGTGCCGAGAACGGCCCAACGCACGCCCCAGTCGAACACGGCCGCGAGGTCCGCATCGTTGCGGATGCCTCCGCCAAGTTGCACGGGCACTCCAGCGGCCTCGACAATCTTGCGAATCACCGGACCGTTAACCGGCTTGCCGGCCTTCGCGCCGTCGAGATCGACAACGTGAATCCGGTCGGCCCCGAGTTCCACCCACCGCTTTGCCACAGCAGCGGGATCATCTGAGAAAACGGTTTCCCGCGAGTAGTCGCCTTGGCGGAGTCGGACACAGCGACCGTTGAGCAGGTCGATTGCGGGGTAGATGAACATGCGAAGTCCCTGAAACCACGGTATTGTGACCCGGGCAACAGAGAAAGGCAAGGGCTGAGAAGAAATGATGAAACCGAAACAGTTCGATGAGCGTCAGCCCGAAACGGGGCGACGCCCTTCCTCACGGAATTGAAAGCGACGTGTCCTGTGTTTGCCCCGCGACGATCTGCACGACCGTGCTTCGTTCGATGGGTGGGGTGTACACGATTCGCGCCATGACCGTGCTGTCCGGGTCGCGTTCCGTGCGTGCGGTCTCCCAGCCCGGCTGCCAGACGACGAGTTTCGTCGTGCCTGCCGGAACGCGGTCGAGAACGAACCGCCCGTCGGCGTCCGTAACGGCGAAATACGGGTGATCCGCGACGAACAGATCCCCCCGCGACCAGAATTTGCCGCTGCCACTCGATAATTCAACCCGCCCACAAGTCGTGAGCGTTCGCGTGACGGGTTTGCCTGGTTCTGGCAACGTGAGGCTGAAAAACGCATCGCCTCGCCCACGGAGGACGTGGTAGTTCGCATCGGTCGATGACACCGTGATAGAATCGCCGGGCCGCACGAACCCAACTCGTCCGCGTCGGTCGCCCTGGACGACCGTGATCTTCTCGTGGTTAATCTCCACGGACACGGGTGGCAGATCCCACGGGTGGGCAGCCGCGGAGGGTACCCCCTGAAGCCAAACAACCGCCCCTTCAAGTCCGAGCGTCTTGGGGTTCACCCTCGGTGCGTAGGGGTTCTTGGCCGTGAGGAAGGAGTACGTACCATCTGCTTGCCAGACGATATTCGGGAAATCAGCGACTACGGGGATTGGCCCCTTCCAGGTGACTCGCCCGGTGATGCGACCGCACTTCGTAGCATCAAATGCAGTACCGATCGCCGGCAGCGACACTACGGGCGGGGTGGGTGCCGACGCTTCAGAATCGCACCCCATGGCGAGGAGCGCGAGCAGGGGAAGGAGGCGGATTCGCAACGGAGATCCCTCATGGCAGCGTAGAATCAAGCAACCAAAGTAATACGTTCCGGCGGCACACTTTGTAAACGGCACTTTACAAGAGGTGTACGCCTTGAGATTTTGGACTTGAGGATTGGCGACTGTCAGAGACCAGCAGTTATCCGGTGGGGTCGGAACCAATCGCGGAGACATTCATGCAACCGATCGTTGCCGACCTGAACAGCATCCCACCCGTTCGCTGCCCGTGCGGATGGGCTCGCCGGGCGTTCGCCGACGTCGAGGGCGCACCTGCGAGCGTTCACCGCGTGGAGATCCTCGAAGACGCCCGCACGCACTACCACAAGATCCAGACCGAGACGTACTACGTGCTGGAATGCGCCAGTGGTGCCGCCATCGAACTGGATGGAGAACTGGTTCCGGTCGCCGTGGGAACTGCGATCATGATTCCGCCCGGCGTGCGTCACCGTGCGGTTGGAAGGATGACGATTGTGAATGTCGTCGTGCCGCCGTTCGACGAAGCGGACGAATGGTTCGATTGATTCCTGGTGAGCCAATCCTTGCGACGGAGATGGTGAATGGACCCGAAGATCCTCGCGGTGCTGGTCACTTTGGGGTTCAGCGTGGTTGGGGTGGTCGGCGACTACTTCCTCAAACTCGCAAGCCAGAAAGACAACCCGCTTTCGACCTGGGCGTTCTATCTGGGCTTCTCGCTCTACGCCTCGACCGCGTTCGGGTGGGTGTTCGTCATGAGGCACCTCAAACTCGGCACCATCGGTGTCGTCTACTCCGTCTCCATCATCGTGATGCTCACCGCCATTGGGGTGCTGGCCTTCGAGGAGACGCTGAACTACGGCGAGATCGCCGGGTTGTTGATGGCCATCGGCTCGATTATCTTACTGGTGCGGTTCGCGTAGCACTCAGTTTGCGGAAACGACCATGGCCAAGCGAGGACTGCGGACGCTCGATCTCACGACGCTCTTGGTCGCGCTGGATCACGTCGAGGAACACGGCCCCGGCGCGACGCAGCCCGACCCCAAGTCTGCACCCGGCGAGTGCGTGTACCTTCGATATGTCGGCGACCCGCACGCGAGCCATTTCGCCTCACGGCTTCCTCACGTGGACGTCCTGTTCCGCGTGCCCGGTGGTGCAGGCCAGACCAAGATCATCCGGAAGGTTTACAGCAAGGCGGCAATCTTGCATGTGCTGCGGTTCGTGCTTCCAACGGAAGAAGATTACAGCCCGCTCTTTCGCGATCTTGCGACGGTGAAAAAGATCTACTGGCGAGTGCTCGCTCCCAGCGAAGACCCCATGAAAGCGAAACGCGGCAAACGGAAGAGGTGAATGGTTCACTTCTCGTCGAACAACTTGCCCAAATCGAGCTTGTGCGGCTTGAGCTTTGTCGCGGAACCGGGGCCGTAAGCGAGGTGCAGCACACGCTCGGCCGGTTCGAAGACCATGCTCTGCAACGTGTGCTTCCCCTGATTGACCTTGTCCAGTTCCGCAAACACCTCAGAGACGCCGAGCTTGCCCGCGTCCTTGGCCTGGAGCGGGGAGAGCTTCGTGTAACGCCAGCACTTGTCGTCGAGGCAGAGCTTGTCGGTTCGGAAGTGATTCGTGCAGCACGCGACCCCGTTCTCGCACGTCCGCACTTCGAGGCTGGTTGGCGTAATCTCGAATACCCCACCGCCCGACTTGTCGCAGATCGTCATGCAGCAGGTCGATGTTCGCGGCATGTCACGCAGCAGTTTCTCGGCTTCCGCGACGGTGCCGCACTCTTCCAGAACACGCCGGAACATGAACAGCAGCGGCGTCCCCTTCCAGTTGAACCGCGACTTGTCCTTGCTTTCCTTGATGCTGATTTCGTTGATCGTGATCGACAGGCCCGCGTCGTTCATCCCGCTGATGACGCCGCAGATTGGTGCGATGGTCACGGCTGCGAACGCACGCTTCCCCTCGCCCTTGTAAACGACGACCAGCGTGTGGTCGTTGATCTCCTTCGTGGGGAGCCAGTCGAAGTTTCGGCCGAAGATCGGGTTGCCCGTGCCGCTACGATCCTTCTCGATCACGATGGTGGAACACCCCATCCCGCTCGACAGGTCGGCGACCGTGTTCGCGAACAGCAGCAGCGACAGGTCGCGACCGGACGACTTGGCCGAGGACTCGATCTCGGTCGCGATGTGCTTGGGGAAGTTCGGTTGCAGTAGCGCGGCCATCGTCTTGAGAAGCGGGAACCGCTTCTCAATGCCGGCGTCCTTGAGGAAGTTTGTTTGTAGGCCGTCGATGTCCGGGGCGTTCTTGATCGCGAGCACGCCGAACTGCTCGCCCATCTCGGTTGGCGTGCCACGCACGGTCAGCACGGGCACCGTGTCGATGTAGCGGAGTTCGCCCTTGCCGTGCTTCGCTTCGGGGAACCGCGTCGGTTCTGCCGCTCGGGCGAGAGACACATTGGCCGCAAAAAAGCACAAAACGCACAAAAAGGGACGACGACGAAGCCAAAAAGACACCACGGGTTTCATGTCATTCCCTTTTGTGACTTTTGTGCTTTTTTGCGGCCAATCACGGCTGTCTGTCATCATTCTTCGTTCGGTTGTGTCGTGCGACCAAGCGAAACGTCGAATTCGCTCAAAAGCGGGACGAGCATGGCGGCAATTGCGACACCAAACGCGCCACCCAGCGCCAGGAACGGTACCAGCGGGTCGGCGGATTCGTCCGTCCCCGGCTTGGCGATCAGGATGTTCGCCACGCAGTAGAACATGGCGAGCGGGCACAGCACACTTGCGAGCGTCAACGCCTGCGACGGCCGGTCGGCGCTCAGCACGTACAGCAACCCACCAATACCCAAAACCAGGAACGAAATGAAGCTCAACCACTGGTTCGCGAAACTGCCGCCGTTCACGATGATGAGGTAGATGCAGATCAGCGTGCCGACGGACAGAAAGAAGATCGTTCCCAGTGTGTTCGCGATGGCAAGCCGGCTGTTCGTGATCCGCAGTGAGACGTGCAACCCCAGCACGACCGCGAACGCGATCAGCACGGCCAGCGCGCCGCAGATCGCGACGAGCGGCGCGAAGTTCGCCTCGATCACGGTGCTGGCACTCGCGTCGGCCGGTGTGCGAGCAAGTGCCCCGCTTATCGCGTAAAAGACGGCGAACACCAGCGGAGGGATCAAGTACTCCTTGCAGTTGTACAGCACGCCCCAGATCTTCCCGAAGACGAACTCCTTCGGCGAAATGTCGGTGACGAGCAACACGTCGAGGGCACCCGTGTCGCGTTCGGATGTGATCGAGGTGGCCGCCTGTGCCGCGACGAGCAGCAGGCTCAGGACCATCACGGGCACCATCCCATACGCCGCGACGAACGACGGGCGACCACCGGGGCGGTTCAGTTCGCTCACGGCGAAGTACATGATGAGCGTCAGCACGACGCCATACGCGAGCTTCACCAGTAGCGGACGACGGCCATACGCGAGCGTTCGCACCTCGCGCCAGAGGACGGGGTTCGCCCACACCTCGCGAAGCTTCCCGGGCGCCGCGTGGGCCTTCGCTCGCTTCTCGACCTCGATCGATTCATCGGTATCGACAACGCTCTGCGGCCCCTCGCGCTGCATGATCGGCTCGCCGCTCGGGTTCCACTTCCGCAGCTTCCAGATGCCGACGCCGTTAAGCAACGCACACCACCCGAACATGACGATGACGAAACCATAAGCCGGAGCGAGCCCGCCCCAACCGTCGGCTGGTGGCGCGAGGACGGTTTGCATCGTCACGAACGGGTCGAGCCAGCCCTGCACGCGGAACCAGTCCGTCGCGGGGTCGAGCATCGGGCCGACCGCACCGAGCGCCTGCGTGAGACAGACGTAAAGCACCAGGAAGATCACCGACAGTGCGAGAGCCTGGAACGTGCGTTCTCGCCACAGCGCGATGAGCCCGCCGAGCGAACCCGCCGCCACGGCCGACGCACCGAGCACGAGAACCGTTTGCAAGACCTGTTCGGGGTCGATGCCGCCGAGGAGCAACAGCAGCGACAAGACTGGGGCGGTCACGAGAATTTGCACGAGGATCGGGAGGAGTGCGCCGAGCAGCTTGCCCAGCACGATCTCGTAATCCCGCATGTCGGTGAGCAGCAGCAGGATGAACGTGCGGCGGTCCTTTTCCTGCGAGACCGCCCCGGCCGCGGACAGCGCCGCGAAGAAAAGCGTGAGCAGTAGTTGCACGAACGCGACGATCTGGAACAGGAGCAACCCGAACGCCGCGGCCTCGCCCAGCGTGGCGTCGCGGGAGAAGCCAACAGTCGCCTGCCAGGTGGTGACGCCCAGGATGGCGAGTAGGCCGACGATGGCGGCACGCCCGGTGTGGTGCCCGGACCGCCGGGGGACGGTGACCACTTCCCGCATGAAGATCGGACCCAGCACGCGCAGCCCTCGTGAAGCGAAATCGACTCGGATAATTGAAGCAATGGCACGCGGATGAAGAGGATCAGAGAAGAGATGTAACCACAGAGTCACAGAGAGCACAGAGGGAAATCAAACACAGAGAGAACGCAGGGATTTGAACACAACTCTTCTCTCGGTGTTTTGTTTTCCCTCTGTGCTCTCTGTGACTCTGTGGTTAATCCTGGTTTTGTTCGATCCTCTTTATCTGCGAGATCCGCGTGCCATTGCTTCGTTCTCCACCCAGTCGCTCGAAGGATAAGTTATGTCTACCGGGCCGAACCTCCACGGGTTGGGTAGAATCCGTGTGGTATGAAAGCAATTGTCTTCGTCTTGCGAGGGTGTCCGGCCGGGTGGCTCGGAGCCTACGGTAACGAGTGGGTCGGCACGCCAAACCTCGACCGCTTCGCGGCCGAGGCCGTGCTGTTCGACCGCCACATCAGCGACCGCCCCGACCCTGCCGCTGCTTCCGCCGCGTGGTTGGGGGGCGTGCTCCCCTCCGGGTCGCGGCTAAACGAAGCCCTTCGCACAGCCAACGTCCGCACGATGTTGGTGCGAGCCAACCATCCGGATACCGACGGCCCCGACTGGTTCTACGCAGGGTGGGCCGAAGTGTTCGATGCCCGCCCCGAGGCCGAGGATAATTCCCCCCTCGACGCTCTGACCCGTGCTCTTCCGTCGCTCCTCGAACGCTTCGCCGCCGAGCCTACCGCACTGCTGTGGATCGAGATCGATCGCCTTCTGCCACCGTGGGATGTGCCGCAGGATGTGTTCGAGGCTTATCTGGGTCGCGATACGGACGAGGACGAGGAGGATGCTGAGGATGACGACGGAGAAGATGGAGAGGACGAGGATGAAGCCGACAGTGAAGAAGACGAGGATGAGGAGGACGTGACCGAACTTGAGGACGCAGAGGACGCGGCGGATGAACCCGAGGCGGTGACCGAACCACCACCCACAACTAACGTCCAACCGCCCGCACCCGTTCCCCAGATTCCGCCGTGGTTCGACCCACCCACGGGGCCGTTCGCCCTTACCGACCCGGACGCCTGGGAATGGCTTCACAGTTCCTTCGCGGCGGTCGTCACGGCGCTCGACGCCGAACTCGGGCAGGTCTTCGACCAACTCCAGTCCGCTGGCCTCGACCAGTCCGCGACGTGGGTGCTCACATCGGACCTCGGCTACCCTTTGGGCGAGCACGGGCAGATCGGCTTGCATCGGCCGTGGCTGCACACGGAACTCGTTCACCTGCCGCTCGTCGTGCGGCTCCCCGGAGCCGCGGAAGCGTGTCGGCGTGTCACTGGCTTCACTCAGCCACCAGACCTGTTCCCGACGCTGCTCGATTTGTTTGGCGTGAAACCGACCGAGGGAATGAGCCTGCTCCCGCTGGCTCGCGGCGAAGCAGAATCGACCCGCACGCAGGCCATCACCGAACTGGAACTGAACGGTGCGACGGAGATCGCGGTTCGCATGGCCGACTGCGCGTTCCTGTTACCGGTGAAGGTGCCGGAGGGCGAGAAGCGTGAGCCGATGCTATTCGACAAGCCCGACGACCGCTGGGAAGTGAATGACATGCGTGCCCGCAAGATCGACCACGCCGACGAACTCGAAGCCAAACTGCGAGAACGGTGAGGATAGATTTGTGGTGGGAAAGGTTAGGCTCGATCCAGCCAGTAACCGGGTTCCCGGCTGGCGTGAGCGATTGCCAGGACCAACACATCACCCGAAGGTTCTACCCGGTAAATGACGCTGAATGGGTACCGCTGGAGGCCCGCCTCACGGAACGGCTCCTCATACCATGCATACCGGTCCGGTTGAGTACCAATCACGGCAACCATCCGATCAACCTCGCCGACGAACCGCCGGGCTGCGGACGAACTACGCTGCTGGTACCATCTGAGAGCAACCTGATACTCTCGCTGGGCGTCGGGGTGAAATGCGACGTCAGCCATTCGTTGACTCGCCCGCGTCGAGTTGAGCCTGCGCCTGTCGTCGCACTTCCTCCCACGGAATCGGCCGAACTTTCCCGGAGTCGATCTCGGCCGCGCGGCTACGCAACTCGGCCGCCCACGCGGGATGCAACGAACCCGGCTGCGATGTCAGCGATGCCGCGAGCAACTCAGCCAATTCCGCCCGCTCGGGTTCTGGCAAGCTAAGCGCCGCATCGAACAGTTCGCTAACCGTTGGGGACATGTTCCAGCCTCGAAGAGACGCTTGTCCAGGTCACAGGATGGCACCAGAACGCTATTCACTGGGAAGTTTACGAACCGGACGTTGTGACTTCTCAGTCAACCACGCGGTGCGAGTGAGTCCGCCAGCCTGCTCACACAGCGGGCGGCGAAGGTCGAAGATGCCGAGCAGCCGATCATAGGGGTTATCGTCGGTACAGCGGGCCGCGACCTGATCCACGGCAGCATCGTCCGCGCACTCGACGAAGTAGACCCCGGCGTCCGGATCGAAGGCGTCGCCCAGGTCGCGGCACTCGACCAGCCAGCGATGGCCGCTTGCGACCGCAGAGGCGAACCGCTGCTCCAATCGCTCGCGGTTCCGCTTGATTGCCGCGAGCAGGTCGAACGGCGAATCGTCCTCATCTTCGTCGGTGTCGTCCACCCCTGGAAGCCCTCTGTGACTGAACGGCACTCCAACTGCCGGGCGATTGTAGAATCGGGATGGCCGATGCTCAATCGGCTCGTTTCAGGATGGGTTCCCAGGTGAGGCCGGGGTGCGACAGCAGCGCACGGTTCGCGAGGTACTCCCACGGCGTTCCCTTGCAATCGGTCGCCAGCGTCCGGAAGCCATCCGTCGATTGCTCAAGGATCTTTTTCACATCAAGACGGCTGTGAAGTTTCTCCGCCGAGACGAGCTTCCAACCGAGCGCACCCTCGGGCAAATCCGGCATGCTATCCGTGCGGACATCGCTGAGGGCCTTGTTGTACTCGTGAACCAGCACCAACCGGCGACGCAACTGTGCCAGGGTGTAGTCGTAGTGTGCCTGCCACCGTCGCGGTTCGTCGGCACGGAGTCGCCCCAGATCGACCAGCAACTCGACTTGCAGTTCCAACTCGGCCACCAGCAAGGCGACGAAGTCTTGCGTCTTCGATACCTCACGCCGGGTCTTGTCGTTAATGGGTGCGTTGATCTGCGAGATCGGGATCACTCCCTTCGCGTTGCCGGGAACCGGGGCTTTGCGGAGCATGTCGAGCGAGCGAATGACAGCCACTCGCAGCGGGTACTTCTCGGGGGTCTTCAGGATGTCTTCGACCGTTCCATCCATGCCGTAGTGCTTCATGCGCTCGGCCAGGAACGGGAAGTGCGGAGCGGAGGTCGCCGCCGGCACGAACGGCAACGGCGGCAACGCGACTTCGTCCAGAATGGCTTTGATTTCCACGATCCGGGCCAGGCGTGGCAACTCGGGTGGATCGACCCGCTCCGGGGGCACATTGCGGGTATCGCCAGCGATGGCGACCGCGACGGAGAGCAGAAGCACCAGACTCGTGAGTAGTGGCTGTCGCATGTGAAGTGGATGGAGAGGCACGGGCAAGGGCACGGGTGGCGGTGTGACAGCCCGACCCGGTGTGAGTGTCTGAATCGTGTCCGCACCCCTGCCCGTGCCCGGACACGATTGTGGTTCGTCTCGCGTCAGCCGAGGGTGAGCGGTCGTGCGAATAGGTCGTCCACGGCTTCTGTGAGAACCTTCTCGATCCGTTCGACTTCCTCGGGATTCGGTTCGCGTGTCAGATGCGGGGCGAGGTGAATCATCCCGTCGCCCTCGAAGCCGACATCGAGATTCGCAAGCAACCCGCCCGGCAGGCGACCGACCACATACGACCACACCGCACGCCGGACCGCCGACTTGCGAACTTTCTCGTCCGCATCCTCGCCCACAGCGGCTTCGTGGTGAGCGATCGCGGCGATCGTGTCGCAAGTCATCGCGTGATCCTGCCCATACTTGGCATCCACGAACACAAGCAGGTCGGCAAGCACAGCCCGCACGCGGGCCGGGTCGCCGTGACCTGCACGGGTCAGGATTGTAGCAACCGCAGCGGACACCATCTCTTCGGGAAGCTCCGCAAGGTCCGCGAACGGGTTCTCGGCGTTGCCTAGCGCCTTCAGAACTTCGGCTCGTGTGCCAACCGTGCTGGTGAAGAGCGGGTCACCGAGTTTCCACAGTGCGTCGTAGGCCTGGTTCGCCATCTTCGCGGCTTCGGCCGTTTTGCCCGCCATCAGGAGAACGTCCGCGAGCGGCACGAGCGCAACGTTGGCGGACGCGGACTGTGCGCCGTTCAGGTTACGGGCGAATGCAAGGGACTGGCGAAGCACCTTCTCGGCCTCAGGTAATCGCCCCTGGGCTCCCAATGCCGCACCGTAGCCGAACATAAACGCGAGACGGTCCTGGCGTTCCTCCGGGTCGGGGGGCAGCGGCCCTTTTGCGGCGTGCTGGAATTCGAGTGCGGACCGCTCGTATTGACGTGTTCGGAAATGGAACCGGGCCATGTCGGCGTAGGCACAGGCCAGCGGGTGTGAGCCCGAGCCATGTTGAGCCTTGGCGGTGAGTGCGGCCTTCTTCACCGTGGATTCCGCCCCTGCGAGTTCTCCGCGCGAGAGCAGATACAGGGCGATCTCAAGCGGTTCCGAGAATGGTGGCTGTCCAACGAGGGTCATCGTGGCGCGCCTCGGCTGATTGGTTAATTGTTCGATTATCCCCGGTGGAAGAAGAGGTGTCCAGCGTCCGGGGAGTTATTCAGCGGAGAGTGGAGAGTAGAGCGAATTCGAAGCAATGGCACGCGGATGACGCGGATCAAGAGGATAAGACCAAATCAGGATTAACCACAGAGTCACAGAGAGCACAGAGACAACACCAAGGCCGAGAGAAGAATTGTGTTCGAGACCTTGAATTGTCTCGGTGTTGGGTTTCCTCTCTGTGCTCTCTGTGACTCTGTGGTTAATCCTGATTTAATATTCTGTCTGATCGGTTTTCGATCCTGTCTTTTCTCCGCGTCATCCGCGTGCCATTGTTTGCACCGTCTATGTCACTTCTTCGCGGCGATCGCCTTCTGAACGGCGCTGCCGAGATCGGCGGGGGTCGGGGCGATTTCGATCCCGGCCTTCTTCAGCGCAGTGATCTTGTCGGCCGCGCTACCGCTGCCGCCCGAGATGATCGCACCCGCGTGACCCATCCGGCGGCCAGGGGGAGCCGTCTGCCCCGCGATGAACGCCGCCAGCGGCTTCGTCACGTGCTTCGCGGCGTACTCGGCCGCGAGTTCCTCGGCGTTGCCACCGATCTCGCCGATCATCAGAATCGCGGACGTGTCCGGGTCGTCCTGGAACATCTTGAGAACGTCGATCTGGTTGGTGCCGTTCACCGGGTCGCCGCCGATACCGACACAGGTCGATTGCGGCAGCCCGAGCGAGGTGAGCTGGAACACGGCTTCGTAAGTGAGCGTGCCCGACCGGCTGATGACGCCGATCCCCTTTTCGCCCGGCTTGCACGGTTTGTGAATGTAGCCCGGCATGATGCCGATCTTGCACTGCCCTGGGGTGATGACGCCGGGACAGTTCGGGCCGACGAGCCGCACGCCGGGCTTGGTCTGGAGGAACCGTTTGGCACGGGCCATGTCCAGAACCGGGATCCCTTCCGTGATGGCGATGATGAGCGTGATGCCCGCGTCGGCCGCTTCCATGATGGCGTCGGCGGCCATCGGTGGTGGCACGAACACCATGCTCGCGGTCGCGCCGGTCTTGCGCACGGCTTCCGAGACGGTGTTGAACACCGGCAGTTTGACCTTCGACTGCGGGCCTTCCCAGGTGTTGCCACCACGACCTGGAGTGCTACCTCCGACGAACTTCGACCCGTATAGCAGACACTGATCGGTGTGGAAGGTGCCCGACTTGCCGGTAATCCCCTGGCAGATCACCTTGGTGCTCGCATCGACCAGAATGCTCATGATGGTTCCCGGCGGCTGAAGAGTTCGGTTCCCCGAAGGATACGGGCTGGCGCTCCGACCGTCGAGCCACCGTGCAGCGGCAAAATAGCTGTTGGCACACCGTTGGACTTTGTCGCGCCCGCCGCGCAAGGGGTGCGTCCGACACGGCCCGGACCCCTGCCCCCCAGGTCCTACACTTCCTTACCGTCACGGATCTGCGCCTTCAAGACGTGCCGCAATCGGCCTTCCACCTTCTTGTGCGCGTCGCCGATTTCCTTCTCACCGAGTGTGCGGTTGAGCGACTGGTACGTCAGCGCGAACGCCAGGCTCTTGGTACCGGCTGGGATTCCCGGACCTGTGTAGACGTCGAACAACTCCGCAGCGGTGAGCAACTCACCGCCGCCGGCGCGAATCTCGGCCATCACCTTCTCGGCGGGCGTCTCGGCCGGCACGACCACGGCCACGTCGCGCTTCGCTGGCGGGAACGTCGAGAACGGCTTGTACGGGAACCGATCCGGCGCTGCAGCGAGGATCGCTTCGAGGTCGAGTTCCGCGACCTGCACGGCCCGTTCGCCAAGCCCAAAGTTCGCAGCGACCTTCGGGTGGAGTTCGCCGAACACGCCGACCGACTTGCCGTTGGCACTGACCTCGGCGGCCCGCATCGGATGCAGCCACGGTGTGGTCTTCGCGGGCGAGTACGTCACGCCCGGTAAATGCAGGTCTGTCGCGAGCGATTCGACGACACCCTTCAGGTCGAAGAAGTCGTACTGTGCAGGCCTTACGCCTTGCGTGTCGTCCCACGCCGTCGCCGTGCGCCGACCGCACAGCACGATCACGACCTGTCGCGGCTCATCGGGCAACCGCTCGCCGGCTTTCGGAACGTAGACGAAGCCGAGTTCGTACATGCTCACGCTGTCGGTCGCTTCGAGGTTTTTCTGCGCAACCGCGAGCACTCCGGGGAGCAGCGTTCGCCGCATCACGGAACGCTCCGGCGACAGCGGATTGAGCAGCGCGACGTGAGTTGTCGCCCCGTTGTTCAGCTTTGCTTCCGTCTCCGCACTGCTCAGCGAATACGTGATCGCTTCCTGCAAGCCCTGATCGGCGAGCAGGTCGCGCACCTTGTCTTCAAGTTCGAGCGAGCGGTTCCCCTTCGGTTCCGGCAACTCCAGCGGCAGCAACCGCTCGGGCAGCTTGTCGTACCCGAACACGCGGGCCAGTTCCTCGATCAGATCTGCGGCACCGGCCTGGATGTCGAGGCGCGTTCGCGGCACGGTCACGGCCCAGCCGAACCTCTCGGGTTTCACCGTGAAGTGAAGGGCCGACAGCACGCGTTCAACCTCGGCCGCGGGCACGTCGAACCCGAGCAGTCGCGCGATCTCGGAGCGGTGCAGTTCCACAACCTGCGGCGGTGGTGGTGCCGGGTAATCGTCGATGATGCCCGAGAGCACCTCGCCGCTGGCGTGCTGACGGAACAGGTCCGCGGCACGGACGGCGGCGGGGAGCACGAGATCCGAGTGAACCCCGCGACTGAACCGCGTGCTCGCTTCGCTGAACAGGTTGAATTGCCGGGCTGTTTTGCGAACGCTGACGAAATCGAACGCCGCCGATTCGAGCAGGATGGTTTTCGTATCGGCGGTCACTTCGGTTTCCGCCCCACCCATGACGCCCGCAAGCGCAATGGCACCGGCCGCGTCGGCGATCACCAGATTCTCGGGCGACAGCGTGCGTTCCTGGCCGTCGAGCGTCTTCAACTTCTCGCCGGGCTTCGCCGAGCGAATGGTGATCGTCGGCACCTTGCCAGCGGCCCGCTTCACGAGAACATCGTAATCGAAGGCGTGCAGTGGCTGGCCGTATTCGAGCATCACATAGTTCGTGACATCGACGATGTTGTTGATCGGCCGCATCCCGGCATACTGGAGTCGCGACTGCATCCATCGCGGAGCCGGGCCGACCTTCACATTGCGAATGATGGTGGCCGTGTACCGCGGGCACAACTTCGGATCGGCGATGACGACCGCGGCCTTGCTTTCGATGGATTCCGCGACTGTCACAACCTTCGGCTCGGGGATGTTCGCGGGCACACCAGTGAGCGCTGCCACTTCCCGTGCGATTCCGACCATCGACAGACAGCGTGCCATGTTCGGGAGAATGTCGAGTTCAACGACAACCTCGCCGAGCATGTCCGCGGCCGGGGTGCCGGGTGCGGGGTCGGCATCGTCGAGAATGATGATCCCTTCGTGCTCGTCGGAGATGCCCAGCTCGTAGTTGGACATGCACATCGCGTCGTTCATGATGCCGCGAAGCGCCTTCGGCTCCAGCGTGACGGTCGTCTTCTTTCCGTCCTTGTCGCAGAGGTAATACCGACACCCGCGAAGGCCGAGAATCACCTTCATTCCGGATTGCCCCGGAGCGATGTTCGGCGCCCCGGTGACCACCGTCTTCGATTCGCTCGCGCCATATTCGAGCTTCACGAGTTTGAGCTTGTCGGCCTCGGGGTGCTTGGTGATTTCCAGCACCTTGGCGACCATCACCTTGTCGCGTTCCCAGACGAGCCCGGCATCCTCGGGCTTCACGCGAATGCCAGCAGGTGACCCGACGCCAAACACCTTGACGCCGCTTGATTCGAGTCCGGCGATGGTGAGTCGCTCGACGAGGTGAGCCGCGTCGGGGATGGCAACGTATTCGCGGAGCCAGGAGAGCGGAACGAGCATGGCGGAACCTTGTGCAGCGAGCGGCCGGGGTTATCCCGGTCGTGCAAGGGACATGCTAGGAGACGGGCGTTCGCCTGTCCTGGGTTCGCGCATTCTGAGGCAGCGCGTGAACCTGCCGGCTCGACAGGTGTCTGTGAGGGTGTGATGGAGATTTTTCCGGCGACACCCCTTGAAGGGGGACGGGGTAGCCACCACAATATTGATCTCTGGCCCTTTAGCTCAGTTGGTAGAGCAGCTGACTCTTAATCAGCGGGTCGTCGGTTCGAGCCCGACAGGGGCCACTCAAAACAAGCCGCCGTAACTGCCATTTCCAGTTGGTAGTTACGGCGGCTTGTGTTTTTCGCTTCAGCCCCATGTCTGGCGACAACTCTTTCTGGTTGGATCGTCAGAATTTCCCCGCAGCCGGCACGGCTGCACCGCAACTCAAGTTCGACATCCTCGACTGCTCTCGCTTTACCGGACCGTAAGCCACGTTCGACTGCACCTTCGCCTCCCTGCGCAACCGTCGCTGGATCGGCGCGGTTCGGGCCGGGCAGCAGCACAACCGGCTCAGGCGACACACGATTGTCTCGTGGGCGGGGCCATCGGAGGGTTACTTCATTTCCCCTGCACGAGTGGCTTGTCGAGGAGGTACTTCCACTCCCACTCGACAGTCTCTGCCTTCGCATCTTTCTTGATGTGGTAACCAAGACGCATTCGCTTTGTGGTGATCTCAACCACGAAGAAACCCTTCTCGGTCTGCCCGGTGTTCACGCAGTCGATCGCCTTCTCTTCCCCCTCGGGTTTGTACTTTCGCAGGCCGGTGCCGGTGTGCCCGTAGAAGTATGCGATCACGTTGTACGGCTTCACCGCCTTGTAAAACTCGGCCCAGTCCTCGGGGTTCCACCAGTCCGTGTCCACCCCGCAGTGCGACATGATGACCACCGGCCGCCCGCTATCGCCAACCGAGGTCTTCAGGTCGTCCTTCACGAACGAGAGAGCCCCTTGCGGGTCGTGCCACGGCAGGGAGTAGCGGATCTTCGGGTGTTGCTTGTCAGCGGGGTACAGGTTCGCCTGCACGAAGTGAACCTGCTCCCAGTCCCACGAGTAGTGCAGGCCGTTCTCGGCAACGTTTCCGATGCGGCCGGCCTTCTTGCGGTCGGCGTTGCGTTCCTTGATCTTGGCCTGCACGCTGAAGCCGAACTTCTCCTTGCCGATTGGCGGGCCATCGTGGTTCCCCCATCCTTCGAATACGGGGTACTTGAGCAAGCCATCCGTGCCGTCGAGCCCGAATTGCTTCTCGAAGTGCCGCCACTGCACGGGGGTCTCGTCGCGTCTGTCGCCGTCGTCGATCAGGTCGCCGAGCGCGAGCACGCCGCGTGGCTTCTCGATCTTTCCGCCACCGAGCTTGTCTGGCCACGCCGTGCCGGGCAGCGCGTTCATCCGCTCGATGGAAACCTTGTTCCGGTCGAGTCGGTCCAGATTCTTGGAAGAAACGTAATGCGAATCCGAGGTCACGATGAACGTGACGCCGGGGGGATCGTCTGATGTCGTGGGTGCCGCCGCCGTGCCCACGAGCGCGACGAGCACGACACTCAACGCTGCGGCGAACGTTGTGATTCTGATTCGATTCATCTCGCCCTCTGGTGGGTGTTACTTCTTGGCTGGGGTGATGGGTGCCGTCCACGTCTGTGGTGTCCACGCAGCGGTTTCCCAGGCGTCCGCTGTCTGGTACTCCCGCACGATCAACCCGTCGCCGCGAATCTCGAAGTAGAAGAACGCTTGCTGCTTGCCGGCGAAGTGACTGCTGTTATCGACGTTGAATGTCGGGATCCCTTCCTTCGCGGCCTTGTTCGAGCCGTCCCAGCGGAAGACGTTGCGGGCGTGCGTGTGACCGAACAGGATTGCCGCGATGGTGTAGCCTTTGAGGGCATCGTGGAACCCTTTGACGTCGGCGGGGTCCCACTCCATGCTCTCGGCCTTCTTGTCCTCGACCGGCAACGGTTGGGCATACCGGAGCATGTCCACGTGGTGCGTGATGACGACGGGCTTGCCCGACGTGCCGACCTTCTCCTTCAAGTCGCTGATGAGGAACTCCAGGCTGTCGAGCGGGGCGTAACGGCGTTTGCGGGTGACTTCGGCAGACTGCCCGACAACGATGCCAAGGTTGACGAAGTGAACGCCGCCCCAGTCCCAGGAGTAATGCACGCCGTTCTTCGAGGCGTTCTCGACGCCAGGGCGAGTCTTGTTGCGAGCGATGATCTTCTTCACGGCGAGGCCGTCGCCACGCGGGCTGTCATGGTTCCCGTGAACCTCGTACACGGGCACCTTGAGTTTGCCGTCCTTCCCCGTCAGTCCGTAGGCATCGTTGAACGCCGACCACTCGGTCTCTTGCATCTTCACGTTGGCCTTGTCGCCCGTGTCGATGCAGTCGCCCGCGTGGATGACGCCGCGCGGGGCCAGCACCCGGCCACCACCTGCGGCCGAGGGGACATCGGTGCCGGGGAGTTTGTTCAGTTGCTCAATTAACCGGTTCGTCACGGTGACGGATCGTTCGTCGAGTTTCGCGGTGTCTTCTTTGTTGGCGAGGAAATGAGTGTCCCCCACCAGAAAGAATGCAACGGGTTCGTCCTTCGATTGGGGTTGCTCAGCCCGCAAACACGCGGGAAGTGAAACGCCAGCCGCAGCGGTCGCGACAAACTGCCGGCGGGTGAGATTGCCAGACATCAGAACTCCTTGGCGATGAGTGGGAGGGGGCTACTTCTTCGGCTTGGTCAGGACAATCTGGTCGAACGCCTTGCCATTCAAGTCGATCGCGCGGAGTTTCAGCGAGTCGGGGGTCACGTCCAGAACGACGAACGAGTGCCGATCGGCAACCATCTTCGCCGTGTAGTCGGCGTAGTTGTCGCCGTGTTCCTTCTTGAGGGTCACGGCCGTCTTCTCGAGGCCAGGGCCGTACAGAGTGGCACCGCCACCGCCCGCAACGATGTGAATGATGCCGCTGGGTTGCGTGTTCTTCTCGCCATCGAAAACGCGGTCGAGCGTGAACTCGCCGTCGGCCCGGCCCCGCTTATCTCGCTTCGGCGATGTGGGAGCGAACTTCAACGGCACGGTTCGCTGGTAGTTGTGGACGTGCCCACTGAACACGACATCGGCCCCGCACGACTCGAACAGCGGTTGCCACAGTCGAACCGATTGCTCGGTGTAGTGCTGGTGTGAACTCGAAAACGCGGGGTTGTGGAAACAGACCAGCTTCCAGCGTGCGGCGCTCCCTTTCAAATCCTGTTCGACCCACTGTCGCAACTTCAACTGATCCACGTTCCCGGACAGGTTGCTGTTCAGAACCATGACGTGGACCGGGCCGTTGTCGAACGAGTAGGCATCGATCGACGGGTAACTGTCGGCGGTGGCCGCGCGGAACCTGGCGACTGCGGCCTTGTCTGAGCCCAGTGGCGTGGCCCACGGGCCGAGGCCGGGGCCGTTCTGCGGCGCGTGGAAGAAATAGTAGACGCCGAGAGCGTCCGGGATTGTGGGGAACTTGGCGGCGACGTCGTGGTTGCCGAGCACGGGGTAGAACGGCACCGACGCCATCAGCGGCGCACCGGCCTTGAGGTCGGGCGCGTCCACGTCGTTGTACGTCTTCCAGAAGAAGCTCATGTACTGGCTCACGCGGCCGGCGGGGTACACGATATCGCCGAGCGCGACCAGGAATTCCGGCTTCTCCTCGTTGATGCGAAACGCAATGGCCTTTTGCTGATCCTTGCCATTGGCGAGATCGCCGACCAGGGCGAACCGCACGGGCTTGTCGGCCGTGACACGGGTGCGGAAACTCGCCTCGCGGATCACACTCTCGCCGAGTTTGACGCGGTACTGCACATTCGCGTTGAACGGCAGATCGGTCAACCGCGCGACATACTTGAAGTAGCGTTGCTCTTTCTCGGGCGGCAGCGTGCCGGTCTTCTCGGGCGGGTCGTCGGGGTCTTTGGGTTTCTCCGGTTTGGCCTTCTTGGGTTCCGGAGCTTTCTCGAAGTCGAGCGTGACCCGCTCGGGTTTGGCGGTGAGAACGCGCCCCCCTGCGACCTCGTATTCCACGAGGAACTCGCCGGGCTTCTGGTCCGTGAGCCAGCAGAGCACCTTCACGTCTGCCTTACCGAGTACACTCCCGTCGCCGGGTTGGACGTACGGTTTCACGAGGACCGTTTGTGCCGAAACGGGAGCGGCGAACGCGGTCAACCAGACCGCGACCGCAAGCCTGAAGTGTTCAAGTCGGAGCATTGCAGCAACCAACATGGGAATTGAGGGAGGGTGGGTTGAGAACTATCCGTTCAACGCGGCGTCGGATTCACCCAGATTCCGGAGAATCTGCCGAGATTGTGGAGACTGTAGCACGACAAGTGCCAGTGTTCGGGTGTGAGAAGGATAATGTCTTTGCCCTGAAGGGGCAGGACAACATAGCCCGGGGCAAGACTGCGAAGCGGTCGCCGCCCCGGGACCAACTTGGTGTTGGGCTGACCCCGGGGCGACGCTTCGCTTGCCCCGGGCTATGCTGTTCTGCCCCTTCAGGGCAAAGACAAATGACCGTGGCACTCGTGATGCTACTGTCTCAGATGTCGGGTCATTTCATGGTGGGCCGAACCCAGACGGTCGCCGTGAACTCGCCGAATCGCACGGCCTTGTGTTCCTTGCCGCGTGGGTCGCACGCGAAGACACCGACAACCACGTCGGCCTTGCCGTCGAGGAACTCCGAGTGACGGGTTGCCAGCGTGCTCGTCGCGCCTGACGTGCGATTCTCGACGGCCATCGAGAACTTCCCACCGATTCGCGACAGACGCATCTGGAGTTCGTCGCCGGGGGCACCGAGGCCGATGAAGTACGCATCCTTGTCTCGCCCGTCGCGTGTGTTCACCACGAACTGTCGGTACGAGTCTTCCTCACGCTGACTCACGAGTCCGCCGCGAACGGTCCACTCGGCAGCAACCCCAGCGTACACCCCGAACTGCCCGACGAACGCCATCGCTGGCACATCCACCACCGCGGCGACAACTTCGAAGTCTTCGCTTCCCGTGAACCCCAGATCGGTGAGCCGAACCCCCGGGAACTCCGCCTGATCGAGCCCGAAGCGTGTGTTCAGGTCGCTTGCCGTGGCCGTCACTTCGAGCCTCCCCGATCCGGGAATCACTCTCAGGTTGGGGTCGTTCGCCGGCAGACCAATCCCGGTTCCCGGCAAGCGGTGGGTGAAGCCCGTCCGGGTGCTGGCCACGTCACCAAGGGTTCCGGACTTGCCGCCACGGAAGTCGAGTGAGAGCGTCCGGGGTTCCGGTGGCGGGGAAACCTTCGGGATACTCTGGGCGGCAAACAGCCCGACCACACCGCCTCCGATAGACATGCCGACGAGCAGCGAGGCGGCCACGAGCCAGCGCACGGATTGGCTCGTCAAGCCCCGGTTCGCGGGACGTGACGCAGTTGGTTCATAGGCGGGTTCGGGAATCTGTGCGAGCGCCTGTTCGGTGGCGACTCGCGCCGCGACCTCAAGTGACAGATCGGTATGCAACTGGGCACACCGAACGAAGTAGGCACGGGCCACTTCGTCCGTACGGAGCAACGATTCCACCTCGGCAAACTCGGGGGGAGCGATCGTTCCGTCGAGGTAGGCATCGACCAACTCACGGAGCCGGTCGGAAATCTGCGGGTCAGCCACGCTCATCCCCTCGTTCCGCGGGCGGTCGCCCGCTCGATGCACTCGTGAAGCACCCGTCGGATTCGTGCAAGCGAGTTGTGGACACTCTGCGCCGACCGGCCGAGACGGGCGGCAACCGCAGCAACATCGCTCCCGTTCTGGTAGCACTCGGTGAGCAACAGCCGATCCGCGTCCGGAAGTTTGTCCATGCAGCCGGGCAGCGCGTCCTGCCGGTCGCTCGTTTCGGCGTCCGGTACCGCGGCGAAGGCTTCCAGCAGAATGGCCGTGAGGTCGTCGGAGAACCGGAGCCGGTCGCGGGCGTGACTCCGCAGCCAGGTCGCGGCTTCGAGCCGCGCCACGCCGAGAGCCCAATTCAGGAAGCTTCGCGTCGGATCGTAGGTGTCGAAGCGTCGCCACAGAGCCAGTGCCGTCTGCTGGAACACGTCGTCGGCGTCGGCCAGGTTTCGCACCAGTGTGTGGACGTACGCAAACAGCCGGCTCCGGTTTCGGCGCAGGTGTTCCGCGAAGAGGTCGCGACGGTCGGGAACTCCGTGTTCCGGCATCGAGTGGGATTCCGGGTTTGTGGGCACCGGCCACAGTTCTATCCGCGTCGTGCCGACAGTCATTCACTCAAAATCGGGAAATTCTTTCTCTGCGTACGGATCGCGACCCGGTTCGGGATTTCCGTTCAGGTTCTCTTTCGTTTCGTTGATGGCGGTGACGGATGCCGGGTTGAAGGAACTCCAGGCTGCGTTGCCGAAGTGCGCGATCGACAAGTGATGTGGCAAGCCACATGTGGTGGTCCAGTCCGAGCCCGAGCGCCAAGCGAGGTTCACGTGAACCTGGTGGTCCAGTCCGAGCCCGAGCGCCAGGCGAGGTTCACGTGGTCCCTCGCCTGGCGCTCGGGCTCGGACTGGATCCCAACCCATTCCGGATGAATACCCACTTCGGTTGCGGTGATCCCTCGACGCTTTCGATCCACGAACCCGGCACACCTTTCACCGCTTGCCTCGCATGCCCGGGAGAGGGTCTAACCGTCCGAGTGGTTTGAAGAAGTCATCATCCTTACCTGGCAACTGGAAGCGGAACGGATCGTTGCTCGTGCCGTTGCCGAGACGTTCCACCAGTCCCTGCTTCGCTGCTCGCGCCATCCACTCGTACAGCAAACTCGACGACGGCGGCACACGGTCTACTGGCCAGTCCGCGAGCAACTCCTTGTGAGTTGATGCTTGTTGGCGCGACTCCAAAATCGAGCGCACCGTCGCCCAGTTCTCCCGGAAGCGTGCCTCCGCAGGGTCTGTCACGACGCGGAATTCGGGTGTGCCAACGACCCACTCATACACCAGCGAGCGTGGCGTCCGCAGGCGACGGGACAAACCCACCAATCGTCGGCGGTTCACGTCGGACGCGAGCTTGCCATACCGTTGCAGTTCCAGGATCACATCGACGTATCCGAGCAACGCACCACTCCCCCGTGCCGCGTTCCCCTCTTCGGACGCCTTCTTCCGCGGGTGGTGCAGAACCAGCACACCAACTCCGGCACTCGCGAGCCGGCGCAGCGGTTGAAGCATGTCGAGGAGCGTACCTGGGTCACTGTCGCTGCGTCCTGGTAGAAACGAAGCGAGTGGATCGACAACGAACACGTCGAGGTTGCCTGCCGCCCGCAATTCCTCGGCCTGGCGGACGAGTTCGTCCCACTGCTCGGGCGTCGGGCGACACACGAACGGGCGCGACACCAGACTGGCACGTCCGCCTGTGGGGATCAGTCGAGTACGCTCGGCCCACAGCGCCGCCGATTCCTCCGACACAATGAGCGATGAAGACGCGACGCACGGGCGACCAAGAAACGCGCTGCCGTCCTCGAACGCCCGGACAATTCCGGTGAGGAGTGTGGACTTGCCAGACTTCCATTCGCTCGTGAGGAGGGTAATGTTGCCGCGTGCGAGATACCCATCCCAGAGCCATTCGTCGGTCACAACCAACTCTGAAGATTGAAGTTGATTCAGCGGCTGCGGCTTGAACGTGAGCGTGTTCATGGCAGATGTGTCCCTCTGATATTCTTTCTTCCAGACAGGTCAACGGTTCCAGAACGGTTCCAGACATGGGTGGGCATATCGCCTGGAACCGATATGAACGCATGTATCGTATCCGCACAATGTCGGTAGCGGGTTGACTCCCCGGTTCGCGCGGGGACAATGACGGCGTTCACTTCTTTGTCGTTGGCCATTCTCCCCGGAGGCTCTCCCATGACGACCGCGACCGCACCGGCACCGAAATCCCGCCACACCAAACCCACCGTGCCCGACCAGAAGTTGCTCATCGGCGGCAAGTGGGTGAACAGCGTCAGCGGCAAGACGTTCGAGACGCTCAACCCCAGCGATGGCAGCGTCATCTGCAACGTCGCGGAAGGCGACAAGGCCGACATCGACCTCGCCGTGAAGGCCGCTCGCGCCGCGTTCGAGACCGGCCCGTGGTCGCGGATGAACGCATCGGAACGCGGGCGGTTGCTGCACAAACTCGCGGACGCAGTCGAAGCCCACCGCATGGAACTCGCCGCGCTCGAAACGCTCGACAACGGCAAGCCGATCGCGGACTCGCTCGCCGCCGACATTCCGCTGTCGATCCAGTGCTACCGCTACTACGCAGGTTGGTCCGACAAGATCTTCGGTCAGACCATCCCCATCGACGGGCCGTACTTCACCTACACGCGGCACGAACCGCTCGGCGTTGTTGGGCAGATCATCCCGTGGAACTTCCCGCTACTGATGCAGGCGTGGAAGTGGGGTCCGGCGCTGGCGTGCGGCAACACGCTCGTGCTGAAGCCCGCCGAGCAAACGCCGCTGACGGCGTTGCGAGTCGCACAGTTGGCCCAGGAAGTCGGCTTCCCCGATGGCGTCATCAACGTGGTTCCGGGCTACGGCCCCACAGCCGGCGCTGCACTGACGGGGCACATGGACGTGGACAAGATCGCGTTCACGGGCGAGACGGGCACGGGCCGGATCGTGATGACGGCCGCAGCACAGAGCAATCTGAAGCGAGTGTCGCTGGAGCTTGGCGGGAAGTCGCCGAACATCGTGTTCGCGGATGCCGACCTGGATGCGGCCATCGAGGGCGCGTACTTCGGGCTGTTCTTCAACCAGGGGCAATGCTGCTGCGCGGGAAGCAGGCTGTTCGTGCAGGAATCGGTGTACGACGAGTTCGTGGCGAAGATCGCGGCCAAGGCGAAGGGTCGCAAGGTGGGCGACCCGTTCGACATGGCCAACCAGCAGGGACCGCAAGTCTCGCAGGAGCAGATGGACCGCGTCCTCGGCTATATCGACGCCGGCCAGAAGGACGGCGCAAAGTTGCTCGCAGGCGGTAGCCGCGTCGGCGACAAGGGCTACTTCGTGCAGCCGACGGTGTTCAGCGACGTGAAGGACGAGATGAAGATCGCGCAAGAGGAAATCTTCGGGCCGGTGATGAGCATCCTGAAGTTCAAGGACGTGGACGAGGTGCTGGCTCGCGGCAACAAGTCCGTCTACGGCCTAGCTGCGGCGGTGTGGACGAAGGACATCAAGAAGGCCCTGCGGATGGCGAACGGCTTGCGTGCCGGTACCGTGTGGGTGAACTGCTACGACGTGTTCGACGCGGGCGCACCGTTCGGCGGCTTCAAGATGTCGGGGATCGGCCGCGAACTCGGCCAGTACGCGCTGCAACTCTACACGGAGGTGAAGACCGTCACGATGGCAACGTGACCGCCGACGATGATGTTTAGCCGCGACGCGGAGTCTTCGTAGCGGAGCGAGTTGCGATGGCCCGCGCTTCGCTCCGAAGACTCCGCGTCGCGGCTAAACGTCAGACGGGGAATCACTCACGGAGCGGGTGGCAGTTCCCACTTCACGCGGAACTCGACCTTCCCCTCGTCCTTCTCGCGGGGGATCACCAGCAGGTAGCCCACCTGTCGGCGTGCGTCCCAGCGGAAGACCCAGTTCTTCCCCGGCACCTTCGACGACAGGTGCGGGACGTGATCCGCCGGGCCGTTGGGCATGGGGATCTCCGCGAACGCGAGCGGCGACAGCCACTTGTCTTCGATGTCGGTGGTAATCAGGCCCGCGAGCCGACCACCCGGCCACATCTCCGCCTTGTACGGTGCGACCTCCGTCGAGGGATACTTCTTCTCGGGCAGTGACATTGTGATCGTGGTCTTGACGAGTTCGGTCTTCAGAGCGGGCAGCGCGTCGGCAGCAGGTGCGGGTTTCGGCATCTTCATGGTGGGATCGCCCCAGATCGTGAACGTCCACGCGGCCCGCTGATTCGCGCCGCCGAGTTTCGCCGCCTCACCCAGTCGCTTTGCCTTCAACTCCTGGTAACACACGAGGAAGTTCTTCGCGTGCCGCATCGCCCCACCCGTGCTGCGACCGTCGTAGGCGATCGAGTCGAAGAACCCCAGTGTGAGAGCGCCGCCGGAACCCGAGTACGTGCGGTTCGGCGTGCCGACCACCGCCGCCGCGCCGCGATCGAACAGCAACGCCGCCTCCTCGGGATTCAACGCCAGACAGCTTTGCAGGAACATCACCGACGGCCGTAGCGGCTCCGTCCACTTCAGGAACTCATAGGTGTCGATCAGCGTGCGGTAGTGACCTTCCCACAGGAAGGCGTCCTGTTCGGGGAGCAGATCGCGGAGTTCCTTCGCGGTGAGGTTCGTCTTGCCGTAGCGACCGGTGACCTTCCAGCCGGCGTTCTCCAACTCGCGACCGGTATTTCGGGAGAACGTCTCCAATAATGGAAGCCCGTCGCCCGGATTGCTGGCAATGAGGATCTTCGGCGGGCCGGGGGTGTGTTCGAGGATCCTCTGGCGGGCGAGCATCAGTGGCACGAGGGCACGGTCCGCGTGAAACAGTCTGCCCGTGGTGAGCGAGATCAGTTCGTCGCCTTCCGGAATCCACGGCTCGACGTCGATTTGCTCGTCCTTCCCCTTCGCGGGGTTCTCACGCTTGACCTGCGGAATCGCGGTTGGGTTCGCGACCACGAGCATCGCGTCGGCTTGCGATGTGTCCCAGTCTTTCATCGCGCCCGCAACCACGGTGCGGGCGTCCTTCCCGTCGGGGCCAGTGAGGAGCAACGCACCCCTTCGCTTCACCGCGACCCACGGCGCGAGACTGTGCAGGCTCTGCGGATCGCTCGGGTTCGTGAGAACGAGAATGTCGATCTTGCCGGTGCGTGTGAGTTCCTTGCGGTGAGCCCGGGCGACCGCTGCCGCGTCCTCGAGTTCGGTGATCTTCAACCCTTCCAGATTCTTGCACGCAGCCATCGCCGCACCCACCGCGAGAACTTCCTTCGTTCCCCGTGTCGCGAGCAGTTCCTTCAACCCCTTCACCGGTTCGTCGCCTTCTCGCAGCACGAACAGCGGAGCCTTGAGGCTACCCGCAAGGCATGCTGCTTGAAGCAACTCCCTGGTGAGAATGCGAGGCGACACGACGACACGTTCCGCCTTCGGGAACAGCGACCACGCGAACGCAACCGGATCGGCTTCGACGGGTCGCGCAACCGGATCGGCGATTCCCCACCGGCGGCTCGCGTCGTGGTTCTTGGCGAAGGAACCGACCGGGATCACGGTTGCCGGTTTGAGCCGATCGAGGAACGGCTTGACGATGGTTTCCGCACGAGTGGAATCGAGCACGAAGTCGGCGTCGGGTTGCGCCGTTGCCGCGGCCACGCTCAGAGCGATCAGGTCTGGCTCGGGCATTCCGCCGGCGAGGATCACGGTGCCGACTCGTGCGGGAGGATTGGCAACTGGCGGCTGGCCCGGCGCAACGCTCACGGTCGTGGCGATGATGAGGATCAGCAGAAGCCCGTGGGCGGTGCGCATCGTCGTTCCCCTCGCTCAAGGTATTGGTCCTGGCGAGCGGGGGACGTAAGTCCCCTGTTCTCCCTATCCGAACAGGGGACTTACGTCCCCCGCTCGCCAGGACCACCGTGTTGCCGATCGACTTTCGCCAGTTCGGGGGCCAGTCCCCGTGCGTTCGAGATCTGGATCGCCAGCCCTGGTCGTGCGTTCGCTTCCAGCAACAGCGGGCCACGTGTGCGGTCGAGCACGATGTCGGCCCCGATGTATCCCATTCCCACGGCCCGACTCACACGCCGCGACATCTCCAGAATGTCGGGCCAGTACGGAACCTGGAAGCCGATCACGCTCTCACCCGTGTCGGGGTGGATCTCGGCCTTGCGGTCGCGAAGCACGGCGTGGTGCGTTCGGCCACTAACGATGTCCACGCCCGCACCGATCGCTCCCTGGTGCAGGTTCGCCCGCCCGCCCGATGCCTTCGTCGGCAACCGGAGCATCGCCATCACCGGTTCCTCGCGGTAGACGATCACGCGAATGTCGGCCGTGCCCTGATAGCTGATCTTCTCCAACACCGGGTCCGGAATCACCCGTTGCTGAATCAGGGCTTCGTCTTCATTGCCGCCGAGCGAGAACAGGCCGGAGAGGATGCCGGAGAGGTGCTGACGGAGATCTTCAGCGGAGAGGAGCGTGCCGTTGTGGCGAACGTAGTGCGCCCCGTTCCGCCCGGTGATTACCATGATACCGCGGCCGCCTGCCCCGCGATCGGGCTTCACCACGAAATCGGTGCGCTGCTCCAGCAGTCTGGGGAGGTGCCGCAACGACGAGTGCGAAAGCAACGCCGCATAGAGGTCAGGTGTGGGCACACCGATCTCACGGCAAAGCTCGTGCATCTTCCGCTTGCTATCGACGTAGGGGAACCGGCACCTCGGATTGTGGTCGAGGATGCACCCGGTGTTCCGGGCGTTCATCCCCAGCACACCCGCGGCCCGCAGTCCCTTCAGTCGCGACGACCAGAACATCTTCACACCAAGGATGAAGGATGAAAGATGAAGGATGAATCCGGACCACTACGTTCCGGGTGGGACGGATTGCTCAACAACCGCCACTTTGACATCACCCTTCTCTTCCGTCTTCTTTGCTTCATCCTTCATCCTTCCGCCTTCATCCTTCACCGGGAACTCGATCACGTCCTGGAAGCGATACAACTCCGTGAGTCGGTAACCCGTGTAACGGCCGAGCAGGAGCAGTACCGCGAGCACGACGCCGAGCGTTTCCGGGTAGCGATAGACCCAGCGACCCACCGCGTCCGGGCTCAAGCAGAGTGCCACGGCAATGGAGACGACCAGCGTGCCCAGGAGTGTTCGGAATGACGATGCCACACCGTCCTCGCTTTCGAGTGTCCAGAACCGTTCGACCATGTGCGTGAGGATGATGATCGGAAACAGCGCGATGTAGCCGGTGATCAGCACTCCGAACCGTGCGCTCACGCCGAGAACGATGAGCAAGAACAGGACGATCAGCGTGAGCATCACGGCGGTTCTCGGGATCAGCAACAGGTGATAGCGGTCGAGCATCTTGCGGAATAGCCAGCCGACGATGACCGTGGCGGTGAAGATGCCCATCCCCCACGGAAGGTTGTGCAAGTCCCGGAAAATCAGGCCGAGCAACGCGGGTGTGAACACGCCAAATGTGCGAATCCCAATCACCACACGGAAGACGCTCACCACCACAGTGGCAAGCGGGAGCAGCACCAGGAACCGGGCGAGGTGCTGTTCAGCCGGAGGTAGGTTATTCAGCGAGACGGCCCGCCAGAACGCCTGGATTCGGGACTGGTCGGAGGGTTGGTCGGGGAGCGGTCTGGCGAACAGTGTGGTGCGCTGCGTTCCGAGAGTGCTTATCACCGGGCCATCACTCAGGCGCATCACGAGGTAGTTCGTGGGCCACTTCTGGAGGCCGAACTGGCCGAACGTGGGGCACGCCGGAACCCAGTGCTCGCTGCGGTCGGCGGTCTTCACCCAGGCTTCCACCCAGTGGTGAAAAACGGGCGGGGCGTTCGGGTTGAGCACGATCCCGACGACCAGGCGAGAGGGAATCTTGCGGTTGCGGCACAGCGCGACAAGAAGCCGACTTTTACCGACGTCGTCGCCACCATTGTTGCGAAGGCAATCGAGAGCCGTCTGCCCTGCTCCGATCTGTAATGGCAATGCGTGGACGTATTCTTGGAAGGCCCGGTACTGGTCAGGAGGCGGCTTATCGCCTCCCAACTCCATGGCCAGGTTCTCGATCTCGCTGTGCGAACTCTGGATTCGCGATGTCGGCAACAGTGTCTTGCTGATTATGCCGGCCTTGTCGGGCTTCGGTTCCGCGTCGAGCTGTTTTGTTCGACTCAGCATCGAACTGGAAGGTTGGTGCGAGCCGAGAACTACGTGGAAAGTGTAATTCAGTCGGTAACCCTTCTCGGGTGTCGCGCCGGGCTTGGCCTTCCAGGCGCTTTGCTCCCGCGGGCTCTTCGCACCGGCCCGACCCTCGGGCCGGGTGAGTTCGTCGCTTTTCCACGAAGGATCTGTGATGTTTTGCCTGCGGAAGTCGGGCGGCGAGTTCAGAATCAGCCGCGATTCCTTCTTGGGGTTCTTTTTCGCGGGGAATTCGCCCCGCACAGTCAGCGTGACTTCCCACGTTGATGTGCCGGCAGGGCCGACATCAACGCCGCCCGTCCCACGACGGGTGAAGAACACCGCGACCGAGAAAATGAGGAGCCCCAACGCAGTAATGGCCGTGAGGCGGGTACGCGACATCAACTCTCCATCCTGGCAGCGTCGAATAGCACCCGGCAGATGGGGCAAAGAAACGAGGGAAATCCCATCTACCCTCTTTACTCACCCGCAAGAAAGATGATACCATTCAATTCCCTGCCCGAACACCCCGCCTGACAATCCTCACCCACCCTCCGTCATGCGCTACCTTCTGGTATCCTGCTGCACCGCATTCGTGTTGTCCGCTTCGCCCGTTTCCGCGGCGGATGCCACACTCCCTGCGTGGGCAACGAACCGCGATCAGCAACTCCCGCGTGAGCGAGCCGCACACCTCGATTACCTCGGAGTTCCAGACTGGCAGGAAGCCGGGTTCTGCGGTAAGGGCGTGAAGATTCTCGTCCTCGACACGGGTTTCCGTGGCTACCGCGACTTCCTGGGTAAGACGCTTCCCGCGAAGGTCACGCCGCGATCGGCCCGCAAAGACGGCAACCTCGAATGGAAGGACAGCCAGCACGGCATCCTCGTTGCCGAGGTCGTTCACGCCATCGCGCCGGAAGCCGAGATTCTGCTCTCGAACTGGGACACCGATAGCCCCGAGACGTTCCTCGACGCCGTCCGCTGGGCACGCGAACAGGGGGTGAAGGTCATCACCTGTTCCGTCGTGATGCCAAGCTGGAGCGATGGCGAAGGGAACGGCCCAACTCACCGCAAGCTGCGAGAAATCCTCGGCGACGGCACGAAACCCGGTGACCCGCTGTTCTTCTCGTGCGCCGGGAACACCGCTCAACGGCACTGGTCGGGGGTGTTCAACGCAGCCGCCGACGGCTTCCACCAGTGGACCGATAAGGTCACGCTGAACAACGTTTCCCCGTGGTACGACGGTCGTGTGTCCCTCGAAGTGTGCTGGTCGGACCCGGAAGCTCGGTACAGCATCGAAGTGATCGACCCGGCGACCGGCAAGCAACCGGAAGGGGTCACTTATCGCCAGCAAACCGACCCGCCCGCAACGCTCGCCCGTTTCACGCCGAAGTCCGGTTCGGGCATCTCGTATGCATTGCGTGTGAAGCAGGAGAAGGGGAAACCCGGCAAGTTCCACCTGAACTCGCTGGCCGCGTACCTGAGTGAAGTGCGACTCGCCGGAAGCATCCCGTTCCCCGGCGACGGCCCAGAAGTGATCACCGTCGGCGCTGTGGACACCAGTTTCAAGCGTGCTTCGTTCAGCGCGTGTGGCCCGAACTCGCGGCAGCCTAAGCCAGACGTGGTTGCTCCGATTCCGTTCGGAACCTACATGCGATCGCGGCCGTTCAGCGGCACCTCGTGTGCGACCCCGCAAGCCGCAGCCGCCGCTGTGCTGTGCTTCTCACGCAACACCGACTGGAACTCGGCCAAGGTGCGAACATATCTCACGACGTGGGCACGCGACCTGGGGCCGAACGGCCACGATTGCGAGACGGGTCACGGCTTGGTGTGGCTGCCACACCTTGCACCCGCTCCACACGCGAAGTGAGTCGAATCTCTGTCCGAGCCCGAGCGCCAAGCGAGGATCTACGCTAACCCTCGCTTGGCGCTCGGGCTCGGACCAAGACACTTCACCCCAGCAATGCCCCGACGGGGTTGCCGCTGCTCAGGCGAATCGTTCGGCCAATCGGCCCTCGCAGCGTCCGCTCCCAGTTGATCCCCAGCGCCTTCAGCACGGTCGCATGAAGATCCTGTACTGGCACTGGGTCTTTGGGCTTCTTCCCGCCTTCGGGATCGCTTTCGCCCACGACCATTCCCCCGCGAATGCCGCCCCCAGCGATGGCCGCAGTGAAGTTGTGTGGCCAGTGATCGCGGCCACCGACCGGGTTCACGATCGGCGTGCGGCCGAACTCGCCGATGCATAGCACGATGGTGTCTTTCAGCGTGTCGTGCTTCTTCAGATCGCGGATCAGTGCCGCGAACGCCGGGTCGAGGATGGCGACGTTCTTCGCGCAGAGTTCGTGATTCTTCGCGTGGGTGTCCCAGCCGTCGAGCGTCACTTCCACGCAACGCACGCCGACTTCGAGCAATCGCCGCGCCGCGAGGCACCCACGGCCGAAGGGGGTGTCGCCGTATTCCTTGCGGAGCGCCGCGGACTCCTTCGACACGTCGAACGCCTTGAGTTGCTCCGAACTCATCATGCGGCGGGCACGCTCCATCGTGTCCTTGTGCCCCGTGTTCCCGAGACGACTGCCGCGACCACGGGCGAACGCATCCTCGACGACATCCAGATCCTTGATCCGCTCGGCGAATCGCTCCGCCGAAACGTTCGGCGTCACGTCCGGCACCTTGTCGGCGGGGTCGTACATCTTGAAGGCGTCGTACTCCGCACCGAGCACGCCACCGCGAGCGGGCCACTGACCGGGGAGGATGCTGACGTGCCGGGGAATCTCGGTGTTCCCCGCGGGGAGATCGTGGCACGCGATCGCGCCCAGAGACGGGAAGTTCACGGTGGGGTCGGGGCGGTTGCCGGTCTTGAGCGTGTACGTTCCGCGTTCGTGGTCGCCCTCGAAGCTCGTGAGCGACCGCACAAGCGCGACGTGTTCCATCTGGTCGGCGAGTTGCGCAAACCCCGCGGCGAGTTGCACGCCCTTGACGCTGGTGTCGCGTGCGAGCGATCCCCCCGCGATGTTCGTGCCGGGCTTGGGGTCGAACGTCTCAAGCTGACTCGGCCCGCCGCCCATCCACAGGATGATGACCGACTTCGCGGGAGTCTTCTCGGTTTCCGCCGACCGTGCGAGCGCCGTGCCGAGCCAGCCAAGCCCCGCCGCCGCGAGGAAGTTCCGCCGCGGCAGGTGATAGTTGCAGGTCAGGGGATGCATATTATCTCCACTTCAGTTGTGTTGGCCTTCGGAAAGCGGTTCCCGACCTTCGCGGCGTAACCGAATCCCCGCGAGCAACATCGCAACTCCCAGCACGACGGATATCACCGCTTCAAAGAATGACTCCGCAACTACTTCCACGCCGTACACTGCAACGGCAGGCGAACTCAAACAAAAGGCCCAACCAAGTAAGGTGAAGAACCACTTCTTCGTGTATGGGCCTTTGCCTCCTCGGAGTCGAATCGCAAACCATATTCCCCCAAATATGGCTGCACCGCTGAGGAAATATCCGGCGAGTACGAAGCTACCTACGGTCAGTACGGCACCGATCCCTGGGGTGATGTCAGCAAAAGTAGGCAGTACCATCCATTGGCCCATCAGTTTGCTCGCGAGCAAAATCAATGGTTGAAGCTCATCTCGGTGCTGTTGAACAGCACCCAGTACATGTCCGCGAGGTGGTTGCGGCGCTCGTCGCCCTTCGTGCCCGCGAGTTTCGCCACGAAGTGCTCGCTCTCCTTCAGCGTCGGCTTCCGTGTGAACACGCACAGGTACGCGGTCTCGACGGCGGCTTGGTCGTCGGGGGCGAACATCGCGATTTGCGCCGAAGCATTCAAGAGTTCGCTCCGGGCCTTGCCGTCCACGAGGTCGCCGTTCATCATCAGGAGGCGTTGCGGGATAGTGCCGTGTGCCTTCGCGAAGTCGTCGTCGTCCGCGTCGCCGTATCGCGTCACGAAATCCTTCTCGTTGAAGAACCGCGTGGCCCGCACGAACAGTTGTGAGTTCTTGTCGATGGTTCGCACCGAAGCGGCCTGAATCACGCTGCCGATGATCTGCTCGGGTCGCAGTCGCGACAACGGGAACGCCGCCCAGCGTTCGTCGTGGGCGTCCGTGATCTCGAACGGAGCTGCGCTATCGAGCCGGAACACTTCGGTTGACGCGATCAGCAGAATGAGGCGATTCAGGTCGTAGTTGTGGCTGGCGAAGTCGGCGGCCAGGATGTCGAGCGCTGCGGGGCCGCGTTCGTCGAGCGTCGGCGATTCGATCCGCTTCAGGAGCGGGCGGCCGAACATCATCGCCCACACGCGGTTCACGGTTGCACGCGAGAACGCCTTGTTCTGCGGGTTCGTGACCCACGCCGCAAGCCGCTCGCGTCGCGTGCCTTCTTCTGGCATCAGTTCCGGTGAAAACGGCACGCCGACGCCAATCTCGTGCGTGCTACCATTCACGCGATCCTCGAACGCATACTCACCTTCGCCGTCCGAAATGTGTGTGACGATGTGGCGCGTTTGGCCGAAGAACGCCGCGAGCGACTGGAAATCGGTCTGCTTCCAGATGATCTGCTCATAGTCGGCGGGGTTCTTGAAGTCGTGGCACTGGGCGCAGTCGATTCGCAGCCCGAGGAACGCCCGCGTCACGCGGATTGCGAGCTTCTCGGGATCGGGTTTCTCCTTCCCCTCATCGTAAGCGGCGGCGATGAAGTTCACCGCCGGCTGGTCGGTGTTCAGCCCACGGGCCGCGATCATCTGCCGGACCATTTCGCCGTAGGGCGTGTTGTGGTGCAGTTGATCGCTGAGCCACGCGTTGAACCGCCGCTTGCGGTAGATCAGCAGTGGGCCATCTTCGGTGCCGACGTAGGCCCGTGCGAGGCGATCGGCGAAGTAGTCCGAGTAACGGCGGTCGCGAAGTAAATGGTTCGCCCAGCCGTCGAGCCGCTGCCCTTCGGGGTAGTGTTCGAACTGGCGGATCTCTTCCAGCGAAGGCACGCTGCCGGTGAGGGCCAGAGACAGCCGTCGAGCCACGGCCAGGTCGGGGGCAAGCGGTGCAGGGGTGATGCCGTGGGCTTCCCAATCGTTGCGGAACGATTCGTCCACCTTGCGAACGACGGCACGGAAGTCGTCGTCGGTTGTGGTGCCGGGGTCGAGGTGAATCTTGCGCGTCTGCGTGTTCTGCGGGAACAGACTTGCCCGCAGGCCGCCGACAGCCGCGATCACGACCACGACAAACAGAAGGTTGCGGACCAACATGGCTGGTGTCCGGAGATTGGGTGCTCCCCATCATACCCGCAACGGCCGGTTCGAGTTTCAAGGCAGTTGAAGCAATGGCACGCGGATGACGCGGATGAAACGTGGATCAAGAGGATCTGAAAAAGAGTAGAGTGTTATCCGCAGATTATGCAGATAGACACAGATTTCAAAGACAAATGGGAAGATCATAAGACCGTGGAACCGGGGGGTGCTACCCAACTCGATATTGTCTTTTAATCTGCGTCCATCTGCGTAATCTGCGGATCAAACTCTTCGGTATGGCTTCGGCTTTCCCCCGCCCAAGTGCAATGGTGCTTCCACTCGTTGCGCCGGCGGGCTAAACTGCAAGCACGCCAGTTCGCCGTCCGTTTCGCGGAGGTCGTTCGTGTTCCGACCCATCGCACTCGCGCTGCTGTTCACACCAATCGCCTTGTTCACAGCGGGAACCCACACGGCCCCCGCACAGGTTCCCGACACAACCAAGGTGGAACCCAAGAAGGGGATCGACCGCACGGCAGCGACCCGCAAGCGACTCCTGAAGGACTTCGGCGGCAGCGAGGAGGGCGAAGAGGCCGTTATGCTCGGCCTCGCGTGGCTCACCCAGACACAGAAGCCCGATGGCGGCTGGGTCTACGACGGGAGCAAATCGCACGACACGGCACCGGCAACGGGAATGGCGGTTCTCGCGTTCCTCGGGGCAGGTCAGTCGCACAAGGAAGGTCGGTACAAGCAAACGGTTCAGGCCGGTCTCGACTGGCTGGTGAAGAACCAGGAGGCCGGGCAAAGCCCTCAGGCGGGCCACTTCAAGGGTGCCCCCGATATGTACGGCCAGGGGATCGCGACCGTGGCGCTGTGCGAAGCCTACGGGATGACGCAAGATCCCGCACTCAAGGAAGCGGCTCAGCGTGCAATCGACTACATCCAGAAAGGGCAAGCCACAAACGGGAGTTGGGGATATCAGGTTCCCCATGCGGGTGACACATCCATCGTCGGCTGGCAGGTGCAAGCACTCCACGCGGGGCAACTCGCGGGCCTGAGCGTGGACGAGAAGGTCATCAAGAAAGCCGTCGGATTCCTGAACCACGTGGGGACAGGCCAAAGCAAATCGGCTTACGGGTACGGCGGCCCGGGCGGCGGCCCAGGCACCTCATTAACGGCAATCGGGCTGTTGTGCCGGTACTACATCGACGATTGGCGTTCAACCACCGCCGGGTTCGCCGAGGGAACCAAAGGTCTGCTGGCCCGGGTTCCGAAACCCGACGCAGCCGGCAAGTTCCCTGCGAACGTGGACCTCTACTATTACTACTACGCGACGCAGGTTGTGCGGTTCCACGGCGGCGAAGCCTGGAAGGACTGGAACGAGGGCGTCAAACAGCCCGACGGTACTCGCAAGGGTGGCATGCCCGACTGGCTCCTCTCGATCCAGAATCGCACTCGCACGGAACGCGGCAGTTGGAACCCACCCGGGGACCAGTGGATTGGCCCGGCTTGCGGTCGCCTCGGAACGACGTGCATGTGCCTGCTGACGCTCGAGGTGTACTACCGCTACACCCCCGAAGGCAACCAGAACACACCGAAGAAGCCATGATAACGGCCTAGTTCGAGCCCGAGCGCAAGCGAGGTGCCACGCAAGACACCTCGCTTGCGCTCGGGCTCGAACTAGGCAAATCCGAACTCAATCGCAATCACACCGCGAACAACTCTCGCAACATCGCCTGAGTGGTTTCCCATGCATCGGCGGCGCGGTCGTAGTTCACTTCCATTGCCCGGGTTTGCGTTGGTCGCAGGATCGCCGTGGGTAAATCGGCCTTCACTGACGGGTTCAGCGGAATCTGGAAGCCGCCGCCTTCCGCGAGGCGTTTCTCGGTTTCCGCACGCAGCAGGAACTCGACCAGTTTGTGCGCGGCCGCGGGGTTTGGGCCGTTCTTCACCAGCGCGACCGTGTTCGGCAGGAACAGCGTTCCGAGGGCGTCTGCATCCGGGAACACAATCGCCACCGGCTTGCCGTCACGCAGTTCGATCAATGCGTCGTCCGTGTCGGTGAGGCCCACCGCGAACTGCCCATCGGCCACACTGCGTGCCACTTGCTTGTTCCCCGCGACAACATTCACGCGGTTCCCCTTCAACCCGGCGAAGAACTCACGCGTGCGATCAAGCCCAAGGTTTGCCGAAAGTGCTGCGGCGTGCGTCGCGGTGGTGCCAAAGAACGGCTTCGCGATGGAAACTCGACCCGCGAATCGCTCGGCCGCGAGGTCGAACAGGTTCCGGGGGCGGTCCGGTTCCTTCAGCAGATTCGTGTTCACGATGACGATGCGAGCGCGTGCGGCGAAGCCTTGCCAGAGGCGATCTGTCGGACGAGTGCTGGCGAGGAAGGGATCGCAGAGTGGCGATGGAAGAGGTGCGTACACACCGGCACGCGCGAGGCGAACCGAACCGAGCGGCTCGTTGTTCCAGTGGACATCACAACGCGGATGGCTGGCTTCCTGTTCCAACTCGGCGGCGAGAGCAACAGACTTGTTCGCCTCGGTGTCGTATTTGACATCGATCCGCAGACCGGTTTCGCGGGTGAACTCGGCGAGCAACCCCTCAGCGAACTCGCGGTCCTGGGCGCAATAGAGTACGACGCGAGATTGCCGGTCGGAACACCCCGCGGCGAATGCGAGCGGAGTGAGGAGGAAATGGCGTCTGCGCATGGGATTCCTGGCGAGCCGTGCCAGTCATGGCACGGGTTTACTTTACTCAGACCCGTGCCATGACTGGCACGGCTCGCCACATCAGACCTTGAACACTTCCCGCACATTGTCGCGCAGTAAGCGCGTGCCCAGTGCCACCGCGTCGGCCTCGCTCAACACACCGGGACGCACGAACTCGTCGGCCAGCACGTTCGCCAGCAGTCGCCGATACATCGAGTACTTCGGCAACACGAACTCCAGCTTGTACGCGTCCGAGTAGTAGCCGATCAGTTTAGTCTTCGGAACCGCGGTGATCCGTTCCGTGAGATCCTTGCGGATGTACGGCGGTGTGTTCGAGTACCACCAGTGGCCGTTGGGCAGCACGTTCGGGAAGATCCACGAGTACGCGACCAACTCCTGGTTCTGGGCGCTCGTCAGCACCGAGACGGGGAACGTCACGTCCGGGAAAGCGTTGAACAGTTCCTTGTACTGGATCAGGCTCGTGCGCTGGTCGAACAGGTCTTGCCCCTGGAACACGCCCTTCTCGTACACCCGGCGGTTCACGCCGATCATCAGGTCGAACGGAAGGCGGAAGTCGCGGCACGACTCGGCGATCATCCAGAAGATCCCGGGGGCGAGGTCGTGGAAGTCGTGGAACTGCATCTGCTCGTAGAAGTGCTCGTCGTCGAACGGAACCGGGTGGAAGCTCGGCGGCAACGAGATGGCGCACGCCTTCGCCCCCTTGCGGGTGAAGTGCATGAACAACTTGGCGAGGGCCATCCGCAGCGAAGCCGCGTCGCTAACCTCAACCCCGGTGCAGGCCGCGAGTCGGCGGCGGGTCTCGGGCTTATCCATCTGGAAGACGAGCGTGTCGGTCCGCAGACACGGAACGTAGGTCTCGGTATCGAAGCCCTCGAGTGGGTCGTCGAACTCGTTAGTCAAGAAGATCTTTTCGAGCTTCGTCTTGGCGAAGACCTGCTTCTCCCAGTCGACCTGTGCGAAGGTCTTCTCGGCAGCGTCAAACAACTTGTCCGCGTCGGCCAGGGTGATGCGGTCGCCGGTGAAGCCGAGGAACGTGCGGGCGATGTCGAGGAACCAGCCGTACTGGGCCGTGTTGTCGTAACGGTCCATGTGCCTGACGATCTCGCGGACTCGTTCCCGTGCCGGGATGTTCTTCGCGAGCGCCGCCTGGCTCATCCCCGCCGAGTGCGCGAGTTCCGTGTAGTAGTGGTAGCCGAGAATGTCGTCGAGCGACTTCGACACCGGCTTTAGCGGGTCGATGTGCGAGTGTGGGTCGATCAGTGGGATGTTCGAGAGTGCCGAGGTGAGGTCGGCAACGAGCGAATCGGTGGCCATGGCGGAGGCTCCGCGAAACTGGCTGTCTTGTCAGAGTTACCTGCGATAACTCTAACTTTGGGGTAATTGCCTTCAAAACCAGCGATTCGTAAGCTATGCTGCACTGAATCCTGCACTGAATCGAGAAAACACATGGCACGCAAAGCAAAAATCGGCTGGTGGAAGACACGATCAGCCTACGGAATTGTGATAGATGGCAAGCAGCACATTTTGGCAGTGGGGCAGGAGGATGCCCCACTAGGCGAGACATACGCAGCAGCCCTGACGAAATACAAACAGATTTTAGAATTAGAGCAAACTGGCTGGGCTGGTGACTGCAATGTTGTCCGTGCAATATTTGAACTGTATGCTGATCATTTGAGTAATAACAGAGAACATGAAACGCTGAAATCATTCAAGAATATAGCAGTGCATTTTGTTAGCATGTATGGTGAATTAAAGTGTAACGAATTAAAGCGATTCCATTGCACAAAGTTTCTGGACTATTTGAAGACACCTAGAAAGACTCACAAAGGCACACAATCCAATCAGTGGAGCAATACACGATTGCCGTTAGTGCATATTAAAGCTGCATTCAATTGGGCTGTTGAGCAAGAATACATTAAAGTGAATCCATTCAGAAACATTAAGAATGAGTCTTCCACTGCCAGAGGGGATGAAACAATAGTTACTTGGGAAGACTTTAGCAAAGTGCTGAATCACTATAAAGGCGATAGACGAGACATTTTACTATTTCTTTGGAATACAGGCTGTCGCCCTAATGAAGTGTTTCACCTGAAAGCCAAGTATTACAGCAAAGAAGATAAGGCTATCATTTACAAATGGAACAATGAAAAGCCTGATTACATCTGGAAGAATGCTAAGAAGACAAAAAAGGATAGAGTGATCCTGCTGAATGATGCGATGGTAAAATTGATAGAAGAGAAAATTGAACTGCGGAAAGATGGGTATTTATTTCAAAATAAGAGGCATAGCAGATTTACGAATAATGGATTAGGAGCGATGCTAAGGCGAATGGACAAATACGGTGTTGAAATGACACCGTATTCTATCAGACACACTTACGCTACAAACTGGATTAAAGAGGCTGGATCAATCAAAGTGCTGGCAGACTTGTTGGGAACAAGTGTTGCCATGCTGGAAAAGCACTACTCGCACACGATGGTGGATAAACACCGTATGCGAGAGTTGTTGATTAAGACAATGGGAAATGGCGATACGCTTGCTTGACAGGCTTGGCTTTCTCCTGCTTCGATGGCTGCAACATCTTGGCAATGAAAGCCTCAACATCCTCAGACTTGATTAGTATTTTTCCCTGCTTTAGAGCAGGGATTTTTTTTGCTTCAATCTGAGCATACCACCAGCTAAGACTACGCTTGCCGCTTAGAAACTGTTGCTGCACTTCTTTTAGGGTAAGAAACATTGTTCATCCTTTCTGGCGTGTGCGGGATACCTGACTTGGTACAGCTTGAATTGCGCCAAATTCACGCCATACCTCAATTATTCATGTGTAGCGTTAATCATCAAAGTACGGGATACAATCAGCCTGAATGTTCTGCTCAATCTCAACGCCCAATTTCTTCCAGCACTTGGAACACAGTTCTTTAATGGGCCAATCTATTACACTTTCGCGTTCACCAATCATAACCGTTAGATGCAACTCAACTTGTTTGCTCAAAGACTTCGTAGCTTTGTAGCGTTGGCAGTTCGTGCATTTCATTGTTGTTGCTCCTGTTGATGTGGCGGAACACACAAACAATACTTCAATTGGAAAAGTTGGAAAAGGAATTTTCCCACGATTTGCAAAATAGTTATTGTAGCTAAACTGAAGTTTTGTTTTGTCCAAAATGAAGCAAGCTTCTTACAAGCCAAGCTTATAGACGAGAAGAGCTAAAGTTAATCCTGATATAAGCTTATATGCGGAATCAGTTATACGATCCCATGACTTATTATTAGCAGCTATAGAAGCTTCTATAAGAGTCAAGCGGGCATTTATATCATGCACGAGTTTGTATAAATCTGCATCCATGCTAGTATTTATGCTTATTAATCATAACTAATTTGATGAGAGGCGAAATTTATAATTTAAATGCTTACACCAAAGCTAAGTTAATTAATCACAGTGGCTGGAACAAAGTGCTACCATTCAACATAACACCATCAGATATCGACTACTCAATTACAACTGGCTCAATCAGTGCCAGTGTTGATATGAATGGCAAAATCTGCATGATGGAGTATTCAAGCAAGTTCAGTAGCTGGAGTGATTTAAGCAAAGGGCAGCACTTGCATTACAAGCGATATGTGGAGATTGGATCAGGACGAATCTTTGCAATACTCTGTCATAATGTCACACTACCAGACTGTCAAATTGACAGCATCAAAGACATAAAAGCCTTTCAGATAATGTTTTACGCTAAGTCTAAGATTTGTTATAGCGAAGTGTATGATGGGAAACTACTAGCCAAAGCAGTTACTTACATTTTAAAGAAGTAGTTCGCCTAATATGGAACACTCATAAATTTAGCTTGGATTGAGCTAGGTGATTATTGTGGTGTTCGCAAAGCCTCACACCACAATTATTCTCACTTCGTTACGGATAGACAGTTTTGAAGAAAACAGCTTGATTAAACCAAGCTTTGAAATCTTTGTCTTTGAGAGGGCAGAACAAAATCTTGAATAAATTTCGTGAACGCGAAGCGTGAACGTGCGAGCGAAGCGAGCTATCATGAAGATTTACTGCAAACTTGGAATTGAAACTTACATCTTGCCAGATTTGAAGATTAGAAATGAATCTATAACCCCCGATAGAGTAACACCGTTGCATCGTATAGCAGGCAAATCTAATACTCCTCACTTAAGGGAAGCTCTCGATAAGCTATCTGCCGCACTCACCAGATAAATCTGGCAACAAATAACCGTCACATATTGCTATGTCTGTTTATACCGCCGTGTTACAATCCCACAGTATAAACCAGTTTAATGCTGTTTCTTTAGCTAATACATTCGCTCCCCCAGCGGAGATGGTGACACTTGCCACGTTGAATAGTGCGGGCTTATTAGCTGTCTCAATTGCCCTTTGCCAATCTGAGGCTATACATACTAGACGCAAAACAATACCAAAAGATTCCCAAAAAAACAAGTTTTTTCAATCTTTTCTTAAATATCTCTTTAAACTGGCTTCTTTCTTCCGTATCTGATTAACTCTTGATGTAGTCAGCGTAGCGTAATAAGCATGGTTTTTCTTCTTCTTTACCCATGCCATAAACCCATCAAAATCAAAGGTAGGGTAATTTTGCTCGTGTCTGATAGCCTTATCTAAAATAGTTGAATAGTATTTATTCATAACATCACCTATCTTTTAGACGTTCTAGCCTGCAAATAAATTCCATAAAAGTGCAATATTTCCTGAAATAGTTTTCTTCAAGTTACGATCTATTACAATACTACTGGTGCTTTTATAACTGTAACACTTATATTACTTGTTGTGATGTAAGTGTTACAGCTTTTTATGCACTGCGTAAAAGCTATAAGCACCAGCATTATGATTTATATAAATCTCCTGCCATCTGCCAACACCATTAATCACATTGGTATAAGTGCTTAAACTAAAGTCTTGTTCTTTATGTGCTAAATTCAAAGGCTGTCCCGTAGCTGAACAATGCTTTAAGAATCGCTGTTGATCGGGACAATTCGTTATAAGCAGCCCACCAGTTTTTAAACATCTACGCCATTCATGAAGAATTCTACACAATTCATGATAGGTGAAGTCTTCCAGCAAATGACTACTGTAAATGTAATCTAAACTGTTATCACATATGAAGTTAAGGCTTTTGCAACAGCCCCTAAGAATCTGCCTGTCTTCGCCTACCTTTGTGTAAGGGCGTGGCATATCCATTGTGATAGCAGTTGGCGTGATTGCTGATCCGCCAAAGCCAATATCCAGCCCGATGCCCTGGCAATAGGGGGCTAGTTCTTCTCTTGCTGCTGCTGTTTCACTCATTTTAATATCTCCGTTATTCTGCCAAAGTCACGAATGTCATAGTATGCATCATTTCTGGCAAAGTGTGTGTTTTGTGGTGTTGCCTGTTCCACCCATACAGGGATTGCCAATCCTTCGGCACAGGCTCTAGGGCTACTCTGATTGCCTATAAACAGCTTGCAGCCTGCTAATAGCTGTGCAGCCTGATAGTAGTTTTCAGTTTTAATGTAATTCTTGGCACTAAAGCTTGTTCTTAATTCATGATATTCAGATTCAGCACCAATTACCAGAATCCTATCATTGTACAGCTTGAATATCTTTGCCCAAGGAAATGTAGTGCTGTGATATCGTGGACTTCTATGCACAATGATATCGCAATCAACAGGCTGAACATTGTGTATCCAAGGCTTTCCCCTTTCCCAATGCTTTACCCTTAAGCATGATGCAACATTATCACAAAGATTTAAGCCTCTGTTATATCGTTTCTGTCGCCAGATATCAATATTGCATCCTCTGGGCTTGTCCTCAAAATAAACGTTTCTGATGTATGGCTGTCTTTCTAGCAGTGGTAAAACATTTTCATATTTTGCTTGTGTGAATGCTTCTCTTACATAATCAGCAGGGAATAGCACTAAATCAAAAGCCTTGTCATCGCTTAATTGTCGCATTGTTGGCAATGAATACCATAAATCACCAACGTCGCCAGCAGTGCTAAATATATAACTCATTTCCTCACCTTTAGTGCTTTATTGCAGTGCCAGTATTTAGCAGAATTCACACGATTTGTAATATTACTGTAACTTGCCCTTTGTCCACATAGCCACAATTTAGGAGCATACACAGTATTAATTGATTCTTGAGAATAGCCCCAACTGTGATCTATATGCACACTGCTATTGCTGTAAATGTCATGCAATCTTTGGATATAATCTAAACCGTTGAGAATGTAAGCATGTGTTCTGTGACAATTTACACACTGAACAATGTGATTATTTACATGCAATGGTGGCTTTATGTGCTGTCCACCCAACATCAGGGCTTGCCAGGAGTCAGGAAGAGCAGCAAGGGCAAGGGGAAGCCTCTGGGCAAAGTCAGGGCAGAAAATCACATCGTCTTCAAATACGGCAATCTGGCTGTGTCCCTTGGCAATCGCATCAGCCAGGGCGTTGGCATGGCTCATCTTGCAGCCCCATGCACCAGGGCCAGAAAGGAAGCTGCTTGGCACTGTGGCTGCTTGTCCGTCCGTGGCTTCCCATACAAGAGGGGAGATTCCAGCTTGTTCACAGGCTTTCAGGCTTTCTTGTAGCCTGTCAGGACGACGTTTAAGATTGATTAAATAGCTTATCATGATCCTGCCAATTTGTGATAATAAAGCTGTGTACTGGCACTGCCACTATTAGAATAAACTACAGCCCAATTCCATGCCCCATAGTTATCGCTTCTTGCTGCTTGTAATGAAATTGTTGTTGATCCTGTTACTGTATATAAGCACTGAATACTGCCACAATGTGATATAGCTGTAGTGCCAGAGTTATAAAGCATGTCTAATACCACTGCTGCACAGCCATCATTATTTAATCCTGCTGCAACATTATTAGTAGTATCCCATAGCTTAATTGTTACTGTATCAGCACTATTAGCATTAACACTACCTTGGCACCATGCCATACAGCTTAAGTGATATGTTCCCGATTCTGGCAAAGTAACAGTTAGTCCTGTGTCGGCAAACGTTGTTGTTGAAATTGTATAGGAGCCACCACCAGCACTAAGCTTTGCATGTCCATACACTGGAATGATAGTTCCACCACTGCTAGAGCTGCTGCTGCTGGTGTCATTACCACTTGTGCTATAGATTGCATTATCAGTAGTGCCAAATATTGCAACGCCATCAATAAAGCCATACCTAACAGCAAGATAAAAGCCTTCCTGTAATGCTGTTCCGTTTGGATTAAAACAAACACTTTCGCTGTAAGTTTCCCAAGCTGAATCAGATGGGCTATAGGCACAAGGAAGGCAGGGATATAAACCGTCTGTTTCTACACCAGTGATTAGTATGTGCGTAATCTGCCTGCTTGTTGGTGTTCGTCCTGAACGTGTAGTGCCTGCTGTTGTACCTGCATTCTCCTGAATCAGCTTAATTATTTCTTGCTTTGTGTCTTCTGATATTGTGTATCCCATATTAGATTATCCCCGCAAAGCTTGTTTTCTCATACTGCTTATATGTCCTATAGGAATAAGTGCCTGCAATGATATCACTCATTGGGAGCATTTTACCTGCTCCATTAAGTGGATAAGGCTCTGTAACAGGCTGTCCTGTTTTGTCAGGAATTGGGCTATATGGATAGTCAGGATCGTAGCCAGGATCGCCAGTAGATGCTAATTGATATGTACCTGCATCTAAAATGCTTACAGCCCATGCATCAGCATCAATTTCAAATGTTAAAGTTTTCCACCACCAGAAAGCACCATGTTCATACACTGTTTCTAAATTGTATTCCGTGCAAAGTGCTGTTTGATCCGCAAAGCCAAACCAAACACCATCATTTACTTTGTTCACATAAGTTGCAAGATTACCAAATCCATCATCGCCTATAGCCTTAAACACTTTGATTGTGATTGTAGGACGATAGGTATTCACCATTAAAGGCGGATCAAAAGGCTGTCCGTTACTTGCATTAATAACTACGTTAGTCTGTGCGTCTTTATCTAAAATCCTCTGTGATTTTGTTGTTCCAATGTTGTAAGTGGGTGGGCGTAAGTCTGGCTGTGTTTCTGCACTGCCTGCCATTGGATCGGAACTAGGGGCACTACCATCAGCATCAACAGTTCCACTATCTTCAACTTCGTTATCATAATCGTATTCAACTAACCATTCATGCCCGTTCTGGCTATCAACTTGAGTAACAGCAACATTCTTGCATCTTGCTAATACGTCTGTTTCGGAGCCTGCTACCCAACTATCTCCCCTCACAATGGGAATAGCTGCATATACTGCTGCTGGTGTTAATACTGTTGTGCTTAATACCTTATATGTTCGCTTATATCTTCTAATACCTTTGTAATCGGCAGAAGTGCTATAGCTTATTTGATTATAACTTATGCTCATTTTCCTCTTTTAGAATTCTGGATGCCAACTAATTGGACGTTGTTCAGCAATCTTGTTTAATTGCTGCAATTGTTTCTGTGCTACTTCTAACTGTTTCTTTTCAATCTCTTGTTTAGCTATCTTTGGATCAAGCTTATTAGACTGTGTAAATTTCGTTGTTAAGCTGAATGCCTCTGTGCTGCCTTTCAACATTGCTCCTACTGGATTGTAATTTAGCGTTAATATCTTTTTCTTTTGTTCTAACACTTCCGCTTGCTTGTTCATGATGTTGTCAAAGAAAGCATTTATAGCTTTGTCGCTGTTGCCAAATGAGTCTATCAGCCCATTTCCCCATCCTAGCAATTCATCGCCAGTAGCCTTTGCACCATCTCGTATAATGCCCAAACCGTTCTTAAAATCACCTAGCCAAGCAGGCTTCATACTGTCTGGCAATGCATCTGTTAGACTTACAATGTCTGTAAATGCTTCAATAACGGAGCCTAAAGCTTTGACAAAGTGTCCGTAGGCTACAAGGATTACACCAACACCAACTTTAATTGCATCGAATGCATAGCCACCAGCCCTAGCAATCCCTCTGAAGCAGGCTACAACTATGCCTTTAACACCATCAGCTTTTATACCTAAACCTGTAACAGTGCTGAGTAAATTTCCCACCCATTCAACAGCGATACTGACACCGTTAAACACTTCCCTACCAACGCCTACAGCAATTTGCATGATTGTGTTTAATGCTTCTGCTATAGCTGGCAAATGAGGCTTAAGATTGGAAACAATTTCTTTTACAAAAGATGCTGCCATGTTGATAGCAGGTGTTAATTCAACTGCCAATTCTTGAAACATTGTTTTAACACTGGCGACAGCACCACCAACGGAATCAACGCCACTAGCTACCTTGGCAGCTTGTGATGGTGATAACAATGTTCCATCTGCAAACTTGCCTGTTTCATTTAATTCCTGCTGTGCGTCAATTACAAGCTTTAGCCCAATACCCAAGCCAGCAGCAGCACCAGCAGCAGCGATCATAGCAGGATGCCCAAAGCCACCAGCAAAGCTTGCAGCTTGGCTTAATCCACTACCAATCTTATTCTTGATATTAGATGCAAAAGAAGTGAGACGTTTACTTACTGCTGATAAGCCTGCATATAGCTGTTTAGCATCAGTAGTTAGTATTAATGATCCTGTACCCAGACTGTTAGCCATTTAGCCTCTTATTGTGTTTAATTGCATACGCTGTAAATGCTTCTGCCCATACGTCATAAGGCAATAATTCTTGCTGCTTGAATACTGCTATCAAATCCTCTGGCTCTATCTTGTTGCCCAAACTCCTAACAATTGCAGCACCAGAAAGAGCGATACCAGCAACAACTCTATCTATTGGAAACCCGTGTAACTGTTTGAATGCTGCCCAATCTACTAGCTCCTGGCTGTCGATCCTGTCCCGTAGCTCCTGGCGTGTCATGTGCAGGGCAAGGGCTAATTCCATTTCAAAACAGACATTAGAATTTAGTTTTTTTTAGCTTCATTCACACTTTCACCGTGCAGCCCGTTGGCTTTCACGGCAGCAACTAACAGCCTGTCGATGGCTGTGGCGCTCTTGTCTGCCAGGGCGTTGAAGTCATCGGGGCCGAATACCTGTTGCCCTTGTTCGTCCACTGTGCAGAGCAGGACTAAGTGCAAGAGGCAAGCTTGCATGTCTTCCCCTGACTTGGTGGCTTGTGCCTGCTCATACTTCCCAAGCCATGATGCCCGTTCCCCTGCCTTGATCCTGCGAATGAAGACTGTCGTTTCCCATTCGGGAACGGGGCAGGGGATTGGGGCATTGTCGTTATAATTTAAAATATGTTGTTTTAAACTCATGCTACTGTTATTGCTCCTGATATTTGAATTTCACCAGTTACTACTACTTGTTCGTTAGGCTTAAAGCTTAAATCTAATTTAGTAAGCCACCCATCAAAGGTAAAAGTTGCACTTGTACCAGTAGGGCTTGTAACTCTCCATCCCATTACATCGCCTTTAAATGCCATTAAAGCTTGATAAACAGATTTGCTGAATTGGAATTCAAATCCTACTACTCCTGAATCTTCCATGCCAGGGGCGGAAGTCATGACATTATCAGAAATGCCGAGATGAGTAGTGTCAATCTTTGTTAATAGCCAAGATGGGCCAGTAATGCTGTTGACTAACGGAATGTCTGTATAGCTTGATCCTGCTTCGTATGCTAATGCTGCTGTTACTCCAATCATATATACTGTATCCTCACTTAAGTGTTACAGTATATAGAGTTTACTTTAACAAAATTGCAATCTGTTCCTTTAACACACTGCAATAACGTTCAGGAAAACGCTTAGCACTTGCAGTTCTGCCAAATGACATGAAATGAGTTGCTTGTATTGTTTTAGTGCCTTTGTTTACCAAATGGGCGTAATTTGCTGGGCGTTTATTCTTTCGTTTAAACTTGTTCGATGCCCCAATTACCACAATCCATACTTGCTTGCTTTTGTAATCCTTTACCTTGATCCTGATGCTTTTCTTTAATGCACCAGTATCAACGGGAGCCTGTGCCACTATTTCAGCTTTGACAGGGCTTGCAGCCTTGTTACAAGCAATCCGCATAGCTTTGTTCTGCAAGCCTTTCTTAAGATGTGCAATCTTCTTAATTGGATCATCTTTATAATGAAAGATTGCTTTAATCATACTGATACCTCGATTGAATCGAAATGATGGCAATCACAGATGTATTCGTTATCCCCTTGCCTAATACCATCAATAATCCAACGTGTACCATAGTTATCAATTAAGTGATCCTGTGCCGTTATTGTGGGGTAATTCCTGATTCTAATCTCAGCATCAGAGCCAGTTTTAGTTCCCCCGTAATTATCCGCTCGCCTGCTGTTTGTTTCATCAGGGCTTGTTCCCCAATATGTGGAGCCAGCTACCCAAGCATCAACGGATTGCCCATTAATGCTAGTTGTTGGCGTGTAAACCTGCCTGATGTACGGTGTATTATAATTTCCTGCACTCATGCTATTAGTCCTGTGTTGTATTTGCTGCAAATTCTCTGAAAGCCTAAAGGCAATTCCTTTAAATCATCCACTAAGTGAGATTCTCGATTCTTATAATAATGCCCTGCAAGCAATTTAATAGCTAACGCTACATCACTTGGAACTGTTGCCATACCTGCTATAAATGTAATAACAATAGGGCGAATGATTGTAGATGATAGTGCAGGGTAGTCAAAGTCTGGAACGTAAACTAATGCTGGCGTTGATGTTAAGTCAGTGCTGTAAGATGCCAAGTCTTGTAAAGCATCGTCTTCATCGTAGTATTCAACGCTTGTAACCTCTGTTACTGCTCCTACTTGCAGCCTGATTACATCTTGCCAATAGTTGCAATACTGTTTATAAATAGCAGGAACTACAATTCTACCATTTGTGCCGTATTCAAATTGCTGTCTAGCAGCAGTGATATATACAGCTAGTTCGGTGTCTTCAACATCGGTATTTATTCTTAGATGTGCCTTCAATTCTTCAACTGTAACAGGCTCGTCATAGCCTGAATCAACTTGACTTACTTCAACAAGCACATTATTAGTCTGTTTGCTAATGTTCATATAGGTATATAGTAACAGCACTACCGTATTACAACAAGTAATACGGTAGTGCTGCTAGAAAAGAACATCGAATAATTGAATGCAAACTTATATAGTAAACACTGAAAATTAATTTCAGCTAGTTAATTGCATACTTAAAGCTGCTGCTGGATCGCCCACCCATGCACCACCAAAGCTGAGAATCCCAGCCCATGCAACGTTAGGGAAGAATTTTTCATCAAATCTTTGGAAAATCTGCCCTTCAACTAAACGGAGCATGTAGAAATCAGGATTAAAGAAATACAATCTGTCGTCTGCAATGTAGCTGGAAACGATAATCTTCTTACCGTAAAGAACATCATATTCGATATTGTCAGATGACAAGTGTCCGAATAAGCTTTCATCCGTAGTCGATTTCATAGCGCTGTAAAGGGCTGCATAAGTATCACCGTTACAAGCCCAAATGCAGTTCTGACGATATTGTGAAGGAAGAGCAAAATACATTGCTTCTACATTGGCAATCGTCCACGATGCTACAGCAGTTAAATCGGTACAAACAGAGTCAATACCTTGAACACCAGTTGAGCCGTTACCAGTTGCCGTAAATACTTCACGTTCCATTTTTCTTGCAAAGCTGTTAGCAGATGCTTTAGCAATCTTTTCCTCAAGATTGATTGCACTGTCACGCAATTCGTTAAACGTAATCTTTTGATAGCCTGATGTTAAATCAAAGCATCCAATTGTTACATTACCAGATACCAGATTAGTATCAGGAATCGTAGGCACAGTTTCAGTACCACCAGAAGCAGACGTATAGGCTGCTTCCATCGCAGTATCATTTACTCTAAAGTATGTTCTGTTGTTACCATCAGAAGTTGTTTCGCTTGCTACCAAGCCAAGAATTGGGCTAGATGCTGCAAGGTATTCGCTTACTTTGTCACTGTAAGACTGTGGCACCCATTCAGCACCAGTGCCCGCACCACCTTTAGAAACAATCGTTCTGTTTTTAAATGCTAATTTGTTATAGTTCACTGGCACTTTGATTGAGGCTTTGCCCAATTCAACGCCAGCAGCCTTTGCACGATAGTGTGCGTCAGGGCTGTTATCTGCTTCTCTTGATCCAGCCTTAAGCCACAAGCCCAACGCTTCCCCAAAGTTTGCCTTTGGCGTAGCGTGAACACGTTCGTGGAAGATTGGGGCAGGAGTCTTAGGAGCAGCCATTCTTGCTTTTGCAGCAGCAATACGATTAGCTGCCTGTGCCTGTGCCAACTCCTGTTGAAGTGCTTCAATCTGGGAAACAAGCTCATCTAACTTGGCTTGTTCTTCTGCCGATAGTGGGGCTTCATTTGCCTTGGCATTCAAAGCATCTGCTTCCGCCATTAAACTTGCAATTTGATTCTGAATCTCTTCACTGGTAGCTCTAATCATATTTCTCCGTTGTTGTTATAATCAATACTTGTTATTATATAGCATCTGTAACTTAATTTTTGCAAGCCTTAATTTAGTTTGCAAGAATCTTGTTTTATCTTTAGTCCTAACCATAGGGCTGTTGATAGTTCCCGCATAAGCTGGATTTGCTGTTAAACATACATCCTTTAATACCACTGCCTTACGTTCTACTAAACCATTATTAGTATTAGTGTCAATTGGTAAAAATCTAAAACTAGCTCCATCTAGTTTTCCTGACATTACATCTGCTATAATTTGATTTCCCAAATCATTATCAAGAAGCCAACAAGTTGCAAACAAGCCTTTTGCATCTTCCTGCAACATTAAAGTATTGTTGCTAGTTTCCGCAAACTTGTAATTATCGTCATGATCCAGATTTGCCGTTACGTTCGTGCGCTGGGCAAGTGAGCCTGAGAAGCAGCCAGGGCGTAACACTTCCGTGTATCTGACTTGCTGGCCCTGTGCGTCTAGCTCCTGAATCCGTGTCTCTTCATTGAAGAGGGCTGCATACCAAGTAAGTCGCCTTGACTCTCCAATATCAGCACTAAAGTTAGATTTGCGATTATGCATTGGCTGTTACTCCTGGCTGTTGTGGTGTAGCTGCTCCTGGCTGTGGCTGTGGCGTGCCCATGTTGAGGGGCTGCAATGGCGTGTCTAGCCCCTCGATAGGTGGCAATCCGCCCCATTCCCTGGCTTCACTCCTGAGTATCCAGCCCCCTTGAATGCCGATGTTGGCTATCTGTGCCTGTGTCAGTGGATCGCCTCTTAAAATTTCATCCGTGTCAAATTCACAGAAAGTATTACCATCTACAAATAGTTTGTAATTAATCTCTTGTTCGATGCTGTCAAGCAGTGGGCGTAAGCTTCTTTGATACAAGAATGTGTTATCAGCACTTAAACTGTTGTAATGGGCTGCGCTAAAATCACCTAATTGAATTGGGCTTAAGCCTGTCCATCTGCCTATATCACCTACACTTGCTCCCAAGCCCTGAATGATTTGGCTATCTTCTGCTGTTGTAGTGTTGATGTTACTAACTTCACCACCATCAGTAAGCCAAAATGGTTTGCCTGTGTTAATTGTTCCGCCTGCTTGTTCGGCAAGCCATATCTTTAAATTTGCATCAGCTTCTTTACTGATCTTGCCAGGGTATTTAATGTAAACAGATGGGCGAACACTGTTGTTAAAGAAGTTATTTGCAGCCTCTAATACTTGTCTGTGTAGCCCTAAGCTTTCTGCTGCATACTTCCAAACTGGCTCACCTTGCAACCCGTCCGTTGAATGCCCCATTAAGTGAATTACATCACTGTCATCATGCCATTCAGCACCAGTGCCAAAGTTAATTTCATACTGCTTATTCCATTCTGAATCTACTATAACTCTGGATACAGCACCATTAGGACAAGGATATAGGGCGTAAGGGCTGCCATTGTTTCGCCAACGAATTAGCACATAAGCATTACCGTGTAAAAACAGTTCTTTAGCAATGTATTGCATAAAGACTGCTCTTGATTGTGCGGGATTGGGACGCTTTAACAACAAGTTGTAAGCAGGATGTAATACGGCATGTTCCCTGCCTGATGGAGTTTGCTTATACGTTACTAATGGCAAGCTGCCTAATTGAGTAGAATAAAGCCTAACAGCAGCAAAGAATGGGGCTAAAGTTAAGGCTTGTTCAGCACTGCATATAGAGCCAGGATTGCGAGTTGGTGTAAAGAATCCTGATGGCACTTGGCTTAAAGGATACCATGTTCTCGTATGGAATAAGTTACGCAAAAATGAAAGCATACTACTATTTAGTTACTTGCTTCCGTTTCTTCGCATTATATGCATTTGCATAAGATTTTAACCTTTCACAATTCCGTTTATAATACTCCTTAGCATAAGCCTTTAACTTCTCACGATTTAGCTTTCTATACTTCTTTTGGTAGTTTCCAATTTCATGATAGTTATCTGCCTTATACACTTTTAGATATGCTAATATTTATTTTCTATTGGCATAATATCTTGTCAACGCCCTTTGCTTTAGCTTCTCACGATTCCTGCTGTAGTATGTTTCCATAACTTATTTAGTTTCAACTTCACTTTTTAGCCATCCTATTCCAGTGCCTGTTGTTGTAGTGTCAACATCAACAATATCGCTATAAGACATAATTAGTGCAATTGCTCCATCTATGTGATCTGTTGAACGCTTGACACTAGGGCGAATCTCGCCTGCTTTATTCTCTTCACATCTGACATTAGACAAACACCATCGGAGCCAGTTGCCACCATTGTGTTTAACTTTCTTAGCTTTAATTTGTTGTAAGAGATGCCTCATTGGAGCATTCATGTAACGGAACGTAGTTGGCATTCTTCTTACTTCTACACCAGTTTCATTTTCCAATCTGTTCATCATTACAATGGCTGATGTTGGATCAAATATTACCTTTCTGACATTGTTGTCTTTGCAGAAGTCGATTAGGAATTGTAATATCAATTCATGATCTATCATATCGCCATCAGTTATTACAAAGTCTGAATCTGTTGCTAATTCCTCATATTTGGGAAGTGTTGTTTTTTCCTTGGACAGAACACCAGCCCTTGCCACCCATGCCCACCCACGAACGAAATAGCTTCCGTCTGGCAACTCCCAACAAGCTGTAATGGCTGATGGATCGGTGGTAAGACTCAAGTCAACGCCTAGCGTGACAGGGCAGTCTGTTGTGTCGGGCTGCTCCTGGCTGTTCCGATCCCAATCGTTCACGTCAAAGAACGCCAAGTCATCCGATCTCGTCCAGCGATTCAGGCGATAGCGTTGGAATCGTAGCCAGTCTGTTGGGCTGTCCCTGCTGGCAAGCATGTCGTTACGGAAGGATTCAAGGCTAAAGCTTGTGCCAAGGCTTGGATTGCTCTTGCTCCATTGTTCTGGGCTTTCAGGATCGCTGTCAGGATCGCTTTCGTACACTTCGGCGTAATGGGTGATATCAGTGTCTTCACCACTTAGTATTTTCTTACTTTTGTTATAGAGATGATTATACCAGTGTGTAGGATCGTCGCCAGCAGTGCTAATAACAATCATTAAGCCATTGTTTCTTGCTACATGTGCATACTTTAAAGAGTCGTATAAGTTTACTGTTTTATGGGCGTGTGCTTCATCAATCGTAATGAGGCTGCAATTAAAGCCTTGGCATCTGTCGCCATCACTTGATAGGCTTAAATATTGAGAATTCAGGCTTGGCACAGTAATACGTTTTAAGTGTGGTGTAATATTACAATACTTCTTTAATCCTGCCTTATTAACTGTGTTTTGTAACTCTGCAAATACCTGTGCTGCATTGCTTGTTGATACTGATCCTGTTACCACAAATGCTGATGGCTCGCCTGCTGCTAATAATTCATAGGCTGATACAAGCGATACTAATAATGTTTTACCTTGCTTTTTGGGAACGTGAAGATTTGCTAACTTCCATCGCCTGTTACCTTTAACGTCTACCCACCCATACAGACTCTTTAGGAATCGTTCCTGCCAAGGTAATAGCGTGAATTGTCCAGCGATGTATTGAGGCTTGAATAGCTTGTTGGCAAATTTGCAGATAGCAGAGGCTTTGGATTCGTCCCAAGTGTAGCCTGCATCAATTGCTAATTTGTCGGCTTTAGTGCGTACTGCCCAATCTGGAATCAACTATTCTTTTCCTTTTCTAGTTCATGATGGCAGATACAACACACAGCTAAATAATGCTCAATACATGTTGCAGGGTATTGAAGGTGATGGGCGTCTGTCGAAAATGCATTGTTACATTGCTGGCAAACTGCAAACCTAGCTAAGACTTCCTTACGCAGTTTCTGATGAGTAACGCCATACGGATTATAAGTCTTTGTATACTTACGCTTACGCTTCTTGCCATCATCAAATAGCTTTGCTTTATTCGGCATGTAATACCTTTGCAATTGCTTCACTAATATTAGTTTCTTCAACTTTAACTTTCTGCCCTAACAAATTGAATTGCTTTGCTAAAGCTTGATACTGTTTTGACAAATTGACAAATTGAATTAGTTTCCTTGGATCGCCTTCGGCGTCAAGATTCTGTAACAATCCCCACACACGACACAGCAGGGCGAATGAATGATAATCATTTTCTGTTAATACACCATCGCTTATTAACTTTGCTTCATGGTGTTGCCAGAACTTTTTAGCTTCACCTTTTATATCATTTGGAATCTTCATAAAGCCTTTCATATCAACAACTTACATCAACAATTAAAAGTGTTGTCTCTCAAAAGTTGCGGAGCCGAGTGCGTCTAGTGCTAATAGCACTAAACATCCCCGCTCCTACCCCATACTTATACCTGAATTCCGTACTGTGATCCGCCAACACCATTAACAGCAACTGGAGTAGATGAAATCGCACCAGCAGTTGCAGCAGTGCCAGCAGTGCCACCATTAGCTGATATAGTCCCGTTATTTTCTAGGTATCCATATATCAATATTGTTGCACCACCACCACCACCACCACCACCACCACCTACACCACCAGTAATAGTTCCAGCTACATATCCGTTTCCGCCATTTCCACCATTAGCTGATATGGTGCCATTGTTTTCGATATATGGAGCAGCAATACAGACTACACCACCACCACCACCACCACCACCACTAGCCACTGATCCTGTACCAGTGTTAAAACTTGCAGCACCACCACCACCACCACAACCGCACACCCATTGCCCATTAGTTGAGGCTGTTAGTATTCGCCTTCCTGTTAATGCATCCTGAATCGAGTAGGGATAACCGAAGTTACCAGCAGGGGCTACGGCAGCACCACCAGCACCACCAGCCACAGCACCAGCTTGCCCACCCTTGCCACCACTGCCACCAATTGCCGACGTAGCCAAGCCTGTAGCAGCAGCACCAGCACTTGTAGAAACAGCCACAATCCTTCTACCTACAGCCCCTGCTGTAGTGCCTGCACCTGTCGTGAAACCCCAACTTCCGCCCGATGTTGCTGCTGCTCCTGCTGCTCCTGCTGCTCCTGAAGTTGCATTACCACCAGCACCACCATTATTAGCAATAGTGCCATTGTTTAGCACTTTAGTTAGGCAAACAATCTTGTTACCAGCAGTATTAAAAGTAACGCCACTATCAACCGTCATTGTAGTTGCATAAATATCCTGATTACTTGTATAGACGTTAGCTACTGGCACCATGCCCAAGATAGTAGTAGAGCCATCAAAGGTAATATCTCCTTGTGTGCCTTGCCCAAAGCATCCGCCACCAGTACCAACCCAAGATGAATCGACACCATTGCTGATTAGTGTTTTGCCTTCCTTACTTGTTTGCGATGGAAGTAAGGCGTTTAAAGCTGCATTAGCTGTGCTTTGTCCAGTGCCACCATTAGCAATTGCTAACTGTCCAGTTACGTTAGCAGCAGCCAAGTCTGTTATTAGACTACCATTACCTGATATTATATTAAGATTATTACTGCTCATATTATCCTATCACTGTTACTGAAAAATCAACTCCCGTTGCAGGGGCTGTTGCAAACGTAATCGTTACAACACTCGTACTTGTAAATGTCACATCTGTTAATACTAATACATCTGTATAAGGGCTTGTTGTGCCTCTTACACTAACAACAACATCCTTCGTACTCATACTGTGAGTGATCGGGAAAGCTGTTGTCGAACTGTCGCCAGTGATAGTGCCGATGTATTTCCTTGCAGCACCACCAGAGCCAGTTTTGATTGTCAGTTCGTTACTGCCGTTTACCTCAATCGTGGTGTTGTCCACTTTGGCTGATACTGTTGAACCTGTTAGCTGAGTACCTGATGTGAACGTGTAGCTACCACCACTGAATTGAGCAAATACCAAGTTTGTTGAGCCTAGCGTGATTGTTCCGTCATTCGTGCATACCCAAGCCGTATCAGCATTCACAGTGCCTTCCTGCACGAATACAGCAGCCTGCTTCATTTCCGCCCCTGTATCGGCATCAGTAGCCCTTGTTGGGGCACCAGAGGCATTAACAACGAAGATACCGTTTTCAGATGCTGTGGATTGATTCTTTAATAATATTCTGTCGTTCGTGGCTAATGTGATACCATCAACCGCATCGCCATTCTCAAATGCTGATGCTAATGTTCCGTTAGTAGTTGTCGCAACTCTTACAGATGCTTTCCAGCTAATGCCAGCAGCAGCAGCATCAACGTATGCTTTATTAGCTGCGTCCGTGCTTGCCGATGGAGTTGTTAGATTGGTAATCTTGTTGCTGTTTAAGCTAACATCGCCTGTAGGGGCTGTGATGTTGTTTAAAGTGGTACTGGCTGGGTAGAATTCAACCCAAGTTGTTCCATTGTATAGGAACAACTTGTGTGAAGCACTGTTCCAGTAGATTTGCCCTTCAACTGGCGATGATGGAGCCGTTCCCAATTGCTGTATTACGGCATTACGAATTTCATTCTTATTGAAATCAGCGTATCCAACTAAATCTAAGTTTGTAAGTATTTCGTATGCCATGTTTCCTTTTAATTACAATGAGCCTTGCCACCAAATGCCACAGTGAAAGTAATGTTTAAACTGTTTTCATCAATGTATTCGACACTGCCTAACACTTCTGTTCCGCCACTATCTACCACTGTTACAGAGGGATTCTTGTTTAAATTATGTACGACATGCCATATCGTTGCTGGCAATCCTTGTTCATGTGTGTAGGATTTATCTGATCCTGTACCAATGTCTTCGCCGTTATACTTTAAGCCTTCACAATCAACAGTTAAAGTGTTGTCACATGCTGTTAATGCTATCGAGTCTTCACTTACGTGAATAACGCCATTGGCATTAGCTGCGAATATAGTTCCGTCTGTTGTGTACCAGATTTGGTATGATTGTTGGCAGTATTTTATTTCGTCCTGATCGTCAGATTCTGTTTCGCCCTGATATGTGATTAATTGAAAATTGCCACCACGATAGCCATTGATACCAAGCTTGATTTCTGCCATTGCCTCTTGTGCTGTGGCTAGATTGGGATCGTAAACCGTAACTGTCAGTGTGTATGATTCGTCGCTGGAAATGCTGTCAAGTAGGACAATGGCAGGATCGCCAGCTATTGCATATACACAGTGCGGAAACTGAATGTTTACACTTGGCACAACGGGCGTAATCTTCTCGCCTACAATGGCTGTTAACGCTTCAATTTCGGTAAGCAGGGTATACACTGCATTGGTAATCACAACTTATATAGAGTGATGGGTACAAAAAAACACAGCCCAGAAACGATCTGGGCTGTGGCAATCTAAGGAGTTGAAGTTCACCGACGTTATATAGTAGGCTCTTCCTCTTTTTCCGCTTCTGGCTCAACTGGCTTCACTGGCTCTAGCAGTTTCGCTGCTTCGGCGTGTGCTGCTTCATCCTCAACGCCACGATACAGGAGGAAACTGAATCGCTTCAAACTGCCGTACTTGTCCTGAATCTCTTCCAAGCTGTGCAGGAGTTTGGCAACAGCCAGGATGCCCCCCATACCATCAGCAAGCTTCAACGCTTCCTTCACTTCGCTGAACTTCGGCTCTTCATAGGTGGTGTCGGCTTGCTTGTGCTGTGGCTTCGATGCTGATGGCAGGATGCCTGCTTTGCGATCCAGTGACTTTCGGACACTGATAATTGCAGTGCCGAAAGCAGGCTTCCATGCCTTTTCCTTTAGGTGAGGGTATGTCTCTGCAATCCAAGTCTTTAAGGCTTTGTTACCGTCTCTTGTTCTGTCGTCGCCTAGTTCTTTAATGCCTGCTCTGATTGCATCGGCATCACCCGTTTGTTTCTCTGGCTTTGTTGCTGGCTGAATTGGTGCGTGTGCTGCTGCAATTGCCTCTCGTGATTTTGCCATGACACTAATCCCCTGTTGTTGCAAACGAAACTGACACTAGCAGTAACGATACTAGCAGTTTGCAGCATGTAAAGAAAAATTGTACAGGGTACAACGAATTTGGGATTACTGTGCGGCATGAATTTGGGATTTGCTTGCGGATCGAGAGTTTCGTCGTATCATTAGTGTAATGTTTTGCGTGTTGTGCTTTGGGCTTTCATAACCAGAGGAATGAAACGTGGATTTTCGCAAAATCAACCCTGGATGCTTTGAGACTCAAGACGGATTCCGTTTGTTGCGAGAGTTGCCCAGTAGCAATCCGTGGCGACTATTTCGGCAGCTTGATGGCAAGTGGGAACTCCTCCCAGTCCCACCACAGTATTTTCAAAGTGAACCCGAGGCAGTAACATGGGCAACGGAAGTGATTCGGCTAGTTCGACAGGAGAATTCGATTTAGTATCACTTTGTCTCTGAAACTGTATTCATCACACGATTGGCTAATGGAACATTTGCAATTAATAACTTTCTTGTGAGTTGCTCTAGTGCTTTTGTTGTATGCTCATTTCCTGTGATATGAGAGAGCTTTTTTGTTGCATTTGAGATATGTAATATATCCATCTGTTCAGACAGTGCATTGATAAGATTGTTCATGCTAGTCAGTATGCTTAATGTGCCATTAATTATTTCTTGACTGTCCTTTTTCTCAAATATCGCAAACATACACTTGATGGTATTTATGTTTAGTTCATTACGTTCGTTCTGTGCATAATCTGCAAATTCAAAGTTTGTACGTTGGTAGAGTGTCCCTATTTTTAGCTGTACTGCCATCGACACATCATTCCATTCAATGCTATCTTTGATAATTTTCCCTTCTGCAAAACGAATGAACGTCGCTTGAATTTCCCCGTACTCCTTAATTAAATTAATCACTGATTCCCATTGTCGCTTAAATACTTCAGCTTTTATTGCCGTAGCTTGGCTAAAGTAATTGTACTTAAGAATCAGTAATGTGATGCAAATAATCCATACTGCACCTATAGACTGAATTGTTGCAGTTGCAAGAAGCCTATACTCATTATTTAGTGCTAATACTAATGACAGCACTATGAGTATTAATGTAATTACTATTGAAACTGTGATCGCTACTATTTCGATTGTTGTCCGAAACATTAAGCATTCCTCAAGATGATTGTTGCGGCTTGACTCTCTGTTTTGCTTCGCGATGGCTGCCAATTAGCTTAATTGTTTCGTCTGACAGGCGATCAACACCAGTATGCTTTCGTATTGCTTTTATAACATTGTATCTGGACTCCGATACTTCGTAGTGCATTTTCATCAATGCATCTTCGTCATATTCCGAAAACTCTTTACATGACAAAATCTCAAATACACAGAGCTTAAAATTGCAGAGTGATTTAATTACATCATCACACAGAACATGCTCGCATTGCTCTAGCCTATTTTTAACTCGATTCAATTCATCTGAAAGCTCTGTATAGTCTTTCCTGTTATCGCTACCAAAGAATAGGCAGCATCGAAGTGATGCATCTGTACATTTGGAAATCATTGTAAGAAACTCTGGATAGAGCTTCATTTGCTCATCATACAACTTGCCTTGGTAAGTAGCAGTTCTATTTTTGTAAGCAAGCCATTGTGTAAATGCTGCGAACATCAGCCCACCAAACCCAACGCAAGCAGAAATGATGATGCCCGTCAACGTGATCTGCTCTTGGGCTGTCATGGCGTTTGCTCCGAGTGCTTAGTTCTCGCCCCTAGGCTATTCGTGTCGTTCGCCCACAGATTCAAGGAACAAGCCCCCTAAAGAGGGGGCTTATTTCAATCACACACGTTTCCCGATGAAGATTCCTTTGTCTCCCCACTTCACCCAAATCAAACGATTTCTGAACACCACAGCCAGCACCACCACTACCAAGCAGGCTTCACCCATCTGCAACCCTCCATTGTGAGATTTCTGAACACAAGACAATACCGACGTTGGGGGGTGGCACGCCCAGCAGGACAGCCATTTTCCCCCACCATTACTTGAGACACAGGTAAGGGGCTCGACAACTAATCTCGCCAGTTTTCCCCCCCATACTGAGTAATACCCCGTCTGTGGATCGCCTGCCCCGCTGTTTATCCTGCGTATCCTACTTCCCGACAAATTCCCGTTGCCCAGCCTCCTTTATGGGGGCTTTTTTCACGCACTGAATTCCGCACTGAATGCCCAAAAACGCAGGAAAATTGACGATGGCTAGGAAATTATAGAAATCATTGGAGAACGTTCAGCCTCTGGAAATCCTTGGAATCGGTAGCTTTTTCAAAATCGGAAAGATGAGCCTGCGATACGTCTTACAACGCCCGGCAAGAATTACAAACCGGAGGCTCCGAAGATTGGCCAACAGAATTGCCCATCGCACGATGAAGACTGATAAGTGACGATTGTAAAAGGGGTTAAGACGAACCGCGACTCATCACGCCGAGAGAATTTCGCGAATGGCACGGGGACTGCTTTAGCTTCTACCGTCCGCAACACGCTTCCCCCAAGCAAGTCGCGGATCGATGCCGGGCCACGATGGCGAACCTTCCCCCAAGGCCAGCCAAACAGTCGTGGGTCAGCATCGCAAGAACGATGGCCAAAGCGATCTCCCCCGATCGTGGCCACGGAAGAGATTTCCCCCCTCTTCCGAACCCGTCAGACACCACGTCCGTCCCCCTGTCAGAAAACATCCTTCCCCCGCCGCCGCCTTCCCCCAAGGCGGCGGCTCGTCTTTTCCAGGCGATGTCGAAACCAAAAAGGCAAAAACCGGGTATATCAGTCTCACCCCCTGTACGAAATGTGTTCTGTAGGGGTGTTGCGGGCTGTCTGCTCGTGTGTTAGCGTGCTTTGCGGTGACCGCGCCTGATTATGGCCCGGACCGGCCTGAACTATTTCAACCCTGAGGATCAGATGATTGTCCGTCTGCTCACCGCCGTCCTGGCGGTTGCGATCGCCCCGGTTGCCGTCCGTGCGGCCGATGAAGAGAACCCGTACAAGAACGTGAAGGTCGGCGATTTCGCCACCTACAAGATGAAGGTGAATGTCGGCCCGATCGCGATCGATGGCACCACGACGCAAAACGTCATCGCGAAGACCGACAAGGAAGCGAAGGTCAAGGTCACCGCCAGCGTCAACGGGATGGAAGCCCCTGCCCAGGAGCAAACGATCGACCTGACCAAGCCTTACGACCCCACGAAGGTCGGCGGCGGTCTCCCAGGTGGAGCCGAAGCCAAGGTCGAGAAGGGGAAGGAAGGCAAGGAGAAGATCAAGGCCGCAGGGAAAGAATTTGAAGCCACCTGGACGGAATACAAGGTGAAGGCCAAGGCCAACGGGATGGACATCGACGCCGACATCAAGGTGTGGACCGCGAAGGACGTGCCGATGGGCATGGTCAAAATGACCATGAAGGCAACCGTCGCCAAGATGGACATGGAAATGACGATGGAACTCTCCGAGTTTGGCAACAAGAAGTGAGTGCATTTCAACGAGCAGGGGTTTCCACTCCTGCTCGTCTTCTTCGTCACGTCAATCATCACGCGTTTGCCCCAACAATTTCTCGCTTTCCGCCCCCCCCCACTCGAAATGTGTGCCAGGGTCACTTCCACAAGCAGTGGTTAGCAGTCATTCTTCAGCAATATTTTTCAGTCCGTGTTCAATTTGAATACGCGGGCGCTGATTTGCTAGCCATTGAAGTGGAAAACCGACATTCTTGACCTATTTTCTTCTTGAATCCAGACGGTCAGAAGTTTACAAGCAACTCTGATTCATGTTCGAGACTTTGTCTGAATCGCCCTCTCCATTTCCTAGCAGTGCAATCCGTCCGTGGGTCGTCGGCTCTGCCGGCATGTGTTTTCACACCCTTCGGACTCTGATCGTTTTGATCGGAATGCGAATCTCCTTGGCATCACCATTCATCTTGTCCGGTTCGAGGAACGCTATGCAAACCCATTCACGTCTTGATCGTCGTGCGTTCACGCTGATTGAATTGCTCGTGGTTATCGCCATTATTGCCCTGTTGATGGGCCTCACGCTTCCCGCAGTGCAAAAGATTCGTGAGGGCGCATCACGCACACAGTGCATGAACAACATGCGGCAAATGGGGACCGCGTTGCAGTCGCACCAGCACACCTACGGCGGCTTGCCCGCAGGGGTTGTCACCACTGGGACGTGGGACTGGTATTGGAGTTGGATGGGCAAGTTGCTCCCATTCGTTGAACAACAGAGTGTCTCTGACAAGGCGAAAGTCCATGCCACAACGGTCAGCAATTACCCGTGGACGAACCCCGCAGTTGGCGTTCCCATGAAGGTCTTCACCTGTCCGCAGGACCCGCGCGGTGTCCTCGTCACGACCAACTATCCGGGTCTTGGCCCAGTAGGCCTGACCATGTACCTGGGGAACTGTGGGACAACCGGGACGAGTTACGACGGCGTGCTGTTCACGAACTCGAACCTCAAGATGGCAGACATCACCGACGGGACGAGTAATACCATCATCGTGGGCGAACGACCTCCGAGTTCTGACCTCGCCTTTGGCTGGTGGTTTGCTGGGTCGGGATGGGATGGCCAAGGTTCGGCCGACGTCGTACTGGGATCTCGCGACACGGGCGGCGCGGCCTACTTCGGTGCCCCACCCACAAACGTTGGGTTGCGACAGGGGAACGTGACGGTTCAAGCCGACGCTGCACACTGGTGGAGCAACCACCCGAATGGCAGTGTCTTCCTGATAGCCGATGGATCCACCAAGTTCCTGCGATACGAAGCCGACGCGATCTTGCCAGCACTGCAAACACGAGCAGGCAACGAGACAGTCAGCGTTCCGTGATAGGTGTTCCGGATACCCGCCGGGTTTGCCCCGCCAATACACGCCAGAACTCACCGCGGCGACTTTGTTGGACAGCCCCCAAACCCGGGGGTTGTCTCCCGCCCATTTCGCTGAGGATCAAACCCGATGCGTCGTTTGATACGCCGTTCCCCACTTGTCCTCGCCGTATTAGCCCTGGTACTTCCGAGCTTGGGGTGCGCCCCAGGAAAGGGCGAAATCACAGGGAAGGTAACCTACAACGGTACGCCACTGAAGAAACCAGACGGCCACATCGTCTTCGTCAGTCCAGATGGAGTTCAGGTCGTCGCTCCAATCGCGGAGGACGGAACGTATCGGGCAACGGGCGTGGTAAAAGGCCAGAACAAGGTCGCTGTGTACTACTCCAATCCGAAGTTCCCAACTTTGGCGACGACATCAAAGAAGGTCCCGTCCGCGAAGGAATCTCCCACTGGAACACCTCTCCCACCTGTGGATATCCCGCCATACCTGACACCCGCCAAGTATGCCTCGGAAGGCACATCGGGATTCGCGGTTTCGGTTGGCGCAACCACCGAGTTCAACGCGGACATGACTGGTCCGCCGATCAAGTGACCAATGCCGGTGCCGTTCACTGCGGCATTCGCACAATGAGGGGTGCCCCACCCGGACCGTCATTGCGCGGACCCCATCATGAATCCGACCCCGCCTCGTGAACACGATCCGATCCTGAACGTGCCGAACGCCCTGTCGTTCGCACGCGTCCCGCTCGCGGTCGTGATCTTCATCTGTACGGTTCACTCGGCGTGGTTCATCGCTCTGGTAGTGTTCATCGTTGCCTGCGTCACGGACTGGCTTGATGGATGGTGGGCACGGCGATACGGTCCGCTTTCGCTGATCGGTCGCAACCTCGATCCGTTGACCGACAAGATTCTTGTTTGCGGAGCATTCACCTACCTGATTACGGTCCCGCTCGCAGGGATTGATCCCTGGATGGTCGTCGTCGTCGTGAGTCGCGAACTGCTCGTGACGGGCATTCGCGGGATGGTTGAGGCCACCGGCAAGAAGTTCGGCGCGGACTGGTTCGGCAAGTTGAAGATGGGTTTGCAGTGTGCCGTGCTGATTGGCATGTACCTGATTCTCTGGCTGAAAGAACGGTCCGCGGCCGATGTCGTTGCCGTGCTGGAACCGGTGCAACTGGTGCTGCTGTACGCGATGTTGATCGCAACCATCGGCAGCGGCGTGCAGTACATCGTGAAAGCCGCAAGGCTCCTGAAGTAGCCCTGCGTTCAGACGGTGGACGAGTTGTTCATGCTCGCCGCCACGCGAGCGGCGACGAGTTCGCCCTGCTCGGCACAATCCCCCATCGCGACTCCGTGGTAGGCATTTCCCGTCAGAAACAGCCCCGGATGCATCGCTGATGCGGCGTCGATCTGGGCAACGCGTTCGAGATGGCCGAGGTTGTATTGCGGGATGGCTCGCGGCCAGCGGACGATCTTGCGGAACACCGGTTCGCCACGCACACCCATCGCCAGTTTCATCTCGGCGTGAACGGCCTTCGCAAGCCTGTCGTCATCCCAGTCGGCAACATCGGCACGATTCACGCCGCCGCAAAGAGCTCGCCACAACATACAGCCCGGCGGTGCACGATCCGGGAAGATTGCCGAGCACCACTGCACCCCAAGCACGTCGCGACGTGTGTTCTGCGGCGCGATGTAGCCGAAGCCGTCGGGCGACCACGAGCAATCGGCCTGCCGATACCCCAGAGCGACGACCGCGATTCGGTTGTAAGCGATGCCGGCCGCGAGGTCGGCGAGTCTCGGATCGAGGTCGCCCAGGACTGCGGCCTGTTCGTAAGCCGGGCACGCCAGCACGACCGCGTCCGCTGTCAGGGTTTCGGTATCGGTGATGACTTGCCAGGAAACTCCGGTCGCTGACGCTCCCGACTCGCCTTTTCGCACGGATTTCACACGCACGCCAGTTCGCACACAATTACCGACGCTGGACATCAATCCATCGACCAACACCTGGAGTCCCTCGCGGAACGACCACATCCGCATCGGGCCGGGTGGTGACTCGCCTCTGGCGGCCGCGTCCTGCTTCCGTTTCTTCGCCGCACGCATGAAGCCGCGGATGATGCTCCCTGCTTCTCGTTCCATCACTGGCAGTCGAGGGAACGCAGCCGCGACGCTGAGTTTCGTGGGGTCGCCCGCATGAATTCCCGTGACAAGCGCATCGGCGAAGATGTCCGCCGCTTCCTTCCCGGCACGGCGGGTCACGAATTCCGCGATCGACTCGTCTTGAGACGCATCGGCCCGTGGTTTTCGCCAGGGTTCGGTGATGAGTTGCCATTTTCCGCGGATCGAAAGCAGCCCTGAGGTGAGCAATCCGAACGGACCGCCAGGCATCTTCCGCAGCCTGCCCCGAAGGTACAGGTAGCGATTCTTACGACTCCCCTCGCTCGCAGCGATAAGGCGATCACTGAGACCGAGATCACGGACGAGATTTGGCACCGACGGTGTGCGGTCGAGGAAGCCATTGGGACCACACTCGACGCGAAAACCGTCGTGGGTTTCGGTGCGGATGTTCCCACCCGTCCGGTCCCGTGGTTCGAGAACGGTGACCGATACCGACGGGGCGAGTTGCTTCAGGCGGAAGGCGACCGATAACCCGGAGAGCCCTCCGCCAACAATCACGACATGTGCCATTACTGCCCAATCCCGACGATCGTGGCTTTGCCATCCTTGATCTTCACGAGGATGATGACCAGTTTGCCGTCAGCTTTGGTGAGGGCCACGAACCCATCTTTCCCGACGGCGTCTTCAACCAACTTCTGGTCGTCCTTGTCTTGGATATTTTCTTTCACGGAGGCGAACGTGACCACACCATCCAGTTCGGTCGGAACCGCATCGGTGTTCTTCAGTTCTTCGAGCCTCTCTTTGATCCACGCCTTCACAGCGGCCTCGTCCTTGAGCACCTTCGGCTTGTCGCCATCCTTGTACACGAACGGTGCGGCGGTCATCTTGAGAATCGCATCGAGATCCTTGGCTTTGACGGCTTTCAGGAGCGCGATCGCTGCTTCCTTGGCCTTGGCCTCGGGCTTGTCTTCGGCGAAAGCCGTGGAGACGGTGAACGCAAACAACGCGACGACTGCAAGCAATCGCATGGCCAATCCTCCGGTGTGAGTGCTGAAGAGTACCGCGCGACGAAACCGAAGACAATGGGTCGACGCCATCGCGGGTGTGCCACTGGTTTCCGGGGTGTGCTTGGCGGTTTCGTGTGGCATGAATTGCAATGGCAAGTCGCAAACGATTGGGATGTCGTGTGATGCG